>DASPTQ010000253.1:0-156532 GCA_035623335.1 Terriglobales bacterium
CTTCTGAGTTGCCCGCCATCGGGACTTAGACGGCAACTTTCATACGCACGTGAGCGTACTATACGTTTAGGTGAATATGTAAGGGCGCCGATCGAGGGATAGGAAGAGAGTCATGCGAGCAGCTTTTTTCGCACCTATAGCGGCCTTCCTCTTTCCTGCTAAAGTCTCTGGCGGCGGAACGCAGCAGGCGTATCGAGGCCATCCGCTGCTGCTTTGGGCGGCGGCAGGTCTCGGTTTCTCAGCCTTAGGCTGGATCGTGGGCGGATTCGTGGGCTCGTGGGGTCCACGCACCGCCTGTGCGGCTGGGGCCACTGCGATCTCCCTGGGCTTGTTGAATCGCCAGCCGCGCGCGGCACTCCTGGGCGCCGTCTGCGCTGCGATGGTCAGCCTGGCTGCAGTCCAGGTTGGTCAGTCCTTTTTCTCGCCGTTGCTTGCATGGCCCGTGTCCGGCTTGGTCATCGGAGTGGTGGGCGCTTTCGCGTTTCGCCGACGTCGCACGAGGATCGCCTTCATCGTAGCCGCACCGTTGTTCGGCTCCGTCGGCGTCGTGGCTGGCATGCTGGCCATCTTCCTAATCGCGAGGGGACTGAACGATTCGCGAGTGGCGGCTCAGATCATGCTCGGCGGGGCGGTCGGCTTCGGATTGCTCTTGATGGCTGGCGCCGCGATCGTCGGCCGCTGGCTGGATGCCAGTCGAGCGGCAGGAGGGGCGCCATGAGCGCTTTATCCATTTCCAGGCTGCTCGATCGCAGGGAGTTTCTTCGCCTGGGTGCCGGCGCCCTCGCGACGGCAGTGGCAGGGTTCGAGTGTGGCTGTAGCCTCACAACGCGCGCGTGCAAGTCGGTACCACCCAATCCGTTTGTCGCCGCTGGCCAGCCTCTGCTGGTCGCCGTGGAGGGCGAGGATTTGCGAGCCATGCTGCGTGCAGGGATCGAGGCCTTGGGAGGGCTGGACCCGCTAGCGAAGTTGGGCCGCGAGGCGATCTTTCGCGGCAACTACGTTATGTCGCAGCCCTATCCGGTGACGACCGCCGCCGAATTCGTCCTGGCAGTGGCCGACGAGCTGAAGCGTGCGAGCGTGAGCAAGACCAGCCTCTTTGACTCCTCCGGGACCCGACTGGGCGCGGCCATACCGCCTGAACACATGCTGCGGCGCCTGGGAGTACTGGACAAGCTCACGCAGGGCGGGGTGCCTGTTCTCGCCCGGGATTTTTTGGATCCGGACGAATTCGTCTTTGTCCGGAATCCCGCTTGGCCGATCGCAAAGCCGGTGGCTGTTCACCGTCTTCTGCACGAGGCACCGATCGTGGTCAGCCTGCCGGTCGTGAAGCGCCACGTGTGGGTGAACTTCACCTGCGCCCTCAAGATGCATTTCGGCTCAGTTGCCATGGCTGACCGGATGCTCGTTCATACGAAAGACAGCGAGGGCCGAACTGGTCTGATGCACCAGCGCCTGGTCCATTTTGCCGACGCGGTCAGGCCGCAGCTTAACGTCGTGGACGCCCGCGCGATCCTGGCGCGCAGTGGTCCGGGGTTGGGCGGAGGCGCCGAAGTCGTCCAGGGCGTCAACAAGATCATCCTGAGCGGCGACATGGTGGCGGTCGACGCCTATTGCGCTCGCCTCATGGCCCAGCACGACAAAACGTTCGCACTCGACATGGTTGCCCCGCAGCTCAGGCACGCGGCCGCTCTCGGTCTGGGCAAAGCGGACCTAGACGCTGTCAAGGTCGTGGAGATCCGCGCGTGAGACGTGTTGGCGGCGCCGCACTAGCGTGCACGCTGGCGCTCGGCCTTTGGGCATGCAGCCGTGGGGCCGGTCCTTTGCCCTCCGGCGCGGCGCTCGGCGGTCTTGCAGACATCGAACAAGCGGAGAGCTACGCGGGTGAGACACTCTACACATACATGGATGGCGGGGCGGACTTCTACCTGAAGCAAGGCTTCTCCGCGCTCTACGTCCGACGCTACGGCCGGGGCAACGAGCGCTTCATCGTGGAGCTCTTCGAGATGAAAGATGCCTCGGGCGCGTCGCAGATCTACCAGAGCAGCCGCCGCCTCAATGCCGAGAAAGAACTCGCCAGCGGTTGCCTCGCCAGTGTCACGCCAGCCGAGATACTAACCGCCAGGGGCCGCTACTATCTCGTCGGTCGCAATGAAGATCCACTAGCGAGCCAAAGCGATGCGCTAATCGAGCTGTGCCGGAACGTGCTGAACAGACTCCCAGGGCCATGCGCGCTCGCCGCGAAGAAGTGAACTCTTCAGCGCGCGAGTCAGCGTCAGGCCGGAGAAGGCCGCCATCCTCAAATAGAGGTGGGCCTGACTGCCTCGGTGAATCCCTCTTGTGAGGCTGCCTTGCGGTTATCTTAACTTTTGACGGTATGTCCGTGAATGGACCGAAGCCACCCTAGCTCCGGGTCGGCAATGCGGAAGTCATCCGGGCGCCTCTTCGTGCTTCACCTGCGCCCCGGAAACGGGCTTGTGGGGTTTCGCGAGGATGGCGGCAAAGCGGACGGAGAGCGGCTAGCTCAGTCCGGCGGTTCTATCCCGATTTTGTCGTTGACAGCACCTTGAATTCGCTGCTTGCAGCCAAGATATCGTTCGGTTGTCTGAATCGAAATGTGACCGAGCAGAAATTGGATTTGTTCGAGTTCTCCTCCTGCAGCATGGCAAAGCCGAGCACAAGTCCGGCGGAGGTCGTGAGGAGCAAGCTTCTCGATCCCTGCCCGTGAGGCTGCCTCCCGCACTATCTCCCATAACACTTTCGCGGTCATTCCGCTGCCCCAGATCTGGCCTTGCTTTCTGATCGAACGAAACAGAGCTCCTTCCTTGATCCCGCTAGCGTCCTTCCATTCGTCAATTGCAGCCTTGGCCCACAACGGAATTGGAACGGTACGAACGTGCCCGGCCTTGCCCATCAGATCGGCGATGACCCAATGGTCTTCCCGCAGCTGGATGGACTCAGCACTCAGCACCAGTAGTTCCCCTCGGCGCAGTCCACAGCCGATCAGCATCGCCAGCATGGCGTAGTTCCTCTTGCCCCGTAGCGACTCCCGCTTCATGCTGGCTAACAATCGCTAGCCTTGCTCAGCTGTCAGCCAGTTCCCGACACGCACTCCGATGCGGCGCACTCCCTTGACCCGGCGAATTCCGGCGGCCAGTTCCGGGCTGAGCAAACCAGAATCGGCTGCGTCAAAAGCAACTCGCCGGACCGCAGCCAGGTGCAGGTTGATAGTCGTTGGCGCAGACTGCTTCTGCTCGAGATTGATCCGGTAGCGCAGAACCACGGTGCGATTGAGCGCTAGACGTGGCTCGGAGCAGTACCAGGCCACGAAGTCGGTTATGGCACGATCGTAGGTACGTTGGCCGCTCTTCGAGGTAAGGCTGTTCAAGACAGCGGCCTTGGACTGTTCGAGGTCGGGAAGGGCTAGAACGCGCTTTGGCGGTCGTTTCTTCTTACGAGCTTTGTGTATGGACGATGGCCTCCTTTACCGTCGTCCATGAGAATGCCCGATACTCTCCACTACGCCGTTAACGAGGACTAACTAATCCCCCTCGGCTGCGGGATACGCCGAGCAAAGTTGCCTCGACCGCAAGAGCCGCGGCAAAACATCTCAATGATTGAAGATTGAACACCACTGGGCGAGGATTTCAAGCGTCCGGCTTTTGCTGGTTTGGCGAGTAGTCGCAAACAAGAAAATGAATCAGGTCTCTTCCGTTTGCTCGTGATCGGCGGGCAGCAAGCCAAACGGATCTCTGAATCCGGCTACAGGCGGCGGAGCTGAGGTAGGTTGACCGCCCTCTGCGGTCAGCCCGTGTCGGCGAAGATCGAGTGCGATGGGCCTCATGCCAGTTCATGGCTGTCATTCGTAGCGCAGGGCAATCATGGGCTCGACGCGGCTAGCCCGCCGCGCTGGAACGAAACCAGCTGAAGCCGCTACGCCAGCGAGGATCATGACTACGCTCGCCATCGTCGAGATGTCGGCAGGCGCAACGCCAAAGAGCAAGCTGGCCAATAGGCGTCCAACAACGATGGAGGCGACGAGGCCGGCGCCCACGCCGACGGCGACCGGAGTCATTGCTTGACGCAAGATCATTTTCAGAATGTCTCTGCCGCAGGCGCCGACTGCCATACGGATACCTATTTCATTGGTGCGCAAGACGACTGAATAAGAAACGACGCCGTAAATGCCGAGGCTGGCCAGGACTAGTGCCATGGCGGCAAACAGCAGAATGAGGTTCATCTGGAAACGCCGCTGTGCCACGGATTCATCGACAACCTGATCCATGGTCTCGAAGCGAGGCACTGGCAACTCGGAATCGATGCGGTGGATGACGCTGCGAATCGACGATGACATAGAAAGGGGATCCACAGCGGTCTTGACAGCCAGCGAGGGACCGCCGAAAGTGCGCCGTTGCCAGTATGGCAGGTAAACGGTCATCGAAGGCGGGCGGTCGAGGCTCACAGTCCGCACATCGCCAACCACCCCCGATACCTCAATGAATGGCCCATCCGGATCGCCAACCTTGAAACGCTTTCCGAGTGGATTTTGTCCGGGCCAGAGGCGTTCGGCTGTTAGGGCAGACACGATGGCGAGTCTGCGCTCGCCATCCGAGTAAGCGAAGATGCGGCCCTCGCGTAGGGGAATGTTCATCGTCTGAAAGTACTCGGGATTCACGCCTCGGATGTCTACGAGGGGGCGTTCCGTGAGAGGAACGGTTGTGCCCTCGAGACTCACCAGGTTGTTTCCGCCCTCACCGCTTAACGGAAGCATGTTGGAAATACCGGCTGAAACCACGCCGGGAAGCGCCTCCACCGAATCGACTAGCGATCGCATAAAGCGCACGTGGTCTGGCTGATCAGGGTAGCGCGTGTCGGGCAGACTGAGATTCACAGTCAACACCTGTTCCGCGGCAAACCCTTTGTCAACTTCGAACAGGTTCACGAAGCTGTGCAGGAGCAGGCCGCCGGCGACCAGACAGAGCGTGCTAAGACCAACCTCCACACCGATGAGGAGGGCGCGCAGCCTGCCTGCGGCGCGTCCCTCGGTGCTGCGAATTCCTGATTTCACGACCGCTATCGGTCTGGTGCCGGCAAAGCGCCAGGCAGGAAGGAATCCGCAGAGAAGACCGGAGAGACACGAAACTGCGGTCGTGAAGAGGAGAACTCGGGTGTCGAGACGGATCTCGTCCAGGCGCGGCAAATCAATTGGAGCATGGGCCAGTATCAGACGCAGGCTGACGTAAGCGACCGACACTCCCAGAGCGCCGCCGATGCCAGCGAGCAGTAGGCTTTCCGCCAGCATCTGCTGCACGAGGCGACGAAAACTCGCACCCAAGGCGGAGCGGATGGCGAGCTCTTGTTTCCTCGACGTGGTTCTTCCGAGCAGCAGATTGGCAATGTTGACGCAGCCGATGAGCAGGACGGCGCCGGCAGCGCAGAGCAGGAGTTGCAGGCCACGACGCGACCGACCTGTAATTTGTTCCTGAAGCGGAACGATGGCTGCAAACAGTTCAATCTTCTCGGGAGCCTGACTGGCGATAACCGCTTGCGCAGCATTCAACTCCGAAAGCGCCTGGCTGAGTGAAACGCTGGAGCGCAGGCGCGCGATACAGGCAAAGTTGAAATCGCCCAACGCTTCCAATTCGTCTGGCTTTGCGGCAAAAGGCTTCCAAAGATCGGGCTGCTCCTCCGCGATAGTCATCGCATATAGATGGCTCAACTTGGGAAAATGAAAGAGCGGGGAAAGCACGCCAACAATCTCATAAGGATGGCCATCGAGAAGAACTTTGCGGCCCAGGACACTTGGATCGCTGGCAAATCGACGTTTCCAGAACGCATTGCTCAGTACAACGACGTCGTCGCGTCCAGGCTGGTCCTCCTCTTCGAGGAAGGTGCGCCCCAGTTGCGTCCGCGCGCCGAGCAGGGGGAAAAGGTCTGGAGACACGCGGGCCACCGCCAGTCGCTCGGGTTCTCCGGCTCCAGTCAGGTTCATCCGGATTCCCCCGATCAGCGCGAGACTCTCGAAGGCGGACACCCGCTTGCGCCATTCGTGGAAGTGCATTGCATTCACTGGAATGCGCGGTGCGAGATGGCTGAATCTGGGCATGACCTCGTGAATCGCGACGAGGCGGCTTTCGTCACCGTAGCCCAGGGGACGGATTAGGACTCCATAGACAACGCTGAAGATAGCTGTGTTGGCGCCGATACCGAAAGCAAGGGTGGCTATAGCGACGGCACTAAAGCCGGGGTTACGACGCATTGCGCGCAAAGCACAGCGGAGGTCACTGCCAAGGCTCATGGAAATCCTCCCGAGGCTTCTTACCTTAAGTACGCTTTGGCCGGGAGCGGTGTTCCGCGAAAAAAGCGCCCTTCCTCTTGGGCTTCCTCCAATGCGCTCGTCAGCGATGTCAGAATCTGCCAGTTGGCGTATGGTAGCTAACCAGAATCTGGCCGGCTGATGGCACCCGACTACATGCGCCTAATCGGCAAGCGTTTGCCTATCACCGTGAAATCCGGTCGGTAAACCCTACGCCGTTAGCGAGGAATGATTCTCGCTGCGTTGCAGTCGCACCAGGTTGAGTGGCACTAGGAGCTATTTCAGGGACACCTGTGCTGGGAACTCAGGGACTTTCAGTGGGGTCTAGACTATTTGAAGTGACGGACATTCACTCAAAGAGGACTGATACCCGCCGTCGATTCCGCGCCACCTTACGCTGGGTGGCTCGACTGGTCCTCATATCGATTGTTGGTAGTTGGCTCTTCTTGTATATCGACTCGATCTATCAGCGTCGGCGCGCCGAATCCCTGTTTGCGGACTTGAGATCCCTTGACTTCTCGACCGCTGGCTTTGCCGAAGTTCGCGACATCATGATTCGCTACGGAGGGCACGGGATGCAATCGGATTTGCAACCACAGTTTCCTGATCCAGGCGACCCGATGGTCGATGTCCACGGGAACGTGACCTTCCCCTGGAGGCCCTGGCCTATGTGTACGCCGCGGGATTGCACGTTCCGATTATGGATTATGACACGGCTGCCACGGATTCCGTTAATAGGCAGAACGGCAGAATTCTTTTACACGACTCTTCCTTACATCGGGGTCCGTTCGTGGGTTGTCTGTGCGCAGTTTGAAGTACGAAGCGGAAAGCTGGATCGAAGCCAAACGGGGGTCTGGGAAATTAGGATGGAACGGTTAGATTCCCTACGTACAGGTACTTGGTTCCCCTCGGATACGAAGTCGAAACTTGGCGCGAGTCGGTGAATTCTGATCCCAGGTGCGCCAAGCAGGAATATCTCGTGTCCATCGGCCACGGCTCCGTTCATTTCCCGGCAAGTGGGCTTTACTCCTGTGTCTTGCAGTCGGCTGGGAGGCCCGTGAAACGGGCATTTGATGTTAACCTGCGTTGTCTTAACAGGCTCTTTCGCAGTTGCAGCTTCGACGAACTCGCACCGTCGGCATGGGCTGACTACTCCGCGAAGGGCGGCACAGGCACTCGTGACCTGCACAAGTAAACTTGAGTAGACTCGTCAACTGGCAGTGTCTGCGCAGATCCCACGCGACCTGGATGATCCTGGCGGGAGCTGATCCAAAGAGCGTGCAGGGACAAATGCGGCATTCCCGTGTGTCGACCACAATGGAGATCTATGCTCAGATCGTTCCCGCCGGACAGCGACGTGCGGTCGAGCAACTTTCTGAGTTCGCTTCACGGTCCAATACGGTCCAATAAGTTCTGGTTTCTTTGGATGGCGCAAAAGGACAGGCAGCCTTGCAAGTGATGGAGAAGATTGGTGGAGCTAGTCGGGCTCGAACCGACGACCTCATCGTTGCGAACGATGTAATCTGCCATAGTCATCCCATCGCCTTGAATCCACTTCCCCAAGTGCGGCCCGAGGTGTGAGTGCAGGCGGGTACTGGAAATGCCTCCAATGGTCTGCGAAAGCTTGGTCTTCGAGATACGGACAAGTCCGAGCGAAGCCCACAGAGTTACAGCGCAGTGTCTGGCAACTTAAATCGAAATTCCGACTTGTTCGGCTCCCTGGATGAGCAGGGCCACTTCTGCAGGTCCTCGCGCTCTCCGTGCTCTCTACTCGGTTTGCTTCATGCCGCCGCCGGCATCTTGCGGATCATCTCCCGCAGATGAACGCGGTCCGGCTTGAGCAGTTCGGCGACACTCTCCTTGTTGACCAGCGCGACGATGATTTGGCCAATCTCGGTGTGCACGTCGGAAAAGATCCCCAGGCTCTTCATCTTTTGCGCTTGCGCCTCATTGTCCTCGGTCGGAGTGACGTAGTGCACGCCATTTGCGCAGTAACGGTGGATGAGGAACAGTTGCATGAGCGTCATCAGACGCTTCTTCCGGAACGGTGTCTGCGTGTTCTGGTCGCGCACGGAAAGGAAGTTGCGGCCACGGCGATCCTGCAGGCTCGCAAAAATAACATTGGCGAGCTTCTCTTGATTGGACTCACCAAAGGCGCTCAATTCCAATAGTTCCGAGCCCGCCGTGTGGGGACGCAACTGGACACGAATCTTTCCCGGATACGCCCACTGCTTGCCCCATACTGCGAGCCATTCCTCCAGCAGCCGCGGAGGAACCTCGGTCTGCACCAGATGCTGGAACTGGGTTGACCCTTTGCCCATGGCCTTGGTCGCGGCCGTGCGTCCCGACGAAGCCATGAGTGCGCCATCGAGGCGGGGCCCCCCGACCAGCGTTTGCGGCATGCGATACGGCGACTCCAACAGCCGGAACTTGCGCTGCAGGCGCGCCAGAGCTAGCATCCCGTCCTGCTTCAGGGCAGTCGCAAACTCCTCCGCTGCCAAGCCATCGATCTGGTGACCGCCATACGTAATGAAGTTGAATACGAAGCCAAGCTTGCCGAGTTCCTCGGGGAAGCGCCTCATCTGCTCGTCACTCATGCCGGTGGTGTCCCAGTTGAACGACGGCGACAAATTGTAGGCTAGCATCTTGTCGGGATACCGCGCGTGGATGGCATGCGAGAACTTCTCTGCCTCTTCGAGGTCTGCCATTTTGGTCTCCATCCACAGGAGGTCTGCAAATGGAGCAGCCGCCAGCGACTTGGCGATGGCGTAGTCGATTCCGCCCTGGACTTGATAAAAGCCTTCGGGAGTCTTGGGCAGCTCGCAGTCCCATACGACCTGGATGCCCATCGACCGCGCCCGCTCGCGAATCTCGTAAAACGAAGCGCCCTTCGAGAAATTGAGCCACTCCTCGACACTCATATCGAAGCGCTCGCCGTCAGCCACTCGAGTTTGCATCGCATCGGCAATCGCGCGGCCAAAGGTTTTCAGCTGAGCTTGTCCGGTCCACACTTCCATGTAACGCGTTTCGATCTTGTCGAGCGCGGATTCGAATTCCGGCGCCGTAGCGTTGCGCAGTGCCTGCACTGTCGAGCGAATTGTCGGCATCAGCCCAGCGCGTTCAAGCCAGGTAAACGCATCCTGGTACTCCGCCTCCGAAACCGCAAACAGGAGATGTCCGCGGATTTCGTCTGCACCCATTTCGGCGAGCTTTCTCAGAATGGCGACGTAGCCGACCCGATACGTGGGCAGATCGGTATTGGTTGCGCCGAGAACAAACGGCTGATCGCGCTCGTCGCTCACATTTTCGAGGAACGTTGCCGATTCGGCATCAGTGCGGGCCACGAGAATGCCCGGGACTCGCATGATATCCAGCTGCAAACGGGCCGCGTTCAGGCGCCGGATCTGCTCATCTTCGGCAACGAGCACCTTACCGCCCTGGTGACCGCACTTTTTCGCTCCCGGCTTTTGGTCTTCAATGTGGTAGCCCGGCACTCCGACTTCGACAAAGCGGCGGATCAGATTGCGAACGTGCGCATCGCCGCCATGGCCCGTGTCCGCATCCGCGATAATAAATGGCCGGAAGTCGATCGTTGGGGTCCCTTCGCGCTGCTGTTCGGTCATGCGCGCGCGTGCGTAGTGTTGGTTCTTGTCGGCAGCGAGCAGGGCTCGCACCAACCCAGCTGCTTCGTCGGGCACCTGGCTGAGCGGATAGCTGGCCAAATCCGGGCCGGGATCTTCACTCACCGATCCCCTGGCCGACGTCGCCCAGCCGCCCAGATAAATGCCTTCGATTCCCATCCGTTTGATCATGACGGCTTGGCCCGGAGAATAGGGGCCGAAGGTCGTGATCTGCTTGCACTGCTGAAAGAGTTCTCGCAGCCGTGCATAGAAGTCCTCTGCAGCCTTGCGTGCGACCGCGTAGTCGCCGCGAATCGTGCCCTGCTGCTCGGCCACCTGCTGCGCGGTGTGCAGGCGGACGATTCCGTCGAAGCGCGGGTTGGCAAACCATTGCTGTGCGTCTGCGACCTGCTGGTCGAAGTCGCTCAGTGTCGTCGTAGTTAGCGTGTCCAGATGTTCAACTTTGGTAGGCATATCCCATCCATGAAAGAAGACTAGATTAGCGCTGTTGCCGTGACGCGTGAGCCAGAATGAACACCGTAGGTGGTTCGTCCACGGTGTCCCGGTGTGACGTGAGGCTAAGTCATGTTCAGTCGGATTGGCGCCTTTGCAGGCATGTCGCGCGCACTCTCGGTCAACCTAGGCTGGCCGCTAGGAGAATGGTGTCCCATCCCGACCGCAACTAGTCTCCCGATGGCAGCAGCTCGTAGCTTTCTTCCTCCGAGGAATGATCGACGTACTGCACCTCGCGGAAGCCTTCAAGCGCGGTGACGCCGTTGTTTTGCTGCCAGTTGCTCGTTTGCCCGTCGACGTTCTTCGAAGTCGTCATCTTTACTGTCCCCGTCCTCAAATTTGCGTGCCGAACCCTACAGCCGGCCCCGCATCTATGAGTTAGACCTCGAATCGCTTTTCTGCAAACTGGGTTGTCCACCTCGGCCCACTAGGACAAAATGACCCAGTGGTCCTTGGGCTGCATTCCGCCGGGCTCAAGGGTTGCAGTCGCTCGACTCCTGGCAGCGCGGATCGGGCTGCATACCCATTTACAACCTCCTAGGGGAGGGCGCGACGGCGGACACTTGCCGCGCCAGGGTCTGGCTGTGGGTGAAGCATGGAGCGAGCGTGGCCAACGGCAAAACGGTTACGAAAGCCTTGGCGAAACAGGCAGTTCAAGAGCGGGCAACGGCGCTGAGCGGCGAAGGGCAATGGCAAAAGGCCGCACGGCCTCTTGAAACCTGATGATCAGCCGGGAATTTCCCGGGTTCCTGGCACTTGCCAGTTCCGATTTATTGGACTAGAACCATGAGACATGGGCGCATGCTTGGATTCCCTTGCCACCATTGAAATCGACGAGGCATTCCTTTCGGAGCTGCAGGCACACGTGGCTGCGCGGGAAATTGAGGGCGGCCTGGCCTGTCTCGCTATGCACAAAGAAGCAATCGCCGGCATCGGTCCGGCGCAGGCAAATGCTGCCCGGCTGCTCCTTCTGGTTGCCGTTTGGAGCGACATTGGCTTTGCCGCCTCGCCCCCTGTCAAAGAGCTTCTCTCCCGCTTCGACGCTCGCTCGCGCTCTCGCCTCACCATCTCCGACTACATTTGTCTCCGCATGGCCCATGGCATGGTAGCGATGGCCGAGGAAGCGATCGAAACCGCGATTTCGGATTTCGATTTTGTGCTGAGCCTGCCCGAAGAGCTGGATAACCGGTTTCTGTTGGCCATCGCGTATTACTGGAAAGGCCGCTGCCTGCGCCGCCGTGGTGATTACGACAAAGCTCTGATCTTTACCGGGCAGGGAAGAGACCTAGCCCTTGAACTCAAGGCTCCCCGCATGGCCGCCGTAATGCAGGTCCTCGAGAGCTGGCTGCTGTTCCAGCAGGGCAAATGGAAAGAAGCGGTGCGCGTCTCAGAGGCGGCAGAAAACACGCTGTGCCAGACCGACGACTACGTAACGCTCGGCAACATCCAGTCCTTCTACGGACGCATGGCGCGGCGCGAAGGCCGCTTCGATAAAGCCATCGAGCTGTTCGTCAGCGCCATTGAACATTACCGCAAGCGCGATCCGCGGCATCCCAACCTGGCGCGTTCGCTGGCCAGTATGGCGCTCGCCAAGCGCAGCATTGCCTTGCAGTTGCAGCGGCGGGTCGACCTTGCTGCACAACAGCGGCGGAGGGCCTCAAGCCAAAGCGGCCAGGAATCGTCCCTGCGTACAGCCGCCTCTGCCGTGCGCGCCGAGCATCGCCGCCGCTTGACACAATTGCGCCGTGAGGCGCTCGAGCATCTCGACGCAGCCCGCGAAATTTACGGCCAGCGACCTACGCATCATGGCCTTGGCACAGTCCATCTCAATGCCAGCTATCTCCACCTGGATGGCGGCGACTTCCAGCGTGCCGAAGAAGAATCCACTTCCGCCTATCAACTGGCGGAGCAGAAGGACGACTACATTCTCATGGGGCGCGCTCGTATCGTCCAGTGCATGATTGAAAACGCAAAGGTCGAAGAGGAAATTGGCGGCGGTTCCGATCCTGGCAGCCCTGCGCGCCGCGCCCTCGATTGCAGCCAGGAGGCGGTCGAGTTGGCTAAGCATACCCAGCATCACCATCTGCTCGCTACTGCCTATCTCTGGCAGGGCCTGACCCAATGCAATTCGTTCTTTGACAATGCCGAGGCCGCACGCGAATCCTACGACCTGGCCCGCGCCGCATGTGGCGCGACCCAAGCCGATAGCATATGGCAAGATTTGCAGGCGCTGCGCGCGAAGATCGTTCGCAAGGGAACCGTTGACCCCGTCCTAAAAGCGTGGTCGCAGGGCGCTGTGGGCGAAAAGTCGTTCCGCCAGATCAGCGATGAGTTCGCCGAAATTGTCATCGCCCGAGTCTGGGAGCGAGAGCGCCGTAAAGTGTCACGGGTGGCGACGCGCCTCTCGATCTCTCCCAAGAAGGTTCGCCGCATCCTCGCGCGCGCCGGCCGTCGTAAACCCGAAGCGAAATAAGGAACCAGAAACGCCGAGAGCCGTGCATACTGTCGGTTTGTAACGCGCTAAAGCGATCGTGGAGATTGAGGCTAGATCGTGAGCTATTAGCATCGGTTCTCAATCAGTACAAAATGCTGCGGTGACATGTACGATCTGATCGCAGGCCGGAGTGACAAGGCAGGGCCCGGTTAGCAAGGATCTTCGTGCTTTGCGCGATGGACTCCGAGATCAGGCAGAGCCGCACCCCCTCCCGCATGTGTCTTGCGTACACCCCCAATGCGCCAATACCCAGAGGGTTCTAGGTTTTTGCTGCTGAGAACCGCTGAAGCCGCATCGAGGTCTGTTACCACCGGATGCGTGCGCGGGTTGCGCGTGAGCAGTGGACTGGTGAACTGATCCCTCTGTATGCTGGTACACGTTTTGCTTCACATCGCGTCTACAAACTGCGTCTATGCCAAATCGCAATACGAGATGGCGAATGCCCGGCACGGGTAGAGCGAGGCGGAAGTCGTCCCCAGAGAACTCGCCGCCTCGTCAGGAAGTATTCGCAGCAGAAAAGGGCCTTCTAAGGGCAACTGTCCCGCCATGGCTTCAGGCTCGCTGAAACGACTTCTTACTCAGCTCGAAGAGCACCGTTATCGCTTCGGACGGGGTGCTGCCACCGGCGTTAAGCAACTGTTATCCGTTCTGGCCAAACGACGATTTCCTGATGTCGAATCTTTGATCCGCTTCCACGAATCCTTGCTGTTCCTGCGGGCCTTTCCTCAGAGTGCGGGCACGCTTCGCGTAGCCGAGAAATTGCTCCACAGCTTCCACACGAGAGTCGACAAGCTGCGTGCGGCCGGGGCGGACATGGAGGAATTTGATCCTCTGGAGGTTTCGGGCATTGTCGCAACCAGCATGCAGGACACTCTCAGTTTCGATGTGGTGCGATGGCTGGTGAAGCGGGTCGATGACCTGGAAATTGTTTGGGACGAACCTGCCGCCGAGCGGGCGCTGGCCTCAGTTTGGACCAAGTTCCTTCCCCTGATCGAGGAGGACGGCTACGTCGAGGCGGACATACCGTGGCAACGGTGGTTGGATGCGGGAAAGAAGCCGGGCAACGACGTACGCTGGCTGGTGCAGCAATTGCAGAGTTTGTCCATCTCCGATGTCGAGAAGTCTCAACTCTATAACTCGCTCGAGCTGACGGTGTGCTGGCAACTCAACAATCTGCGGCTTTCACGAACGCGAAATTGGAAGCCGGTGCGACGGGTCTTTTATCACCCTTGCCCACTTATTGCTCGCCGCGATGTTTCCCTGGCCCGGGAACTCGTGCAGCCACCGACACTCCGACGGCTAATGCGGCAGGAGGGCGAGGCCGTGATTAATATGGTCCGCGAGGTCATGCTGGTGCGTTACCGAGAATTGTACGGCACCACACTGGCAGATCCGGGGTCGGTCGTGCGCGCCGACGTGGGACGCGGGGTTTCGATCTATTTGTGGAACTTGCCTCCGGCCCGACGCTTGCCCTTGCGCGCTTATGTGGCCGGGTTCACGTTGAAGAATGGAGTCCCGATCAATTACATCGAGGGCATCGGGCTCTTCGAGTGGATGGAGGTTGGCTTCAATACCTTTTACACGTTTCGAGGGGGTGAAGTCGCCTGGAACTTTGTCCAAGCGGTGCGCTGCCTCTGCCAGGTGACGGGAGCGACTTGCATTTCGATGTATCCGTACCAGCTGGGGCACAAAAACGAGGAAGCGATCGAATCGGGGGCCTTCTGGTTTTATCGAAAGCTGGGTTTCCGCCCGGGACGGCTGGATTTGCTGAAGGTTGCCGAGCGTGAGGAGCAAAAAATGGCGCGCGACCCTAAGTACCGAACATCCGCGCGCATCTTGCGGCGCCTTGCGGAGGGCCACGTTTTCTATGAGTTGCCGGGCAACGATATCGGAGCGTGGGACACATTTTCCACCCGCAACATAGGGCTGAAGGTGAATCAATACATGTCGGAGGAGTTTCAGGGAAACAGTCAGCGTTTTCGTAAAGTGGCAGGAGTGTGGCTGTCGCGTGTACTCGGCGTGTCCATCGACTCCTGGTCACCGCCTCAGCGTATCAACTTCGAGAACTTCGCGGTTGTTTTTTCTCTGGTTCCAGAGCTCCCCTTATGGAGCGGCGCGGACAAACACGCTCTTGTGCGGATCATTCGTGCAAAATCAGCAGCCAATGAGACGCTGTATCTCCGGCTTTCGCAGAAGCATCCGAGGCTGCGCGAGGCGCTACTCAAGCTGGGTTCGTAATCAGTGCTCCTTGAATCCTCTTGTTCAGCTCGCACAGGATTGCTGCAGGCAACGGCGCCTAACAACTCAGTAAAAACAAGGGACGAGTCGTTTCGACTCGCCTTCGATCATTTCTCGCAGGGGGTAAAGACTTGGGGAGAAAGGGGATCGGCTCTCGATTCCAGAGTTGACCCCGCTCGACTCTTGTCATGCGCGTCAGGGATAGGGATGCCTGTGGGAGCTCCCGGTCGACCCAGCGGCAGAAAAGCACGCACGCGGCAACTATCTTCATGATGATCTGGTGGCTGCCATCTGCTCGAGTTGACGGAGCTGAGAGGGCTCGCCCATGGCAATCAGATAATCACCGACTTCGATTCGGTCTTCGGGTGCAGGATTGAAGTGCATGCCCTGCTCGCGTTTGATTGCCAAAATAATGACTCCGCGTTCCTGGCGGATACGCGAGCTCTCGACTGTTTTTCCCGAGAAGACGGAACCTTCCGGCACTTGGATTTCCTCAATCTCGAGATCTATTCCCAGATGAGTGGTTGCGGCATCAAGAAAACTCACCACATGAGGCCGGAGAAAGGACTGCGCGATGCGCTGTCCAGCAAAGTGATACGGCGAGACCACGGAGTCGGCACCCGCTGTCAGTAAGTGTTTTTCGGCATCATCCTCGCTGGCCCGCGCGATGATTTTCAGGCGCGGATTCAACCCGCGCGCTGTCAGTACGATATACAAATTCGCAGCATCGGTCGTGGTGGCTGCCACTAGCCCTCGGGCACGCTCGATGTGAGCCTGGCGCAGGGTTTGTTCCTGCGTCGCATCCCCTACCATTAGGAGCCATTCGCCAGTGTAGCGGGCTGCCTTACTTTCATTCTGTTCGATAATCACAAACGTCATAGGCTTACGCGCCAACTCCCGCGCTGCACTTCGGCCCACACGCCCTGCCCCACAGATAATGTAGTGATCCTTAAGCCGCTCGATCTCGCGCTCCATTTTCCGTTTTCCGAAGAAGTCTCGAAGCTCGAATTCTAGCAAAGCCTGGGTGAGCGAGCCGATACCCAGAAACACCAGCGACACACCGATCAATATCAGCGCCACATTGAATACCCGTCCGACGTGAGACAGCGGATGTGTTTCCTGGTACCCAATCGTCGTGAACGTAGTCACCAACATATAAAAGCCGTCGAACCATGGCCATCCCTCGATGAAATGGAATCCCGTCATCCCGATCAGGGTTAGGACCGCCAAGGCAATTCCGATGAGCTGCAGGTTGCGAAGGGCTTTCATGGCAAGCTTGACCACGCCTTGGGCGTAGGGCGATATATTTGCACGCCAATAATATGAAAAAAGCCCGCACGGTTGCACGCTCCGAGCGAGGCTGGTACTTCAGGTAGAACGCTAAGAGCATACGCCGGACTGTCAGCAAAGGAGAAACAGTACGGACGGCACAAGCCACAAGCTTTGTTGTGGCATAGTGGGTGCCGCCCAGACTCAAGAGTTCTTTCTCGACAATGTGGGTAGGGTCGGCTGGATTTCCTTGCTAGTTCAGATTGCCCACAGCTCCCTTCACTGCATCGAGGATTCTCCCCTCCTTCACAAGGCTGGCGAGCCGATTGATGTCGTCGTAAAGCGGCCTGTCTTCGTCAAGCCTCTTCACGCAGGTGCGAATCATTTCGTAAGCGGCCTGGCTCGCCGGTGAAGGCTTCACCGGGAACCGAAAATCAAACGCTTGCGCCGCCGCGATAAGCTCGATGGCGATTACAGGCCACGCATTCTCGATGATCTGCCTGGTCTTGATGGCAGTTGTCATTCCCATGGAGACGAAGTCCTCTTGATCAGCGGCGGCCGGGATGGATCCGGTTGCCGCGGGATGGCTGAGCACACGATTCTCACAGACCAAAGCTCCAGCCGTGTATTGCGTCAGCATCAAGCCGGAGAACATTCCAGCACCTTTGGTCAGAAATGGAGGTAATCCCATCGACAAACGCGGATTCATCAGCCGATTCAATCTCCTTTCGGACAGGGCAGCAAGCGTGGTCACAGACATGCCTAGCAGCTCTAAAGCAAACGCCATGGGCGTGCCTTGGAAGTTTGCACCGGTCAGAACAACTTCTTCGTCGGGGAAGAATGTGGGATTATCTGCCGCGTGATTGAGTTCGATCTCAAGCATGTAACGAATCCACTTAAATGCCTCGCGAGCGGCGCCGATCACTTGCGGGCTCGATCGCAATGAATACGCGTCCTGAACCTTCTTGCCCGGCAACTTGAGGAGTTCGGATCCTTCGGTAAGGCGGCGAATATTTTCGGCGCATTCCTGTGCACCGGGATAACCACGCACGGAATGGATGCGAGCATCGTAAGCTTGCAGATTGGCATTCAAAGCTTCGAGCGTCATGGCGAGAGCAACTTCCTGGGTTCTCAACCATCTTTCCGCGTCGTAAAGCTCGAGACATCCCATTCCGCTGATGAAGTTCGAACCGTTGATGGCGGCTAGCCCGTCCCTTTCGCGGAAGACCATCGTAGGAATTCCAGCCTCAGCCATTCCCTCTTTTGCCGGCAGTCTTTTGCCCTGATAAAAGACCTCGCCCTCACCCATGAGGGTGATCGCCATCTGCGCCATGGGCGAAAGATCGCCGCAAGCCCCAACCGATCCCTTCTGACAAACGACTGGCGTCACTCCTCGATTCAGCATCTCCACCTGTGTGCGAACGATCTCGAGTCTTATGCCGGAATGACCCCAGCAATGCGTGTTCAGCCGGGAGAGCATCGCGGCTCGCACATTCTCTTCAGTTGCGGGTTCGCCGCAACCCGCGGCATGGGAGTAGAGCAGATATTTTTGGTACTTCTCGACCTGCTCGGAAGTAAGTACGACTTCCGACAACTCACCGATTCCAGTGTTCACGCCATACATGATCTCGCGGGCTCGAATCTTACGCTCGAGGAGAGCACGGCACTTGTTGATGCGCTGGGCCGCATCTCGGTGCAAGTCCACCGGCTGGCGGGCGCGGGCGATGGCCGCAACGTCTTCAATGGTCAAAGAATGTCCGTCGAGCACAATCGCACCATCTCGATGCTTGGTCTCAGTCGTCTCATGATCTAATGCGACGGTCATAACAGTCCTCGTTCGTGTCAATTTGGCTCACTTCGCAAAGCGTCGTTCATGCCTGCTGACCGGCATAAGCCGGCTGTGCGCATGCCGTCTCCACCGTCTCGCAGTCGACCAATCCAGCACAGCCATAAAGGACTGGAAGAAGTTCACCGGGCCGATATTTGCGGCGCAGTTCCGCAATTCTCTCTGTTCCGGAACGGTACGCAGGCAGGTACATCCGGCCGAGCAGTGGATGACGTCCCCAGGCACCTGAAAGCTTGTCGGCACGCTCTTCGGTGACCAGGTAATCCCGTCGAAGAATGGCGGCCACTTCTTCTCTCGGCATCCTCTCGCTCCAGGTCAGATAGGATGCTTCGTTCTTGGCGTCATCCTGCAAGAGCGCGAGCAGCACACCAATCTGCATGTCTTTATCGGGAAGTTGGTCCACCTCGGTGACCCCATGGGCGATCAAAATTGCGTTGTTCGCGATTCCTTCAAAAAGAGCAGCGGCACGTGTGTTCATGGTCAGCACAGTGGCCTCGAAACCGACCATACCCCGAACGTAGAGATCCTGGAGGTACGCGAACGTGGTCACGTGTCCGGGCACAACTTCGTGACTGATCAATTGCTCGAACTCGGGAACAGAAATCTGCAGCGAGGCATTGATCTCGTATGTTGCCTCATATTTCGGCTTTCCGTTGGGCGTGCGGGCGCGGCCAATGTAGTTCATGGAACCGGAGAACCAGGCGTCTTTGATCGGGAGAAAGTCGATGTTGGCGCGCGGAACACGCGCCAGTTCAGGCGGAAGATGAGGCAATAGGTTCACTTCACTGAGCCGGTCGAAATGTGCAATCACTGCCGTGCTCAGAGCCCGCACAGAAGCCATGGGGACCACCCGGTCGCGCCGCCAAGCATCCACCGCGCCGAGAATCCCGCCCGAGCCTGACAGCGAATAGCTCGCGTGGCCTAATAGTTCTTCCACCCGCTTCCGTTTCGCTTCGGGCCGGGACGGCTGCGGCGCATGGCCAGTGGAAGCTTTCACGCTTCGTTCATAAGGCACAGGATCGCCCTTGCCGAGAATCTCCATGGCCAAATCCCACATGGTTTCCAGGCAAAGTGCCAAGCCCGATAGATACTGAGCGCGCAGCCCGCCGATTTTTGAGCCTTCCCGGCGAATCCCATCAATGGCGGCTGGAACATTCACTCTCGCCAGATAATCATCCAGCGCAGCGCGATCAACACCCTTGCCAGCCACCCCGCCCGATTCCCTGATCCGTGCCGCAGCCGGCAGCGTGTATGCAGGAGGCAGCGGCTCGTCTGAAAACCAGGAATCAGCGATGAACCGCCCCGTTCCCGAGGGGCACATCACATCGCCGCCCCACAGGGTGTCGATCGCTAGGATTGCATCTGCAGTGAACTTTCCTGCCTTGTCCATCACGCCTCCTTTTCTTTTTTCAGCGAAGTAAACCAGACGTACAGGCACAAACCAACAAAAAACAATGCGGAAATGGACTGCGACAGCGGGATGTTGTCGTAGAAGGGCGTCTGAATCCACTCTTCTTTGAAGTGTGGCAGCACCCGCAGGGCTGCCCCAATCACGCCGCCGAGTGCACCACCAGCCATCAGGCCGCCGGCAATGATGATACCCCGCTCGCGGATTGTTTTACCGCGCTCGCCACCGGTCTTTTCGGCACGCTTGTTGACAAGGTGCGAGAGGAATCCGCCGGTCAGGATGGGCGTGGTCAACTGCAACGGCAAATAGATCCCAAGTGCGAAGACCATCGAGGAAAGCCCGAGCATCTCCAGTACGACGGTGACCATGGCCCCGAGCCCGAACAATATGTAGGGAGCCGGCTGGCCACTCATGAATCCCGAGACCACAGCTTTCAACGCGGAAGCCTGGGGCGCGACCAGCACCTGGCGCGGGTCGCCGGGCACCGCCTCCCCGAACTGGAATGCCTTGGCCAGTAAGATAATAGTGAATCCCGCGGTAACAGCCGACGCGACGACGGCGATAAACTTCACCTTCTGCTGCGCTGCGGGCGTGGAACCGATCCAATACCCGGCCTTCAGGTCGGTGATGAATTGTCCGGACGTGCACAAAGCAACGCAAACCATGCCAGCCAGGGCCATGACAAAAAACATGCCGGTAGCCCCAGAGAGCCCGAACTTCAGCAGCACAACTGCAGAGACGATCACAGTCAACAAAGTCATGCCACTGGCTGGGTTGTTCGCTGTCGTCGCAATGGCATTGGCCGCTACCGTGGTGAAGAAAAATGAGAACAGCAGCGTTAACGCCAGGCCTAGTCCCACCACCGTCCATGACACATGAAGCTGTCCAAAGAAGGCAGCCACGGCGATCGCGCCCAGCACCACTCCGAGCAGGATGGTGATGATGGAAATGTCTCGGTCCGTACGTTCGGTGTGCGGCGCTTCGCCGTGGCGGAAGGCGTGCAGCGCGATGCCAAACGATCCCGCAATCACGCGCAGGGACTTGAGGATGCCAACCAGTCCCGCGCTCGCGATGGCGCCCACGCCAATGAAGCGCACGTAGTTGCGATAAATATCCGCTGCCGTCATGTGGGAAATGGGGATGGTGGCGGGATAGACGGTGACGTCGCCCATGTGGCTGCCGACAAACCAGATCATCGGTACCAGCACAAAGTTCACCAGCACGCCGCCGGCACAAAATATGAGGGCGACGCGCAAGCCCATCACGTACCCAAGACCAAGAATGAAGCCGACCGCATCGAAATTGAAAACCATGCGGCAGCGATCGGCGAGTGACCGCATGATAGGCAGAAACTGGAAGTTCAGATATTCCTTCCAGACGTGAAAGGTGGTGACGAAGAAGTCATAAATCGCGGCGATGACAGTGGACTGAAGGAGAAGTTTCGCTTGCGAGCCGCCTTTCTCACCTGTCACGAGGACTTCGGTGATGGCCGTGGCCTCCGGGAACGGAAACTTGCCGTGCATTGCGCGCACAAAGTAGCGCCGCAGCGGAATCAGAAAGAGGATGCCAAGACACCCGCCGGCTAGGCAGATGAAGATAGTCTGCACGGGATGCGGATCGAGGTGGAGAGCGTAAAGCGCTGGCAGGGTGAAGACAGCGCCCGCGACTACGGCGGCGGAGGCGCCGCCCATGCCGGTGATGATCACGTTCTCCAGCAGAGCGGAGCGCCGCCGGTACAAGCGCGCCAAGCCGATGGCGAGAATTGAGATGGGAATCGCCGCCTCCATTCCCTGGCCGACCTTGAGGGTGGAATAGGCCGAGGCTACCGTGAAGATCACGCAAAACAGCACGCCCCAGAAGATTGAGCGCGAAGTGAGTTCTGGCAGTTTGGCGGAAGCCGGAACGATGGGCAGATACAATTCGCCATCATGCAGCGGCTTATAGGCATTGTCGGGAACAGCTTTGGTGTCGATCAGCTCGGACGACATTTGGCGTCCCTTCGTTCCAAGTGGACCATTGCCGGAAACCTAGATCAGTGACGCAGATCACGATGCCTAGAGGCTAATTTCAGAAGGGGTTGCACAGGTGAAACCGGCAATGAGCTGTGAGAGGTCACAAGGTTCATCGTTCCCAGTTTTTACTGGTGAACGAGTGGCGGGCTACCGTGAAGCTGTGAATCGCCAGTTTTGCTCGACCCACAATAAGCCCAGGTGGTTGATCCGACGGACCCTGGGGGAACCCCGCAGCTTTCAGCCAGCTGCCCACCAGCCCCGGCGGCCGCTGCGACGCTGCCGGTCAGGCCTGGGCTGGATCGGTACGTGATCTGGGAGGTTGTGCCTGGGTTTCCGTCGGAGATAGAGTCCCCTCCTGCACGCCGCCCAAACCTGAATCATCGGTCAGGATATTGCCGATGCGGGCTTGCAAGGATTGCGGTAAACCCTGGTTCTTTGCCGAGGCCACCTCCACCGATACCCCGACTGGAAAGCACCCATGTCGTTGCGGATAGCCGCCATTGTTTATTATCTGCATATGAGAATCGGCGAACTTGCGAAGCGTGCTGGTGTGAGCGTACAGGCTATTCGCTTCTACGAACGGTGCCGCCTCATGCGTACCCCCCGCCGCACGCCTGCGGGATATCGCATTTACAGCGAGAACGACCTTGAGAGCGTCACGGTGATCAAGAAGATGCAGCGATTTGGTTTCAAGCTGGCTGAAATCCGGCGTGTCTTGCAGCTATGGATTTTGCCCAGCGACGCGGGTGCGGCATCTCCCTATCACAAAGGCTCACGGCAATGCCTTCGCGAGGCCCTGAAACTTGGCGAGAAGAAGCTGCAAGCCATGAACGAGCAAATCCGCTCATCAATTCAGATTCGTGATGAGCTGGAAGGGGCACTGCGTCAAATCCGTGCTGGACTCAAAGTTCCGCCACAGAAGGCCCAGTCAGATCTGCCCAAGTCCTCCGGATCCGCTGCGAACGCCGCTCCCTAACTTTTCCCTTGACTCTATACCTAGGTATAGACCAGATACTGGCATCGTCCGCAATAAGGGAAAGTGGGTCCGTTCGTGCAAGGAGTTCATATGCTGAAAAAGTGTGCTTTTGGTGTCTCTGTTCTGGTGGTTGCGATGACTCTTCGCTGTCAAGCTCAACCGGTAAGTGAAGAGGAGAAAAACAAGGCTGTCGCGCGAACGTTTTTCGAGGAGGTGCTAGGCCAGGGAAAGCTCGAGAAGTATTCCGAATCGCATGCCGCCGACTTTGTAGCCCATGGAACTGAGCGCGACTTCAGTCTGGCTGACGACATAGCCGCAGCGCGTGAAGAGCGCACGGCCATGCCGGACATGCAGATCGCGGTCGACCGTATGGTCGCCGAGGGGGATCTGGTTGCCGTGCATTGGACGGCGTGGGGTACGAATACGCAGTCGGGAATGGGGCTCCCCGCGACTGGCAAAAAGATTAAAGTTTCGGGAATAACCATCTTCCGCGTCATGGCAGGAAAGATCTCTGAAGAGTGGAGCGCTTGGAACATGCTTTCGGTGTTAAAGCAGGCTGGCCTATTTCCTCCCAACCCATAGGCTGGGCAGAGCGTTCCGCCTATAACCTGGCGGCTCGCTGCGCACATCGTGTGCTACCTGGATGATTGAGGCGTATGCCAATCCCCAAGACGTGCATGGGCAGATGCGTCATTCGCGCATCACAACTACCATGACATCTACGCTCAACACATACCAGAAAGCCAGCGACGGACCGTGGGAAAAATGATGGATATGGTTGGATCCCGTTGGGTGCAAGGCGCAACGACCATCCACCGAAGTCTTGGAAGGAAATGGAATGTGTTTTAGAACGAAACGAGCGCGAAGTGGTTGAAAATATGGTGGAGCTAGTCGGGCTCGAACCGACGACCTCATCGTTGCGAACGATGCGCTCTCCCAACTGAGCTATAGCCCCAGGCTGCGGTGAACTGCAGTTCTTGCTTCCGCCACACAATTTTATCAGTCTTTGTGAAGCACGGCATATGCCGCCATGCAGGAGGCCCGATCACCGGCCTGATCACAACTGGGGCCGCGCGAGCGCGGGCGCTTTCTGCACGTGACGATGTTTTGCCTTGTGCGAGTCAGCCATACAACAAGAATCTTTGTCGTTGGAGATGGATGCGATTGGATGCCAGCGCGCCGAATGCGAGGAAATTCGGCGAAGTGGAAGGCAGTGGTGCAAGGGAGGGTGCGTCTTTGAATAGCGCATTGAAGCTGATAACAATCCCGGTGGAAAACCATGGACGTGAAGCGCTACCGAACCCATGGTCGAAACTACGATCGTTCCGACGACCTGCGGCTCCAATAGCTTTTTGGGTGCATGCTAGGCGAGAACTTCCCTGGTGCTGGAAGCCAACGGTTTCCCCTGCGCTTAGGCAACGGTTGGGAGCCGCTCAGGTTCACTACTTGATCCAGAGCAAGAAACACCTTAGAAGAAGGTCACTAGACGAAGGTCACTCCCGGCAACCGTCAATTTGGGCTCTTGTGACGGCCAGCATTGAGCCATAGAGTATCCGCACATCCTCCCGCGCGTGAGGCGCTTATGCTAACCGTCCGACGGATTCGTTTTGTCTTCTCTTCTTTGGTTTTCCTGGTTGCGACCCTGGCCGCAGATGCCCAGACGCGGCTGGCAATCCCCTCGTATCAGGAACCTGGCACCTCAACATGGTCAGGCTGGGCAGCGCAAGGTCCCGGAGCAGTGGGATTGATGATCGTAGACATCAGCAATGGCGATGACCCGACATACTATGCCGCGGTCGACGCCGCCATCCAAGCCACCCGCAAACAAGGGATCTTTGTGCTCGGTTATACCTACACGGAATACGGCACCCGTGACCCCAGTCTGGTGCACCAAGCCATTAACAGCGTCTATCAGAACTACGGAGTAGATGGCATCTTCTTCGACCAGGCTCCGGTCAATTGCAACGATGCCAACACATATTCCGGCACGCAATTTACCTACTATGCCGAGCTGGCGAACTACGTGCGCCAGAACATGGGTGGGGCACGAATTACCGTTCTTAACCCCGGAACAACCCCGGCCAATGATTGCTGGATGTCGATCAGCAACATTCTGGCGACCTGGGAGAATTCGGGCGGTCTTTCCGCGTACCAGACCAGCTACACGGCGTATCCTTGGATCCGTCAATATCCGCCCGACCGTTTCTGGCACATCATCCTGGGCGTGACCCAAGCACAGTTACCAACCGCGCTAAGCCTCGCACAGTCGCGGAACGCGGGTTGGGTCTATATCAGCGACAGTTCGGACAATGCCTACAATCAGGTTCCGGTCTATTGGGCCGCGGAGGCTGCTGCTGTCACCGGCCAAGGAGTCCAGGCGCCGTTTGCCGCTGCCTGGCCGAGTTCTACGGTTAGTACCGGCGGCACCATGAATGCCCGCGTCTCTTTCCGTTGGCGGGCGGTCAACGGAGTGACGTGGGAGGTTTTTCTCGATACCGACCGGAATGCCGGGACGGGATATCAGGGTGCCGGCCTATCAATAGGCGCTGACTACATGGTACAGGCCACATCAACTGGCACTGCCCTACTCTATAAGTACACCGGCTCTGGAACGAACTCCAAATGGAGACAGATTTCCGCCAACGCTCAAATCGTTTTTCCTGATCCTGGCATCAACATGGTGATGTTTGACCAATCCGGAATCGGTAACCAGTCGGCTCTTAACTACCAAATTCAGTCTCTCGACGCCAATTCGAACGTGCTTTACACCAGCTATACCTATCCCCTGAGCCTGACCAATACGGGAATGGTTTTCGACATTATGAATCATTTCCAGTGATTTTGTTGATTGGGTTCTAGAGGGCAAGGAGAAGTCTCCTATGCCGAGCATGGTCTGAATGCTATCGCGTGCACGCAGCAGAAACCCTAGGAATGTGCAGGAGCCCGGTTGCACCTTCCATCCTTGCATTAGTGATGGTAACCGCTTGAGCGGGGTCGCCGGCAGGTTGGTCAGCAAGGCAACCAGAAACATTCAATTCTAGGCGGCGTTTCCTTAGGGCGTTGCCCCTTTTTCTCCGAAATTCAGTATTTAGTAACGTGCAGCTTCACCCCGGCGAAGGAAATTGAAGAGAGGCGACCGCTCCGAAGTGCGCCCAATGATTCGGAGCAATCGTTCAAAGCATGAATTGCAACCATATCGCCCTGTATCCTCTCTGCCTACCTGCAAGCTAGGATTGAGGAAGAGATCCCAGCGAACTGACATACGCCGGTTCCTTTTTTCTTCACTTCGCGTTATAAATCCTAGGCGGCATTATGGAGGCATTTATGGCGACTCAGAGCCGAGCGGAAGACAAAGAAGGCAAGGCTAGGAGTTTTGGTGAAAACATCGAGAGCGATCTGGCTTCGAGATTTCTGCGCGTGGTGGAAGTAGCGGCAATCGCTTCGGCGCGCACCATGGGTCAGGGGGCTCGCCGGTTATCCGACCAGGTGGCGACCGAGGCGATGCGTCAGACCATGGATGGCATCCCGATGCGAGGAACCATCGTCATTGGAGAGGGTGAGCGAGACGAAGCCCCGATGCTGTACATCGGCGAGAAGGTGGGCGCGGAATTTAGCGATGGGACGGACGTGCCGGAAGTGGATATTGCCGTGGATCCATTGGAGGGAACCAATCTCTGCGCTACGGGTGCCCCCGGGGCCATCACGGTGCTAGCAGCGTCGGAACGCGGCGGTTTGCTTAACGCACCCGACTGCTACATGGAAAAAATTGTCGTGGGGCCCTCTTGCAAAGGCGCTGTCGACCTTGATGCCCCGGTCGCGCAGAACCTGAAAAACGTTGCCAAGCGGCTGGAGCGAGATGTGGAGGACCTCGTCGTGATTGTGCTGGATCGCCCACGGCACGAAAAACTGATTGCGGAGATTCGTGCGGCGGGTGCACGTATCCGACTTATCGGGGATGGTGATCTCTCCGCCGGCATCGCGGCTGCCGTCCTCGGCACGGGCGTACACGCCGTGATGGGCTCGGGTGGTGCCCCGGAGGGCGTAATCACAGCGGCTGCAATTCGTTGCTTGAACGGATACATGCAAGGACGACTGGTCGTCGACAAGCCTGAACTCGAGGAGCGCATTGCACGCATGGGGATCAAGGATAAGAACCGAATTTATCAGGCAGAAGACCTCGCACCGGGCAAGCAACTGATTTTTGCCGCGACCGGAGTTACGGACGGTGCATTACTGCGCGGTGTGCGCTTTTTCGGCGAAGGCACACGAACCTCGTCGGTCATCATGACCTTGCGCACCAGAAAGGTACGGTTCATCGATAGCATCCATCTGGAAAAGGGACCCGATGTGAAGGTAAAGTTCGTGTAAGGCGGTTCGTGTAAGGCGACTCGATTAGTCTTCGCTCCCGAGTGCTCAGGTCACAAATTCTCAGGGTAAAGAGGCGGAAGCCTGATCAGGACAGGTGAGGCAATTCTATCCTGACCGTCGAAGCCCTCCCTTTAGCTGCCATCACTTGAACTGCTGCATCACTTCGGGTGGGACCTTTGGCTCGGGAGGATAATCCTCCGACGATCCTTTAAACAGGGCGGTTGTCTGCTCCTGACGTTTCGTGCCATCGTGCACGGCGATCGTGTGCGGTTTGGAGGCGTGATAGCTCTCCCACAGAGATACCCCTGCGTAGGCACCATCCTTGCGGAGAACGTAGTAAACCATGTCCACATAGCGCAAACGGTTTTGGTCGTGGTTATAGTTACGCACAATCCGTTCGAGCGCATCCAGGCCGGCCTCCTGGGGCGAAATGCCGCGGCGCATGTTCTCGACGATGGTGTGGGCACCGGCTACCTTTATGTTTTCTTCGCCACTGCCGGTTGCTCCGGCTGACCCGACATCCTGGTCGGTGTAGCAGCCGGCACCGATGATCGGGGAATCTCCACAGCGCCCGGGAAGTTTCCAAGCCAAACCGCTGGTGGTCGTGCAACCGGAGATTTCACCTTTCGTATTCAAGGCGGAGCAATGAATGGTCCCATGAGGTGGGAACAGGACGGCCCAAACTGCCTCGGCGCGGCGCTCCGGCGCAATTCCAAGACCGGCGGCTCGTTCTTCGAGACGACGAATACGTTCCTCCTGGAGTTCAGACTGAGGTTTGTTGGCGGATTCAGGGGGCTGCCAACGAGGATCGGCCAGACCTGGTCCCCACCAGTCGCTGCTCGAGTGATATTCCTTCCACAATAGCCATACCTTGCGGGAGTGGTCCGTCAGCAGATTCTCTCGCGGGAACCCCATGGCAACCGCAAACCGCTCCGCCCCCTCGCCGACCAGCATTACATGCCCTGTGTCGGTCATCACGGCTCTTGCAACCAGAGAGACATTCTTGATATTGCGAACGCCGCCAACTGCACCTGCTCGTCGGGTTGGACCGTGCATGCAGCACGCATCCAGTTCGACGACCCCCTCCTCGTTGGGCAAGCCGCCCAGTCCAACCGAGGTGTCCTTGGGATCGTCTTCCGGGCCTTTTACCACTTTCAGGGCTGCATCCAGAGTGTCTCCCCCTGCTGCCAGGAAAGCGTAAGCATCGTCTAGATAGTTGTAGCCGTTATGGGCACAAACAAGGATGGGACGCTTACTGCTCGACGCAGTGGCCTGAGGCCGAGTGGCGTTCTCCTCTGCGGCTAGGTTCTCTGTCAATCCCAGCGAGAGCGAGCCCGCAATGGCAGTCGCGAGAAAACCGCGGCGGGAGACGGTCATAGTTCCCTCCAAGCGGACGCCAGGATATCATGATCGCGAACCATCTCTCCCGGCATCAATCCAGGCTTTTTTACTCCGGACCAGGGTGGCTAGCCGGGCAGGTACGGCAATAGATGGGAACTCAAGGAAACGGAGCTGAGCAAGTGGAGGGGGTCGTTTCACCGTATGCCCGGCGAGCACGTGAGTTCTGCCAAGTCAGGATGCTGCGCGGTCAGTTCTTCCTCTCCGGTGATCGGCACGGAAGCGCAAGAGCGCTGCGATATTGCCGGCTTTGTCGAATTCCTCGTCGTCTTTTACGTAGAACAGCTCCAGGCCGTGACATACGGCAAGCGGAACGATGGCGTCGGCTACGTCTTCGAGCTCTCGCGTCTCTCGACCACAGGCAGGGCAACATCGCACCAGGTGCGCGTCCAGATGTCTGCAACCGGTGCACTCCACGGCGGCGTGCCGAAAATTGTCCCCCAGGAGAAGCGTTTGTACCTCCCCCAGTTCAAGAGAGTGCAACACCCGGCGAAGGCCAGTGACTCCCAGGCCATTGCTCTTGGCCTGGTCGAGAACCTCCCGCACCAACTGGTGACGGCGGCGGGCGAGCGACTCATGCAGAATGCGGGTCGCCTGCTCCCGGATCTGGTCGTTGGTCAGCTTGGCTACCTCGGTCGAAAACCGTCCCAGCACACGTTTTCTGACATAGGGGTGTAGCTGCGATTCAAACTCGTGCCAATTGGTGTCATGACACCCAATGATCAGGTTTTCGAATAATCCGTGCTCCAGACCATCCTTCAGGTGCTGCGCCACATCTTTGTAGTGATGACGCGCTTCATCCTCGATCCGGCGCTGAGTATGTCCGCCGTCATAGCCCGCAAAGCCGTCGCTGCGCCCCTGCCGGACGGGCGGAGTCCGAAACAATCCTTCCCGCTCCTTCAGTTCGTCCAGGCGGAGATCAAAAAAGCGAGCCCTCTGGCGATCTACAATCGCCGCCCACAAGCGCGGCTGCGCTCCGAGCAGTTGGGCGAGGGGCTTTAAATGGAACTGCCGGTTGACAAAGAGCTGGGTGGGTGCAAATTGGGGTGGCAAATCGAATTCACGCCAGAAGTTCCTCTGTCCGCAAGCAAAGACCGCCTTGGCGCGTGCCTGGTTGCCGTGCAGACCCTCCGCCAGGACCAGAATACGATTCAGGTCGGACCTCAGGGATCCGTGCTTTCCGTTCTTTTCCGATTCGCGCAGTGCGTTCCGCACTAGTTCCTTGGCCAGAATGGCTTCTGCCCTATGGGACTTGTTTTGTGGAGTGTGGGGCTCGAAGTAAAAGGTTATCGCGTAGCTCTGGTCGATTTTGAATTGCGCCAACTCACGAATCTCTTCGTGTGTGATCATCCCGATTTCTCCTTGCGGTGCTGGAGGCTACTTCGACGGCTGCATGAACCTGTTTTGCCATCGATTCGCGAGCGGAGCCGAGTGCCGCAAATGCTCCCGCGCGGTCCCGATCGAAGCTCGCACCGTGGCAACATTACGGTCGGTAATGATCGCGATCTCCTCCACGGAGAATCCCTCGACCGTGTGTAGCAGGAAGGCTTCGCGATCCCGGCGTTTTGCCCCGGCCAGAGCGAATTGAACCAGGCTAAGCATTTCATCCGAGTAGGCGATGTCCTCGGGAGTCGCCACCCGCCGATCGGCAATCACGTTTTCTCCGATTAGCGTCTCGTCAGGCTGATGAAACTGCAGCTCAGGCTCGTCGCTGGCACGGACATTCGGCTTGCGAGCGGATTCCTCGAGATGCACAGAAGAAGCACTCTGCGAAGAGCTTTCGGATAGGTCCTGAACGACGCGCATGGCGATTCGATAGAGCCAAGGCTCCAGGGCTAGTCGTTCTGGCTTTTCCGCTCCATCGCCCAGGGCTCGCGCGATAGCCTCATCGATGACCTCTTCCTTGCTGACGGAGTCGGGAAGGATTTCATCGGCGGCCTCACGGAAGTACAGTTCACGCTCCACAAAGCGCTCCAACCTACCCAAATTGGCATTCACATAGGAGCGGATGTCATCCGAGGAAGCGGTGGGCACATGCACTGCCGCCACCGTTTCCTCAAAAGGAACTTGGGATTCGGGACGGAAGCCGGCCACGCGGTGACGCTGCCACTTCCGTGAGCTCCGCAATACCTCCTTATGTTTGCCGAGCTGCTGTAGCAGATCGTCCGACGCCGCCTTTACCGCGGCGGCTGGTGTCGAGGCGGACTTCTGCACCGCCATTTGGCCGGAAGGCAGACGCAGGTTGAGTGAGACGGTGATGCCTTCGCGAGCGGAGTTTTGCTCGATAAGACCCTTCAAGTGCACCAATTCGGGACGGAAGACCTGTAGCCGCTTCCGTAGCTTTTCGATTAAGTGATGAATCTCTTTTTCGACGTTGGGATTCTTGCAGTTCTTATAAGTGAAGTGGACATTCATGTCAGGCCTCGGATCGCGAGAGCAGATCTCGTGAAGATTTCCGGTTCCTTACAAGCTGATTCTACACCCAGCACAGTGCGGTGCATGCCGAGAGTTTCCGGTTTTATCTCCACCACTGAAGGTAACTCGGCGGCGGGGAACCGAGAAGCTGTGAAAAATAACAGGGAAGTGGTATGGTTGGCCGGGCACGCTGGTTGTCCACACTTCGCGACCAGCTTCGCTACTAAAATTTGCTTTCCGCCAGGGTGGCTCGCTAGAGCCAACGTTCATCCTTGTCACCGGGGCTGAGAATGACAAGGCGTGAAGTCGCACGCCTACGCAACCGCCGTGTGTAAAGGTTTTGCCACAACGCGGAATGTCAACTATCATCCGTGACCATGAACGGTCTCAGGCTCTGCCTTTGCTTGGTGTGTCTCATGGCTCCTGCTTGTGCGCAAACTGCGGTACTGTCTCAAGAGGTCGAATCCGTCTATCCAGAGATGTCGACCTTTTACCGTGATCTCCATCAGAATCCGGAACTGTCTGCCCACGAGACGCAAACTGCGGCCAAGCTTGCAGCGCACTTGCGCAGCCTCGGCTATGATGTGACGGAACATGTCGGCGGCACCGGCGTCGTCGCCATCCTCCGCAACGGAAGCGGGCCCACCGTTATGTTGCGCACCGAGCTTGATGCGCTTCCCGTGGAGGAAAAGACCGGCCTGCCGTATGCCAGCAAAGTGCATGCCAAGGACGACGGAGGACGAGACGTTCCCGTCATGCACGCGTGCGGCCACGACCTCCACATGGCAGCGCTGTTGGGTACGGCGACCATCATGGCTCACAACAAGGGGAGCTGGCACGGAATATTGATGCTAATAGGCCAGCCAGCGGAAGAAACGGTGGGAGGCGCGGAAGGCATGATCGCCGACGGATTGTTCCAGCGCTTTCCGAGACCCGATGTTATCGTTGCCATGCATGTGGGGAATCTGCTCCCGGCGGGAAAAGTGGGAATCAGTCCCGGAATCTACACCAGCAACGCGGACTCTCTCCGAATCATCCTCTATGGCAAGGGTGGACACGGCGCATCGCCGCATACCACCGTCGATCCCATCGTCATGGCTGCCAGAACCATTCTTGCCCTACAGACGATTCCGTCTCGCGAGGTAAGACCAGGAGAAATGGTGGTCGTCACGATCGGCTACATTCAGGCGGGCACGAAGAACAACATCATCCCTGATCAAGCGGAGATGGGGCTGACGGTTCGGACCTACAAGGCCGACATCCGCAAACAGGTGCTGGCGGCCATTACGCGGATTACGAAAGCGGAGGCGGAAGCGGCCGGCGCTCCCCGTGAACCTGCGATCGAGCGCTACGAGGGCACTGATGCGGTCTATAACGATCCCGCCTTGGCGCAGAGGCTTCGTGGGTCGCTAGAGTCGGCCCTGGGCAAGGATAATGTGGTAACAGAAGAGCCGATTTTGGCCTCGGAGGATTTCTCGAAGTTCCTGGAGCAAGGCATACCTGGCTTCTATTTCAGTCTGGGCGGAGCCGATCCGGTCAAACTTGTCCAGGCGAGAGCAGCGGGAACGACGCTTCCATCCAATCACTCGCCTCTGTTTGCGCCCGATTTAGACCCAGCCTTGCATACCGGAATTTCGGCAGAGGTGACGGTCCTGCGGGATCTGCTGAATGGATCAGCCGAAGAGTTGAGGAAGGCAAGCGCCCCTAGCTCACTCCGCTAAATCGATTGACCGGGTGCTTCTCTGGCACACCGCTGCATTCTTCGTCATCCAGCTCGAGGAAGCCCAGAAAACTGGCGCCAACAATCCTCCTGCTGGATCCTACACGGCGACCGTCACCGAGGTTTCGGTTCTTGCCACCGGCCGGTACAGCGTGTCCCGTTCAACGGGTTCGCGACCCGCTTCGCGAATCAGCCGGATCAGCTCTTGGCGCCGCATGCCCTGTGGTGTCGTGGCTCCCGCGTCGTGGTAGATCTTCTCTTCGACAACTGTGCCGTCAATGTCGTCCGCGCCGAATCGCAGGGAAATCTGCGCAATCTTAGGTGTCAACATTTGCCAATAGGCCTTGATATGAGGGAAGTTATCCAGCACCAGGCGGCTGACGGCAATCTGTCCGATATCGAGACGGCCCGTGGTTCTTGGCAGGTGTTGCAGCTGCGTATGGTCGGGATGGAATGCCAGGGGAATAAAGGTCTGAAAACCGCCGGTTTCTTCTTGCAGAGCGCGCAATTTTAGAAGATGGTCGACGCGGTCTTCATCATTCTCGACATGGCCATACAACATGGTGGCATTGGATTTCAGACCAATCAGATGAGCGGTTCTCGCAGTCTCCAACCACTGGTCGCCGTTGATTTTGTGATCGCAGATGATGTGGCGCACACGCTCGGCAAAAATCTCCGCGCCACCCCCGGGTAGAGAATCCACGCCAGCAGCCTTCAACTGCTCCAGAGTCTCGCGAATGGAGAGCTTGGCGCGCTTGGCCAAATATGCGACCTCAACCATGGTAAACGCCTTCAGGTGCACCTGCGGAAATCGCTGCCTGAGCCCCGAAACCAGATCGAGGAAATACTGAAACGGCAGGTCGGGATGCAATCCGCCGACAATGTGAAACTCCGTAACCGCTTCGTTGTAGCCGGAAGAGGCTGTCTCGAATGCTTCTTCGAGTGCCATGGTGTAGGCGCCAGGCGTGTCTTTTTTGCGGCCGAAGGCACATAAGCGGCAAGCCGCTACACAAACATTCGTAGGATTCAGATGGCGATTGACGTTGAAGTAAGTCCGATCGCCATGCATGCGCTCGCGGACGTGATTGGCCATCCAGCCGACGGCCAGAATGTCTGGCGTGCGATAGAGAGCGAGCGCGTCGTCCGCACTCAGTCGCCGGTGAGCGACGACTTTCTCATAAACGCGCTCCAGTCGCGGATCGTTCGTTTGAAAGGGATGGGCGCCTGCCATTCGCTTTTGATGATACCGCAGAGAAGTCATGGAAGTCACAGTGCCAAGATTTGCAGGTAGCCTAGGAAGCACTCAGTAGAACCTTGCCATTCGTGAGGGTTGATCCTTGGCCGGTGCCTGAAGCTCCTACCCACCGGCGATGGCCCCAAGGACGACGAAAGGTTCCTGCCCGGACGCAACACTCTCTGGGAGCGGAGTGTCCGGAGATTCATGGGAAAGATCTTCCTCACAGGCAAAGAAGCGCAGGAAGGGCCTTCGCTGGTGCGTGGCGTGGTCGCGAATGGCTCCTCGGAGCATCGGGTACTTGGCTTCGAGTTCATCAAGGATCGAGCGCTGCGTGACCGGACCCTCGACCTGGAGTGTGAGTTCGCTGCCGACGCGCGCCAGGTTTCGGAGATGGAATGGGAGTATGACTCGGACCATAGTAGGAGCTCGTGGAACGGAAGAGCCGAGATTCTAGGGCTCGGCTCGACCCACCAGGCTTTCACCGCAACTCACGCGATCGTCTGCACTTCGACCGAAAGCACGGCCGGGAGGTCGCGCACGATAGGAGCCCAGCTATCTCCCCCATCGGGGGATGCGTAGACCTGACCACCGGTGGTACCGAAGTAGATGCCGCATTCGTCGAGCGAATCGACCGCCATCGCATCGCGCAGCACGTTTATAAAGCAGTTGGTTTGCGGCAGGCCTTGGGTGAGCGGTTCCCACTGGTTTCCGCCGGTGCGACTTCGGAACACGCGTAGCTTGCCCTCGTGCACGTAGTGCTCGGAATCGCTCTTGATCGGAACGACGTAAATAGTCTCCGGCTCGTGAGCATGAACGTCGATCACAAACCCGAAATCGGTCGGCAGGTTGCCGCTCACCTCCTTCCACTGTTCACCGGCATCGTCGCTGCGCATGACGTCCCAATGTTTCTGCATAAATAGTACGCTCGGACACGACTTGTGCATGGCCATATGGTGAACGCAGTGTCCGACCTCGGCCGTGGGATTGGGGATGTATTGGGAGTGGAGTCCGCGATTGATCGGTTTCCAGGTCTGGCCACCGTCATCCGTTCGGAAGGCACCCGCCGCCGAGATTGCAATCCACATCCGTTGGGAATGGCTGGGGTCGAGCAGGATCGTATGCAGGCACAGGCCGCCCGCGCCCGGCTGCCATTGCGGACCCGTTCCGTGCCCCCGTAATCCTGGGAGCTCCTGCCAGTTCTTTCCTCCGTCCGTGGTGCAAAACAGGGCCGCATCCTCAACCCCTGCGTAGACCATGTCAGGATCGGTGAGCGAGGGCTCCAAATGCCAGACGCGTTTGAATTCCCACGGATGCGGCGTGCCGTCGTACCATTGGTGAGTTCCCGGCGTGCCATCGTAGGCGAACTTGTTTCCGACGGGTTCCCATGTCTTTCCCCCGTCGTTGGATCGCTGGATCTGCTGCCCAAACCATCCGCTCGACTGCGAGGCGTACAGTCGGTTGGGATCAGCCGGGGATCCCTTAAGGTGATAAATCTCCCAGCCGGCGAAGTGTGGGCCAAGAACCTCCCATTTCTTGCGCTTGCCGTCTGACTCCAGTATGAAGGCTCCCTTTCGTGTCCCCGCCAGAACTCGCACTTTGCTCATTTACGTCTCCTCTCAGGCAGCGCTGTGACCCTGCTAACAACGTGACGTAGACAACACCACGTGTCGCCCCAAAAGTAACAGACTCATAGAAGCCAGGTCTTCGATCGGCTTGACCCCGTATGAAAGCATTCGCTCGTCCGGAATGTCAGCCCACGCTCGAGAGCTCGTACCGGCACCCGGGCGCAGGCTCATTCCTAATTCACTCGCGTCGGATGAGCCTCAGGCCGCTTTTGAAACCTGAGAGGCCATCTGTTTCATGAACTGCCGCATAGCGGCAATCTGACCGGGGGAGCGTTTCTCCGTCCAGGTCTCATAACGCTGTGCAGCTTTTTCCAGGTTAGCGAGAAAGTGCAGGTTTGCAAACCGTTCCCGGGCCTGGGCGATGATGGGCTTCACTCTCTCCCAGACCCCAAAGAATTCGCCGCTGGTCTCAAAAAACAGGTCTTCGTAGAGCAAACCGTAGTTAAGGAGCGCGCACGCTTGATCCCAATAGCTAAGAACCATCATTGCGAACACACCGTTTTCTGTTCCCGGTCCTGCGATTCGCATCGAATCCTCGAAGCTGTCCACGAAGTAGTTCTTGAAAAACCAGTCGCGTGCCTGCCGCAAGCGGGCCTCCCGGCGCAGATCGTAGACCTGCAGGTGGAGTTGCGCTTGTGCGTGTGTGGGTTTTGTCGCCATGATCGTCATCTCCTTTCAATTGTCTTTCGTGATTAACTGGCGGGTTCACCCTTTTCCGTTCATTTGTGGCGGACCTGCCAAAGCGGCTTGGGTAACAATGGAGTTGGGTCGCGCCGTTGCCAGCGACGACGGACTTCAGCCAAGACTTGTTTCCGATTTCTGGCCATGGTCTCGATCGTGGCACAAAGCGCTCCGGTCTGTTCGTGCCTTGCTCCCCAAATCAGCAAATCCAAGAGGACGGGAGCCAAATCGATACCTTTCTCCGTTAGTCGATAGTTCACTCTGCGCGTGTCGCTGGTATCCGGTTCGGCGGCGATGATTCCTGAAGTCGCCAGCCTGTGCAGGCGATCGGCCAAAATGTTGCTGGCAATGCCTTCGCCCGACTCCTGGAACTCCTTGAAGGTGCGAAATCCGCGAACCATGAGGTCGCGGATGATCAGCAGGGACCAGCGATCGCCCAGTATTTCGAGCGAGATGCTTACCGGGCAGCCGGATCGGTGTTGTGACTTGGACTTACCCGACACCAGCGAGATGGTATCAAGATTTACTTTCATCTTGCAAGTGATGTCGCCGAGAATAAGTTGAGGCGGTCTTGCAGAGAAGCAGAAGGAAATGCAGGGATCCCGGCTTTAGCAGCTTGCGCGGGAGACGCTCAGCGTCGCACGAACAGATCTCCTGCGATGAAAAGGAAGAAGACAACTGAGATCACGCCATTGGTCGTGAAAAAAGCGGCATTGAGCTTGGATAGATCGCTCGGTGTGACCATCGAGTGTTCGTAGCCGAGCAAAAGGGCCACGGCTGCAACTCCCGTCATGGCGACCCAGCCTAGGCCGAATACGACGACTAGGCTCAGCAATAACAGCAGCATGGCGAGATGAAATCCGCGTGCGATCCAAAGCGATCGGCCGATGCCGCAATAGCGTGGGATGGAGTGCAATCCACTCTGACGATCGAACTCGTAATCTTGACAGGCGTACAGAACATCAAAGCCGCCACCCCAAAACGTGACCGCTGCGGTTAACAGGAGAATTCGCGGATCAAGTGAGCCCCTAACCGCGATCCACGCTGCCGAAGGCGCCATCCCCATGGCGAATCCCAGCACCAAGTGAGACCAACGTGTGAACCGCTTGGTGAAGGAGTAGAGCAATAGAATGGCGAGAGCCAGCGGAGAAAGGACGAACGACAAGCGGTTGAGTTGCGCGGCGGCGAAGACGAATATCGCGGAAGAAACAACCACGAAGCGGGCGACGAACCCGCGGGTCAAAGTTCCGGCAGGAAGTGCGCGAGCACGAGTGCGCGGATTGGCCGCGTCGAGCGAGGCGTCAGCCAGACGGTTGAAGGCCATGGCCGCGGAACGCGCAGCAACCATCGCGATGATGATCCATAGAAGCGCATGTCTGCTCGGTAGGCCGTGTGCGGCGAGCATGGCGCCGCAGAGCGCAAATGGCAGCACAAAAATGGAGTGCTCCCACTTGATCATTTCCAAGGTCACGCGCAGATTGTGGAGTACCCGCACCAAGAGATTGTAAAGCAGATCTCTTACACAGTGAGGAGCAGCCCCTGGCGTTGGGATGTCGGGACGAGGAATCCTGATGGCGGATACCTCATGCCTGAGGGTCAGTACTTGATAGGCTAATCCTTCTCAGGAGGTTCCTGGGTGCTGATGAGGGGTACGAACCGGCACTTCTCCAGATTCACGATAAGCGCCTGGCCATCTTCCTTCCGAACAAACTGCAGGCTCTGGGCGTACCCCGGACCGACCGGTGCGACCATGCGGCCGCCCTCGCGCAACTGCGCGAACAATTCTGGCGGGATTCGCGATGCTGCTGCCGCCACGACGATGGCATCGAACGGAGCTCGCTCGGCAAGGCCTTGGCTGCCGTCACCAATGACAATGGTGATGTTGTGATATCCGAGGCGATCGAGGGTGTGTGCGGCAGAACGGGCCAAGGCAGGAAGCCGTTCCACCGAAAATACTTCACGAGCCAATTCTGCGAGCAGCGCGGATTGATAGCCGGAGCCAGTGCCGATCTCGAGGACCCGTTCCGACCCGTCTAAGGCCAACGCCTGGAGCATCACGGCAACGATGTAAGGTTGGGAGACCGTCTGACCTTGGCCAATGGGAACAGGGTGGTCTCCATAGGCCTGGGAGCGGAACCCCTCCCCCACGAATTCGTGGCGAGGCACGCGAGCCATGGCGGCAAGCACTCGTTCGTCGTGGATGCCTCGGGCGCGAAGCTGCGTACTCAGCATGAGCTCGCGCTGAACAGAGAAATCTTCCACTTTCATTGCCGTCGTGTTCTCCATTCTAGTCGGAGAGGCACAGCCGAGTTGCATCCTCTTAGCGCCACTTCTAAGAAAGTTCCCAGCCGCCATGAACCGAGCCGGCGAATATCGGCACGGTGGAATCCGTCAGAAGCCGCATTTACTGAGTACGGTACTAGACGCTAGAATGCCTGCACCGATGAGGAAATGCGCCTGACAGGGACTACTTGGAAGTTGATGCAATCGCCGATGGTAGTTTTCGTGATTGCGTTGAGCATCAGGCTGTGGGCTGCATCACAGCTGCTGCCGGAAAAGGCCGAGCCTTATTTTTATCGATACAATGAGCCGTCGCGAATCGCTTCGGCGCTGGTTTCCGGACATGGCTACAGCTCACCTTGGCCTGACACGCCCTTGCTTGCGACTGCCCAGCAGCCACCGGCTTATCCGCTTCTACTGGCGGCTATTTTCAGAGTTTTCGGATCCTACAGTATGTCCTCCCTGTGGACAGCGGTGACCTTGAATGCGATTTTTGCCGGCCTGACCGGGATCACCATACTTCGAATCGGAGTCACAACCTTTGGCATGCCCGTGGGAGTTCTGTCGGCTTGGATCTGGGCTTGTTGGCTGTACGAGGCAGCCGTCTCTATTCGCTTATGGGAGAGTGCACTTTCGGCACTCTGGCTCTCCATTTCTTTACTCCTTTTGCCCGCCGTGGCGGCTTCGACCCGTGCTGCAAGATGGCTGTCGTTCGGATTGCTGGCCGGTATCGCGGCTCTGACCAATACAACTTTGCTAGCCGTCTTTGCTTTTCTTTGGCTATGGCTCTGGATCAGCTGTCGCGGTCAAGGTCGATCTTCTACTCGCTGGTTGCTGGTTTCCATTGCGATGTGCTTGCTCGTGGTGACACCGTGGACGATTCGCAATTATGTAGTCTTCCACAGGTTGATCCCGGTGCGGGATAATTTCGGCCTTGAATTCTGGATCGGAAATCATGATGTGACGAACCCTAACGACTTCCCACTGATCAACCCGGCGGACTACAACCGATTGGGCGAGATCAAATTTATGGAATCCAAGCTCCAGGGCGGCCTACAGTTCGTTCGCCAATATCCACGACAGTTTTGGCGCTTAACACTTGGGCGCACCCGCCGCTTTTGGACGGAACCGGGAGGGTCGGCGTGGCCATGGATTAGCCTTTTGTCATGGCTGGGAGTGCTTCTTGCCGTCTGGCGCAAAGGACTCGAGGCTATACCGTATCTGGGGGTGTTGCTGACTTTCCCGCTGGTGTACTACGTAACCCACACCTTTCCCACCTATCGGCATCCCATAGAACCTGAGATGCTTCTCCTGGCGGCGTACGCGACGGTCACGGTTGCACAGATGATCGGCGCACATCGATCTCGGAACCGACTGGGCAGGAACCCCCACCCCTGACCGGCATCCTCCTCAATCCTCGCCTCCGCCGCCGCGCAGCTCGCGGCAATGGCGAGGTGGGCGCAGACGGATTCGTCGCGTGGCTGCTCGTTGACCTAGGCGTCCATTTCCGGCGCAACCTTCTCATGTAAACTAAGGCAACCAACGCCTCGACTTAGCCGGAAAAAGCTCGTAACTGGCGAGGTTGCGAAATACAGTCCATGTCGCCTAGGTTGCCGTCGAGTTCTAAACCTGCCGAAGATGGCCAGCGGAAGGGATGCGAGCTTTCGGTAATCATGCCGTGTCTGAATGAAGAAGGCACCCTCGCGGACTGCATCGAGCGGATTCAGAAAACCCTTCAAGAGAACCATATCGCAGGCGAAATCATTGTCGCCGACAATGGCAGCCACGATAAGTCGCCCGAAATCGCACGGAGTATGGGGGTGCAGGTCGTCTCGGTCGAGGGCAAAGGCTACGGAAGCGCTCTGATGGGAGGGATTGCCTCGGCTCGCGGCGAATACATCGTTATCGGAGATGCAGATGGCAGCTATGATTTCGCGCAAATCCCCTTGTTTCTCGAGAGACTGAGAGCGGGGTACCAATTAGTTATGGGAAACCGCTTCGCCGGCGGGATTCAACCGGGCGCGATGCCGCCTCTGCATCGTTATTTGGGGAATCCTTTGCTGACGGCGATTGGCCGTCTCTTCTTCAGGGCAAAGTGCCACGATTTCTATTGCGGCTTACGCGGCTTTACCAGGACGGCTTATGAGAGCATGACTCTGCGCACTACCGGCATGGAATTCGCCAGCGAAATGGTGGTAAAGGCGTCGCTTTTCAACTTGCCAGTCTGCGAGATTCCAACCACACTCTCGCCCGACCGGCGTACCGGAAAGTCCCATCTTCGCACTTGGCATGATGGTTTCCGAGGCCTGCGCTTCTTGCTCCTCTACAGTCCGCGCTGGCTGTTTCTGTATCCTGGGCTGGCCCTTCTTCTTGCCGGTGTTGCGACGGCGGCTTGGCTCTTACCTAGCCCCAGAAAGATCGGCCACAGTTTTCTGGATATCCATACTCTTTTATATGGGGCGGTAGCCATCCTCACCGGATCGCAGGCTGTGGTCTTCGCATTCTTTACCAAAGTGTTTGGCATAACGGAAGGTCTTCTGCCGGAGGATCCGCGCCTGAAAAGGGTTTTTCGCGTGTTAACGCTCGAAAGAGGACTGCTCGTGGGCGCAATGTTGCTGCTGGCCGGTGTCGCCGTGGCCACTTACTCCGCCTACATCTGGAGCCGTTCCGGCTTTGGACCCATGAACCCTTTCATCCTGGTACGACTGGTAGCGGCCGCGCTGGTGTTAATCACTTTGGGGGTTGAGATTGTTCTTTCCAGTTTCTTCCTGAGTATTCTTGCCCTCGCCCGTAAGTAATAATAATTCTCAGGTCCCCGGAAATGAATGTGCTCGACCGAGTCCACGAAGCCTACGTTCATGGCAGGCGTATTCGACGTCTTTCTGAGCATCTATCCGAAATGATCCCAGCCGGTTGCCATCTACTCGATGTTGGTTGTGGTGACGGGCAACTGGCACGATCGCTCCAGCGGAAACGTCCCGATCTTCGAATTGAGGGGGTCGAGGTTCAGCTGCGCAAACAAACTTGGATCCCTGTAACGCAATTCGATGGCATCTGTCTGCCTTATGGCGAATCACGATTTGACGGAGTCATGTTGATTGATGTTCTTCACCACACCCCTGACCCTGTGCAGCTTTTGCGCGAAGCTGTTCGCGTCTCTCGCCGCTGGGTTATTCTGAAGGACCACATACTGCGAGGAGCCTGGGCAGGTTTGCGCTTACGCTTCATGGACTATGTGGCGAACGCACGCTACGCAGTAGCCCTCCCCTATAACTATCTGTCGCCAGAGGAATGGACCGAACTGAGGCATGTTCTGGACTTGCATGTTACCGCGGAGGTGAAGCAGCTCGGCTTGTATCCCTGGCCACTCGATTATGTCTTTGGAGCGAACCTGCAGTTTCTTGTGCTGTTGGAACGAGCAGTTCCTCCTCAGTCGTTGTGACCGAAACTTCACTCTCCCGCCATCATTCATCAAGGGAACGTCGTCACGCTGCTGAATTTGAGGCCAAGTCAGGCCTGTGGTGCTCTGGCAACGTTCCTGGGAAGTAGGGCTGCTCCACTGCGTGCCTTTCAATGCTTTTCAGAGAATTCACTCGCGATTCTGCCCGATCATGGGATGATGCTGCTCGTTGGCAGTCGGCACCAGCTTCAAGAAGACCCCCTGGGGCAAATGCGTCTGCCAATGGTCACTGAATTTTGCGTATCCGACCAGACCAAAGAAAATGATCGCGATCCCGGCAGCGATTTGCCAAGCTGGCACGATGCGACGCATCTCCGTGGGTCCGGCAAATTGCAGTGACAGCGCGTTTTTTGCCGGGCAAACGGCGACACACTCCAGGCAGCTCATGCATTCGGCGGAACGAATCTGCACGAGCCGGTCCACCCGAAGGACTGACGGGCAAGCTTTCGCGCACTGGGCGCAATCGATACAGGCATTCTCGTTTCGGATAATCCGAGCCGGGCTGAAAAACGAGATCAGTCCCATGAATGCACCGTAGGGACACAAGTAGCGGCACCAGAAGTTCTGAACCAACAGTGACGCCACGACCAAAGTCGCGATCACGTACGCGGTGGTAGTGCTGAGGAACCGGAAGAAGTTCAGCATGCGCACATCCACCACAAGCCCGTATGGGCTGGCCACGAAGTCGGCAATGGCTGCAGCCGACATCATCGCCACCGCGTAAACGAAGAAGCTCAGAAGCAAATACTTTAAGGAGCGCAGCGGGAGATCGATCCAGCGCGCAATACGGAAGTTGCGACCGAACAGATGGCGACCGATTTTCCAGAGACCTTCAGAAACGGTTCCGACTGGGCATATCCAGCCGCAGAATGCTTTCCCAAAGAGCAGTGAGATCAGAGTGAAGGCAACGAACAGAAAGAATGCAGCGGGGTGTAATCGCGGCAGCTGTCCAGTGGCAACCACGTACTTGAACTGCATCATGCCTTCAATCGGCAGCCAGCCTTCAACTCCTGCCGGACGCGAAACCGCCGTGGTCCGGCCTCCGGTTTCCGCCCATCGGGTCCACAGGTAGAACTGGATCCCGATCCAAACATTCAGAGTAAGGAAAACAGCCTGAGTGGCTAGACGAAGCTTTTGGGATGAATCTTTCGTTTCTCGGCGCAGCAGTTTCTTCCGACGCCGCTGGTTCGTGCGGACGGGACGCATGAACTGGGTGGAGGGAGCTACGTCCTCGATTGTTTCAATCCGGTGCTCGACCGCCGATGCCACGTCCCCTCCGTACCACTCACGATAGAAGTGGGGTCCCGCTGTGGATATGACTTATGTCACGGTATGCACCCAGGCTGAAGAGCCTCTCCGGAGAGGACCCCTTCCCCTGGTACATGGAACCTCGTTCAATCCTGATCAGGGCTTGGAAGCGGGCGGCTTGCTTGCAAAAGTGAAAAACAGGTTGATGGCAAAGATAGTCACCGCCGTCATCTCAAAGATCGCTGAGACGGGAAGCCAGGACCATGCAGAGATCAAGAATCCCTGGTAGGCCAAAACCTCGGAACTGACGCGGAGAAGACATCCGAGTACGAGCAACACCATCGACGCGAACATTAACTTGGTGCTGAATAGCAACTTCATCCCCGAGAAAGCAGGCAGAACCCTTTGCCCAATGGCGAAGACCAGAAGAGAGAAAAATCCGACGGTCAACGCATGTCGCGATGCGCCCCAGATGCCGCGCGAATCCTGAACCGATGCGGCCCAGATTCCTAAAAGGGCCGCGCCAAAGGCCCAAATATACGCCATGCGGATAAAAAGCGGGAAACTGCTATGTACACCTTTGAGCTTGGCTGGTTTGTCGGCTGTGACGAATAGACGCAATGCCGCGATGGCAAGAATGCTTCCGGCCAGGAACAAAACCACTGCTGTCGATGTCCAGCTCAGCAGCCCAGCCAGCACGCCTATAGAATTCAATCCTACGGCGACCAGAAGTCCCCTTCCGCGTGGAGAGCGCAGTCCCAGAAAGACCGGCAGCCACTTGGCACTGAAGCCCCAAACAAAGGGGACCAGAAATCCCCAAGTCTCGACTACAAGCAATTTCGAGTCAAAGCTCGCCGGTATCTCAGGCGATGCAGCGTGTATCGCAAGGTAAACGGAACTGCCAAGATTCATTAGGAGGGCCAACATCAGTCCAATCGTTCCGGCAATCACCACAAGGACCCAGCTCTCCAGTTTTTCATTACCACATTCTTGAGGACGATGTCCTGACACTGTTCGAAAGAAGATGGCAAACGCGCTGAGTTCGAGAACCGCAGACAGAGGCAGAAGAGTTCGCCAGTGCCATTGGTAGACAGTGCATAGCCAATGCGTGGACACTCCAGCCGTCCAAAGTGCCCACGCAACATACACGGTTGCAAGTGCGAACGAATTCAAACGCCGCAGTTTCGGTATGGAGTAGAAACCGATGCCGAGGATGAAGGTTCCAATCCAGCCAAAAATCTGAGCGTGGCCATGTGCCTGTACCCAAGCAGCGGATACCGTATTTGCGGAACGGTGGCTGCTGATCACCAGCAGATTCCAAACTCCAAGAAACGTTCCGGGCAGCAGCATGAATGCCAGTCCGGTTCCGATGTAGAGCATGAGAAGACGGCAGAGTGTAGTCTCACGCGCTGCCGAGATGTTCGAGATCTCGATGGGAGTGAGCCTACGCCCAACTTCTTTCTCAATGCGGGTTGCCAGGGCAGACATGGATTTCCCTCTCTCAGCGTGCTTGTTCCATCGCGATGGCGCGAGGAAAGAGGACGTTGTTTTCCAGATGAATGTGCTGATGCAGGTCCGCTTCGAAAGCAGCCAGCGCTTGATAGAGCGTCTGATAACTTACGCACGCATCGGCGGGAACCGTAAACTCGCTGCTTGCCTTTCGGATACTGCGCAAGGTTTCGCCGGCAGAGTCATGTTCGTGCTCCATCATGGCCACAGGGTTGCGCACACTGACGAACGGGGCGGGCAGGACAGGCTCCTTGGCAATGACTGCTTCTTCCATCCTCTCTATGTAGGGAAATAGCACCATCTCTTCTTTCAGCAGGTGAGTCGTCAACTCCTGCACCAGGCCCTCGAAGGATTCGCGGATTTCGAGCAACTCCGGATGGTTCTTGCCGTGAACGGAGCAGACCTTCTCGAGCAGTGCCGAGAGACGCGCTGTCTCCTCACGTGTGTATTTGTGATGAGTTCTCTTGATGTGGGCGATGAGTTCGCTTAGCGGTTCGCGGTTCCAGTCGTGTATTTGCTGGGCGGCGCGAACGGTCTCTTCCGCCATTTGAAGCGCGTCCAGAACCTGATCGATCGGGATGTTCGCCTTTTCGCAGGCCTGCTCTAGTGACTGACCACCGCCACAGCAATAGTCGATGCCGAATTTCTCGAAAATTCGTGGGGCCGCAATGTTCTCGACTGCGAACTCCCGCACGGTTTTTGTGGTGACAACTGCCATATTGGTCTCCTCCTTGTTGTTCCTTTCAGCTGACACCTGGAAAATATCGAACCGTGGGACCCAAGGCGATGACTTATGTCACGGTTGCCAAACATGGCGGGAGAAACGGGTGGTGAGGTGAAGCTATTCTGCTGACTGCAGTTCGGCTTCCAGCGCCTTCATGTCAGTAATCGAGACATTGCGCCCCTCGATCTTGATCATGCCTTCGGCTTGAAAGCGGGAAAGATTCCGTGAAATGAGTTCACGCACCGTTCCAATTTGCGAAGCTAACTCCTGGTTATTCGCAGGAAGGGTGACGTCTAGTCCAATTGCAGAACGCGTTCCCGAGGTTTTTGCGAGTCTGACCAGAAATGCTGCCAAGCGATGGCGGACCGTGGTAAACGAGAGTTCCTCGATGATCCCCACCAAGCGACGCAGGCGGGCTCCAACCACGCGCAAGACCTTGAGTGCGACTTGAGGGTGTTCGAGGCAAAGCGCCTGGAAATCCTGTTTGCTAACGAACAAAAGCGTGGCCTCGTCGACCGCGGAAACGGATGCCGGGTAATTTCCACCGTCAAACACCGGAAGCTCGGCGACGGAACTGCCCGGACCCTCGATTGCGAGGACATGTTCTCGGCCTCCAGGGGAGCTCTTGAAAATTCGAACATGCCCAGATTCAACCACATAGAGGCCAGTGCAGGGCTCCCCTTCGGAGAACACAGTTTCGCCAGCGGAGAATCGGCGTGGGACGGTGCGTTGCCCTAGGAAAGCGAGTTCAGGTTGGCTGAGTCCCGAAAAAATCGGGACCCGTTTCAGCGTTTCGGCGGAGTGTTTTGCCTCCGGCACACCAACTATTGTATCGGACTGAGCGCAGCCTCGCGTCTGCCGGGGAACGCAATCAAACCGCAGGCAGAGAGGTTGGCACGGGGTATCGGTCCAGGGGACGAACATAGTGTCTTGGTACGTACGCGCAGCAAGGCTCCTCGGCTAGCGGATCTCCGTTTACGGCGAAGGCGCGCGCTCGTGACCCTCCACAGACGTGGCGGAACTCACATGCCCCACACTTGCCGCCGAATTCGTCCGGGCGTCTGAGTCGTCGGAAAATAGGTGAGTCCCTATAAATTTCGGCTAGTCCTTGTTGTCGGATATTGCCTCCGGAAATCGGTAGAAAGCCGCTAGGGTAGACTTCGCCGATATGCGAGATGAAGACGAAGCCTTTGCCATCGTTTAAACCGCGAGGGGCCCTGCCGATCGAATCTGCGATTTTTAGAGAGGGAGTTACCTCCCGCGAGTTGGTTTGCTTCTCCAGCACGTGCTGTTGAAGGAAGTATCTGCGATAGTGTTGCGCTTCGGTCGTCTTGATATGGAAGTTGGCGCACTTTGAGAGACGGTAAAGCTTCGCGAAGATGTCTTCAAATTCGTCCTCAGCCAGCAGTTGATCAAGCGTTCCCCGTCCGGTTGGCACCAGGAAGAACACGCTCCATACTGTGATCGGCTGTTGTTGTAACAGGGAGGCGATCGCATCGAAGTCACGGTAATTCGTGCGGCTGAAGGTGGTATTGATCTGCACCGGCAACCCGAATTCGTTGGCCCATCGGATCGCTTCCAATGTTCTATCAAATGACCCCGACATCCCCCTAAACGCGTCGTGAACGTCGCGGTTTGGACCGTCGAGACTGATGGCAAGCCTCGCAAGCCCAGACTGCTTGAGCCGGTGAACGATCGCGCGTGTTAAAAGAGGTGTCGCGCTTGGAGTCAACGAGACACGAACTCCAATTCCGGTGGCGTATTCGATTAATTCGAACAGGTCCGGACGCTTGATCGGATCTCCGCCCGTGAGGACAAACACCGGCACCTTCATAGCAGCGATCTGATCGATCAGACGTTTGCCCTCGTCCGTCGACAGCTCCAGCGGGTGACTCTGTGGTTGGGCACACGCCCGGCAGTGCAGACACGCTAAGTCGCACGCTTGCGTTACTTCCCAAATCGCGATGTAAGGGCACTCGTTGAAGTCGATTCTGTTCTCGGCGGATTGCATCTTCTGATTTGAACCGGCTGGTTACACGTAGGCAGTGACAAAAGTCTCAGGGACTTCATTTTTCTTTGGCAGTGCGTCGCATACAACAACCGTGACAGAAGTCATCGCGGCATTGCCTGCGAGCTCTTAACCTCCAACATGGCATAGGGATGGGTGTAGAAACTGAGGGCCCTCGGCAATTCGAGCCATGCAAAGTTTAGCCGAGAGAATTGAACGGAGGACTCATAAATGCCATACAAGAAGCTTTGGATTGCACTGGGCATTGTCATGCTCGCCTCGTTTGGCAGTGTTGGATACAAGGCGATCAGTAGCGCTCCACCCATCCCGTCGAAGGTTGTTACCGCCGATGGGCAGCTATTGTTCAAAGGCGAGACAATCCGCGATGGGCAGAATGTCTGGCAATCCACGGGGGGCCAGGAAATCGGAACCATTTGGGGACACAGAGCCTACGTCGCCCCGGACTGTTAAAGTCAGATTCTCGTGTCCAAAGCTGCTCGAGAGCCACACGGTTCTGCAGCAGTTCCCGTCGTTGGTCGGCACCGGTGATGATCGCTCGGTGTCAGTGACCTGGGAACAAGTTCCAACCGCAACGGCGACTTATCCGGATATACCGTCCATACCTCTCGATTCTGAAAGTACTCGATCAGTTCCTCGTTATTGCAGTCGCCCATATCGCGGGCCCACACCACCTTGGTGTGTTCAATATCCGCATCGTTGTATACCCATTCGTTCTCGGGATTGTGCTTCGCAGCATAACGCACGATTACCAACTGTTGCCCCGGAAGGCTCGTCAATTTGCTCAAGACCCTGGCACGGTCCAAGTTTCCCCGAGGCCAGGTCATGATGTCTGCATGGGCCGCGATCGCCACCAGCCTAAGAAGTACCAGTGCAAAGCAAGTCCAGGGGATAGCCCGCGAGAAGGCGAAGCCTATCGCCCGCTCACCGCACCGCCACCGACGGAGGTGCCGCATCGATTGCATCAGTACCAGATAAAAGAGCGCCGTGGCGGGCGCGAAATAATGGGGATGGATCCAAGTTTCAACCAAGAGTGCCAGCAGGAAGACCGAGCCAATCAATAGCGGCCCACGCATGCGACGGTCGCGCACTACGGCAGGAAGGGGAAGCAGGGCAAGGGTAAACACCGGCCCCACAAAAAACAGCCAGGCAATCTCGACCAATCTGATCGAGTGCTGGTAGAAGCCGTAGAAGCTGCGGCTGTTCTGATAGTCGTGAAGAAGCGACTCATAGTATTCGCGCATCACAGCGTGGTTGTATTGCGGTTGCTGCCAGGCACGCTGGCAGAGAAACGGAGGAAAGCTTCTATACACCTTGGCGTTTACCTGGTAAGGCATGAGAAATGCGTTGCCGGTCACCCGGAAGTTGTAGTAGGCCATTGCAAGAGCCGTCGCGAAAAGGACCACGGCGATAGGAGTTACAACCCGGCGTAACAAGATCTCCGCCGGGGGACGTTTCTTTCCGAAGAGCCAAGTGCAGAGGATCAGCGCAACCGGCAAACAGAGCGCCAGTCCTTCGTAAGGACGAGTGTTCGAGAGGATGGCCACGCCCAAAGCCATCCACAGCGCGTCCCGCCGTTTCGCACTCCGCATCAACCGGGGAAGGGAGCCAAGGATCAGTGCGCCTCCTATGGCGGTCAGCGAGCCCCCCCAATAGCTATTCATCCAGTAGGTGAGCAACCCCAGTTGCAGCACCGAGAGCACCCCGCCCAGGAGCGCCCAAGGGGGAGGAAGCCATCCCTGCAACATCCAGCAGATTGCCGCACACATCAATGCCGTGGTCAGCAGAACCCCAATCCAGGGATGACCTAAGAGTATTCCTAGGGCCAGCACTAGCCCTTGACCGGGTGGATACATTGACATATACGTCGGATGTTCGATGATGAAAAAGCTCTCGAAGTGGATCCACATCGGAGGGGTCGGATTGGTGAGTCGCCCGTGAGCAAAGGTGTCTGCGGCCAACAGATAGCTGAATTCGTCCTGTATCTTGGGCTGGGGGAGGCCAAGAAGCGGATGCAGGGCCATTCGGAGGAGAAGGGCAAGCAAGCCGACAAGCGCTACAGACAGCCCTTTGTTCCGCGCCAAGGAACTAAACATGGAAAGGTATCCTTAGCGGAGGAGGGAAGCGAAGTGCGGAAGCGAAACCTCGGCCAGGGCGTTCTGAAAATAACGTCAGCATCTGTGAAGCAAGTTAAACCGGTCCGGCCGCAACTGTCGAATTACTTCCGCGGTGGCTGGCTCGGACCGAATGCGTCACAAATATATCCCGCTTTAGGGTAGCCGGAGCACGTATGAAAACTGCTCTTCGAATCGTCCTCGGAGGAACCGTCGCCATCCTTGCCGCCCTGGCGCTTGGCAAGATTGCCCTCGATCGAGGTGAGCAGATCAATGCCATGTGGATGGTGTTGGCTGCGTTTTGCGTGTATTTCCTGGGCTACAGGCTCTATAGCAAATTCATTGCCGCCAAGCTCCTGGTGCTAGATGCCCAGCGCGCCACTCCCGCCGAACGACTGGACAATGGCCGCGACTTCGTCCCCACCAATAAGTGGGTGGTGTTTGGACATCACTTCGCAGCCATCGCTGGACCGGGGCCACTGGTCGGCCCGGTGCTGGCTGCGCAGTTCGGGTACCTGCCGGGCACGATTTGGATTCTTCTCGGGGCCATTTTCGGAGGCTGTGTCCAGGATTTCCTGATTCTGTTGTTCTCGGTTCGTCGCGATGGGAAATCTCTGACGGAAATGGCGCGGGAGGAAGTTGGGCGGTTAGGCGGGTTTGTTGCTTATCTGGCGATTATCAGCATCATTGTCATTCTACTGGCGGTGTGCGCTCTGATCGTGGTGAATGCATTGAAGGCAAGTCCGTGGGGCGTTTTCACCATCGCCATGACCGTGCCCATAGCCCTTTTCATGGGTTTCTATCTGCGCCACTTGCGCCCGGGGAAAGTCCTCGAAAGCTCGGCGATCGGCTTCGTTCTGGTTCTACTAGCGATTTGGGTAGGGCGGTGGGTGTCGCACAACCCCCTGGTTTCACCCTGGTTCAGCTGGAGCGGACCTGTTCTCGCTATGGTCATCATGGTCTACGGCTTTGCCGCCTCCGCACTTCCGGTTTGGCTCTTGCTGGCTCCCCGCGACTACCTGAGCACCTTCGTCAAGCTGGGTACGATCGGGATGTTAGCGGTTGGGATTGTTGCGCTTCGCCCCACCTTGCACATGCCACCGCTGACCCGGTTTGTGGATGGGTCCGGGCCCATCTTTGCAGGAAAGATCTTTCCTTTCGCGTTTATCACCATTGCCTGCGGGGCCATCAGTGGTTTCCACTCGCTGATCTCGAGCGGCACAACGCCCAAGATGATCCGGCGGGAGCCGGAGACCCGCATGGTGGGTTATGGAGCAATGATGGCGGAATCCATGGTGGCGGTGATGGCCATGATTGCCGCCTGCGTGCTGCAGCCGGGTATCTATTTTGCGATCAACAGCCCCGCGGGAATCGTTGGCAAGGCACCGGAAGCTGCGGCTGCGACCGTCACTAACTGGGGTTTTCCGGTGACCGCCGAGGGCATGCGCACGCTGGCGCAGTCGGTGGGTGAGGAGACACTGTATAACCGAACCGGCGGCGCCCCAGCATTCGCCGTGGGAATGGCCCATATTTTTTCGAGTAGCCTCGGCGGCCAGACGCTGATGGCAATCTGGTATCACTTCGCCATCATGTTCGAGGCGCTTTTCATCCTCACCGTGCTCGATGCCGGTACGAGGGTGGGCCGGTTCATGATTCAGGATGCCCTAGGCCATGTCTGGAAACCAATTGGGCGTACCAGTTGGTATCCTTCGATTCTCGCGACGAGTGCCCTGATTGTGGCCGCTTGGGGCTATTTTCTTTGGCAAGGCGTGAAAGATCCTTTGGGTGGAATCAATTCGCTATGGCCCCTGTTCGGCATTGCCAATCAGCTCTTGGCAACGGTCGCCTTGTGCGTTGCGACGACGATCGTGATCAAGATGGGGAAGCGAAGATTCGTGGCGGTAACGCTTGTACCCCTGCTTTGGCTGGTGGCCGTTACCTTCACGGCCTCCTGGCACAAGATATTCGATGCCAATCCGCGAGTTGGATTCCTGGCCCACGCCCGTCAGCTTGGGTCTTCTGCCGTCCCAAGTCTTGAGGTCTCTCGCATGATACTCAACGACCGCCTAGACGCAGTCGTGACGGGGTTGCTCATATTCCTAGTCACGCTGATTTTGGCGGAATCGGTCCTCTTGTGGAGCCGAGTGTTGTCTGGTCGCCAACCGGCAGCGGTGAAAGAGTCGCCCTTCGTGATGACTCGTTTTGCCGCCGAGGAGCAGGGATGAGGACGCAGGAGAAAGCCAGCTCGGCTCAAGGTCAACAGCCACGGTGGTGTGGTGAGATGGCAGGGAAACCATACTCGAGCATCTTGGCCGGGCTTCCTCAGGTTGCAGCCGTCCTGGTATCCTTGTTGAAGGAGATCTTTGACGAATCGGCATACGACCGCTTCCTGGAACGTCACCAGATTTCTTCGTCGAAGACGGCTTATGCCGCATTTCGAGAAGAAAACGACCAGCTGAAGGCTCAGCGGCCCAAGTGCTGCTGAAAGGCGCCGAACCATCGTCGCAGGTGATGAGGAACTGGGTTCCGTTTAGCCGAACGCGAAGTACGATCTCCCCAAGGTCTTGAGGTGCTGTACACTTTCTGCATGCGAGTGCTCGGCATCGACTGCGGGACGGAATGTACCGGCTATGGGGTAGTCGAACTGCGTCCGCACGGCGGTCTAGTATATCTAGCCGGCGGCGCCATCGAGCTGTCGCCGCGAGAGCCGTTGCCCATACGCCTGGCAAGGATCTTTGATCGGATGGGAGCAATCATTGAGGAGCATCGTCCGGACAATGTTGCCATCGAGGATGTGTTCTATTCCCTGAATGTCAAATCGGCCCTCAAGCTCGGACAGGTTCGGGGGGTTGCCATGGTCGTAGCCTCCAGAGCAGGGCTGGAAGTCGCAGAGTACTCGCCACTTACGATCAAATCTGCCGTGGTCGGGTACGGCAGAGCGGAAAAGCAGCAGGTGCAGCACATGGTGACTCGGCTGCTGGATCTGGCAGCCATCCCGGAGCCGCCCGATGTAGCCGACGCCCTGGCCATCGCCATTTGCCACTTACATATTGCCGCTACCTTGGAGCGGCAACAATCTGCGGTTCGCTAGCTGAACCTCTGACCCTAAGTCCCCATGCCCGGATACACGAGGTCAACCTGGATAACCTTCGGAAGAGCCTGATCGATACCGGGTTTTTTGGCATAATTGCTGTCTGCATGGGCGAGAAGCCAAACCGGGAGTCCACAGCCCCTCGTGTTGGTTCGATCGGCCTTCTGCTTCCCTTACTGAGCCTGATGGTAGCGGCCCAGGCACCGCCCAATATTTCGTCGGTGGGCTTTAGTTGCGATTTTCCCGGCTCCGACCCTGCGCATTATGTCATTTCGGTCTCCTCCGATGGGCATGGAAACTATTCCTCTAACGGCAAGCTCAGCCCGGATTCTGAATCGGACCAGTCTTTTACCCTGGAATTCACGGCGCCCCAGCCCACCGTGACACGCATCTTTGATTTGGCGCAAAAGGCCCATTATTTTGAGGGCAACATCGACACCAAGCGGAAGAACATAGCCTCGACCGGCGAAAAGACTCTGACCTACATCGACGGCAAGAAAAGCACATCGGCCACCTACAACTATTCAATCGTCCCGGCCGTTCAGGAACTCACAACTGTATTCCAGAACTTGTCGTCGATGCTCGAGTTCGGCCGACGGCTCGAGTACGATCTTCGCTATCAGAAACTCGCGATCAATGAAGAGCTGCAGCGGATGCAAGAGGCCCTGTCAGCGCCGAGCGATGCGGCTGTGATCGCACCCATTCTCGAGAAAATTGTGAGTGATTCTTCGGTGCTGAATGGGGCGCGGGCCCGCGCGCAGCGCTTGCTCCAAGGCGCAGGACCGAGCAAATGAGAATAGCAGTCGAAGCTTCAAGGGCTTGAGTTTCTATAGCATGTGACCGCCTTGGAAAGTCAGCCGGGGGATTTTGGCGCAATTGAATTATTGTCAGCCACAGGGGCTGAAAGCGTGTTCTAATAATGGTAATAAGGACAGCACGGGTTTCCCATCGGGGGTGTCCCATGTTCCGCTCTCGCTTTCCTGACCAATTCCTTCTTGTAGGCTTCGTGGCCGGCTTGCTGGCCGCGATTCCGTGCTGGGCCGATTCCCAGGCGCGCATCGTTCGCCTCAGCGATGCGCGGGGTGATGTTCAAATTGATCGCAGTACTGGTCAAGGATTCGAAAAGGCATTTCCAAATCTTCCCATCACGCAAGGAGCCAAGATTCGTACTGGGGACAGCGGAATGGCCGAATTGGAGTTTGAGGACGGAAGCACACTCCGCTTGACGCCGAACACGGCGATTACCCTACCCGAGCTTTCCCTCCGCGACTCCGGCGGGAAGGCCTCCATGGTTCACCTCGAGGAAGGGATGGCCTACATCAACTTCTTTGGTGCCGTGAATGACGAGTTCGATGTGACTTTTGCGCGGGAAAGACTGGCTTTGAAGCGCACAACCCATGTGCGGATCGCACTGGGCGACGCCGACGCGGTTGTGGCCGTCTTCAAGGGCGAAGTGGAAGTCGTGACACCAACCGGTCCGGTTGAGGTCGCGAAGGGCCATTCCGCGAATTTCGATCTGGGCGACGATAAACATCGCGTAGCCAATGACGTAGAAGCCGATCCCTTTGACTCCTGGGATAAGCAGCAGAGCCAATATCAGCAGCAATACAGCGACAATTCCTACTCGAATTACTCCCCGTATGCGTACGGCACCAGCGATCTCAACTACTATGGCGGCTTCTTTAGCCTGCCTGGCTACGGAATGCTCTGGCAGCCCTATTTCGTTGGGGCCGGTTGGGACCCGTGGATGAATGGCGCCTGGGCCTTTAGCCCGGGTTTAGGCTACGGTTGGGTTTCGGCTTATCCCTGGGGCTGGACTCCCTACCATTACGGCTCATGGAATTACGTACCCCTTTACGGATGGGTCTGGCAACCGGGAGGTGCGTGGATGGGAGCCAACGCCTCTCCCACGTTCCTAAATCCTCCAACAGGTTTTGCGGCCCCGCGCGCTCCATCGATCCCGGGACGAAGAGTCATTCTGGTCGATCGTGGCCCGCGACCCACCCAGAACGGCAATAAGGTCGCAATTGTCAGCAATTCCGCCGGCCTGGGGGTTCCTCGCGGAAGTGTTCGAGGTTTAGGGCAACTTTCCCAGCAGGTTGAACAAAGGGGATTTGTCACGACCAAGGTACATTCGAGCTCGGTAGAGAGTTCCGGCTGGTGGCACGGTGGCTCGGGTACCCATACAGCGGCAGGCGGGTGGCATGGTTCTTCGGTATCTTCTCCCCACGCTAGCGCCGGACACGTTTCGGGGGGCGGCGGGCACCACTAGGACCGGAGATATTACCAACGCAAGAGATAGTACGCACTCGAATCTGGCCCCCCTCAGCTTCAAGACCCCGATCAGCCTGTGTTGCCCGTACCTGAGCGACAAGGGAACCGCCCTCGAATCTTTCGGCCGGACGCCCCCGGTGAGCCACAATCGCCTTCGTCTCGGTGTTCGTTCCGAAGAGGGTGGGCAGCGCCAACAGGGACATAGGAACTCCATGAACCTGACCGTGGACGGTAGCCTCTTCCGCGTGCGCCCAGTTTTCCTTCTCATCTGCTTGGCTTTTCTGCTTGCTTTGTTTCAGCCATCGCGCACAGGCACGCGGCTCAGCGAGCGATTTTGGTGCCTTGGTAAGCCTCGCCATCCTGTCGGGCTGGTTCCTTCTTTTGAAGTACCGCGAGCCGAACAGCACATGGCGAGCGGTTGTTGCAGCGGTCGCATCGATATGCCTGACCGCATCTCTTCCCGTTTTCCTGTATGAGCTGTCTTCGATCAGGTGGGAGATAAGGTACTACCCCCTGCAGTCGATGTACGTGAGGCCTTGGGTTCACTGGGGATATCAAGGATACATTCCGCTGCTATGGGGCGTCGTCGGCTCCTTCTTCGGACGGGGTTGGGCGCGCAGCGCGTTCGTAGTGGGCGCCATCCTGCTGCTGACTCTTCGAAACTCCCTGGGCTGGATTGCCCCGTAGTAGCGGCGGTTTGTGGGTCTGGTTGCCGTGGCGACAGTAAGTTCTGATTCGACCGGCGGTTCGACTGCTCAGTGCTTCGACCTCATCGGGTGCGACCGTGGTCACCCCTGCTTCACGTCTCCTAACAAAACATTACCGATTGTTTTCCCGGTACCGTCGTCCCCATGGTCTTTCGAGCCTTACAATACGTGGTAATCTTCGTATTTCGAAAAGGAAGAGATCATCACCATGCGATCAGTAGGCGTGTGCTTCGTTTTGATCTGCTCTTTCGCGTCGGTTACTCTTGCCCAGACTTCTACACCGCCACCGGGAAACGGCTCCGGGCAGTCCCTTCCCGCACTCGACCATTTTGATGCCGGCAAGGTCGACTCGAGCGTCGACCCGTGTACGGATTTCTATCAGTACTCCTGCAATCGCTGGATCAAGGATAATCCGGTTCCGCCGGATGAAATCTTTTGGGGTGCCTTCGGAAAGCTGCGGTTCTGGAATGAAGCGGTACTTCACCAAACCCTGCTTGAGATTGCCGGCAAGCCGGCTGCCGAACGTACTCCGCTGGAGCAGAAACTGGGCGATTATTGGACCGCTTGCCTGGATGAAAAGCAGAGGAATCAAACCGCCCTCGACACTCTTCGTCCCACCCTGGACCGCATCGACCACATGCGTGATAAGGCCGAAATCGCTGAGGTTGTGGCCGAACTCCACCTCTCCGTGAATGGTGCCTGGAACCCAAGCGATCCTGAGACCTATGCCGCGCTTTTTGGTTTTGGAGCACAACCGGACTTTCACGACACGACCAAGGTCATCCCGCAATTCGACCAAGGCGGAATGGGCCTGCCGGAAAAAGGCTTCTACCTCGAGACGGATGCGAAATCACAGGCCATCCTTAAGGAGTACGTGGCCCATATCGCGAGGACGCTCGAGCTCTCGGGAGAGCCTCCGGCCAAGGCACAGACCGCTGCCCAGGCTGTACTCAACATGGAAACGGCCATGGCCAAATCCGCCATGGACGTCGTGAAACGGCGAGACCCGAGAAATCTGGACAACGAAATGAGTCTCGCGGAGGTCGAAAAGCTGGCGCCGGATTTTGATTTCGCGCGCTATCTGGAACGGGTGAACGCGCCGGCGAGCAGTAAGTTCATTGTGACCACGCCCGATTTCTTCCGCGGTCTCGAGCGGTTAATCACCGATGAGCCGCTCGATCACTGGAAGGCGTACCTGAAGTGGCAGCTCCTGGCCGGCAGTGCACCCCAGATGAGCGATGATTTTGTCCAAGAGGACTTCGAGTTTGTAGGCAAGACTCTGTTCGGCGCAAAACAATTGCTGCCGCTCTGGCGACGGTGCGTGCAAGCGGAAGATCGCGATCTCGGCCAGGCTTTAGGCCAAGCTTATGTGGCCCGCGTGTTTCCCGCGGCCAGCAAGGAGCAGGTAAAACAGTTGGTCGGTAACATTGAGGCAGCGCTCAGCGCGGACATCGATGCCAGTGATTGGATGAGTCCGGAAACCAAGAAACAAGCCCACGTCAAGCTGGCCATGCAAATCGACAAGATCGGGTACCCGGATCATTGGCGCGACTACTCTGCGCTTGAGATCCGCCCCGACAACCACCTGGAGAACGTGCGTCGCGCTGCGGCATTTGAGTTTCACCGTCAAATGCGAAAAATTGGCAAACCACTCGATCGCACCGAGTGGACCATGACTCCCCCGACGGTCAACGCCTATGAAGATGCCCAAACCAACACCATCAATTTCCCGGCAGGAATTCTCGAACCTCCGTTCTTCGATCCTACCCGGGATGACAGCGTGAATTATGGTGCCATCGGTGCGGTGATCGGGCACGAGACGATTCATGGCTTTGACGATCAGGGTCGCAAGTTCGACGAGAACGGGAACCTGCGTGACTGGTGGACCTCGACCGATGCCGAAGCGTACGAAAAGCGGGGCGATTGCATTGCGGAGGAATATACCGAATTCGTGCCCGAAGCTGGAATCCAGCAAAATGGCCGCTTAACTCAGGGTGAAAATACAGGCGACAATGGCGGCATTCACCTGGCGCTGTCTGCGCTCGATGCGGACCTGAAAGCCAAGGGAGGAACTCTGGCGAGCAAAGGAGAGGATGGCCTAACCGCTCTGCAGCGATTCTTTCTGGCTTATGCCGGCATCTGGTGCAGCAACGTGCACCCCGAAATGATGCGGACTCTGCTGCTGATGGACCCTCATCCACTCAACAAATACCGCGTCAACAACGTGGTTTCCAACATGCCAGAGTTTGCCCAAGCTTTTAGCTGCCACAAGGGCCAACCCATGGTGCGCAAGAACGTTTGCCGCGTATGGTAGGGAGTCGGATCAGAGAAGCCGGCCCGGAAACGGCGAAGCTCTAAGGAGAATTACCGCACCACGACTCCGGCATAGCCGACGACCATGTCGCGTTCGCCGAAGACGTCGCCGGAAGTGGCGTACTTGATCAGTTGGGCGGAGGTGGCACCGAGCCGCTTTGCCGCCGTCAGCATCGCCACGGCCGGGCCGAAACCGCACATGCTGATGTCTTCCTGCGTGACCACCTCAAAGAGGCCCCGAGCATCCAGCGCCAAAATGCGTTCGATCGCCTTGGTATCTTTCACCCTCGTAATCCGATCATTTTCGTAGTGATTCATATCACTCGAGGCGATGATCAGCACTGGCTGCTGCTGCGCTTGGGTAACCGCCGCTACGGCTTCGCCCAGCTGTTCTAAGGCGGTGAAATGGCCCGTGCCCAGAGCGATAGGCACAAAGCTGAAGTGCGGTCGCCTCTGTTGCAGAAAGGGAAGCACCACTTCAATGGCATGCTCGCAGCGATGCGCCTCGGCGTCCTCGTTGAGTATGGGACAACCTTGCTTCAATGCCTCTGCCAATTGGGAATCGATGGGGATGCTGCCCAGCGGAGTTTGCCACGCTCCATGGCTCATGATGGCCAGTGGCCGCCCCCGGCCCGTGTGGTTCGGACAGAGCAGCAGACACTGCGCAGGAATCTCGAGGTCGGCAAAGACCGCACCGGCCACCGATCCTGAGTAGATATAGCCTGCGTGCGGCACTATGCAGCCCAGAGCGGGTCGGGGAGCCTCCCTGGCTTGCAGAAAGGATCTCAGGTCGCTGAGTAGAGCGTCGCGGTCCTCGGGATAAAAACGGCCAGCAACCGCGGGATGACGGAGGGCTTCCATAGGCTCCCTCCAGGAAATTGTAAACCCGCCCGGCCCAGGATTCACGGAATACCTAGACCTGCCCGAAGCTCCGATCGCCGCAGCTACGAGACTGTCGCGGCCAGGCAGCAGTCGTCAGGAAGCTCGAGTGGCATCCAAGGTACGGAACAAAGCCGCCGCTTTGTCGAGCGGCACCGCTTCAGCACGGGAGGTCGGCTCGATTCCCACCTGCTCCATGGCGTCGCGCAAACCCTTGGCCTGGTATTCTGACTTCAAGTTATTCCACAGCGTTTTTCGTTTCTGCGCAAACGACAGCTTCAAGAAGCTCAGGAAGGCACTTTCTGGGACGCGCAAGCTCTCAAGCTGCGAGGCCATCCGGAGCTCGACCACGGCAGAATCCACTTTGGGTGGAGGAGAAAAGGCTCCCGGAGGAAGGACAAACAACTTTCTGACTCGGGCATAGAGCTGTGCCGTAGCCGACAGAAGCCCGTAATCGGCCTTTCCCGGCTGAGCTGCCAATCGATCAGCAACCTCGCTCTGCACCATGAGGACGAGCGTCGAAAAGTACTTGCGGTAGGCAAAGAGCCGCAACAGGATTTCCGAAGTAAGGAAGTAGGGAAGATTGCCGACGACCGAGACACGCTCCGGTTGGTGGTTGAGGCCCGGACGCGTGCTTCCGGGTTTTGGGCCAAAGATGGTGTCAAGGTCGACCGCCAGGATATCGGCTTCGATGATCTCAACGTTGGTCGCGAGCGAGAAATTCATGCGCAGTTGCGCCGCCAGAACCCGATCGAGTTCAATGGCAATCAGACGGCGAGCTCGTTTGGCCAGCAGAGAAGTCAGGGCGCCGCGGCCGGGGCCGATCTCGAGCACGGTACCCTGGGAGAGGTCTCCCAGGCTGTCGACGATGCGCTCGGCCGCCGATCGGTCCACGAGAAAGTGCTGTCCCAGCTTTGGCTTCTTGCGTTTGGGACGCGCGGCAGAAACTTTCGGCACGTTGACCCTCTTTCTTCGGGGAAGCTAGACTAAACTTTCGTCACCGCCGCGACCAATCAGGCGGGGGATTTACCCTGTTCCATGATAGCGTGCTCCGAGGGCTGAGGGAGTAGATTCGAGGAGTCATAATCTTATGCAGATCGCTTTTGTCGCTTCCGAATGCGTGCCATTTTCAAAGAGCGGGGGCTTAGCCGACGTTGTCGGAGCCTTGCCACAAGCCTTGGCTGCTCTCGGCCACGAAGTGAGTGTCTATTCCCCCCGGTATCGCCAGACCAAGCTCGCCGATGCCGCGAAAGTGGTGCAAAGCATCACCGTACCCTTCGATGATCGCTACCGTTTCTGTTCGGTTTGGAGCGGAGGGGAGCATTCGGGCGTGCGCTTCTATTTTGTTGATTACCCGCCGTTTTTTGATCGCGACGGGCTGTATGGCACCTCCACGGGCGACTATCCCGACAACGCCGAGCGGTTTGCATTGTTCTCGCGAGCGGTGCTCGAGGCCTCGAAGATTCTGGGAGTGCCGCAAGTTTTTCATTGTCACGATTGGCAGTCCGCCTTGGTTCCCGTTCTGCTCCGAACCCAGTACGCGGAAGACCCCGCTTTTCGCGACACGGCCGTCGTGTTCACCATTCACAACATGGGATATCAGGGATTGTTCTCGGCCGATACCTTGCCGCTGCTGACCCTTCCCTGGGACCTGTTCACTATCTCGAAGATGGAATTCTTTGGCAATGTGAATTTCCTGAAAGGCGCCCTGGTGTACTCCGATTTCATCACCACCGTGAGCCGCAAATACAGCCAGGAGATTCAGACCACCGAGTTCGGATTCGGCCTCGAAGGGGTGCTGCGCAATCGCGCGGCCACGGTGACCGGCATCTTGAACGGCGCGGACTACAGAGAATGGAACCCGGAGAGCGACAAATTCGCCGTCGCCCACTATTCGGCCGAGGATTTGAGCGGGAAGGCCAAATGCAAGCAAGATCTTCTCGCCGCCTTCAACGTTGCCAAGCCGGATCTGGGCCTGCCTGTGATCGGCATCGTCTCGCGCTTCGCGGCACAGAAGGGCTTTGATCTGATCTCGCAAATTATGGATCGACTGGCTCGGGAAGAGGTGATCACGGTCGCTCTCGGCGCAGGAGACAAACCCTATGAGGAGATGTTCTTGCGCCTGCAGAAACAATTCCCGCAGAAGATTGCGGTCAAGATCGCCTACGACAACGCGCTGGCGCACAAGATCGAAGCGGGGAGCGACATGTTCCTGATGCCCTCCAAGTATGAACCTTGCGGGCTGAACCAGATCTACAGCCTCCGCTATGGCACCGTACCGATTGTTCGCGCGACCGGTGGGCTGGACGACACCATTGAACCCTGGAACCCCCGCACCGGGAAGGGAACCGGCTTCAAGTTCAGCCAGTACAGTGGCGAAGCCCTGCTCGAGGCCATCAAGGAAGCCCTGTGGGCCTTTCGCGATCAATCCTCCTGGCGGAAGCTCATGCGCAACGGCATGGGCAGGGATTTCTCCTGGAATGCCTCTGCCAAGGAATACGTCCGGGTCTACGAGAAGGCGCTTCAGGCCCAGACAACAGGGGCTTTGACGACCGTCTAAGGCCAGAATCCTCGGCAGACTCCCCGGTTCTTTCCAGAACCATGCTCTGCCCGTAGTCACGCCAGCCGGTGAATCATCGCCGGTCAAGCCATGCGCTGCCTCTGCAACCAGTTCGGGCCGACCAACAAGAAGGTAGAATTGAAGTGCGATCCGAGCGCGCGCACATGGTCTGGCCAAAAACCATCTTCCACGTCGACATGGACGCGTTCTTCGTATCCGTGGAGGAGATCTTCAATCCCACTCTGAAAGGCAAGGCCGTGGTGGTCGGCGGTCAGCGGCAGGAGCGGGGTGTGGTTTCAGCGGCTTCCTACCAGGCGCGGCGCTATGGCGTCCATTCCGCGATGCCCCTGCGTACCGCCGCCAAACTTTGTCCTCATGCGATTTTCCTCGATGGGCACCCCGAGCGATATCGCGAGTACTCGGAAAAGGTTTATCGCGTGCTGTTGTCGTTCTCCCCGTTAGTCGAGATGGCCTCGATTGATGAGGCCTACCTCGATATGACCGGCACGGACCGCCTGCATGGACCGCCTCTTCACGCTGCACACCAGCTGCACGCCAGAATCAAGTCCGCGACCCAGCTGAATTGCTCGATCGGCATCGGCATCTCCCGCCTCATCGCCAAGGTCTCGTCGGCGAAGGCCAAGCCGCATGGCATTTTGTGGGTAGTTCCAGGGCAGGAGGCCAAATTCCTTGCTCCCCTGGACGTGCGGGATATACCGGGCATTGGCAAGGTCACCGAGCAGAACTTGCTGGCTCTCGGGATTCAGCGGGTCGGTGATCTGGCAGGCCTGGAGGATCGCTTCCTCGAGGAGCACTTCGGAAAATGGGGCTTGGCGCTGGCCGGCAAGGCGCGCGGCGAGGATGCGGGGGGATGGTTTGACAGCCCCGTCGGGCGAGACACCGAAGCCAAATCGATCAGCCACGAACACACATACAACGAAGACACCACCGACGTCGAGCGAATCGAGTCAACCCTGATGCGGCTTTCTGAGATGGTGGGCCGCCGGTTGCGGGAAGGTGGCCTGCGCGCGCGCACCATTCAACTTAAGCTTCGCTACAAAGATTTCACCACCATCACTCGTGCCCATACCCTGGCGGATGCGACCCAGCTTGACACCGAGATTTTTGCCCAAATCCGAACCTTGTTCCATCGCAACTGGTGCAAGGGAGCCGAGGTACGGCTGCTCGGAGTGCAAGCCTCGCAATTCGATACCCCGAGCGGGCAGGGAGATCTGCTCGACGGGCAACGTCGGCAGCGCTGGGAGCAAGCCTTATCCGCCGCGGATCGGCTGCGCGACAAGTTTGGCGAGTCCAGTGTCTTGCTCGCCACCGGCCTGAAGGGTGGCTTTCGCGAGCGCACCCACGAAAATCCGGCCTTCCTTCCGGGAAAGCGCAAAGAGCCCGATCAGAAATAGGGTTCTAGGCACTGGCTGAAGGGAATCGCATTCCATCCCCGATTTACAGAGGCCTGCCTCGTGGCTGAAGCATCGGATCGAGGTTTTTGGCTGACTTGCGGCCGACGTTTAGGCGCCGGGTTGCACGTTTGCGAGATGCAGCGCGAACCAGTTGCGCTGATCGAACCAGGTATGGGTCAGGACATACCCGGAGCGCTCGAGCATGCACTTGGCACTTTGAACCGTATATTTGTAACTGTTCTCGGTGTGAATGCGCTCGCCCTTGGCGAAATGTACGCGCAGGGGTAGCAAGGGTAGGTCGACGGTTTGAGTCCGCAGGCTCTCGAGGTAGATTTCCATGCGCGACCTGCGCGGGTTCCAAATGGCAACATGGCGGAAGGACGCCAGATCGAAGTCCGCGAACAACTCCCGATTGAGTCGGGCCAGAATATTCTTGTTGAACTGTTCGGTAACTCCCTCGGAGTCGTCATAGGCAGCCACCAACATCGATTTCGCTTTGAGCAGATCCGTGCCGAGCAGCAGCATATCCTGAGCTGTCAGTTGGCGGTTGATCTCGCCAAGCATGGCTACGGCCGCCGCGGGGTCGAAATTGCCAATGCTCGAGCCTAGGTAGGCGACCAACTTCTTGTCCGGGATGTTGCACAGAAATTCGAAGCCATCGCTGAAATCGGCCACTACAGGCCGAACCGAGATCTGCCGGCCCAGGGATTCCACTCGTTCCTTGGCTTGGTGGAGTGCGTCTCGAGAGATGTCCACCGGAAAATATCGCACCCGAATCTGCCGCCTGGACAACGACTCGAGCAGAGTGCAGGTCTTCACCGCGGTACCCGCACCCAGTTCGACAACCGTAACATCGTTTCCCACGGTGCATGCCATTTCATCGGCCCGCTCCCGCAGGATCTCCAGTTCAGTGCGGGTCAGGTAATACTCGGGCAAACGAGTAATCTCTTCAAACAAAGCTGACCCAGTGGCGTCGTAGAACAGTTTGCAAGGAAGCGACTTAGGCCGGGTGGCTAGACCTTGGGCCACTACTTCCGCATAGGGGGGCAGGGTAACCAGTTCGCGAGCGATCATCGGGCTAGCCTCAGTCCGCTGAATTGCCATCGGGCGTGGGCCGGGAAAAAGTTGCGGTAGGAGGCACGGATATGGCTGCGCGGGGTTGCACAAGAGCCGCCCCGCAAGACCCACTGATTGCACATGAACTTACCGTTGTATTCGCCTACCAATCCCGCAGCCGGCCGGAATCCCGGATACGCGATGTACGGACTTGCAGTCCATTCCCAAACATCTCCAAACATCTGCTGATTGCCCTGTCCTTTGGCTGGCTGGGGATGAAAAATGCAATCCTCGAGAAAAGTACCGCTCGATGGCATGCGGACCGCCGCGATCTCCCATTCCTGTTCGCTCGGAAGCCTCGCACGCCTCCATCGGGCATAAGCATCGGCCTCGTAGTAGCTGATATGACAAACGGGTTCGGCCGGATTGACTCTCTTCATATCCCGGTGCACGAATTGCCACCACTCGCCATCACGGTGCTCCCAGTAGAGAGGGGCGTTCCAACCCTGAGCATTGACCGTGTCCCAGCCCTCGGAGAGCCACAGCTCGGGACGGCGATAGCCACCATCCTCGATGAACTCAAGGTATTCGGCATTGGTCACAACGCGGGACGCGATCTGAAACGGCTGCAGCAAGACTTCGTGCTGCGGGCACTCATTGTCGAAGGCAAACCCGCCGCCTCGATGGCCGATCAAGTGAATGCCACCCTCAACTTCCGTCCAGGTCACGGCCGGCGGGGTGGGATGCTCAGCCATTTCTGCGGATAGCTCCGGACGGAGCGGGCTCGACCACAACGCATGTTTAATATCCGTCAGCAGCAGCTCTTGATGCTGCTGCTCGTGATGGAGCCCCAGTTCGATCAGCTCGAGAGCCTCGGCGTCGGCATGCTGAAGATAGGCCAGCAGGGCATCGTCCACATGCGCCCGATAGGCGTGCACCTGGGACAACGTAGGGCGCGACATCAGGCCACGAGTGCCGCGAATGGGATGTGCACCGAGCTGTTTATAGTAGGAGTTGAAGAGCATCCGAAATCGCGGGTCAAAAGGCTTGTAGCCGTGCGGCCCAAGGATAAAAGTCTCAAAGAACCACGTGGTGTGGGCGAGATGCCATTTGCTGGGGCTGGCATCCGGCATGGATTGAAGCATTTGGTCCTCAGCCGAGAGCCCCTCCGTGATCCGTATACTGGTATTGCGGATCTCTGTAAACCGTTGGGCGAGCGAGAGGTTCTCGGTGCTGGTTGGCTGATGCGCTAGGGCTGCGGTCATGGAATGCTTCCTCTTCGGACGCTATCGCGACATCTTACATCCGATGCACTTCGGTACCTGCCCGTTGTGGAAAATTTAAGGGATTCGGGTAGAGACTTTCTTCTGTCCGTCGGCATCCCATTTTGGTAAGGCTAAGTCTACGGTCAACCGAACTTAAGTTGATTGCCTAGATTAGGTTGAATCAACGACCGACCAGGCAGATGCGAGTCTCCTGGGCAATAGGAGGACTGATCGATGCGACTTCGAAGCTTAGAAAACTTAGGGGGATGTCGCGATTGTTAAGCCGACGTAAATTTCTGCTTACGGCGGCCGGCGTTGTCGCCGCCAGCACACTAGGGTTTGGGGAAGAAGGACTTGTTGGGGAGTCGAGCCACGCCGCGCTGGTGCGTGTCGAGATGGTGTTAGAACGACTGCCCACGGCTTTCGACGGTTTCACCATCGCGCATTTGAGCGATTTCCACTACGACGAGGTGTTCTCGATCACGCCGATTCGCAAGGCAATTGGCATTGTGAACGGGCTCAATCCGGATCTGGCGGTGCTGACGGGCGACTTTGTTACCACTGCTTTCCCTAGCCTTCACAAGGATCCAAAGGCTGCACGGTCTGCCGAGCCTTGTGCCAAGCTGCTGCGCCAATTGCGCTCCCGGCTGGGATCCCTGGCGGTGCTGGGAAATCACGATGTCGAAGCCGATGCAGGCGTTATCACCGAGGCTCTCGAGGCGCAGGGCATTTCGGTTCTGCGCAACCGATCGCATGCTGTCGAACGGGAACAGAGCCGGTTGTGGTTTTGCGGTTTAGATTCTCTCGCCAGCCACCCCCACCTAGATCTGGCTCTGCGAGCCGTGCCCGGCAATGAGCTAGCGGTCTTATGCGTGCATGAGCCGGACTTTGCCGATGTAGCATCACGCCATCCGATCGATTTGCAGCTCTCAGGTCACTCCCACGGCGGGCAGGTATGGATTCCTGGCATCGGGGCGCCGTGGCTGCCTCGCTTTGCCCGAAAATACCCGCGCGGCCGATATCAAGTGGGAGCGATGTCCCTTTACACGAACATCGGTTTGGGCACAATCCGCCTGCCGGTACGCCTGAATTGCGTTCCCGAGGTTACTCTGATTACCTTGCGCTCCCCGAACGCCTAAGCCACAAGCCTAGAAGACTCCGAGAAGAAGAACGAGCCGCGTCCAAGCCGACGGAAGGCACTAGGCCATAGTGCTCGGTTTTGTACGCAACACCTTTGTGCGCAATACCATGGTTGAAACCAGCGAAGGCGTTTTCGGCTAGAATAAAACCAAATTTAACGCTGGGAGTCATCTGTGGATCAAGGAAAGCCACCCGCTCCGCCCGACAAACCGGCTACAGAGCAGAAACTCCCGGAGGAAACCAGTTCCGGCCTGGAGGATATGCTTCGCCAGCTAAGTGCAGAAATGAGCCGCTCCAAGCCCACGGACGAGAAGGTTCTCACGGCTATCGAAGCGGCGCACCGGGTTGCGTTTCAGATGGACGCTGCCAGATCGGTTGGGCCAGTCGCCGAGGCTCAGGAAGGGCGTAGGTGTCCTAGTTGTGGCAGCCAAAATCCGCGGAGGAACCGCTTTTGCGCCCGATGCGGAGTTCCGCTGCAAGCCGCGCCGGAGGAGCTTTCTGGCGAAGGAAAGATGGCCAATCCGGCTACAACGGTTGCCGGAGAGCACCATTACCATCATCACTATCACCATCACTATTTCTCCTCCTCCGAAGAGACTGCCTCCGAAGGACTCTCCGATCAGCGTGGCCCGAGCGCGCCGCCCTCGCGGGACATTTCCAAGACACACTCCCCCGCCCGCTTCAGTCGGACGGAGACGGCGCTTCGGCAGCTGGCACAGGATTGGGCCACGGCGTGCAATATGAAGCGCTTGGACGAACTCGTGGGCTTGTATGCCTCCGATGCCATGGTGGTACGCCCCAATGTCCCTCCGGTGCGGAGCGCGGGGGCGATTCGTGAGCTGTTCTTTTCTCAGCTCGAAGCCGGCTTGGGCGAAGTTCAAATGGAACCCTTGCGGGTGGAAATCTTCGGGGAGATCGCTTACGAAGTAGGCCGCTGTACGATGCTCATGCCGACCGCGACCGGGAAGCGCCGGGAAGAGCGCGGGAAATACGTGATGGTGATTGGACGTCAGGCGGGAGAGTGGAAGATTCTGGTCGATTCCTGGTCCACCGACTTAAGCCTAGAGGTGGCAGGCGATGCTAGGTCTAAGAGTGTGACGACTGCCGCACCTAAGGGCACGTAGCGCTCTTTGCACATGAACATAGGTCGTTGATTCCGTTTAGCCCCTGCTGGGCCAGAATCTGAATTTCCACACTCCAGGCGCAGCCCCTTCAAATTCTGTCGGCCTCACCAATTTCCGCGCTCGAAGTCTGGAAAGTAGCAGCACCGTCGTTGACCACGTTGCCTGAGATCCTGGGACCTTACCGGCGGCGATTGGGATTTTCGAGTTTTTCTGTCGTTGGGCTATGATCGCGGTCGTGAACGACGTAACTGCCTTCGTGCTGGCCGGCGGCAAGAGCACGCGTATGGGAACCGACAAAGCCTTCCTCCGCTGGCAAAAGGGAACCTTACTGGATCATGTTCTGGACGTGGTGCATCAACTGACGCCCCATGTGTGCATCGTTGCCGATCGCAGAAGATTTGCCGGTTATGATGCGGTCGTGATCGAGGATATCTATCCCGGTCGTGGCCCACTGGGTGGAATTCACGCCGCCCTGTCAGCGACGGCTACCGAGTGGAATGTCATGCTCGCCGTCGATCTGCCTCTCGTGAGTCATCCGCTTCTTTCCTATCTGGTTGGCCGCGCTCGCGAATCCGACGCCACGGTTACCGTGCCGAGCGCCGGAGGCCGTCTGCAACCACTCTGTGCCGTTTATCGGCGGGAATTTGCCGAGGTTGCCAGGCGCTCTCTTGAGGCCGGGGAAAACAAGATTGATCGCCTATTCGCCAGAGTAAGAACCCAGACCATCGAGGAAGAGAATTTGTTGCGCGCGGGCTTCTCTCGAGAGGCATTTCGAAATGTGAATACCCCGGAGGACTTCGAAGACGTGAGACGCCACCCTGCTGCTGACACTTAAGCGGCCATTGCCTCCTTCTCGACAATGCCGCTACCGTCACTCGATCGTTTATCATCACCCGTGAAGAGGCTGAGAAGAGCGAGACCCCAGGCATGGGCAACAACGAACAGGTGGCGCCCTATATCGAGTTTAAAGAAGTCTCCAAGTCCTTCGACAGCAATCTGGTCCTCGATCGCGTCAGCTTTGAGGTGATGCCCGCTGAAACCGTTTGCATACTGGGGCGCAGCGGCGTCGGAAAATCAGTCAGCCTTCAGACCATCATGGGTTTCCTGAAACCGGATTCCGGAAGAGTGGTGGTCGCCCACGAGGACATCACCGATTACAACGAAGAACAACTGGAAGCCATCCGTAAGAAGGTGACCATGGTGTTTCAAAATGGAGCCCTTTTCGACTCCCTCACCGTAGGCGAGAACGTAGCTTTCCCTTTGCGTGAGCACAAGGACTTGAACGAAGACCAGATCATCGAGGTCACCGACGGGCTGCTTGAAATGGTGGGCGTGAAGCACATGCGCGACTTAATGCCATCGGACCTGTCCACCGGCATGAAGCGCTCGGTAGCCATTGCACGGGCCCTGGCGGCGCGGCCGGAGTGTGTTCTCTACGACGAGCCGACCACCATGGTCGATCCCCTGATGGCGCAGTTGCTGGGAGACTTGATTAAGAGACTGAAGGTTCAATTACAACTGACCAGCGTGGTGGTAACGCACGATATGCGGCTGGCTAAGAAGCTAGCGGATCGCGTGGTCTTTTTGTACGAGGCCAAGGTTCTGTTTTTTGGCACTTACCCGGACATGGAAAAGTGCGACGAACCGATCGTACAGGAGTTCTTGCAGTTGGATGAGTTGGATTTGGCTGAGTATGGTAGAAGCTTGGCGTAGGCCTCAGCGGAGTGCTTCCTCCCGTCCAATTCGGCAGCGGGCCAATGACCTCGAGCGGCGCAGGTTCATTTCCCCGGCGGGTCCTGAAAAGGAATAAGAGCCGGCAGGTGCAGATCTCAGGTGTCAGAACCCCTGTTCGAGGAGCGTCTCTAAGGTGATCGAATCACTCTTCGACTCGCCCTTGACCATTTTCTCTACATACTTTGCGATCATGTCGACCTCGAGGTTGACGGGATCACCGGCGCGCAGCGATTTCAGATTGGTCATGCGAACCGTGTGCGGGATGATGGCGACTGTCACCTCGGTGCCTCGAATCTCGGCCACGGTCAGGCTGATTCCTTCTATCGAAAGCGATCCCTTGTGAATCACGTAGCGCCCGAGCTCGGGAGGAATCTCGATCCTTAGCCAGTAATTATCGGTATCCGGGATGAGTTCGAGGGCAAGAAACTTGCCCGTCCCGTCCACATGGCCTTGTACGATGTGGCCGCCGAACCGTCCATCGGCGCGCATGGGAAGCTCGAGGTTCACCTGAGCTCCCTGCTTGATGCGGGAGAACGAAGTTCGGTTCCAGGTCTCCTCAGCCAGATCGAAGCGGACCGAACGGGCGGCGATCTGGACGGCGGTCAGGCAGACCCCGCTGACCGCCATACTATCGCCTTTCTTGAGCTCCTTGGCCAAGCGCGGGGCGGCCACCGTGAGCCGGCGGTTCCCGCCGGCATGGCGGATCTCAGTAACACGTCCAACTTCTTCGATGATGCCTGTGAACATGAGTCTCAGGGGTTGCCATCGGGCCTTCGGTCACCCGTGTTGTCGTAAGGATCTTTCAAATATCCCTCCACCGCGAAATCTTCACCGAAGCGGTGCAGGCGAATTGACTTCACGTAGGCAGCATCGCTCATGCGAGCGAATCCCGCCCCCACGGCAAAGGGAACAGAGCCCGTCCCAGCCAGGATCTTAGGCGCATAGTAGAAAAAGACTTTGTCCACGATTCCCTCGTCCAGGGCAGCGCCATTTACCATGGCCCCGCCTTCAATTATCAGGCTGGTGATCGCCATGGCCCCGAGGTGGTGGGCAACAGCTGCCAGATCCGGGTGTCCTTCCAGGGTTGAACCGGGGATCTGTTCCACTCGCACACCCCGCTTCTGAAGCTCCTGTCTCTTCTGGTCGTCCGCGAAAGAACAGAATAGCAGGACGTCATCCTCGGCGGTCTTGACGACGCGTGAGTCGAGGGGAAGGCGAAGGCGAGAGTCGAGGATGACCCTTAACAACGGCCGGCGGCGAGCGCGGCCCGTACGATCCGTCAGCAATGGATCATCAGCGATGACCGTCCCCACACCAACCAGGATAGCGTCATGCTGGTGTCGTAATTCCTGCACGTGGGCACGGGCCACTTCGCTGCTGATCCAGCCGGCACGAGCGGCGGACACACCGAGCGCGGTGGGATTATGCGACTCGCCCGAGGGAGGCGCAATCTTGCCATCGAGGGTCATGGCGGCCTTCAGGGTGATCAGCGGAGTATGGTGTCGGATGTACTTGGCGAAGGCCTCGTTCAACCCTCTGGCTTCGGGCTCGAGAATGCCCGTCGTCACAGCGATCCCCGCTGCCCGCAGCCTTTCGAGGCCCTGCCCGCTGACCAGAGGATTCGGATCCTCCATGCAGGCGACGACGCGAGCCATCCCGGCGGCGATGATGGCATCGACGCAAGGCGCCGTGCGGCCTTGATGACAGCACGGCTCCAGGTTGATGTAGAGGGTCGCTCCGCGTGCCTTTTTGCCGGCTTGCGCGAGGGCCAACACCTCGGCGTGTTTCACACCCTCGTAGGTGTGGCTGCCGGCGCCGACGATGGCGCCGTTCGGGCTGACAATCACGGCACCCACACAAGGATTCGGCGAGGTCAGGCCGATGCCTTGGCGCGCGAGATCGAGGGCGCGCTCGAGAAATTGCTTGTCAGTTTCATGACCTGACATTCGGCAGGGGATGCTTTTCCCGGTCTTTCCTAAGGACTAAGCGAACAGCGAATCCACAAACTCTTGGGCATCAAAGGGTAGAAGGTCTCCCGGTTTTTCCCCGATCCCAACATAGCGTACCGGCAATCCCAACTCCCGGCTGATGGCCACGACCACTCCGCCTTTGGCCGTCCCGTCGAGTTTCGTGAGAACGATCCCGGTGACGCCTACCGAGCCGGTGAACTGGCGTGCCTGCTGCAAGCCGTTTTGTCCGGTGGTTGCATCCATGACCAGAAGGACCTCGTGCGGTGCACCGGGAATCAGGCGTTGCGCCGTCCGACGCATTTTTTCAAGCTCCGCCATCAAATTGGTCTTGGTATGCAACCGGCCGGCGGTATCGACGATGACGTAATCGGTGTGGCGCGCCGAAGCCGCCTTGAGCGCATCATAAAGCACCGCTGCGGGATCGCTTCCGGGTTGGGTGCGGATCACCTCGGTTCCGGTGCGATCTCCCCAGATCTCCAATTGCTCGATGGCGGCTGCCCGGAAGGTGTCGGCGGCGCACAGCAGAACCGTCCTCCCCTGGGAACGAAACACCTGAGCCAGTTTGCCGATGGTGGTGGTCTTGCCCGTGCCATTGACACCGACCACCAGAATGACTTCCGGCCCGCCCTCGACCCGTTCGACCGGGCGGTTGTTCGCGGCATTCAAAATTGCCAGTAGTTCTTCCTTCAACAGACGCTTGAGTTCTTCTACATTCTGGATCTGTTTGCGATCGGCTTTTTCCCGCAGCTTAGCCAGGATTTCACGGGTGGTGGTGGTTCCCAGGTCTGCTCCGATCAGGGTTGCTTCCAGATCGTCGAGGGTGTTGCGGTCAATCTCCTTGCCGAGGGAAACCACCTCCTCGATGCGCTCGGTCAGGTTTTCCCGGGTCCGGGTGACCGCTTCTTTCAGACGCTCGAAGAAGCTGGGCTTCTGGTCTTCCTGCAGGCTACCAAAAAGGGTCTGAATCATAAGTCTGAGTACGGCGGGCAGAGCACCCTGTCATTATAGCGGCAGACATGGCAGGGGTGCGTCTTCTCAGGAATCCAAGCAGGGTTGGCAAGCTGGCCAAGAAGGAATCGCTAGAAGCGGGTAGTCTGGATCACGGCCGTTTCATGAGGATCGCCCGCCGCGGCACTCAGGGGTTGGCTCAGCGGTGTGGATTGGCTCTCCGCGGTCACGGGGGCGGCTGCAGGTAGGGCGGGCGCCACGGGAACGGGCTGCACCACCTGGATCTCTCCGCGCTCGTAAATCGCGGTCAGAGCAGCCACGGCGGTCGGGTCCAGCCGTTTGCCGGACAGCGAATGGATGATGCGAAGCGCTTCCTTGGGCTCATGGGCGCGTTGGTAGGGACGGGTGGTGGTGAGCGCGTCAAAAGTATCGGCCACGGCGATGATCCGGGGCAGCAAGGGAATTTGCTCATCTTTCAGCCCGTGCGGGTACCCACGACCGTCCAAAGATTCGTGGTGGAGTTCGATGCCAGGGATCATATCTTTCAATTGCGCCACCCCGCGCAGGATATTTGCGCCTTTGGTGGTGTGGGTCTTCATGATCTCGAACTCCTCCGCGGTCAGCGCTCCCGGCTTCTTGAGAATCCGGTCCTCGATGCCGATCTTGCCGACATCATGCAACTGGGCGGAGATCCGCACCACTTCCACGAACTCCTCGTAGATACCCATCTCACGAGTGATCATCACGGAGTAACGGGTCACGCGGTCGGAGTGGCCGCGCGTATAAGGGTCCTTTTCGTCGACCGCGCCGGCCAGCATCTGGATGGATCCCATGAACAACTCGCGGTTTTCGACGGCAGCACGCTTCAAGTCGAGCACGAACTGATCGAGTTCGGCCGACATGATGTTGAACGTGGCAGCGAGTTCGCCGATTTCGGTGTGGCTGTTGAGCTCGACCCTTTGGGAGAAATCACCCCGAGCGATGGCGCGGCTGGAGCGCGCCAGGATCTCCAAGGGATTGGTGATGCGGCGGGCAGCGAAGATGCTGATGGCAACGCTTAGGGCCACCGCCATGATGGCCAGGATGCGCCCGGTGCGCTGCATCTCGTACACGCCCCGGTAGGCTTCGGCGCGAGGCTTCTGTACAATGACCGCCCAGTCCAGGTTGGTTACCGGGCTGTAGGTGCCAAGCATTTTGATGTCGTGCTTGCCATCGGCCATGTTGAACTCACGGGTGGCGGCGACCATCTGGGCCTTGCTGCCGAGCTCCACGAAGTTGTGCACGATCTCCAGCTTGCTCATGTCTTGCCCGGTGGCGTAGTCGGAGGTGGCGCCTGCGACCAGGCGGCCCTGGCTATCCACAACATAGGGTGTTAGGCCACCCCTACTAACCTCTTGCAGACGCCGAATGAGAAATTGCAGGTCGACGACCGAGGCAATCATGCCGATAAAGCGGCCATCCGCCATGACCGGCGTGCTGACCAGCATGACCGTGCGCGCCGCTTTGCCCGTCCCTACCACCAGGGTCTGGCCGTTGTACACCCGCCCTTCGCGAGCCGCCGCATAAGCTCGCTCCAGTTCGCGTTGCAAAAAGGCGTCGGCAGCAATCCTTCCGGCTGAGATTCCTTTGGCCTCGGAGTTGAGCAAGGTGGCATAGGCCAAATCGTCCGAGGAGGAAACAAAATTTTCAAGCAGCGCTCGCAGCTCGGGAGCTTCGACGTTCTCGGCGGTAAGATCGCCACCGCTGGCGACTTGCAAGGCTGAGGAAAGGTTGGCAAGCATCAGGCGCAGCGATTCCTGGTGCTCGGAAATGTCGTCGGCCAGGGAGCGAGTCACAGTGTTCTGCAGCAGCCGCTCATTGGTGATCAGGCGCTCGCGGTTAATGGATTCCACTTGCGCCGAGTAGAAATACATGGGAACCACGCTCACCAGGATGAGCACACCGAGGATGACGTAGAGGATCGGTAGTCGGGATGGGCGTGGCAGTCTGAGTCGCAAAAGTGGCCTTTCCCCGCTCTGCGCCGGCAAAGACGTCGGATTTGCCTTTAAGATTCTACTTGCAGCTTTGTCGGTAAGTGACTGTTCTCGCGGGACAATGCCCGTTACGAAGGTACCCCAAATTGAGTCGAGGTTTGAGTACCTTGGAGCAAGACGCGTGCCTTAGCGTTGCCACCGATGGCACTGGACGCGCAGCCGCAGCCAGGCGCACTGCCCGGGTGAATGGGCATTAACTGGAAGCCGTGCCGTTCCCATAGGCAGCCTGTTCGAGCGAGGTTTCGCTCTTGCCAGTGCGGGTCATCAATTCTTGAATCGCGTCCCGTGGAGACTTGCCGTGGTGCAGGATGGCGTCCATTTGCGCGGTGATGGGCATTTCAACCCTGTGCGCCCGCGCCAATTCGACGGCCGCGCGGGTAGTGAAGACGCCTTCGGCCACCATGCCATGCATCCCGGCGATGATGTCCTTCAGCGCACCGCCGCGGCCGAGCTCTACTCCGACACTGCGGTTCCGAGACAGGCCACCGGTGCAGGTGAGCACCAGGTCGCCCAAGCCGGCGAGTCCAGCCATGGTTTCCTGCCGTCCGCCGCAGGCCACGACCAGGCGTGTGATTTCAGCCAAGCCCCTGGTGATCAGGGCGGCGACAGAATTGTGGCCCAGTCCGAGACCGTCACACACCCCAGCGGCAATGGCGATGATGTTTTTCAAAGCACCTCCCAACTCCACGCCGATGACGTCGGAATTGGTGTAGACGCGAAAGCTGGGGTCACTGAATTCCCGCTGTACGCTCTCCGCGAGCTCGCTGTCGACCGAGGCGATGGTAATCGCCGTCGGATCCCCGCGGGCCACCTCTTTCGCGAACGTGGGACCGCTGAGCGCTCCGATCCGCGGCTGAAAGCCCCGCGTCGATTCGAGGACCGAGCCGATCACTTCACTCATGCGCAGCAAGGTTTGCTCTTCGAGACCTTTGGTGGCGCTGACGAACAGCATGTCAGCCCTCAGAAAGCTACTCATCTGCTGAAAAAGCCTTCGGCAGTGGTGCGAAGGCATTACGCTGACCACGATTTCTGCCTGGTGCAAAGCCTCCCCAAGATCACCGGTCACCGAAACGCCCTGCGGAATCAGGTATCCGGGAAGAAAACGATCGTTCAGCCGGTGTGCGGAAATGGACGCTTGCACTTCTTTCTCGAGCGCCCACAGGCGGACCCGGTGGTTGCCTTTGCGCCCGAGGACAATCGAGAGACCTGTTCCCCAGGCTCCGGCACCGATAACAGCCAAGGTACTCATCTCTTTCTCCACTGGAAGCGAGGTTCCGTGTGTCCCCAAAGCCGGCGAATGTTCTCGTGATGCCGGCAGATAATCAGCAAGGAGGAGGCAGCCAGGAAAAAAACGGTTCCTGGCGCGTAGGGATAGGAGTCGAAGACCCATGCGATGAGGGGAAAGAAGGCCACGGTCAGGATCGAAGCTAGGGAGACATAACGGAAGGCCAGCAAGAGAGCCGCAAACATCGCGATCATGATCGCCACGGTCTTGGGCAGTAGAAGGAGGAATGCGCCCAATCCGGTGGCTACGCCTTTGCCGCCACGGAAATTCAGCCAGATCGGAAAAACGTGTCCCACAATGGCAAAGAAGGCAGCGGCCGTCAGGAGCACGGTTCGAGCCGGGAAGAGCGTGCGGGTGAGGGCCACGGCGAGGGCCCCTTTGAGCGCATCTAGAACCAGGGTGGTAGCGCCCAAGGCCGGTGAGGTACGCGAGACGTTGGTGGCTCCGATGTTACCGCTGCCGGTCTCTCGAATATCCCTTCCGTAAAAGATACGAACCAGGAGGTAGCCGAAGGAGATGGATCCCAGCAGATAACTATAGGCCGCGACCAATAGGAGATTAGTCATTGAGATGTATGGGAAAGGGGCGTAAACAAACCTGGCTAACGCAAAGCGAATCGTTCCAGTTTCGTATAGCGCGAACCTCCCCGCATGAGCTGGCTTTGGTACAGGAAAAACTCACGGGCGGTCATGGTACCAAACTCAGGGGCCGGTAACTTGGACAATTTTTCCATGAGGAATTGAAAGTTTCGGTTAGGCCCGTCGCTCTTCCGCCAGGCTGGTGCTCCGGAGTTTCCTCCCCCGCGAGCCAGGGTGAGATGCGGGCTGAAGGGACGATCTTCTTTCGGGATCGCGAGCGCAGACGTCCTTTCATCCACGGTCTTCGCCAGCTCCAGAAGTTGGGGACCGCTCTCGATGCCAACCCAGAATACCCGTGCGGCTTTGGCCGTAGGAAAAAACCCGTAGCCTCTCAGACTGAGATCAAACGCTGCCACCTGCACGCCCGCAAGAGCGCGTTTGATGTCTTCGATGGTTGCCGGCGGCTTTTCGCCGATAAACTTCACAGTGATATGCAACGATTCCGGACGAACCCAACGTGCATCCGGAGCGAAGCCACGCACCCCTTCGATGAAGCGATCGATACGCTCGCGGATGGCGTCGTCAAGGTCGAGGGCAATAAAAATTCGCATCGTCACCGGCCAAGCCACCAGCCCCTCAATCTCCGAGGAGGCTGGGGGGTTAGAGTAAGCTTCGTCTCACCATGTCGAGTGCCTGCTGGCTGGCAAACCAGCGAATGCGTTTGCGGTCGCCGGGAAACCTGCGTTCCACCACCTCCGTACTCCGATCGCTGGCCAAGCCATGGAACACCAGGCCGACCGGCTTCTCTGGGGTCCCGCCGGTCGGACCTGCGATGCCGGTAACCGCCAGCCCTAAGCTGGAGCCGCTACGTCGACGGATTCCCTCGGCCAGCGCCGCGGCGACCTCACGGCTCACTGCCCCATGCTTTTCGATGAGCTCGGCGGGAACTCCGGCCAACTCGGTTTTCAATGGGTTGGAATACACGATGGCGCCGCCCAAGAAATATCGCGAGCTGCCGCTCACGGAAGTGATGCGCTCGGCGATCAGGCCCCCGGTGCACGATTCGGCGACCGCCAAGGTGGTGTTCCGCATCTCGAGGTAGTAGCCGACGATCTGCTCCATGGAGTCGCCATTGTCCGAGAAGACACAATCGCCGAGCTCGTCTTCAATTTGCGAGACCAAGGCATCCACTTTCTGTTGGGCGGCAGCCTGAGAGGCGGCGCTAGACTTCAAGTGCAACTGAATCTCCCCCGCGGCCGCGAGGATGGTGGTTTGTACGTCGGGGAAGCGTTGGTAGATCGGGGCCACGCGGGCATCGCAGTGCGATTCGCCCAGTCCGGTGATCTTCAGCTCTCGAGTGACGATGAATCGCGGAGGCAGTTTGGAGCGCAGCCGTTCGAAACACTGCTCTTCAAAGAGTGCCTTGAGTTCATGGGGCGGGCCGGGAAGCAGCAGGATGAATTTCTCACGGCCCTCATACTTACCGCTGATCCACTGTCCCGGAGCCGTCCCATTGGCGTTGGGCAGCACGGTAGCTCCGGCGAGCACATCCCCTTGTTTGGCGTTGTTCGCCGGCATCTTCCAACCGCGGGCGGCAAAGCGATGCTCGATCGCGGCCACAATGTTAGGGTCACGACGAAGTTCGAGGCCAAGGGCTTCGGCCACGGCTTCGCGGGTTAAATCATCCTCGGTCGGGCCGAGCCCGCCCATAAAGAGGACGATATCGGCGCGCGACAAGGCCAGGGATGCCGCTTGAACAAGATGCTCCCGAGTATCGCCCACGATGGTCTTGAACACGACTTCCACACCGAGGTCATTCAATCTTTTGGTCAGATACAGGGAGTTCGTGTCCTGCCGGAACGGGGTGAGGAGTTCCGAGCCGATGGCTATGATCTCGGCATTCATCGGCTAAGAGTGTAAACGATGGAGTAGAGGCCAGGAGAGTCGAAGGAGCCGGGTCCGCGCCCGCTCGGCGTGAGACTACGCCGCTGCGTCCCCAAGCGGTGCCCCCTGGATATTCCAAGCCAGGTGATGGACAGCGTTGGTGGTCGCCAAGATGGTGGACTGTCCGGGAGCGAAAGCAAGCCCGACCAAACCAGCGCCGGCTAGTTCCACGCTTGCCTGGCCGGCGGATGTAATCCTAACGATGCCGCGCTTGCCGGCCAGCGACGCGGCCACGTAGAGATTACTTTCTGTATCGAAAGCCATTCCCTGGGGGCGCCCTAAGCCGCGGAAAAACGTGGAGACGCTGCCCTGGGGATCGATCTTGTAGACGCAATCGAAGCTCGAGGTTGTGGGACCGGTAACAAATAGATCTCCCTGTGGTGAGAAGGCGAGATGGTAGGCAGAAACGCTCGGCTCGAGCGTGGCAAAGACGAAAATCTGGCGGTCGGGAGCAATTTTGAAGATGGTTCCGCTGCGATCCCCGACGTAAAGGTTTCCCGCGCGGTCGAAAGCGATGCCGGTGGCGACTCCCATGCCTTCGGCATATACAGACATGGTCCCATTGGGTGCAACCCGGTGCACCGTGCCATGCATGCGTGAGGACACGTACATCTGCCCAGCGCGGTCGAAGGCGATCGAGGTAGCGTTCATGAGATCGGACACGAAGGGAGTCACTTTGTAGTTGGTGTCGATTTTGAAAATCGACACCGGGACTTTTTGGCCGCGGCTTCCGGAGAAGGTGACATAGATGTTGCCCTCGGCATCGAGGGCCGGGTTGGTCACCGGATGGAGATTTTCAGCGATGGGAACAGCAACCTTGATCTGGTGCGGGTTGCTCGAATGACCGTTGGTGGAAACCACAATCGGTCCCGACGATGCCCCGGGCGGGACGCGTGCCACCACAAACCGGTCAGAACTGATGACCACCGAACCTTCCACTTCGCCGAAGCGTACTCGAGGACGGCGCAACTCCGAAGGCCGAAGGTCCGTGCCGGTGATACGTACTTCGCCGCCCGGCAGGGCTGCCCCGGGTTGCACCGCAAGAATCTGCGGCTTCCCGTTGACATTCTTCTTGCCGAGCAAGCGGTCAGAGATTCCCATAACTTATACGCGGCTCATGCCTCGCAGATTATTTTGGCAGAAGCCCGACGTGAAGCAAGATTTCGATGATCCCGAGCGCATAGAGGCCCGCCGCCACATCATCCAGCACGATGCCAAAGCCTTCGGGAAGTCGCTCCAGTTGACGCACTGGAGGTGGCTTCACAATGTCGAATCCACGAAAGAGTATAAAGCCGAGCACCACAGATTTCCACGAGGCAGGAGTCGCAAGAAAAGGGATGAGCTGGCCGGCAACTTCATCAATGACGACCGACTGCGGATCTTTGACTCCCGTCTTCCGGGCCACGCAGGCAGCAGCAGGAATCCCCAAAGCCAGGCTGAAGCTAATCAGCAGGACCGCGGCCCCAAGCTGCCAGCCAGGCCGCATCACCGTGGTCAGAAGCCACCAGAACAGCGTGGTTGCCAGCGACGCCCAGGTGCCGGGCGCCCACGGCATATGCCCGATTCCCAAGCCAGTGGCGACCGGCTCGGCCCAACTCGAAGTCCTTGGCATCGCGGGCTGTGCCGTCATCGAGCCCGGCCTTGAGCAAGGTAGAGTCTCACACCGCCGCATCCCATCATTCTTCCTCGGATGACCCGTGGTCAGGAGCGGAATCGGACACATCCTGGGTCGGCGAGGAAATCACATACCCGCCGCTCGCCCATTTGCCCAAGTCGATCAGGCGGCAGCGCTCGCTACAGAAGGGGAAATCTGGATTCGTGCTCTCTGCCGGCTTCTTGCAAGCCGGACAGTTGAGCTTGACAAGGCGCTTACGAGCCATGGTTCTCAGACGATCTTTGCCACGAGATCGTAGTCGTGAGCCGCGCTGACCTCGCAGGAATAGAATTCGCCGGTTCGGAGTTCGAGGCCTTCCGGCGCATCATTCACGAAAACCTTGCCATCGATTTCGGGAGCGTGCATGGCAGTGCGTCCTTCGAGCAGGAGATCACTTTCTTCCGAAGGCCCTTCGAGCAGGAGTTCGAATCGCTTTCCGACCAGAGCTCGTTTCTTTCGTCGGCTGACCCCGCGCTGAATCTGCATCAGGTGCTTGCGGCGGCGCTCCATTTCCTGCCGAGACAACTTCTTGCCCATGGCATAGGCTCCGGCTCCCTCCTGGTCGGAATAGCCGAATACACCCATCCAGTCGAACTCTGCTTGGCGGACGAAGTCACACAACTGTTCAAACTCTTGCTCTGTTTCGCCGGGAAAGCCAACGATAAACGACGTGCGCAGGGTCACTCCGGGTATACGTCTGCGCATCTTTTCGATGAGGCGAAGAAAAATGTCCGCGCCGCCCCCCCGTTTCATACGCTTCAGCACGGCGGGAGATGCGTGCTGCAGAGGCAGATCGACATAGGAGCAAACTGTTTCGCCAGCCGCGATGGCCTCCAGCAGACGGGCAGTGATCTTGTTGGGGTAGGCATAGAGGAAGCGAATCCAGCGCAAACCATCGATTCGACCAAGCGTCTCTAGCAGCTGCGCCAGACCGTCCTTTAGGCCGAGGTCTTCACCGTAGCAGGTGGTATCTTGGCCAATCAGGGTGATCTCGCGCACGCCAGTGCGGGCCAGTTGCTCAGCCTCGGCGACCACGGACCCGAATCGACGCGACCGGAACCTGCCCCGCAATTGCGGGATGATGCAGAAACTGCAGGGATGATCACAGCCCTCAGCGATCTTGATGTAGGCCGTATGGCGGGGAGTGGAGAGCACCCGGGGCGTGGTCTCGTCATACAAGTAGTTGGGCAGATCGGCGATGGCTCCCTCCCAGGACTCGCGCGAGAACCGCCCTTGGGCCAGGCGCGCATCACCTTCGGCACGCGAAGGAAGAATGGGAAAAGGCGAGACAACAGGGAGAGCCGCCATCCCGGACGCGGGCAGGATCTTTTCCAGTTCTCCCGTGCCGACGACGGCATCAATTTCTGGAATGCTTTCTCGAATCGCTTCCCGGAATCGCTCGACCAGGCAACCAGCAACTACCAGCTTCCGCGCCCGACCTTCCGTCTTATGCTGCACCATCTCCAGGATGGTGTTCACCGACTCCTGTTGAGCAGTTTCGACGAAAGAGCAGGTATTGACCACGATGATGTCGGCATCTTCGGGGCGGCGGACCAACTCCGCGCCCGCCCGGGTCAGCATTCCCATCATTACTTCACTATCAACGAGGTTCTTGGGGCACCCCAGACTGACAAAACCAACCTTGGGTTTGGAAGAAGGCTTGGCCTCGGTATCGACATCTTCGGGGAATACAGTCAAGTTCGGATGGGGCATTGAATGTCTCATTCTAACATCCGAAGCGCGCGACTTTCGGTCCGGTCGCAGTCCTCCATCGCGGCTCACAGGAAAGGCGGAAGAGCCATGGTTCCCCAAAAACATAAGTGTCCACTTCCGTTCTAAGTGGACACTTCAGAACCCGAATGCGCTGTCCATGCGATTCCCAGACCGCCGCTTACTTCCGAGTTGTTACGGACAGACGCGCTGGGATGCCGGGATCGATCTTGGGTGCCGGATGACGCATCGCGGTGATCGATTTCTCTGGCGGAGCACCAAACCGTTCGGGGTGCAAATAGAGGCCTTGCTCCCGCTCGGTTTTCGACTGCTCGACTGGAATGCGATGCGCCTTGGCCCAGGCATCCTGACGAATTCCGGTGACCTGCCAAGACACCTCCACGTTCGGCTTATCCGTCTTGATGGCGAATGAGTGATTAGCGATTTTTCTGGAGACGATCGCTTGCGCAAACTGGCCAATTACCGTGAGCTGGTAGCGGAAGTCGCTATGCAGAGCTTCGAACCAGTCCGGCATGGTTACCAGAGCATTGCCGTTCGCATCCGTCGTGACGTTCCCGTTGTAGATGTTCATCATGTCGGGCGATTCGACGAAGGAGTGATAGAGGGCGTCGCGCTTTACGATGGCGTTTGGCAGGTTAATGGCGGTGGGGGCAACCGTCCAGTTGACGGTAAGTGTGCCAGAGCCGGTGACGGGTGAACCCGAGACAGTGAAGTCGGAAGAAGGCACGCTCAGACTTACGTTCGAAACGGTGCCTGACCCAGGAAAGGTCTGGCTGGCGGCGAATGTGATCTTCCCCGTGGAGTCGATTTTGAAGTCGCTCCCGTTAATCGCCAGCGTAGGATCCGTGCCTTTGGGATACAGGGTCAAGGTGGGCGAGTTGCCGGCTGCTCCCTGGACGTCGGTGAACCAACCGCTTCCCCTTGGGGCATGAGGGTGGGGCAAGCTACCACCAGTGATGTTAGGCAGCTCCTTTGGCGATTGCTGCGAATGGCAGCGTTGCGCCCTGTTTTCTCTAAAGGACGCGCGGAAAGCGCAAATCGATGCGCGGGGAAGGCGGAGGCCCGCCAAGAGCGGCTAGCGGCGAACAGCAGTTACGATCTCGGCAAACATTTCGGGCAAACAGGCGGCGTCTTTCGGGGAATTTCCAAAACGTGCACGTTCGTAGTGTTCGGTCAGACGGGCGATTCGCTCCCGGAGAGCACGGTCAGGAATGGAATGAAGAAATTCTTCCGGTGTTTGGACCGGAGACTTCAGAAACCCTCGTTTGGCGAGTGCTTGGAGGGAGCGTTCGTACCAGACCGTGGCAGCCGCACTCGGAAATTTTTCCGGACGGGCTGCCAACCGCCGCCGGGAGATGGCTTGCCATAACCGATGAGCATTGCCTCCTAAGATTAACAAAAACAAAGCACCTATGGCTTTGAGGCACCAAGCCAAGGGAGCCTGGGAGACAGATTCTGCGGAGCGGCGAGCCGCCTCGAGCAGGCGCTGGTACTCGTGCCGGGTCCAGCCTTGCGTGTGACGAAACCATTCGAGTGTGCTGTGCGCCGCCTGGCGGGTAAGAATATGCTGATGACCGGCATCGTAATTGATGACCCACTCGCGCCAGAGAGAAGCGGCTGCATCCAAGTACAACATCACACGGCCCCAGGCGGTGCGGGAGGTGGCTGGAGCAGCTGGCGTGGGATCAAAACTGACCCATCCATAGCCAGGAAAGAAAGCCTCCACCCAGGAGTGCGCATTGCTGGCGCGAACCAGGTACTGGGAGGTGATGTCATTGAACTCGCCGGTCCGGAACCCGTTCACCACCCGCGCGGGAATCCCCACGCTGCGCAGCATGATCGCCATGGCCGAAGCGAAATACTCACAGTGCCCTTGCTTGCGTTCAAAGAGAAAGTTGGCTAGCGGGTCGCGTTCGAGGGTTTGTGGCAACTTGAGGCTGTAGATGAAGTGAGTGCGCAGGTATTGTTCCAGGGCGGCAGCCTTGTCGTAATTGTTGCTCGCGGCAGAGCTGATCTGCTCTGCCAGGTGTAGGATGCGAGGATCGAGCGCGCCGGGAATCTGCAGGTCATTCAATAGGATCTGGGGTGGGTAGTCCGAGGAAGCAGCGCGCAGTCGAGCAGGACTGGGCTGGGCGACATCGGAGCTCGCCTCGTAGGTGTTCACCGGATGTTCCGGGTCGGGGTCAAACACCGCACCGGCTTCATCGATCGAGATCACCCGATAGTCCCCCTTCAGGGTTAACGGCGTGGGCGCCAAGAAAAATACGCTGCTGGCGACGGGTTCCATCAAAACCCGATAGCGGAGGATGCGTGACGCTGCGGGGGACTCACGGTCGTCTTCCGTGGTGCTTAAGAGGAAACGGTCGCCCAGACGGCGCACAAAATGTTGTTCGTGTGGGTTGGACCAGCTCCTCCCATTGAACAGATTTAGAGTTACTCCCCGCCACTTCAAGTCCGAGATGCCACGCTGGTCGCCCTCGACCTGAATATGCATGACCACGGAACCGGATTGCTGAATCTCGCCGATTTGACCAAGCTGTACGTGATCGCTGAAGCCGGCGGCAATACCCGTGCCGACGGCATATTCGCTGAGGTAACTGCTCGAAATCCGAGGCAACAGCAGAAAGATGAGCCCGCCCCCCAGCAAAAGGAAGAGGACAAATGCGGGAGCCGACAGAACCAACGAAAGCCCCAGCCGCTTGGCAATCGACGGGTCACCTCGAGGCTTGGCTTGGATGGTCGCCCGACGAGATGCACTCAGCATTTCCATCAGGATGAAGGTCACCACTCCCACCAGCAGGAAGGCCGCGAAGGCGAACAAAAACGTGCTCTCGACCGTCAGTACGGAAGCGGCCAGGAGCATCAGAAAGGAAATCACCGCCAGAAAGTAGTAGTCGCGTTCGCGCCTTGCCGAAAACAGGCGTACGACCAGGACGAAGAGCACAAGGTGCACGGTCGAGGTCAGAAAGGTGCGCGAGATGAGGAAAGCATCCGCCAGGTAGAAAATGCCGTAGGCAACCGTCAGCGGCGTCGTCCAGTTCTCAGGAATCAGCCAAGAGCGGCGGGAAAAGAGCGTATATCCGCGAAACAGAAGAGCCGCACAAACCAGCAGGACGGGTCCGAGATTGAGTCCTCCGGTCGATGCCAAGCATGCGAATCCCACGAAGACGAGCAGGTAGAGTGCGATCTCGAAGTAGCGCTCCATGGCGAGCGAAATCGTCGCGGATTCCGGGCTGTTCGAAAAAGACATCGGTCTCTGTATTGTTGGCGATTTTTCAAGGAAAGGGAAGAGTACGGATGGGTTTTCGGGGAATCGCCGGGCGTGAATCTGGCTCCGGGCCGACTCCTGCTAAAATCACCCTGTCAGGCATCGGTCCCGCGCGACGTTTTCCCGCCAACCCCGCCAGGTCCGGAAGGAAGCAACGGTAACGGGCTCTTGCGTGTGCAGCGGGTTCCCGGTGCCTGGCTTTGCGATTTCCCGATTAGTTTCCCTGCCTGCGGTTGACTTCCTCAGCCTTTTTCAGCCGATGTCTTTCGACCTGCCACTGCGAGCCATCCCGGCTAAGAGGGAACAAGGGAATGGAGGGACGGTCGCAACCCAGTCACTTGGACATTGCTTTCGGCCTGCGTACAATAGACGCTTTACTTTAATCTTAGGGGAGAAACCCGCGAGTGAGCGAAATGGTGCGCGCCAAGATCAGTGCTCTTGGAACCTACGTCCCGCCCCGCCTGTTGACCAATGCGGATCTGGAGAAGATGGTGGAGACGACCGATCAGTGGATCGTGGAGCGAGTAGGCATTCGGGAGCGGCATATTGTAGACAAGGGCGTCGCCACCAGTGATTTGGGAGTGCAGGCAGCGAAGAAGGCCTTGGCCGAGCGGGGCATCGCCCCGTCGGATCTGGAAGCCATCATCGTGGCCACGGTCACGCCGGATATGGCGCTTCCATGCTCCGCCTGCCTGGTGCAGCACAAGCTGGGCGCGAAACGAGTGTGGGGATTCGATTTGAACGCAGCTTGCTGTTCGTTCCTCTATGCCCTGCAAGTGGGATCACGATTCATTATCTCGGGAGCGCATAAGAAAGTCATGGTGATCGGCGCCGACGTGATGTCGTCGATCATCGACTATACCGACCGTGCAACCTGCGTCATTTTTGGAGATGGTGCGGGAGCCGTGATCCTCGAACCCGCCGAAGACTCGCTTGGTATCATCGATTTCCTGCACGAAGTGGATGGAGCGGGAGGCTGCTCGCTGTTCATGCCGGGTGGCGGTAGTCTGAATCCTGCCAGCCACGAAACCATCAACCAAAAGATGCACTACGTTCACCAGGACGGCCAGGCTGTGTTCAAATTTGCCGTGCGCAAAATGGCGGAGCTCTGCGAGGAGCTTCTCCGACGCAACGGCATGACCTCGGAAGATATTGATGTGTTTGTTCCTCATCAGGCCAACAAGAGGATCATCACCGCGACCGCGGATCGCTTGAAGATGCCGATCGAAAAGGTGATTATCGATATCGACTGCTACGGCAACACAACCTCGGCGACGATTCCTCTCGCGATGAGTACTGCGCGTCAGCATGGCAAGCTCCGCAAAGGAGACTTGGTGCTGCTGGCGGCGGTGGGTGCGGGTTTCACGGTCGGGGCCGCGCTCGTGCGATGGGCCTATTAGGCCTGCTTCCAGGCTCGATCGAAGGACATGATCTCGGTGCGATGGTAGGAACTGGGTCTAGTTTCCCGCTTCCGGCTTGTTCTTCGGCTGCTCGTACGCCTTCTGCAGGTATCGCCGTGCTTCATCGAGCGCGCCTTGGGTGTTGTCGTTGGTCTGCAGTGCCTGACGGTACTCATTGGTGGCGCGCTCCCGCTGTCCGGTAATATCGAAGATTTTGCCGAGCTGGATGTGGCTCCAGACCTCAGTCCAGCGTGGTTCGCCGTCGCCGTTCAGCGCGTCACGATAGGCATTGGCCGAAGCTTGGAAGTTTTTCTGCTGGAAAAACACCTCGGCGATGCGATAGTGGGCTAGAGAGCTGTTCTTACTTACCTCGAGCGCCTTGTTGTACTCGGCGAGAGCGCCAGCATAATCTCCCTGTTGCACCATACCTTGTCCGCGCTGAATGTCGGCGCGCAGCCTGATGGTCGGCGAGTTCTTCAGCAACTGGTCGTTGGGATCGAGCGATATCCGCCGTGGCTTGCCAAAGGTCTCGATGGTGAAAGCCGAATCCGTACCCACCACCTCGATGCGCTTCTCTTCGGTTCTGCCATCCGTGTCAATCTTCAGCTCGACCGGCATACGGAACAGATCGAGATCCTGCGCAATCTGCCCGACGATGCGGAAGCCCGGTGTCTTCTCGGAGCCGTTCTTGGGCGGGGCGGTGCCGCCCAAGCGGTATACCGTGTACTTCACCTTGAACTCGGGGGCACCGGTTGAATCCAGCCACTGCGAAAAAAACCAGGTCAGCTTGTCGCCATAGTTCTGCTCGGCGATTTCGCGAAAATCGTCGACCGTGGCGGATTTGCCGGCATACTTTGCCGCGAAGGTACGCATGGTCTGATCATACTTCTGATCGCCCATCACCCAGCGCAACATATGGAGGATCATCCCTCCCTTATCGGTCACCAGGGTTTGGAACTCAGGCGAGAACATGTCGAGCTTGCCGACGGTTGAAAGCGGCACAGTGTCATAGGCCAACGCTCCCACGGACATGTCCTTCACGGCTTCTCCCAGCCCGGCCTGTCCGGCCGCACTCTCGATATATCTCGCTTCGGAGTAACGAGCGAAACCATCGCACAGCCACCAGTCGTCGACCGACGCGGGACTGACGGAAGCACCCCACCACTGATGCGCGATGGTGTTCGCCAAGAGCCGGTAGTTGACCTTCTCCGTTATCCCCCGGCCGGCGATTCCTGCCATTTCAGGAGCCCAAAAGGAGGGTACGGTGTCGTCAGGTATTTCGACTACCCTCAGCGTGGTCGAGGGTGCTGGGCCGTAGAGAGTGACGAAGTAGGTGAATTCCTTGAGCGCAGTTTCCGCATACAGCGCGCCCAAGTTCTGATGAATCGGCTTCAGGAAAACGTGGAGATCAACCCCCGCTTCGTTGCTTTTGAAGTCCTGGAAGGTTCCGGCGACGATGGTTCCCGGAAAACTCGGCTTGTTCCAGACAAACCTGTACGTCTTGATGGCCTCGGAGGCTGTCGTGGTCTTCAAAGCTGGAGTGCTGCTCTCGCTTTGCTGGCCGCTGCCGATCACCGTCATATGCGCGGGAACCGTAATGTTCATAGTGGCGGTGAAGCGGTTCGTGCCGTAGGATTCGACCGGGAACCAACGACCGGCGTAGAGCAGGTAACTGGTGTCATCGCCCACATAGGCCAGCTTGAGTCCTTGCACCGGGCTGTCATCGGCTGATTCGAGTACCCCGTCGTAGTCAAAGTTCAGGCTGCTCGACTGGTCCTTGTTGAGGGGCTTGAGCAACTGGACACGCACGGTCGAATCTTGGGCGATACGCTCGGCGCTCAATGGTTTGCCGCTGTCGTCGCTCACTTTGGTCAAACGCAGATCATTGTGCAGCTGGAAAATGGCGACATTCGTATTCTCAAGCGCCGTGAACTTGACTTTGACATGGGCGGCGAGCCGGTGAAGATGGGGGGTCAGCTCAGCATCGATCTGATAATCGTCAACCTGAAGGCGGTTTTTCTCGGCGGCCCACCCCGGTAATGCCAACAGCAGGAACAAGAACACCCAACGACGGACAGGGACACGACGCTGGGTCTGAGATGGACCATGCATGAATGGAATGTCTCCCGGCAGTTCTCTCACTATGATGAAGATTGTGGCCCAAAAGATGCTGGCGGCACAAGCCTGAAAGCATTCGTCTGATGACGGATGATTAGCTCGCTGTTTAGCGCTTGGGTTCCCGCCAGAGGCTGAAAACAGTCTCGACGGCCCGTTCCGCAGTTGAGGCGCTGCCATGAGGACCCCGCAGCGACCGACGGACCTCCTCTAGGCCTTCCACCATCCTGGTCCGAGCCGGGCCGTCCGCCAGGATTTCTCTCAGTTTAAGGACTACCGTTTGCCCGGTGAAGTCCCCCTGGATCAGCTCGGGGACGACTTCTCGACCAGCGATCAAGTTCACCATGGCGAGGTGGGGAACCTTGACCCATGGGCGCCCCAGAACATAGGTGAGGGGTGAGACCCGGTAAACCATGACGAAGGGAGCTCCCACGATGGCGGCCTCGAGGGTGGCCGTGCCGCTGGCAATGATGCCGGCGCGCGAGTGGGCCAAGGCGGGCAGACTCTCCCTGACTAGGTGGATCGGCACGCGGTCGCCAATCAGACTTTCCAGCCAATCGCGGCTGAGGGTCACCGCAACCGGCAGCAAGAATTCGTAATTCCGACCCAACTCTGCGGCTGCCTCGAGGATCGTGGGCAGGTTCATGCGAACTTCCTTTACTCGACTGCCGGGCATGACTGTGATCCAGGGCTTCGCGGGATCGAGTCCGTGCTCGGCGGCGTAGCTGGCGCGAGAAATTCGAGGCAGCGGCACGTCGGCCAGGGGATGGCCGACGAAGGTGGCATCGACGCCCCGATCACGGTAGAACCGCTCTTCGAAGGGAAAAATCACCAGCGCCTTGGTGACGTAGTTGCGCAGCAGCCGGACGCGACGTTGCCTCCAGGCCCAGAATTGGGGGCACACGTAGTAGACGACCGGAATGCCGCGCTGGTGCATCGCGCGTGCCACTCTCCAATTGAAGGCCGGGGAGTCGATGACCACGGCGACATCGGGGCGGCGCTGGTCAGCGTCGGCGATGAGCCGGGCAAAGAGACGGTAGATTTTCGGCAGATGCCCGAGGATTTCGGTTATGCCGACGACCGCAAGCTCGCGTGCATCCACGACGACGTCAAAGCCGGCGGCCCGCATGCGGTCTCCCCCGGCTCCGAAGATTTCGAGCTCGCTGGGTGGAGTGGTGTGTCGAGGAGTCGGTTGGGGCGTCGCCGAGTCGCCTTCCGTGGGAGAAACGGGAGCGTTTCCCGGGGACAGCTTACCCGCCACACGCTGCAGTACCCCGATCAGTTGCGCCCCGTACATGTCGCCCGAGGCTTCCCCGGCCGAGATCAGAATTCTCACCCCACCATTGTGACACTCCCCGGGTGTCGAGGGGGACCCCGGTGAAGCTAAAGGCCCGCTTCCAGGCGAGATCGTGGATCCAGGTAATCCCGCAGCGCATCCCCGATAAAGTTGAACGAGAGTACCGCCAGCATAACCGTGGCTGCAGGAAACAGAACCAGATGGGGAGCATCAAACAGATGAGCTCGGGCGTCGTTCAGCATTGTGCCCCAACTGGCCGTGGGTGGAGGAACCCCGAGGCCTAGGAAGCTCATGGTGGCCTCGGCCAGAATGGCGCCAGCCATTCCGATTGCTGCCTGGACGATCACCGGCTGAATGATGTTGGGCAGTATGTGACGCGCCAGGATTCGCAGATCGCTGGCGCCGAGGGCGCGGGCGGCCTCGACATACTCCCGTTCACGCGCCGAAAGCACTTGGGCGCGCACCAGACGCGCATAGCCTACCCACCCGCCGAGCGACAACGCAAGCACCAGGTTGAAAATCCCCGGTCCGCGAAAGGCAACAAAGGCGATGGCGAGAAGAATGCCGGGAAAGGAAAGAAACGCGTTCATGACTACCGCGTTGACAATGCGGTCGAGTCGGCCGCCGTAGTAGCCGGCGATCGATCCCACGATCAGACCTAGTGCGAGAGAAGCGGCAACCACCGAGCTTCCGACGAGCATGGAAATGCGAGAACCATAGATCAGGCGCGAACATATGTCACGGCCGAGCTCATCGCTTCCACACCAGTGGGCGGACGAGGGCGGAGACAGGCGCGAAGGCAGATCAATCGAGAAAGGGTCGTACGGGGCAATCGAGGAGGCGAACAAGGCGAAGGTCACAAACATGACGACCAGCACCAAGCCGGCGACGGCCAAGGGGTGATGTCGAACCGCCCGCTGGATCGAGATGGGAGTTCCGAGTGTCGATGCTTTCACTGCCGGATTCTCGGATTCACTGCCGAGTAGAGCAGATCGGTCAGAAAATTCACCGCGACGTAGGTCAATCCGATTGCCAGAATGCAGCCTGCGACCAGGTAGTAATCGCGATTCCCAATGGCCTGGATGGCCAATCGTCCAATTCCCGGCCAGGAAAAGATCGTCTCGGTCACGATGGCGCCGGCCAGCAGCGCTCCCAATTGCAAGCCCAACACGGTCATGACCGGGATCATCGCGTTGCGCAGCGCATGACGGTACACAACCACGCGTTCGGAGAGCCCTTTGGCGCGGGCGGTACGGATGTAGTCCTGCGTGAGTTCTTCGAGCATGGAAGTTCGGACCATGCGCGTGAGAATGGCGGCCAGACCACTGCCCAGGGTAAGGGCGGGAAGCACCAGATGGGCGAACGTGCCGGAACCGGAGACCGGCAGCAGGCGCAATCGAATGGAGAAAAACAGAATCAAAATCGGTCCCAGGGCAAAGTTGGGAAAGGATAGTCCAAACAGGCTCACCACGCTCAGCGCCCGGTCATCCCAGCGATTGCGCCTTTGGGCGGAACGAACGCCGGAGGGAACGGCCAAGAGCACGGCGACCAGCAAGCTGGCAAAGGTCAACTCCAGAGTGTAGGGGTATCGCTGTGCGATCAGTTTGCTCACGTCCTGATTGAAGCGCAGGGATGGTCCGAGATCGCCGTGCAGCACGCCTCGCCAATAGTGAAGGTATTGCTTTCCCAGAGGGACATCGAGGCCGTAGGCGTGGCGAGCGGCTTGAAGATCGGCCGCGGGCGCCCCTTCGCCGAGCATCTGCAAGATGGGATCGCCCGGTACCAGGTGGATGAGCACGAAGACGACTGAAACCACAAGCCAGACCACGGGAATGGCATACAGCAGGCGACGAGAGAGATAGCGAAGCACGGCTGTTCCTTGTGCGGGAGGTCTCGATCCGCCGAGATTGGTCTTTTAATCTCCCGCTTTGCTGATGGTCGACGGCTGCAGCTTCTCGATCCTGACCTTGGCGATTCGGTGACCTTCCATTTCCTCGACGACAAAGCGGTGGCCCTCGTGATCAAAGCCTTCCCCTACTTTGGAAATTCGCTGCAAACGAGCCAGCACGAAGCCGGCGAGGGTTTCAAAGCCAGCATCGCGCGGAAGCTCAAGTTCATGTTGAATTTCCAGATCGCGGATTCCCACCGACGCGTCGAGGACCAGGGGAACGTTCGCTTGCAGACTCGAGGGTTGCGGTGCCACATCCAATTGGTCCCCTTCATCCTCGATCTCGCCCACGAGCTGTTCCAAAACGTCTTCCACGGTGATAACACCCGCGGTTGAACCAAACTCATCGACCACCACCGCCAGGTGCCGCTTGCGCTTTTTGAATTCTTCGAGCAATTCGGTCAATACCTTGGTCTCGGGAACGACCAGCACATCCCGCATGATCTGGTTGATCTTCATGCTGGAGATCCGGCTGGCCCCGGGCTGCAGCAGATTCGCCGTCAGTCGCAGCCGGGCCCAGCGCAAAAGGTCCTTGGCGTAGAGCACCCCCACAATGTGCTCGGGACCGCTCTGGGTGTCATAAACCGGAACTCGCGAATGCTGTTCTTCGACCACCCGGGATAAGGCCTCCTCGAGGGTGAGATCCCCTGGCAGGGAGAAAATGTCCGGCCGGGGAACCATCACCTGGCGGACGGTGATACTTTCGAGTTCCAGGGCGTGATGGATCATCGCCTCCTGAAACTGCGGAATCTGACCCGATTGGCGGCTGGCGCTCACAATGAGCTTGAGTTCGTCGGGCGAATGCACCGGTCCCTGGCGAAGTTTGCGTGAGCCAAACAGGCGCAACACCGACCCGGCGGCACCATTCATGACGAAGTTGACCGGGCGGGTCAAAGTGAGAAATACGTCCATCGGGGCTGCCACGGCCAAGGCGACCTGCTCGCCTCTTTGCAGAGCCAAGGATTTCGGCACCAGCTCACCCAGAATCACGTGCAGGCAGGTGATCAGAATGAATGCCACGGCGATGGCGATGCCGTGGGCATAAAGCTGAGAATGAGGAACTTGCCCGAGGAAAGCCTCGAACATGTGTGCCAGGCGAGGTTCGCCCACCCAGCCCAAGGTCAGGCTAACGATCGTGATTCCCAGTTGTACCCCGTTGACCACCTCGTCGAGATTGCGGTGCAGCCTTTGGACGATGCGGGCGCCGATACGGCGCGCCTCGATCAGCTCCTGGATGCGAGTGTCGCGAATGCTCACCAGAGCAAATTCGGCCGCCGCAAAGAAAGCGTTGGCGGCAACCAGGAGCAGAATGAGGACTACGGGGAGCAGCCCGTAAGCGAACATGGATGGGTAATTTTAACATTCCAAAGGGAGTACGATAGGAGCAACTGGTGCCTGTACCTGTAGAAGCATGTAGAATAAGATCTTAGCCAGGAAGCCCGATTGGCCATTCGCTCTGGCTCGTCCCGCTTGGTTTCCGTCAGGTTCCTAGCAAGGTCTGCTTACATTTCTGAACTTGTCAGGTCTAATGCATCGAAATAAATAATGATGGCGGGGCACGGGTCAGCAACTCCCGGAACAAATTCCACCCCCGTCCCGTACTAAAGATCAGGGCGAAGGTCGGACCCTTAGGCCGAGGAGGTGCAAGTGAACGGCAGCGGCAATCATAAGAAGAAGCGGCGCAAACGGATCATCGCGGTCAGCGTCGTGGTGGGAGTCCTATTGCTGTTTGTGGGTGCCCTCACCGCCTTTACCCGGAGCGGCACCAAGATTGATCCCAGCAAGTTGGTGAAAGTCGAGAAGGGCGATCTGGCGAAGAGCGTGGTGGCAACCGGGAAAGTCACGCCCATCACCAAGGTTGAGGTTAAGTCCAAGGCCAGCGGCATCGTGAAGAAGCTCATGGTGGAATACGGCGACAAGGTAAAGAAAGGCCAGTTACTGGCCCAGTTGGACAAGGATGAGATCCAAGCACAAGTGGATCAGTCTCGCGCGGCATTGCAAGCCGCCGACGCCAGCCTGGCCAGCTCGGAAGCCGATTCGGAGCGTGCCATGGTGGACGCCGAAGGCCCGGATGTTCCCTTGCTCAAGCGCCAGTACGAGCGGGCTGAAGAGATGGCCAAGGACGGGGTGGTCTCGGCGTCCGCACTCGACGACGCCGACCGCAACTACAAAATGGCACTGAACAAGCAGAACGTCGCCAAAGCGCAGGTCCAAGTGCTGAAGGCCAAGATTCGACAGTCGCAGGCGGATGTGGCTAAGGACCAGGCCAACTTGGCGCAACTCGAAGAGCAGCTCAGTTACACCGACATCGTTTCGCCGATTGACGGCATCGTGTTGTCGAGAGACGTCGAAATCGGGGATGCGGTGAGCTCGATTCTTGTCCTCGGTTCCTCGGCTACTCTGGTGATGACTCTGGGCGACACCAGCCAGGTCTATGTCAAAGGCAAGGTCGACGAAAGCGACATCGGCAAGGTGTATCTCGGCCAGCCAGCGCGGATCAAGGTGGAGTCGTTCAAGGACAAGACCTTTTACGGCAAGGTCACCAAGATTTCTCCGATGGGCGTCGAGAAGGACAATGTAACCACTTTCGAAGTGCGTGTGTCGATCAACAATCCCGGCGGTGAACTGAAGGCCGAGATGACCGCCAACGCAGAAATCATTCTGGAAGAGCACAAGAACGTGCTGGAGATTCCAGAAGGCGCCATCCTCTACGATAAGGACAAGCAAGCTTCGGTCGAAGTCCCCGATCCCAAGGCCAAAGATGGCAAGCGGAAGATCGCGGTGAATATCGGGATCTCGAACGGCGCGAAAACCGAGCTACTCACCGGTTTGAAGGAAGGCGACCAGGTGGTGTTGCAGTAAGGCCGGGGCCTGGGCGACACAAGGTGCGGTTGACAGGAATCCGCCTCCGAAGCTCTCTGGTCTTTGCTAGCGCTCTTGTCTGGAGCGGATCTTATGCGCGGATTGATTCTTCGATGGCTGGCATTTCTGGCTCTCAGCTTGCTCCTTCCAGGGCCGCTCGTCGCCCGGGACTCCGTGCAAGGTTCCTTTGAGCGAACCTTTTCGGTCACCGGAGCCGTCGACCTTGAAGTGCTCACCCACGCCGGCGACATTTCCGTTCGCGTAGGTCCGCCCGGCACGGTTACCGTCAAGGGGAAGATCCATGTCGGGGATCGGGTTCTTCGGGGCGATCGTCGGGGCGATGTGAACCAAATTGAGAAAGACCCGCCCATTCGCCAAGCGGGGAACAGCATCCACATCGACTATCTCAGCCAGCACGGCACTTCCGTGGATTATGAGATCACCGCACCGGCTGACACTGCCGTACGCACGCGCAGCGGATCGGGGGACCAAGGACTGGAAGGGCTAAAGGGAACCGTTGAGCTGGAGACGGGCTCGGGTGATCTGCGACTGCGCGACATAGCCGGTAGCCGAGTGCAACTGCACAGTGGCTCTGGAGATATTGTGGCGCAGGACATTTTCGCTCCCTTGACTGTCGAGACTGGAAGCGGCGACGTTCGCGTGGAGGAGAAAGGCGAAGGGGATCTGCACATCCGCACCAGTTCCGGCAATCTTGAAGTGCGAGGCGTAAAGGGAACACTGTGGGCGGAGTCAGGCAGTGGAGATGCCGAGATCTCGGGCGTGATCGTCGGGGGTTGGGACATAAGGACAGGCTCCGGGAACGTAGATCTTCGACTGCCCGCCGACGCAGCCTTCGATTTGGACGCGACTACAGGTTCCGGCAGGATCGTGACCGACCGTGCCGTCTCGGTCACAGTTCGGGGCGATCTCCGCAAGTCCGAACAGACGATTCACGGCAAGGTGGCAGGCGGCGGGCCGCAACTCTCAATCCGTACGGGATCAGGGGACATTCAGATTCACTGAGAGTCCTCGATTCCAGAGAGCGTCAGAAGCCAGAAAAGCCGGTCGCAATTCCCCTTCCACTCCGAAGAGTTCATCGAAAAAGCGTTACTATTGTGCCTTGACTGCGCATTCGCCGGAGGGGGAGAATTCACGATGAGGATGCCTTGGCCAACGCACCGATCGTCACGCTGACCTCTGATTTCGGGATTAACGATCACTTCGTGGGTACGATGAAGGGCGTGATTTTGAACATCGCGCCTGAGGCCCAAATCATAGACATTTGCCATTCGGTCCAGCCCTTCGATATTTTCGATGGTGCGCTTACCATCGCCCAGGCGTATTCCTATTTTCCTACGGGCACGACCCATGTGGTGGTGGTCGATCCCGGTGTGGGGACAGTCCGGCGACCGCTTCTGGTGTCGACCGAGAAGCACTACCTGGTGGCGCCGGATAACGGGGTGCTTTCCCTCGTCATGGACCGCGAAGAGCGCGTCAAGGTACGCCACATCACCGGGCAGCATTATTTCCTGCAGCCGATCAGCAACACCTTTCATGGACGGGACGTCTTCGCTCCCGTGGCCGGCTATTTGGCCAAAGGCGTCGATAGCGCAAAATTGGGCGACGAAATTTCTGACTATATTCGCTTCAGCGCGCCGAAACCGAAGGCGGTGGATGAAAGGACCCTACGAGGCGTGATCTTGAAGGTCGACCGCTTTGGCAACCTGGTCACCAACTTCACTCTGCAAGATGTTCCCGCACTTTTTCAGGACCCGCCCGTACCGTTCAAGATTGTGATTGGGGACCGCGAGATCACGGAACTGCATAGCACCTATTCGGAGGCGTTACCCAACGAGGTTTTCGCCATCCTGGGGAGCATGGGGTACGTGGAACTCGCGGCCAGTCGTGCCTCTGCCGCCCAACTCTTGGGCGTGGGCAAGGGAGCCGAGGTCCACATGGCCCTGCAAGGCGCGGCGGTTGCCGGCCACGGACAATAATTGGGAGTCCGTTCTTCCAGCTTCTCGAATCGACCCAAACAACGAAAACTGTGAACCGAGACCGAGCGGAGGCGAGCCAACCAAAAGAGGGACTCTCCTTAGGGGTGCTTTGGTTTCGGATGGGCGAATTGCTCCATTTCCTCCGTCCAGCGGAGAAAACGCCACAGCTCTTGCCGCTCCCTCCACACGAACTCGCCAAACTCCAGCAACCCCATCTGGTGCATCTTTACCCCGGTATAGGTCTCGATTCGCCACAGCAAATACGGGCTGCGCCAAGGCCTAAGGTGATGTCCGCGGGTGGCATTCCACAAAAATCGCAGCATAGCAAAAGGCTACTGGTGACACTGCTTATGACAAACAGCAGTGGATTCTCAGGGCGTACCCATGGTAACGCATTTCACGCCCGGGTTTTTCTCTGGGGGCGCTCGACCGCAGGTTCTTTCTTCACTGCAGCTGATACTTCTTCATCAAGTGACGGAAAGAGCGATAGGAGATCTTCAACAGATCGGCGGCCCGAGTCTGTACTCCATGGGATTGCGCCAGCGCAGACCGCAACAGCGAAATCTCTACATCGGCGACGTACTTTTCCATATCCAGGCCTTCGGGGGTTAACGCTCCGGCGGCGGTCACGGACGTCCCCCCCACTCCAGCCGCAGCTGCCATGGCCCGGGCTTTGGCCTTTTCCGCGGGGATTTCGACGCGCAATTGTTCGCCGCTTTCCAGCGCCACAGCTCGCTCAACCGCATTCTCCAGTTGCCGCACATTGCCGGGCCATTCATAGGTGCACAGCGCCTCGAGGGAATCCGGGTTCACCTGACGAATGTTCTTGCCGGCTGCGGCAGCATATTTCTTCAGAAAATGATTCACCAACAGGGGAATGTCCTCGCGCCGTTCGCGCAAAGGCGGCACCACGATGGGAATCACATTCAAGCGATAGTACAGATCTTCCCGGAAGGTATGCTCAGCCACCTGTTTATCCAAATCGCGATTGGTAGCCGCAACCACGCGTACGTCGATAGAAATCTCCACCGTTCCGCCGACCGGACGCACCGAGCGCTCCTGCAGAACCCGCAGGAGTTTCACTTGCATGGTCAAGGCCATCTCACTGATTTCATCGAGAAAAATCGTTCCCCGGTCGGCCACTTCGAAAAGACCGCACTTGTTCTGGTTGGCTCCGGTGAATGCGCCTTTGACATAGCCGAAGAGTTCACTCTCCAGCAGGGTTTCGGGAAAGGCCCCGCAATTGATGGACACAAAGGGTTCGGCCGCACGGGGAGAACATACGTGTACTGCCCGCGCCACCAGTTCCTTTCCTGTACCGCTTTCCCCGTAGACCAGTACCGTGCTTTGGGTGGAAGCCACCGTGCGGATGGTCTGCTTCAATTTCTCCAGGGTGGGGCTGACACCGACGATGTTGTCCAGGGAGTTGCGGCTGGCTGCGTCCCGCTTGAAGGCGAAATTCTGGCGATCGAGGGCCAGGTTCTTGAGCGCGCGGTCGATGGCCAGCTTGATTTCATCCACCAGGCCGGGAGACTTCCGGATGTAGTCGGTGGCTCCCCCTGCCTTCACGGCTTCCACCGCCGCCTCGTAATCATCCACGGCCGTGATCAAGATGACGGCGGAATCGGGCGAGACCTGGTGTGCGTGGCGAAGCACCTCGATGCCATTGGTGCGAGGCATGCGAATGTCGACCACAATCACATCGTAGAGAGCGCCGTCGAGTTTTCGCTTGGCCGCGTCTCCCGAATTCACCGTCTCAACCCGGTGGCCATCGCGGCGCAAGGCGATGTCGAGCATTTCGCAGATGGAACGCTCGTCATCGCAGATCAGGAGGTTAGCCACGCTGCCCTCCCGCGCTGGCCTGGACGATGGGGCCGTCGAGCAACGACTGGGGTGCGGCACCGATGTTATCTTCGCGAACCCGGTCCGGTTCCCCCGCCCCCAAGCGAGCCAAGCGCAGCACGAACACGGCACCCTGGCCCGGCCGGGAGCGTGCCCAGACTTTGCCTTCATGGGCCTGCACGATTTGGTAGACGATGGCCAGGCCCAGGCCGGTTCCCCCTTCAAATTGCGACTGGAACGGTTCGAAGATCTTCTCAATCACCTGCTGACTCATCCCCGCCCCGGTGTCGGCGAAGGTCATCTCCCATTCCTGGCCGATCGAACCCACGCTGACCGTGAGGGTCCCTCCCGCGGTCATGGCGCAGACCGCATTTCCGCAAAAATTCCAGAAGACTTCTTTGATCTTGTCGCCGTCCGCCAGGGCCCAGGCCTGTTCCACCTTGAAATTACGTACGATGCGAATCGCCGGGTTCTCGGTCGCTAGGCGATGTTCGAGCAGCGTGAGAGTGTCCTCCAGCAGGGGTAACAGATCGACTTTCTCGAAGCGGTACTGCCGTCCACGGGAGTAGGCCAGAAAGTCGGTAATGATTCCGTTCAGCCGCTCCGATTCCCGGGTCACGATTTGCAGCAATTGGCGATGCTCTTCGCTCAGGTCGGGAATGGCGGAGAGCATCTGCACCGATCCTGCGATGGAGGTCAGAGGGTTGCGGATCTCGTGGGCGATCGCCGCTGCCAGCCTGCCCACGGCGGCCAACCGGTCCTGCATTCGGATTTCCCGTTCCAAGCGGCGGATTTCGGTCAGATCGTCAAAGGTATAAACATAGCCCGAGATCTGGTCATCGGAGACCGTCAGGGGAGAGACCAGAACCCGAAAGGTCCTGCGAAAGCCGTTGCGTGCCTGCCGCCGGACTTCGGCGTGCACCGGTTCGGAATCCACTCGCGGCAGGGTATCGAGAAAGAGCCGATGGATAGGTTGTCCCAGCAACTCCCCCTCGGGGAGCTCCAGCAACTTCTGAGCCGCGGAGTTGACGAAGCTGATCTGCCCCTCGAGAGTGGTGGTGATCAGACCTCCGGTGATGGACTGAATGATATTTTCATGCAGCGCCTGCAGGTTCTCGAGCGCACCGCTGGTGTCCTTGAGCTTGCCGTGGACCTGTCGCAGCTTGGTCACCAGCAAACCAGCTAGATAGGCCACGGCTAAGTAGCCGAACAGGTTGACGAAGATGATGGATCGCAGCGCTTTCAACTCGGGGTGCGTGACCGAGTAGGACGGAATCACCTCAAAATACGTGAGTTCCAGAACGGCGCCGTAGAGAATGAAGGCGAGTGCCGCCGTAAGGTACGCCCAGAGGCGCGGTAGCAAGATGGAAGCGACAATAATGACCAGGGGGTAGAGAAAGTTATACGAGCTATCGACACCGCCCGTGGCGTAGATAACCAGACTCACCAACATGAGGTCGCTGACCACTTGCAGGAGCGACTGGATTTGGTATTCCTGCCAGAAGCCGACCAACAACGCGTAGAAAATCGAGATTGCGTACCACAACAGGACAATGTTAATGAACAGGCGGATGGGAAAAGGGGCCGGAGTCAAACGGCTGATCGCCAGCTGCAGGCCCAGGAGAAATGTCAGGATGATAATGCGAACCTTGACGAGCCATGCCAGCCACTGCCGCTCATCGAAAATAGATTGCATGCTGTTACCTGATTTGCGACGCCACCTGGCAGGGATAGCCGGCTGTTTCCCGGCTATCCTCTCCCTACGGCTAAGCTGCCCTGGGTTCTAGCCCGCCAGCTTGGCGATCATCGAGAACAGCGGCATGTATAGCGAAATGACGATGCCGCCGATCATGATTCCCAACATGCCGATGATGACCGGTTCGAGCATAGCCAGCATGTCTTTGGTCGCTGCGTCCACCTCATCTTCGTAAAAATCAGCGATCTTCTGCAGCATGGAATCCATGGCGCCCGTGGCTTCACCGACCCCGATCATTTGGGTCACCATATTGGGAAACACACCGGACTCGCGCAAAGGATCGACGATCGTTCGGCCTTCCTCGATTGCCTTCCGCACTCGCATCAGCGCCTCCTCCAGCACCCGATTGCCGCTGGTGCGGGCGGTGATGGTCAACCCTTCCAGAATGGGCACGCCCGAGGTGATCAGGGTTCCCAAGGTTCGTGTAAAGCGGGCGACGGCGATTTTGCGCAGCAGGATGCCCAGAATCGGCAGCTTCAGCAGTGCATAGTCCATGTAGTAGGCGGCACGGGGGTTCTTCCGCATCTGCTTAATGCCGATCACAATCCCCGCCACTCCCACGACGAAGAACCACCAGAACTGGCCGACGAAGGCGCTCAGTCCGATGACGATGCGCGTCGGCAAGGGTAAGGCCACACCCAGGCCGGCAAAAAGGTTGGCAAAAATGGGCACCACCCATTTCAGCAGTGCGGCCACGATCAGCACGGCCAGGCTGACCACCGCGACCGGGTAGATCAGCGCCGATTTCACCGCCGCTTTGAGTTTGACCGCCTTTTCGACATAGAGAGCCAGACGTTGCAAGATGACGTCGAGAATACCGCCGGTCTCGCCGGCCTCGATCATGTTGGTGGTCAGATCATCAAAAACCTTGGGATGCTGGCGCATGGCATTGGCCAAGGTTGCGCCACCTTCCACCGTGGTCCGCACGGCGGTGAGGGTCTTTTGGAAGGCCTGGTTCTCCTGATTGGCTGCCAGAATTTCGAGACATTGCACGAGCGGCAGTCCGGCATCGATCATCACCGAGAACTGGCGGAAGAAGATGGCGATTTCCTTGACTTTGACTTTGCCGGAGCCGAAGGTCGGCAAGGCGAATTCTTTGCCCTTCTCGCGTATCGCACTGGGAGTGATGTGCTCCCGCCGGAGCTGCATGGTAAGCGCTTGCTTGTTTGCCGCGGCGCGCTCGCCGCTCACCTTCTCCCCGTTCTCGCTCTTTCCCGAAAATGTAAAAACTGGCATGAGATCCTCTCTTCACTCACTTGTTTCTGGCTGGCGCAAAGTTGGCTCAACGCCTCCTTTGCCTCTGTACCTGCTAAACCTGCTACTTCCAGCCGGCAAAATCGTTTACCGCTTGGTTGGAGCCGCCGCCTTGGCCGCCGCCGCCTGGTTCCGACCCAAGAGGCTGGCACCGCGGTTGATCATCTCGGTCAACTCATCCTGATTGCTGGAGCGGGACAAGGCCATTTCCATGGTGATCAGCTTTTGGAAGTAGGCCGTTGCCAGCGACTGGTTGAACGTCTGCATTCCGAACTTGTCCTGTCCGGACTGCATTGCGGAATAGATCTGATGGATCTTGTCTTCGCGAATCAGGTTGCGAACCGCAGCATTCGGCACCAGAATCTCCATCACCATCACTCGTCCCTTCCCATCCGCCCGCGGCAACAAGCTTTGACACATGATTCCTTCCAGAACCAGGGACAGCTGGGCGCGGATTTGCGGCTGCTGATGCGCCGGGAACACGTCAATGATTCGGTTGATGGTGGAGGAGGCTGAGTTGGTGTGCAAGGTCGCAAAGGTGAGGTGGCCGGTTTCGGCGATGCGCAGGGCCGACTCGATGGTTTCGAGGTCGCGCATTTCGCCGATGAGCACGACATCCGGGTCTTCGCGCAGCGCGGCGCGCAAGGCATCAGCGAAGCTCTTGGTGTCGGCGTGCAGCTCGCGCTGGTTCACCACACAGTTCTTGTTCATGTGGACAAACTCGATGGGATCCTCAATGGTGAGGATGTGATCATGCCGCTCGCTGTTGACCTTGTCGATCATGGAGGCGAGGGTGGTCGATTTGCCCGAGCCGGTCGGACCGGTGACCAGCACCAGACCGCGAGGTTTGTCGCACATCTTGCTCACCACCGCCGGAAGCCCCAACTGGTTAAACGACTTGATTTCGAAGGGAATCAGACGAAAGACAGCCGATGTCGCCCCCCGTTGGTTGAACACGTTGGCGCGGAAGCGGGCCAACCCTTTCAGGCCGAAGGAGAAGTCCAGCTCGAGATTCTCTTCAAACCGGTGCTTCTGCGAATCGGTCATCACGCTGTAGGCCAGCTGCTTGGTCTCCGCCGGCGTCATTTGTGGAAGATCGAGCGGGGTCAGATGCCCGTGCACGCGGATTTGCGGCGGGGAATTGGTGGTGAGATGGAGGTCGCTACCGCCCATCTCCAGCATTCGTTTCAACAGATCGCTTAGGGACAGCCCCATAGTGTTCCTTTCCTTTTGCTACCTATTCTTTCCCGCGTCGGACGAATCCGAGTCGACCAATCCATTAATGGATGGTTTCGCGAGCTACTTCCTCGAGCGTGGTAATGCCGGCTGCGACCTTGATCAGGCCGCTCCGGCGCAAAGTGATCATCCCGCGCTCAATCGCCTTTTTCTTGAGTTCCACGGCGGAGGCGCCCACCAGAACCAGCTCCTTGATCTCGTCATCGACTTCCATGACTTCGTACAGGCCGGCCCGCCCCTTGAAGCCGGTGTTGTTGCAGGTGGCGCATCCCTTGCCTTTTTGGATCTTTACGGTTTTCGCCTCTTCGGGCGTGAAACCTTCGTCCAGGAGAGCTTGCACCGGCACATCCACCGTCTCGGCGCAGTCGCGACAAATTCGTCGCACCAATCGTTGGGCGCAGATCAGGTGGACGGAAGTGGCCACGAGGAACGGCTCAATGCCCATGTTCATCAGACGGGTGATGGTTTCGGGCGCGCCGTTGGTGTGCAGGGTGGACAGCACCAGGTGGCCGGTGAGCGCGGCCTTAATGGCTATTTCGGCGGTCTCGAAGTCGCGGATCTCGCCCACCAGAATGATGTTCGGGTCCTGCCGCAAGAAAGCTCGCAGGGCGGCGGCGAAGTTGAGCCCAATCTGCTCCTTCATCTGCACCTGGTTGACGCCGGCCAACTGAAACTCCACCGGATCTTCCGCGGTCATGATGTTGGTGTCGACCGTATTCAAACGGGAGATCGAGGAGTAAAGCGTGTTGGTCTTTCCTGATCCGGTGGGTCCGGTCACCAGCACCATGCCGTAGGGTTTGAGGATGGCCTTTTCGAACTTGACCAGCGACTCCGGCTCGAAGCCCAGCTTGGTCATGTCGAGCCGCAGATTCTCTTTGTCGAGCAACCGCAACACAATCTTTTCGCCCCACAGCGTGGGCAGGGTGCTGACGCGAAAGTCCAGCTGCCGTTTGCGCCCTCCAACGTTCATCTTCAGCATGATGCGGCCGTCCTGAGGAAGCCGCTTCTCGCTGATGTCGAGTTTGGACATGATCTTCAGACGTGAGGTGATAGCGTCTTTATATTTCTGTGGTGGGGTCATGATCGGCTGCAGGACACCATCCACGCGAAAGCGCACGCGGAACTCGCGCTCGTACGGCTCCATATGAATGTCACTGGCGCCGCGGTTGACCGCTTCGCTCAACACGGCGTTCACCAGCTTCACGATGGGAGCTTCGTCGGCGGCTCGTTCCAAATCCGCCAGCCCCATCTCCTCCTGCTCGGTCTGCACCTCGACGTCGGCATCGTCGGTCTCGGACATCGACATCATGACGTGCTCGAGATCTTCCTTCTTGGTGGTGCCGTACGCCTTATCGATGCCTTCCAGGATGGAGCTTTCCGAGGCAACGACCGGCTCAATGTTGAACCCCGTCATGAACTTGATGTCGTCCATGGCGAAGACATTGGTCGGGTCGACCATGGCGATGGTGAGCGACGCGCCAACGCGGCTGAGCGGCAAGATCTGGTAACGCTTGGCAGTTTCGTAAGGGATCAGCTTGACGACCGCGGGATCGATTTCGAAATAGGAGAGATTGATCGCCGGCACGCCGTACTGGCGGGAGAGAAAGTTGGTTACATCCCCATCGGTCAAGAACCCGAGCTTGACCAGAGCGGAGCCCAGACGACAGTTGTTTTCCTTCTGCGTCTTGACCGCTTCCGCCAGCTGCTCGGCGGTAATGATCTTTTCCTTGACGAGAAGATCACCCAGCCGTTGAGACATGCCTCGATCTCCTATTGAAACTTACGAAACGTGATGGCGCAGTGCACGCGAACCCAGTTGACGATTGAGCGATAGCCGTGCAATGCGCGTTGACATAAATTGTCACAGCTGAGGCCGGTTCGGCGCGAGTAACTTTGGTACGTCAAATGGGTTACGTAAGTCCTTTGTACTCATGGAACCCATTGATTTCATTGGCTCAGGATTTAGGGAGTTCTAAGCACGTGGTAAGCGAGGCCAAGGGAAGACCGCCGCCGCCATGACAAAATGGGACGTCCCGTCAGAGTTCTATGGATTGACCAAGGTCTTTCGATCGAAACTCTAAGAACGGCGAGAAAAAGTGGGATGCGCCGTCAGCGCGAAGCAGGCCTGCGGAATTCCCGAAGAGCTCAATTTTCCGCGCTAGGGCGGAAACGGGGCAGGAGGCCGCTTGGGAATTACTTCACCGGACCGCTAAAATTGCGGAAATTGTGGATCGCACCGTCCATGTGCGCGACCGTCTCGATGCCCATCAGGTAGTGACCGCCCAGGCGGAGAGCTTTGTGACGGCTCTTCTCGAGCTTCCAAGCGGCCAATGCAGTCGCGGCCTCAATCGCTCCCTCTACGGCGACGTATTTCCCAGCGCCGGGTCGCTTGCCGAGTGCGAACGATTCCTCCGAATAGCCCCAGTTGGTATCCCGGACGGTGGCATAGCCATCCAACGCATTGGCGGCCGTGAGGGCGCCGACCTCGGTAAAAAACAACTTGTGGGAAGCCGGCTTGGGCGGGGAGGGCGCATCCGGCACCTCGGACGCCATCGCGCATAGCGCCCACAGCGGCAAAATAATCAACGCCCTCAGATGGTTTTTCGTGAGGTCCTCCGGCATTAGGCGACAGCTACCCTCGCCGACGTTGTTGAGTGGTGTGCAACCGGGAGGTAGCACCTGCCTTCTCCGTAGTCCTTGCCCAGGACGCGGAGACGGGCTCCTCGCCTGTGTGAACTCTGACCAATCGAGGCTTTTCCCTCGATTGGCTAGGGCGTCGTAATCTGAGGCCCGTTCATGGCCACAAAGCCTAAAAACTCTAACTACGAACCTAGGTTTGATAAACCCTCCTAGCGGATTACTTCGTTCGGCTCAAGTCGAACGGTGTTGGCGGCGGGGCACGATCCTCCGACGGCGTTGACCACGCCAACCCCGGAGACGCCTGAATCGGTTCGGCCTCAGGAGGCAAGGGGAGTCGGTCGAGCGCCGCTACGTAGCAAGCGAGGTTGGCTTACCCGCTCGACCCGAATCGTGTCGCGAGCCTGACTGGAGGAGGAATTGACATCCGATGCGCCGATGATTGCGCGTCAGGGTGATGCGACGCGAGACCTCGGTCCCAGGCAGAGAGCCCAACGTACGGCGGTCAGGGTAGCAGCGCAGACCGTCCGCTTATAATGAGTCTTGAGCCGGGGGTGCATTCGGAGTGGAACAACCAATGGCTTCGCGAAATGCAGGTCGTTTCGAGGGGCAGTCCCGGGATCGGAACCGAGTGATCATTCCGGTTGCGCTCGGCTTTGTGGTGCTCTGTGTTGTGCTTTTGGCGCTGACTTCCTTTGACCTTCCTCAGACCTGGAATCCGGACACCAACCAGCAGCTCCTGCTCTTTGCCTTTCTCGCGGTACTCATTTTTGTCCTCTTTCTGGCGCTGACCTTCGTCCTGGGCCGCAACGTGTTGAAACTGTTCGCCGAGCGGCGTCTGGGCGTTCTGGGATCGAAATTCCGCACCCGCCTGCTGATCGCCAGTCTTCTGCTTTCGTTTCTTCCGGTCATTGGCATGTTCTTTTTTGCCTACGTGCTCATGAACCGATCGATCGACAAATGGTTTTCAACTCCGGTCGAAGAAGTGCGGCGGGACACAGCCACGATGACGTCCCTGCTTTCCGAGTACGCGGCGGAGAACGCCATGCAAGAGGCCATGTCCATTGCCAGTTCGTCGCCCATCGAGCAGGCTTTTCGAGAAGGTGACTTCAGCCACGTTGAAGATGAATTTCGGGGCCACCGGATTACCCTCGAAGGCGGGTTCGCGATCGCGCTGGACAAGGGCAATCCCACGGCTAGCTTTCAGCTGCCCGCCCCTTGGTCCGAACTCAAGTCGAAGCTTTCTATCTCGCCGCAGTCGCCGCGAGTGCCCTCCGTTCTGGATTGGGGCCAAACCGAATACATGCTGGGATCCGCGGCGGTTGGCGATCACGGTCGGATTCTCGTGGCGATGCCGCTGCCCGAGAAATTCTCGCAAACCGTGAAGCAGATTCAGGCCAGCCAGGAGCGCTATCTCGAGCTGGCGAGGGGACGCCGGCTGGTGCGCCGCACCTATATGGAGGTGCTGCTCCTGCTGACCGTGGTGGTGCTTTTTGTCGCCACCTGGCTGGCCTTGTTCGTTTCGAAGTTGGTCACCCGCCCGGTGGTGGCTCTGGCCGAGGCCACGCAGGAGATCTCCCGCGGTCGGCTGGATTATCGGGTCGAAGTTCACGGCGCCGACGAGATTGGCGAACTGGTGCAGTCCTTCAATCGGATGGCCGCCGAACTCGAATCCAGCCGGCAGCAGCTCGAGTCCTCGAGTCATGAGCTGGCGGCTGCCAACGTAGCCCTCGAACAACGCCGGCGGCAGATCGCAACCATCCTCGAAAGCATTCCCAACGGAGTGCTGTCGCTCAACGCCGAGCACCGCGTCACGCATGTCAACCACGCCTTGCTGCGATTGCTGCATCCCTCCGGAGCTGGCTCCGGCATTCCCCCCGAACTGATCGACGCGTCGCTCGGAGAGCTTTTTCGGGGAGACATTCTGAAGGAACTCGAGTCCCTGCTGCGGCGCGCGGAGCGGATGGGCACCACCACCACCCAAATGGAAATGGCACTCGAGGGCGCCACTTTCAATGTGGCCATCACGGTGGCTACGCTCAAACATGGCGGTCAAGGACTGGGATACGTTCTGGTTTTTGAAGATCTATCGGAACTGCTGAAGGCACAAAAGCAGGCGGCGTGGCGGGAGGTGGCGCGGCGGGTGGCGCACGAAATCAAGAATCCGCTGACTCCGATCGCGCTTTCCGCAGAACGCATCCGCCGGCATCTCGCGCGGGATCAGCCTCCCGACCCGGCGTCGTGGCGAGTCATACGAAGTTGCGCCGACACGATTGCCGGGGCCGTCGAGACCGTTCGTACTCTGGTCGATGAATTTTCCACCTTGGCCCGGTTCCCCACGGCTCGGCCGCAACCGGCCAGCATCAATGCGATCGTCGAAACTACCTTGGCCATGTTTGACGGCCGCCTGGAGAATATCCGCATTCGCAAGTCGCTGGCTGCGGGGCTGCCGGAGGTCCTGGCCGATCCCGAGGGGATCAAGCGGGCTTTGGCCAACTTGCTCGATAATGCCGCCGAGGCGATGCAACTCGCCATGTTCCGCGAAATTCAGATTTCGACGGCGCTGGTTGCGAGCCGCGACGCGATTGAGATCACGGTCGCCGATACCGGACACGGTGTGACGCAGGAGCTGAAGGAGCGCCTGTTTCTGCCCTACTTCTCTACCAAGAAGCGCGGGACCGGACTGGGTTTGGCCATCGTCAGCCGTATTATCGAGGACCACCATGGCTCGATTCGGGTCGAGGAGAATCGACCGGTGGGTGCCAAATTCATCATTGAGCTCCCCGTGGCCTCCGAAGCGGTCGCCGCCCCTGCCGTGGATCAGCATGCATAGCATTCTCATTGTGGATGATGAAGCCAGCATCCGGCACTCCCTCAAGGACGTGCTCGAGGAGGAAGGCTATAAGACCGTCGGAGCGGAGAACGGGGAAGCTTGTTTGGAGACCTTGCGGAAAGGCAGCTTCGACGTGGTGCTGCTGGACGTGTGGCTTCCCGGAATGGATGGCCTGGAAACGCTCGAGAAAATTCGCGACATGGAAGCTGCTTCCGAAGTCATCATGATTTCCGGACACGGCACGATTGAAACCGCAGTGCGGGCCACCAAGCTGGGCGCCTACGACTTCCTCGAAAAACCCCTCTCCATCGAGAAAACCCTGATCGTGATTAAGAACGCGATCGAGGCCAAGCGATTGCGGGAAGAGAACCGCGAACTCAAGAGGCAACTGATTCCGAAGAGTGTCATTGTTGGCGAGAGCGTTCCCATGAAAGCCTTACGCCAGCAAATCCAGATCATGGCCCCAACCAACGGACGGGTGTTGATCTATGGAGAGTCCGGCACCGGCAAGGAATTGGTGGCCCGCGCCATTCATCTCAACAGTCAGCGTAAAGATGAGATGTTTGTCGAAGTCAATTGCGCGGCAATTCCCGAGGATCTGATTGAAAGCGAGCTCTTCGGACACCGCAAGGGCTGCTTTCCCGGTGCGCTGGCCGACAAGGAAGGGACGTTCCAGAAAGCGCATGGGGGGACCATGTTCCTTGATGAGATCGGGGACATGAGCCTGAAGACTCAATCCAAGGTGCTGCGGACCTTGGAAGATCAGCGGTTTGTCCCGGTGGGCAGCGATGAAGCCATCACCGTGGATGCCCGGGTGATTGCCTCCACCAACAAGGATCTGGACGAGGAAATCTCGAAAGGGAACTTCCGGGAAGACTTGTTTTACCGCTTGAACGTGATTCCATTCTCCGTGCCTCCCCTGCGCGAGCGCAAAGAAGATATACCGCTGCTGGTGCGCCATTTCCTCAAGGAGTTCACCGCCAGCTATGGGCGACGCTCGCGCGAAATCAGCGACGACGCGATTGAGATTCTCATGCGTTATTCCTGGCCGGGCAATGTGCGCGAGTTGCGCAACGTGATGGAAAGGATTGTCATCATGAACCCCACGGCCGTCCGGATTGAGCGCAAGCACCTCCCGCCGCTGATTCAACGGGACGGAGGACGGCGGGCGGCGGGCACTGAATTCTCGACCTTGCATCAGGCCCGCGCCGCCTATGAACGCGATTACATTCTGAAAAAGCTGGATGAGAATTACGGCAACGTGAGCCGCACGGCGGAAGTGCTAGGACTGGAGCGCAGCCATCTCTATCGCAAGATGAGGAGCCTGGGAATTGCCGCGAAGGAGTAGCTGGGTGCGAAGCCGGCCTACCCGAGAACTAATGTCGGCCATCGACCAACTGCCGCCGCCAGTCCAATTCCTCGAGGAAAGCCCGCGACTCGCGCCACGCAGGGCTGACTTTTACGAACAGCTCCAGATAAACCCGGGTGCCCAGTAGTCGTACAATCTCGGCCCGTGCGGCCGTGCCGATCTTCTTCAGCATCTGCCCCTGCCTGCCCACTAGGATCCGCTTTTGCCCTTCGCGCTCACAATGGATGGTCGCCGCGACACGGGTAAGCTTCTTGCCTTCCTCGAACTCCTCAATCACCACCGTGGTGGCGTAAGGTACCTCTTCGCTCGTGGCCAGCACGACCTGCTGACGAATGATTTCCGCCACCATGAAGCGCACCGGCTGATCGGTGATTTGATCTTCGGGGAAGTAGCGGGGTCCTTCCGGCAAGTTCGCCAGCATGGCCTCGAGTAGTCGATCGAATCCGTCCCCTTGGAGCGCCGAGAGGGGAATAATTTCGCGAAAGTCGTGTCGCTGTCGGTAGTCCTCGATGATGGGCAGAAGTCGATCCTTCCTGGGTATCCGATCGATCTTGTTCAAAAGAAGCAGAACCGGTGTGCCGGAATGTTGGGCCATCTTCAAGGCAAACTGATCTTCGCGGCCGAACTTCTGGGTAACGTCTACTATCAGCAAGAGCAGGTGGCAGCCGGCCAGCGCCTGCCGTACCTCGGCCATCATCGTGCGGCCGAGAGAGCTGTCCGGTTTGTGCACGCCCGGGGTGTCGATCAGGATCACCTGGCCGGCAGGTCGGCTCTTTAGGGGTGGAATTTCGAGGATGCCCAGAATCCGATTGCGCGTAGTCTGAGGCTTCGGACTGACAATCGCCAGCTTCTGACCCACCAAGGCATTTAGCAGGGTTGATTTTCCGGCATTGGGTCGACCGAGAATGGAGACAAATCCTGAGTGGAAGGCCATGGTAGGATATGCAGCCCGGCCTGGGTCGTGTTTCTTCCGCCCGCGGTTGGCCCAGCCCTGGAGCGCTACCCCAACTATATCAAGCGCATCTGTCGGGGTTCGACTGCGGTAATGCGCATACGCTCGACCCGACGCTTGGTGGATTCCAAAACCTCGAAACGCAACCCGTCGTCCTCGACCACCTCACCCTTTTGCGGAATCCTGCCGGCCAGCTCGCTGACCAGACCGGCCACCGTGGCCGAGGCTTTGCCTTCGGGTCGCATGCCAAACAACTCGGCGAGACGATCCACATCCATGTTTCCCGGCACGATATAGGAGCCCTCGTTCTCGCGTACCACATCGGTCTTGTCATGTTCATCGCCAATCTCGCCGACGATCTCCTCGACCAGATCTTCGATGGTTACCAGGCCGGCGATGCCGCCATATTCATCGACCACAATCGCCATGCGAATGTTGCTCTTTTGCATCTCGCGCAGAAGATCGCTGCCCAGTTTGCTTTCGGGAACAAAATGCACGTCTTTCCGCATGATGGTGTCCACCCTGCGAGTGTGGGCCTCAGAGTCGGGGACCTGCAGTATGTCCTGCGCGTACACGATTCCTTTGATGTTGTCGATCGTCCCCTCGAAAACCGGCACGCGGGAAAATGGCTTGTGGCGCAGGAGTTCCACAAACTGCTCAATGGTGGTGCTCGTGGGCACGGCCACAATCTCCGGGCGGGGCTTCATGGCCTCCCGCACCGTCTTCTCGCCAAATTTGACGACCGACTGGATCATCTCGCGATTGCTTCCATCAAGAATGCCTTCCTCCTGACCGGCCTCGATCAGTGCGTCCACCGCTTCCGCCTGTGTTTCCGGCACCACGTCAGAATGTTCCCGGGTCAGGGTTGCCACCGACTGCAGGAAGCCCAGCACCAGGGTCACGGGCAGGATGAGGTACACGAGCATTCTCAACAGCCAGGTCCACCGCATCAGCCAGAGGCCCTTGGTGCGAGAAAAAAGCAGGAACGGCAGGAAGCGATGGAAGAGGATCACGATAAGGATCAAGCTCAAGGTGGCCTGGAGAATTTCATAAATACTCCAAGCGCGGTCGCGAAATACGGTGAAGCCCACCAGCATCGCAACCGCCGCCGTGGTGAGCTGGCCCAAGACCGACATGGAGAGGGCGGCCCGATCTCGACTGAAACCTAACCTGGGCTCCACTTTCTGTTCGAAGGCATCGATATTGTCCTGGAATTCGCGGGAAAGAAACTTGCCCATCTCGGAATAGACACGACCTACGTAGGAGACCAGGGTCATCAAAGCGAAAAGCACGAAGAGCGCGGCTAGAATGATCAGGTTCATCGAACGGTTCGTAGGCTGCGGGCTTTTAGGCGCGCGGCGCGACTGGGCGAAGGTTTCGCCCTAGGACGCCCCCGGGGCGGGTCGGCCGAGCGCTCCAGCAATGCCATGGGTAATTGTAAGCATTTTCGCAGGCGGCATTCCTCTCTCGCCATCCTTCCCTCATCTCGTTCATGGTCGTAGCCGGCGAGGTGGAGCAGGCCGTGCAAAGCAAGAATCTTGATCTCCTCCGCAGGGCTATGGCCCAGCAGGCGCGCGTTGTGGCGGGCAATATCGGCGGAGATCGCGATATCCCCGGCGAGCGTGGCGGATTCCTGTTGGAGGGGAAACGATAGCACATCGGTAGGCTCGTCCTTGCCTCGAAACTGGCGATTCAGCCAGCGCAGGTCGCGACTGGTGGTCACCAAGATATTGACACGGCCGTGAAGGCGGACCCTGCGCTGCGCGCGGGACACAAATCGCGACAACGCCGCCTTGCTCAATCCCCCCACCGGCTTGTGAAAGATGATCACTGTGTCTGTCGGCGCCGGCCATCTCCAGCCTTCGCCGGGGATAGGCCTTGAGGCGGTTAGGTTGCCCCCGCTGCAAAAGCAAAACAGGAGGGTCTCGCGACCCTCCTGCTCAACCCAAAAGTCCTATTCTTCGCTCTGGAGTTCTTGGGACGGCACTGGTCGGTTCTCCTGAGGGACGCCGTTGTGGCCAGGCTTGCCGTTGGCCCCGTTCTTGGCATCCAACAAGGACATCTGCTGCTGCTCCGCCATCCTCGCCTTGTGCTCATCATAGGCGCGAATGATGCGCTGTACCAGATGATGCCGTACCACATCGCCTTCGTCAAAATATACGAAGCTTAAACCTTCCACATGTTTTAGCACATCGCGGGCTTCGAGCAGTCCGCTGCGCCGCGCGCTGGGCAAATCGATCTGGGTGATGTCACCCGTGATGACGGCTTTCGAATTGAAGCCCAAGCGGGTGACAAACATCTTCATCTGCTCGGAGGTGGTGTTTTGCGCCTCATCCAAGATGACGAACGAGTCGTTCAAAGTACGGCCGCGCATGAACGCGATGGGCGCGATCTCGATGACATTTTTCTCGAGATAACGATCCACTTTCTCGGGATCCAGCATGTCGTAGAGGGCGTCATAGAGCGGGCGCAGATAGGGATCGATTTTGTCCTGGAGCGTACCCGGCAAGAATCCGAGTCGCTCCCCCGCCTCTACCGCCGGCCGAGCCAAAATGATTCGGTTCACTCGTTTCGCCAGCAGGGCCGAAATCGCCATGGCGACGGCGAGGTAGGTCTTGCCGGTGCCCGCAGGCCCGATGCCGAACACCATGTCGTGCTGCTCAATAGCATCGAGATAGCGCTGCTGGTTCAGGCTTTTGGGCTGCACCGTGCGTCGCCCGAAGGAGCGCTGGCGGCCGGCTTCTGCCAGGCCACGCAGCGTGGCCTTAGGATCCGCCATGAGCACGCGGAGCATGCTGTTCAAATCGCCGTTATTGAAACTCCGTCCCGCACGCTGCAGGTAATCGTAATCTGCGAAGACTTGCTCGGCGCGGGCCACGTCGCGCGGCGCGCCCTCCAGTTCAATGGAATCGGACCGCAGGTCAATATTGATATTGAGACCTTCTTCGAGCACGTGCAGGTTCTCATCCCTAGTCCCAAACAGGGTTTCGATGTGGTCACTGATCTCGATACTTTTCTTCATTCAGTCTTGATATCACCTCTGGAGTGAGTCGCGTATCCTGAGCCGACTCGAAAGCTATCGTGACCCATCCCGGGGCCGAGCTGGACGGTCGACAACCGCTCGCTGCCGATATCTCGATGCGTTCGTTCCCCGCGGCGGATCATACCAAGGGCAGTTACGAGACGCTGATTCTCTTTGGAGGTGGAATCCGACGGAATGCTCGCACCCAAAGTGCAGGCTACTACCATTAAAAATAGAGTACCCCCGCCATACCGGTGAGTCAATGGGCGGACAATCACAGGTGCCTGCTCGGTGCGCTGCCGGCCATCGAACAGCCGCGTGCCCAAGCCATGCCGACATCTTGTACTTTGCGGTCCCGCGGCCTTGGCGACAGGCCGCGTGTTGGCTGGGGTAAATGCCGGCCGGGACAGCCAGCGTCGCTCCTCAACTCGCGTCCTAAGCGAGTTCCAAGCACGTCGGTGGTACTCCCGGTTTATCGAGAATTTGACCGGCTTCGAGTCAGTTCCGTACAATAAAAGCCTACCAGGTTCTCGCAAGAGAAATCCGACAACAAAGGTAAACTTGTATCCATGGCCAATCACTTTTCTGCGCTGAAGCGCGCCCGTCAAACTGAAAAGCGTACGTTCCGTAACCGAGCCAATACCTCCCGCTTGCGCACGGCTCTCCGACAGATGCGGGAGTCACTGGCGAAGGGGGATAAGGCGGCAGCTGGGCAGCTCCTCGGGCCGACGTTTTCCGCGTTGGATAAAGCCGCGCAAAAAGGCGTGATCCACCCCAATACGGCGGCTCGCTCCAAAGCCCGCCTGAGCGTGCGGCTCCGAGGGATGAAATAGCCACGACGTTCCGATTCTACCTCGGAGACAAGGTCGAAGCCCTGGCCAGGAGCTAGGGAGCGATTACCAACGTGTACGTTGGCCGCTCGAGCAGGGGCAGGTCGGTTTCGCGTGCCTCCAGTTTGCCCCTATGGGGGTCCTTCCAGCGGCCCTTACAGCACAATTTGAAAGTATTTCTTTAGGGCGGCCTGCCACTCCTGATCGGAAGCCAGGAGTGATTCTTCCTGCTTTCCATCGCAGGTGACAATCAGCCGCCACTCTGCCAACGTGATGCGGCCGTCACCGGTGGCTCGGCTGCAGACGCGCTTGCGGGTGAAAGGGGAGTCTGGAGAAGTCTGATGATAGTGGCACATATCGGCAAAATCCCCCAGCTGTCGCGGGACGAGCGAAAACGAATACTCCCGCGTCCAGCTTCCGCCTGGTTCTGCCGTCTCCACATGGAGCGAATTGTCCTGGTCGATGATGCGGAACCTCTTTCGGCCTTGTGGCTGCTCACTGCCCATCCGGAGGCGCAGGGGCTCGAGAAACGAGTCGCCGAATCCGACGTCAGCCAGCCAGGGCTCGTCCAGGTCCACGCGCAGCGCTAGATGGTCAAATTCGGGGCCATCACGGCCGTCCTCGCGGGGCACGCGTGCCGATAGCAAGGTTACTCGAAAGCCCAGCTCGCGCAAGAGAGCGGCGAAGGCGCCATTCAGTTCATAGCAGAAGCCTCCTCGCCGTCCGGTCACGATCTTACGGAGGATCGCTCCCTCCTCGCAAACAATGGGTCGGCCCAGTGCGATATCGAGATTTTCGAACGGCACGGTCATCATGTGCGCTCGATGCAGCGCCCGCAAGGTGTCGAGGGAAGGCGGGCTCGGCCCTTGGTGCCTGATGCGATCGAGGTACGCCAGCACGTCCGGCGTTCTTTTGGGTTCGAGATGCATGGAACTACTCGGCACGGGAGGTAACAGAGAAGTACCCTGGTGGCGTTGGTCGATGGCGCGCGAGCGGCAGCCGCGACCGGCGAAACCGTTATCTCCGCAGGCTTTGCTTCATACCGGCAACTCTTCCTGGGACCACCCCGGAACCTCTGGTTTTGACTCGGCCGTTAAATCCAGAACCAGCTTTTCCAGGAGCAATCGTTTGTTCGGTGGATTGGAGCGCAGCGCGAGATCGGTTTTGGCGACCAGGCGGATGGCCTGCATCAGTTCCCGTTTTGACTTGTATCGGTGAGCCTGCCGGATTATGTCCTCGGCAGCGAAGGGAGGTACGCGAAAACCTTGCCACAGCGCAGCCCACAACCTGCGCTGATCCCGTACATTACGTTCGACGATGACCAGCATTTGCCGAAATGTCCTGGCCAGCATATAGAGGCTTCCGATGGCGCCTTCGTCGCCCGCCCCCGCCGTCAGAACCGCATCGAGCACGGCCAAAGCCCGCACCCGGTCCTTCGCCGAGATGGCGTCGGTTAATTCATAGAGGGAACGCTGTTTGGCTGCCAGCACCAGGGCTTCGACATCCTCCACGGCGATCCGCTTGTTCTCGGCGACGTACAAAAGGAGTTTCTCCAGTTCGTTCGAAATCATCATCATGTCGCCGCCGAGTGCATCCACTAGCTCGCGAGCAGCGTCGGCGTCAATCTTCACTCCGTGCGCGGTCGAATATTCGTCGATCCAGTGCACCGCGTCGCTCTCTTCGACCCGCGCCAACTCGACAATCGCGCAGTACGCACCCAAAGTCTCACGAATGCGCAGGTATTGTTCCTTGTCGGCCAGCTCGATTTGCCGGGCGTTGGCCGGAATACTGATGTGGTCGGCGACGAAGATCAATAACGCCGCCGGGTTGGGGTTCTTGCAGTACTCCTCGATGGCGGCCAACTTCTCTTGGTTGGCTCCGCGAGCGAATAGATTCCTCACCCCGCGAATGAATATCACCTGAAACGGTGCGATCAAGGAGGCAGTTCGGGCGCGATCGAGAATCTCGGCCAGCTCGGTCTCGGCCAGATCAGATTCGAAGATCGCGAAATCGCGCAGGGTGGGAGGAACCAGATGTTCGAGAATGGCTTCCCGGCAGCGTTTGCGAAAGAACACCTCATCTCCCACAAACACATAAGCCGGTCGCAGCTTGCCCGCTTGGACATCGGCCAGAAAGCGATCCGTCTGCGCGAAAGACCGCATCAGAACCCCTCCAAAATGTTGGAGACCAGGGTTTGGGCAAAGTCACGGGACAGCCGTGCCAGCGCCGGAGTGTCTTCCTCGAAGAAGCTGTTGGGGTCTCGGGAGATCTCGTATTGTTCGCGGAACAGGTACGCCGGGTTGCGATAAAGAATCTTGCCGTCTTTCTCTTCGAGCGACACGCTCAGCGAGATTACGACCAACACACTGGCCGCCCGTCCGGTGGTGGAATCATAGGTTAACGGGGTAGTGTAGGCGGAAATCACCTTTCCGTGGAGCGTGGCATCGGCGTCAGCTCCCGGGTCCTGGACCACGTGGTAATGGGTGCGGGTATTCATTTCCTGCGCGACCGCAGCCGTAAGCATTTGCTCGATTCTATAGGTGTGAGTCTGGTTGACAAAAGCGGGAATTGCGATGGTGCGAACGTCCTGGGGAATCGCCGTGGTATGTCCTGCCGTGTGGTAGCCGCAGCTCGCGACCAATAGGGAAGAGCACAACAAGGCGGCGAGGCGGACGTGGGAACAGGTTTCGACGGCCACCTGGGCGCCGGCCACACCGCTCATTGAATCTTGCCTCGGGGGAGACTGGCCAAAACGTTTTCCGCGCATTCGACCGCGGTCGCGGCGGCGATCCGCAGGTTGTCGGCTGCCGCCCATAGCCAGAACGCCTTCGGATGGCCGGCATCGGGAATGACGGCTACCTGCACATCGGCTTGGCCGGCAACATTCACATTGCTGGGAGCGTCTTCGGCGCCCGTGACCACGTTTACGTGTTCACCGGCTAGAGCCTGCGCGATGACCCCTGCGTCCACCAACTGATCGGTTTCTACCTGGATGGCGAAGGCGTGACCGTGAAAGACGGGAGCTTGAATCAGCAAAAGAGACACGAGCGGCGCATCCTTGCCGGCAATCGTCCGGTAATGCTTCAAGATGCGACTCTCGACATCGGCGAGGGAGGGTACCGACTGTTCCCCATATCGAGCGACCAGATTGAAGGCGACCTGGGTATCGTAGACAGTCTTCGGAATCTGCTGAAAGGAGAGCAGGTTCACCGTTTGCTCATGCAGTTCATCCAAACCTCTTTGCCCGTGCTCGGACGCCGGTTCGAAGACCGTAGCCGTGATTCGTCTCACCGGGACGACCTTTTGCACGCGCAAGGCGAGCAGGGCCAACACCACGGCGGCGGGGTGAGCCGCTACCAAGGGGCCGGGCTGCAATTCTGGAAGAGACGGCTTTCCCAATTGACGCTCAACCCAAGGCGATCGCACGGTGGCTTCCGGCTCGTCTTCGAGTGCAAAGGATAAATCGACGATCACCGTACCCTCGTCGCGTGCGATTTTCCAAGTTTTGCGAGTGCACTCCGGATCGGAAGCGAAGAAAGTGACAGCCAAGCGGCGAAACTCATCGGCCCGAACCTTTTGAATAAAGGTGACTTCATCGCCCACGGCCTCAAGTTGCCCCAGGGATTCATCGTCGTCGAGCAGCTTGATGTCGGCGAAGGGAAAACTGCGAGCTTCGAGCATTTCGGCAACTTCTTTGCCTTTGAGTGTGGCTCCGCCAACGATCGCTACCCGGAAGAGATTGCTGCCTTCGAGGGGGTCGGTGCGGGACAGAGCCCGGGATTTCAACTTCGAACTCATGAGATTGGGGAGGCCTCTCGATAGGAGGGTGGAGGCGAGTTGCCTTTGCGCCGGAAGATCCACTGCAACCGCCAAATCACCCCCGAGGCCATGTACGCGAGCGCGGTTATGAACAGTAGCCACTGAGAAAAAAACCAGATGCCGGCAAACAAGGATCCGATTACCACAATCAGCCGGAACGGCTGGCGCGCGTGGAGATCGATGTCCTTAAAGCTATAAAAGCGCCAGGTGCTCACCATGAGATATCCCGCGGCGATCATGATGAGCATCCAGATAAGACAAGCCCACAAAGAGCTCAGAGGATCTCCACCGGAAAAGTGCACGACGGCCGCAATGACTCCGGCTGCGGCTGGAATGGGCATGCCCACAAAATATTTCTTTCCCGGGCGGCCCGGATTCGACGGCTGCGGGTTGGTCGTGATGTTGAAGCGTGCCAGGCGGCTGGCCCCGGCGATTAGGAATAAGAAGCTGGCCACCGCGCCCAATTGAATCAACTTGCCGGTCAATTCCGAGGATCCCAAGAAGGTAGGCAGCTGGCGAAATCCCCACATCCAACCGAGCAGAGCGGGCGCAACTCCAAAGGTAATGACATCGGCCAGGGAGTCCAGTTCTCGTCCGAAATCGCTGCTTGTGTGCGTCGTCCGCGCGATCCAACCGTCCACTCCGTCAAACAGCACTGCGAATCCGATGGCCTTGGCGGCATTGTCGAAATGAGAGGGGTCCTGCGGCGTGCCGTGGGTCACCTGCAATACGGCGTAGTAGCCGAGGGCAATGTTCGCCGTAGTGAACAGGGAGGGCAAGATGTACATGCCGCGGCGAAGCCGCTTCGGAGGTTTGTCTTCCTTTCTCCGCTTGGGAATCTGTGCAAGCTGGGGATCCATTTCAGACGACTCCTTGGCTGCTCCGCGCAGCCCCGGGCAAGACCAACTGCGGCTCCGAGTCGAGATAAGCCAGTACACTCGAGCCACCCTTTACTTTGTCGCCCACCTTCACCTGGATGGTGCTGGGACTGGGAACCAGCACGTCCACCCGCGAACCGAATTTGATCATGCCGATGCGTTCCCCCCGTTCCACCCGGTCGCTCACCTTTTTAGTGAAGACAATCCTCCGCGCCAGCAGCCCTGCGATTTGTTTGAACACCACAGTCTGGCCTTCCCCCTCCAGCTTTACGATGTTCTGCTCGTTGTCTTCCGCGGAGGCGACGCTCATGGCATTCAGGAACTTGCCCTTCTGATAGCGAACCTCGCGGACCACACCCGCGATGGGAGAACGGTTGACGTGGACGTCAAAGACGCTCAGGAAAATGCTGATGCGGTGATAAGGGGAACCGTCCTCGACGGTTTTGGACAAGTGCGTGACCTTCCCATCGGCCGGGGAGACCAAGGCACCGGGTGCATCGGGAATGACCCGCTCCGGATCGCGGAAAAACCACAGCAGGAAAAAGGCCGCCACCAGGGCCGGCAATGCCCATGCGGGACTGGCCAGCCAGCCAATGAGAATAGCTGCGGCACCGAGTGGGAGAGCGTAGCGGTAAGCGTCGCGAACCATGGGGAGCAGTCTAATTATAGTTCAAGCCGAGAAACTCTCATGGCCTGCCTAAAATAACAAAACAAACTGCTTACCAGGGGCCGCGGTTGGGGGACACATCAACTCCCACGGCCTCGATGCCGCCCGAACCGGGAAGAGATTACGCGACTTGATGCTGTTGCTGAAACTGGCGCTCGATACTTTGCATTTGGTCCTTAAGACGGAGTTTCAGCTTCTTCAGCCGTACTTCCTCTAGTTTTTCGTCGTCTGTGAGATAGCGTTTTTGGGTGAGTAAATCGAGACGTTTTGCGTATTCCGTATGCTCCATCGCCAATTTCCGGAACTCTTCGTGGCTGGCGAGGAGCTGGTCCCTAGAAGTTAGCATCCAGCAGACCTCCTAACCGGCTATCGCCTTCAAAGTACCATAGGACCAGCACTGCATCAACGCGAATTTCTACTCGGGAATTGCGGACGATACCTTATGATTTTGGTATGATTTTGGGCCACTTGTGCGCGAGCGCACATAGGCTGGTGCAATCTAAACGGGGAGGGCATAGTTCACCGCGTCTTCCTCCGGATTCCGATAATAGCGTGCCCTCCGGCCGGATTCGATGAAGCCAGAGCGCTCAAACAATCCCCGGGCTGAGCGGTTCGATTCTCTCACCTCGAGAAAAACCGACACCGCGGCCTGGCCACGAACCAGGTTGAGAAAATACCCAAGCAGAGCGGCACCAAGCCCTCGCCCCCGCGCCGGGCGAGCAACGGCAAGGTTCTCGATCTCCCACTCCTGGCCGACGGCGCGGGCTACAAGAAAGCCTTGCACGGCGGAACTTTCCTCGATCACAAGCACGATCCTCTTGGGCCCGAAATCCGAGCACGCGGATTGATACTGCTCGAGGGACCAGTGGGCCGCCGTGAGGGCATCCTTCTCAATGGCCATGAGCGCGCCAATGTCATCGAGTGTTGCCGATCGGATGTTCACGTGGGAGCTCCGTTCAAGGCCTCGGGCGGCCAGGGATTGAGGATCCTTTCGCACCCGGCTAGGTGTTTTTGGCAAAGATCTCCGCATCCGACCGCCGCAGGTAGTTCGCCTCGAGCTCTTCCGGGGAGACGGTCTCACCCGACTTGATCTTTTGCCAGCCGAGGCAGGCGATCACATCGCTCTTTGGACGCCGTACCTCCTCGACCTTGAGGCCTTCGGCGCGAGCTGCCTCGGCCAGCTCGCGGTCTGGCGTCACCAGGGTCGAGGTTGCATCTCGAAAGCACTGCGCGCGGCTGATCAGGCTTTGGGAAATTGCGGGGCGTTCCCGCCCTCGACCGGCGAACTCGCCCACGTAGACTTCCTTTCGTCCGGCGTCAAGAGCAGCCAGGATCTTGCCGGGGGTTTGGCTCTCGAAGGCCACGGCCTCCAGCAGGGACACGGCGGCGATCGGTTTCTCGAGGACTTCGGCGAATGCCTTGATGGCCGCCAATCCCACCCGTAAGCCGGTGAACGACCCTGGGCCCGAGGCGACCGCGAAGGCCCCGAGATGGTGCTGGGTGAGGCGATGCTTCTCGAGCAAGGCCGCGATTTCCGGCACAAGCTGCGCGGAAAACGCGCCGGCGGTCAACGGAACCAGGTCAAGAATCGTAGGGTCTTCGCCCGATCCGCAGTCGGCGAGCGCGATGCTGCCGTGCGCTCCGGAGGTGTCGGTGGCGAGAAGAAGCATGCAATCGAATCCCGGTCAATTCCTTACATCCGCTTAGTCTCTGGACTCAACTAACTCGATGAGTACTCCAGCGGCGCTCGAGGGATGCACAAAGATATAGCGGTGACCACCCGCACCAATCCTGATCTCCTCAGAAATTAAGCGAACTCCATTCTGCTTGAGCCGTTCGACCGCGGCGGTTAGGTCAGGGACTCGCAAAGAGATATGGTGCAATCCTTCCCCCCGCCGGGCGATGAAGCGCGCAATGGGGGAGTTCTCCGCGGTGGGCTCGAGCAGTTCTAGCCGGCTCTCACCCAGCGGAACCATGACGAGTCGCACCTGCTCGGCATCGACGACTTCTTCTTGCGAGACGCTGAGTCCGAGCTTTTCATAAATGGCCTTCGCTGCCGCGAGCGAATTCACGGCTATCCCGAGATGGTCAATGCTAAACATCGTCTCTCCGCTCTCTCTCATCGGTTCACCATGCCGGTGGCGGTTCTCGACCCGTCCAGCTCGGTCGCGGCGTTTCGATTGGCTCGGGCCGAAGGTTGGGCTAAGTCGCCGGCCCTAACCTTGCCACCAGCTCCTCTACCAGGGTATAGGGATCGCGTTTGTGCTCTGCGACCTCGGCCGCGTAGTGGGCAATCGTTCGATCGCCAAGTTGTCGATACACCATCTCGAACAGTCGATCGCGCAGCATCTCCAGCAGCCGCTCCTGCCAGTTTTGCCGCTTGTGCTCGAGTCGTAAGTTCTCCCGCTGCAGATAGGCCTGGTACTGGGCAATGGCGGCGACCAGATCCGAAAGTCCTTTGCCTTCGCTGGCCACGGTCTTGACGATCGGCGGAGTCCAACGATCACTGCGCGCGGCAAGCGACTGCAAGGCCCGAATCTCGCCTTCGACCCGCTCGGCGCCCGGCCAGTCGCTCTTATTGACCACAAAAATGTCGGCGATCTCCATGATGCCCGCCTTGATACTCTGCACATCGTCGCCCATTCCGGGTACCAGCATCACGATGGTGACATCGGCCAGACGCACAACATCAATTTCGTCCTGCCCGACGCCTACGGTCTCGATGATGATCAGATCGTGGCCTGAGGCGTCCAGCACGGTGGCGACATCGGCAGTGGCGCGAGAAAGACCACCTAAGGAACCGCGAGTGGCCATGCTGCGGATGTAAATTCCAGGGTCGCAGAAGCGTTCCTGCATGCGAATGCGGTCGCCCAAGATGGCCCCGCCCGAATAGGGGCTCGTGGGATCGACGGCGATGATGCCGACGGTGCGACCTTCTTGGCGATAGTGCTTCGCGAGTTGATCGACCAACGTGCTCTTGCCGGCCCCGGGAGCACCCGTCACCCCCAACATTACGCCGTGGCCCGTCAGCGGGAATAAGGACTTCAGCAGTTCCGACCAGCCGGGGCTTCGGTTTTCAACCGTAGTGATGGCGCGCGCCAACGCACGGTGGTCGCCGTTGCGCAGGCGTCGAATCAGGGTTTGGGAGTCGTCGCTCAAAGATTCAGTGTAAAGCACCGAGCCGGAGAGGAGAAACAACGAAAACCGCTGTCGACGCCATGACCACCCGGCAGTTGAGCTTTGGTTGACGATAGCCTGCGCTTGCCGAGCCTGTGCTGGCCTTCATACCACGGTCGGCGATGTCGCCGGTGTGGATCTCGGTGAAGCGGCGGATGGCTTGAAGGCTAGCGCGTCTTCAATCCGTGGAGTGTTTTTCCTTTTTGACCGCAAGCGAGGCGAGCGTCTCGAGATCCGGGACCTCGAGGTCGGGCTTGCCGTCGGTGGGGCGGGTGGCGCCGAAGCCTCGGCGATAGACCAATACGGTAGCCAGACCTAAGGATTTCGCCGGGAGCACATCGTGATAAATACTCTGACCGCAATGCAGTACCTGCTCGGGCGGTAGGCCGAGCCGCTCCAAGGCCAGGACAAAGGGGGCGGTGGACGGCTTGTATGCCTTGGCCTGTTCCGCCGTGATGACCTCATCAAACTTGACCTGCAAGTGCCGTGCGGTCGCCGCGAACAGATCATCATCCGTATTCGAGATGATGGCCAGCTTGTACTTCTTCTTGAGCATTCCCAGGGCGGCTCGGGTGTCCGGGAATGGGCGCCAATCCTTCAGCGATTCAGGGAGAGACTCCGCCTCAGCATTCGACACGGGAAAGCCCAGGCGATCTCCGAACCCGCGTACCACATGCTCGAGTACCTGACGATAGCGCCGGTACGGATTTTGCGCTTTGGGTTCTAGTTCACTGTAGATGTCCAGAATCTGCCGGTCGTTCAGGCTCTGCCCATGGGACTTGAGAATAGGTCGCAAGGCGGCGAGCAGTCCGCTCTCCCAGTCGATGAGCGTACCGTAGCAGTCAAAGGTGAGGGCTCGAAACCGGTCGAAGTCCAAAGCCACTTCCGTTTTCCCGCCGCGACCGCCGCCGTGAGAATGCCGATCCAGTTTCCCCTCCAGTGCCACGGAAACACCTCATGCGAGTGGTTACGCCACTGCGAGGATCGGATGAGAAGGCTTCTCGGATCGCCCGCAGAAAGGGTGTGGGAGAGCGATCCCCGCGAAACTTCTCTATTCTACAATGTCGCTATGAGGATTCTTCTCTTTAGCGGCAAAGGCGGAGTAGGGAAGACCAGCCTGGCAGCTGCCACCGGATTGAAGCTGGCGCAGCTTCGCTACCGCACGCTGGTGATGAGCATTGATCCGGCGCACAGCTTGGCCGATGCCTTCGACCTGAGCACGGATCTGTTTCACGGCGAAACCTCCGATCCGCTATCCGTCACGGACCGGCTCTCGATTTTCGAACTGAACATTCAGAAGGAGGTCAAGCGTCACTGGCAGGAAATCTCCGGCTATGTAATCTCGGTGCTTCGTACCACGGGGATCAGTGGCGTCGAGGCTGAAGAGTTAGCCATCTTGCCCGGGATGGAAGAACTCAGTGCCATGATGTACATCAACCAGTACCGGCGGGAGGAGCGTTACGACGTCGTGGTTCTCGACGCCGCTCCTACCGCTGAGTCCATGCGCTTTATCAGTATGCCGACCACACTCGACTGGTACATGAAACATATTTTTCCCTTCCAGCGGAACCTGCTCAAGGCCGTGCGGCCCATTGCCAACCGCGTTTCGCCCTTCGAGCTTCCCACCGACAGCTATTTCCTTAACATTCGCGACCTTTTCGAGAAGCTCGAAGGCGTCAACCAGATCCTCGAGGATCCAGGCATCACCAGCGTGCGGCTGGTTACCAACCCGGAGAGGATGGTGCTGCGCGAGACCCAGCGGGCGTTTGTGTACTTCTCTCTCCATGGGCTTACCGTGGATGCAGTCGTCGTGAACCGTGTGCTGCCCGCCGAGGTCCATGATGCTTGGTTCAGGGAGTGGCACAGTTCCCAAGCGGGAATTCTGCACGAGATCGAAGAATACTTTGCGCCGGTGCCGGTTAAGCGCGTGCCCCTGTTCGCTCACGAGGTCTTAGGCAAGAAGCGTCTGGAGGAACTGGCCCGAGTGCTGTATGCTGATGGGGAGGACCCGTCGGCGGTTACCCGGACTGAGAAGCCTTATACGTTCGCCAAGCAAGACGGCGTTTACGAAGTCCGCGTTCTCCTGCCCTTTGCCACCAAGGGTGAGATAGGACTCTTCAAGAAAGGCGATGAGTTGGTGGTGGAGGTCGGTACCTTTCGACGCCACATCGGCCTACCGAGGTCGATGGCAGCGTTGATGCCGGCGCGAGCGAAACTTGACAGCCGGGTCTTGACGGTCGAGATGAGGGAGGCACAATGAGCGAAGCACAGACGGCACAGAATGAAGCGGGCGCGCGGGTGATTTACGAACGTTGCCTCTGCCGCGAAACCCTGGACCACCTAAAGGAACACTTTAAGGTTTCCCCTGCAGTCAGCGAGCACCTGGCAAATTCCCGCATCGAGTTTTTAAAGGCGATCCGTGCGGTCATTGATGCGCGCATCGAGCATCTGTCCGGTGGGGCGCAACGCGGTACCAAGGTGGTGGTGGAATAGGCTTGCGCCGCTCGTGCGCAGGCTTACTCCCGGGGAATGGGGGTACGCGAACGCCCCGGGAAAGCCTTAGTCCTTCAACAGTTGTCTTGCGATCACCAGGCGCTGTATCTCGCTGGTGCCCTCTCCGATGGTGCAGAGCTTGACGTCACGATAAAACTTTTCCGCTGGGTAATCTTTAATAAATCCATAACCCCCGTGAATCTGCACGCTTTCATTGGCGCAGCGCACGGCCACTTCGCTGGCGAACAGCTTCGCCATCGAAGACTCCTGGGTGGTCTTGATGCCTGCATCCTTCATCGACGCTGCCTGAAAGGTGAGCAGCCGCGCCGCCTCGATCTCGGTCGCCATATCCGCCAGTTTCCACTGAATGGCCTGGAAGTCGCTGATGGCTTTGCCGAATTGGCGGCGCAGCTTCGAATACTTCAGAGCAGCTTCGTAGGCTCCTTCGGCCATTCCCAGCGACAAGGCTGCGATCGAAATGCGACCGCCATCGAGCACCTGCATGGCGTCGATAAAGCCGTCTCCTTCCTTGCCCAGCAGATTTTCCGCCGGAACCACGCAGTCTTCCAAGATCAGCTCCGCCGTGTCGCTGGCCCGTAACCCCAACTTGTTCTCTTTTTTTCCCGGACGAAAGCCCTGCGCTCCCTTTTCCACGATGAACGCCGAAAGGCCGTGGGTGTGTGCAGCACGGTCGGTCACGGCAATCACCACCAGCACGTCGGCGTAGTGGCCGTTGGTGCAAAAAGTCTTAGTGCCGTTCAACACCCAACTGTTGCCCTTGCGCACGGCGCTCATGCGTGCGCTGCCCGCATCCGATCCCGACGACGGCTCGGTTAATCCCCAGGCCCCAATGTATTCTCCGGTCGCGAGCTTGCTCACGTATTTCTTCTTTTGCGCTTCCGTACCCATCAAGAAGATATGGTTGGTCGAGAGCGAGGTGTGCGCCGCCACGATAATGCCCACCGAGCCGTCCACCCGCGAGAGTTCCTCAATCGCGGTAACGTATTCGACGTAGCCCATTCCAGCCCCGCCGTATTCGGCGGGGAAGATGGTTCCCATCAGGCCGAGCTTGCCTAATTCCTTGATGGTGGAGAGGGGGAACTCGCTGCTCTCGTCCCACTTCATCACGTTGGGCGCGATTTCGCGCTGGGCGAACTGGCGCACACTCTTTTTGAGCTGCAGCTGTTCTTCGTTGAGTTGAAAATCCAAGTTTCCTCCGGTGCTGGTCTTGCGACCGGTCGAATCCTAGTCCCTGCAATTTTGATGCAAGAAATTCGATTAGAACACAGGCGGAGTGAGAGCGGAAGTTACGCTGGGCACGAAGGACACTGCAGACGGCAGGGATGCCCCTTGGCGATCGCCTATTGGTTTGCCGATTGTCGCCATCCTAAGAACTATGACCGACCGATTGGTCGCGAAAGACCTTTAGGTATCCGCCTTCTTGGCAGGCTTGAAAATCTTCCGTGCCATCCACACCGGAGCGACGAAGATGTGGGCTGGGTTCGTCAGAAAGGCCGGTTGGTTGCCTTCGATCCAATGCCCAAGCCAAGCCAGTGCGAATGCCGCAGGGATCAGTAGCAGACCAAGAATCCAGTGAAACCAGACCACCACCAGAGAAGAGAATCCGACGGGAATGGCGATCATATGGAGGGCACGATTCACGGGATGGTTATGGGCACCGTCATAGTGCGAGTACAGACTCATAGAGCCCTTCAGCCGGGTCGGGAACCTTGGCGGCGGACTTATTATAACTTGGCTGTCGGGAGCTTCTGAACCATGCGGGCACTTCCTTGTGGACAGGCTCCGGATCAGGATGGAGCCGAAATGAAGCGCTCAAATACCTCATTCGATAGCAGCCGCCCGCGGTCGGTCAGACGGATCCTGTCTTCCTCCTGCTCGAGGAGGCCTGCTTGAACGAGCTCCACCATGGTGGGGCGAAGGGTAGCCACTTGCGAAATCCCAAAATCGGCGGAGACCTGCGCGAGGTCCGTACCGCGGTTCAGCCGGAGGCCCAGAAAAAATGCCTCTTCGAGCGCCGCTTGGCCGTCCACGAAAGTGCGCTTCGAAGGTATTGCCGCGAGATACTGCTCCAGGGAATCTGGTGTGGCGAAGCGAACCGCTTCGCCGCCACCGAGGCCGGTCGCCGAGCCTGGCTCGGACCGCGCTCGACTACCCGCCCCCTTCTGCGCTGCTGCTAGGGGGAGCATCGAATGCGCATCCACACCGAATCCGAGATAGGGTTGTCGCGACCAGTACTTGAGATTGTGACGCGACTCGTACCCCTCGCGCGCAAAGTTCGAGATCTCGTACTGCTTGACCCCCGCGTTCGCCAGTTGCTCGCAGGCCATCAAATAGAAATCTGCCGTACGATCTTCGTCCGGTACGGCACCGGCGTGGTATCGGGTGCCACCGGCGATGAGTTCGCGCCCCAGGCGGGAATCGTCGTCCACCTCCAGCATGTAAACGCTGATATGGGGCGCCTGGCTTCGGATCGCGTGATCGAGCGAGGTCTTCCAGCTCGCGCAGCTCTGATGAGGGAGGCCGGCGATGAGATCGAGGTTGATGTTCGCAAGTCCTGCCGAGCGCAAGCGGGCGATGTCATCGAGGACCGTTTGACAAGTATGTAGTCGCCCTACCGAGGCGGCTTCCCGGTCGACAAACGACTGCACTCCCAGGCTTACGCGGTTCACGCCAGAGCGCCCGAGAACATCGAGGATGGCGGGCCTGAGCGTGCCCGGGGCGCATTCGACCGTGACTTCCGCGCCCGGCCGAATCTCGAAATTCTTGGAAATCGCGAAAAACAGCTGCTCCAGCTGGGTTACATCCAGTAGAGTAGGAGTGCCGCCGCCGAGGTAGATTGAGTCTACGGCGCGCTCGAAATGTCCGCCCATCTGCTCGGCGACCGTGGAAGCCCTCGTCATGTCTTGGCAGACCCGGTCTAGGTACCGCGCGAATACCGCCCTGGAAAAGACATTCGAGGCGAAGTTGCAGTAGGAGCACTTCGTCCGGCAAAAGGGCAGGGAGATGTACAGGCCGAGTGCCATCGAGATGATTATGCCATGTACGATCACGCGGCCGACCCGGGACGCATCTCAAGGTGGTGGCCGTCAGGGGCTGTCCACGTGAGGCTCCGACCCAGGCCGAGCCCAGCATCGGTCGCGAAAAACCTAGTATTCTGTAGGAAGGGAAAGCCATAGAGAGATCCCCTTGCCTCCGGGTGTCGCTTTTCGAGGGAGTCGGTTCGCCTAGGGGCACCGGGCAAAACAGGAGGGCATGCGCGCCGTAAGATTTTCAAACACTATGCCGCCTCGCGTTGTGATCACCGGTATGGGTGTCGTTAGTCCCAATGGTCTGGGCAAACAAGCCTTCTGCCGGGCGGTTTTGGCCGGCAAGTCCGGCGTCCAGCGCATCACCCGTTTCGATCCCTCCCCGTTACCCGTACAAATCGCCGGTGAAATCCACGACTTCGACGAACTTGGATGGGTGGAGGCTCGCGAGCGCAAGCACGTGTCGCGAGTCGTCCCTCTGGCACTCGCCGCCTCCTCGGAGGCGATCGGCGATGCCCAGCTCGATCCGGGGGCGATGTCGATCGAGGAGAAGCGCGAGATTGGAGTCATCCTCGGTACCGGTGGCGGCGCACAAGAGTTCTCCGAAGAGCAATACCGGCTCTGGCACTCCGGTCATGTGAAGCAGGTGAGCATTTTTTCGATTCCCAGCGGGACCATGGGTACGATTCCGAGCGAGCTTTCCATGCGCTTCGGTTTCCGCGGCTACAGCCACGTTGTCACCGCTGGCTGCACCTCGTCTACCGACGCCATCGGGTACGCCTACCAGCATATTCAGGCGGGCGTGCAGCCGATGTTTCTCGTGGGCGGAGTCGATTCGACGATCACTCCCGGCATCATCAAAGGGTACAGCTTGCTGCGCGCTCTGACGCAGTCCTGGAATCATGCGCCGGAGCGTGCCTCGCGTCCTTTTTCAGCCGACCGCGACGGCTTTGTGCTCGCCGAGGGATCATGGATGTTTGTGGTCGAAGAGTACGAGCACGCTCGTGCCCGGGGCGCACGAATCTACGCCGAGATCACCGGCTACGCCTCAACCTGCGAAGCCTTTCATCGTGTGCGCATGACAGACTCTCCGGAAGAGCCTGCGCGCGCCATCACTTTGGCCTTGGAGGAGTCCGGCATTGGTCCGGAAGACGTGCAGTACGTGAACCTGCATGGAACCTCGACGCAAATGAATGATCGGGTGGAAACGCGTGCCCTGAAATTAGCCCTAGGCAAACATGCCCAGCGCATTCCGATGTCCGGGCTGAAGTCGCAGATCGGGCATGCCCAGGGTGCTTGTGGCTCTGCTGGTGTCGCGGCAACGGTGATTGCCATGGAGCACGGCCGGGTGCCTCCGACCATCAATCTCGATACCCCGGACCCAGAATGCGACCTGGATTATGTTCCCGACGTCGGTCGCAAAGCTCAGATCGAGCACGCGGTTTGCAACTGCGTGGGATTCGGGTCCAAGAACGCCGCTCTCGTGCTGCGAAAGACTGCGTAAGGCCAGGCGTATTCTCCAATCTCGAGGCTAAGGGTGGCTGTCCCCGCACCGCTGGCGCACTGGGGAATGACGGGGTGACTTCGGTACCGAAACCTTTTCCGTCCCACCCTTTTCTACTGCCATCTATTCCTCTTAAGGTATCTTTGAGTTATAGCCCATGGCGTCTCACCATGAAGAGGAAGTCCTAGGCAAAGCCTATGACAGCCGGCTGATGAAGCGGCTGCTTACCTACCTCCGCCCCTACCGATGGCAAGTGGGAGTTTCCCTGCTGGCCATCCTCTTTAAGGCGGTGGCCGACGTGCTTGGGCCATATCTCGTCGCCGTGGAGATCGATCGTTACCTGGCTCCCACCCACAAACCTTCTGCTCTCGATTCTTTTCTCAGCCAGAACCCGTTGACGGGAATTGCTGAGATCGCGGCGCTGTACGTGGGCCTGTTAGTCTGTGCCTTCCTGCTCGAGTATCTGCAGATTTACCTCATGCAGTGGACCGGACAGATGGTTATGTTTGATCTGCGCAGCCAGATCTTTCGCCACCTGCAGCGAATGCATATCGGCTTCTACGACAAGAATCCAGTGGGGCGCTTAGTAACGCGGGTCACCACCGACGTGGATGCGTTAAACGAAATGTTTACTTCCGGAGTGGTGTCCATTTTCGAAGATGTCTTCGTCCTGGTCGGGATCGTGGCGATCATGCTTTCCATGGATTGGAAGCTGGCCTTGCTTACCTTTGCCGTATTGCCCGCGATCGGCTACGCAACCAAGGTCTTTCGCGATAAGGTGCGTGATTCCTATCGCCGGATTCGGGTTGCCATTGCCCGGATCAACGCCTATCTCCAAGAACACGTCAGCGGCATGGCGGTAGTGCAGCTTTTCAATCGGGAAGAGCGGGCCTTTAGCAAGTTTTCCGAGGTCAATGCGGTCCATATGGACGCCTACAAAGACGCCATCATGGCCCACGCCGTCTACTATCCCGTGGTCGAGATTCTGTCTTCCGTAGCCATCGCTAGCGTCATCTGGTTCGGGGGCAATCAGGTGCTAAGCCAGGTTTCGACAACCACCTTTACCCTGGACTTCCACCAGGGAAGAGTTGGGTTGCATCCGCTCTCGACCGTAACCACCCTCGGGGTTCTCGTAGCCTTCATCCAGTATGCGCAGAGGTTCTTTCGGCCGATTCAGGACTTCAGCGAAAAATACAACATCCTGCAATCCGCCATGGCTTCGAGCGAGCGCATTTTCAAACTGCTGGATACGCGGGCGGAAATTACTACCCCCAGCATCACCAAGACACCCGAGGGTCTCGGGCGCATCGAGTTCGATCATGTGTGGTTTCGATATCGCTCGGTGGCGCCGGGCGATGGATACGACGGGCAGGATGGACTCAAGGCGGGATCTACCTTCCGTGTTTTGCCGGAGAAGACCGTTGCCCACGCCCTCACGCCCCCTCCGGTGGCACAATCCGGACAGCAGGAATGGGTCTTGCAGGATGTCAGTTTCACCATCCAGCCGGGAGAAACCGTAGCCATCGTCGGTCACACCGGTGCGGGCAAGACGACCATCATCTCGCTGCTGATGCGCTTCTATGATGTTCAGAAAGGGGCGATCCGAATCGATGGCATTGACGTCAAGGACATGGACCTGGCCGCTCTGCGGCGGCGATTCGGAGTGGTTTTGCAGGACCCATTTCTGTTTACCGGTACGGTCGGAGGCAATATCCGGCTGGGCAGCGAGTGGATTCAGGATGAAGATGTGGAAAAGGCCGCGGAGGACGTAAACCTGGCAGACTTCATCCGCGGGCTTCCGGGGGGTTTTGCAGAAGAAGTTCGCGAGCGCGGCAGCACGCTCTCCACCGGACAAAAGCAGCTCATCTCTTTCGCGCGTGCCCTGGCGCACCATCCTGAGATTCTGATTCTCGATGAAGCTACCTCGAGCGTAGACACGGAAACGGAGTTTCGCGTCCGCGATGCCTTAAACCGGATGGTGGAGGGCCGGACCTCGCTGATTATTGCCCACCGGCTCTCCACCGTGCAACGCGCGGACAAGATCATCGTCATGCACAAAGGACAGGTCCGCGAGATGGGCACACACCAGGAACTGCTGGCGAATCGTGGCATCTACTACAAGCTCTACCAGTTGCAATACAAAGATCAGGAAATTTCGGCTGGACCGCAAGTCACCGCCAGCACCGACCACTAGGGCGGCCCGGGTTTCCGCGCTTGTCGAGGGTCATTTACCAATCACCTCTCATGGCATCGCGAGAGATTGGCTGATTGTGTTCTTGTATTGGCGCGCCCGCACCATGGCTTGTTCTTCGTTGACGGTCAGAAGGTGTCGATCGCGCATCACCAGACGTCCGCCAATGACCACAGTTTCGACATCACTGGCCTTTAAGGCATAGGCCAGTTGGGCATAGATGTCATACATCGGCACGGCGTTCGGTTCCTCGAGACTGATCACGATCAAGTCGGCCTTCTTTCCCTTCTCGAGCGAACCGATTTCCTGCTCCAGGTGCAGGGCCCCGGCGCCGTCGATGGTGGCCATCTCGACGACCGCTTGGGCTGTCAACGCCCGCGGATCCATCTGGGTAATCTTGGCCAGCTTCGCCGCCAAGTCCATCTCCTCCATCAGGTCCAAGTCATTATTGCTGCCGGCTGGACCGTCGGTCCCCAGCCCTACCCGGACGCCCGCGGCACGCAACTTTCCCACGGGAGAAACGCCGCTGGCCAGCATCATGTTGCTCGAAGGATTGTGCACGCAGCCTACCTGTTTCTGAGACAAGATCTGAAAATCGTTTTCATCGACAAAGATGCAGTGCGCGGCCACGACGTCGGGACCCAGCAGTCCGATCGAGTTCAGATATTGGACGGGCGACATTCCGTTTTGCTTCTCGCTGTCCTGCCATTCCTTCTTCATTTCGGCAACGTGAATCAGAATCGGAGAATGGTATTTTCGAGCCAGGGCGGCAGCATCCTGCAGGGTTTTCCGCGAACAGGTGTAGATCGAATGAGGTGCGCAGGCCGGGTGAATCAGGGCATCGCCCTGCCATTTTTTCAGGAACTGCTCGGTGTAGGCGAGCATCTCGGCTTCGGTGCGGTTATCGGGCGCGGGAAAATCGATGAACGTTTCCCCGAGTACGCCTCGCATGCCGGCTGCCTTGGTTTCCTCGGCGATGGCATCTTCGAAGTAGTACATGTCTGCGAAGGTAGTGACCCCAGCACGAATCTGTTCCGCCGCCGCCAGCCGCGTACCCCAGCGCACAAATTCCTGGTTCACGTTTTTTGCCTCGGCAGGAAAGATGTATTGGTGAAGCCACTCGTCGAGCGTGACGTCATCCCGCAGCCCCCGGAATAAGGTCATGGGAACGTGCGTATGGCCATTAATGAAACCCGGCAGAATGAGCTTGCCTCGGGCATCGATGGTCTGCTTGGCCTGATACTTGTCTTCCAGTTCGGCGCGCTTGCCGACAGCGACAATCACGTCGCCCCGTACGGCCACAGCGCCATCGTCGTACATGGTCCTGGCAGCATCCATGGTGACGACCATCCCGCCGGTTACAAGAAGATCGGCCGCATCTCGGGCTGTCTGCGAGCCCAGCGAAGCGGGCAGAAGCCAGAAAAGGGAAAGGACCAGAAGCAAAGGTTGACGAAAGGTCATGGCGACTCCCGCGGCTCCGACTGTCGACTATCTTAAGCGTTTCTCGCGCGGCGTGGAGTGCCACCCAACGGTGCTTGCAACCCTTTCAAAATACGTCGCATTTTCAGCTTGACAGTGTTTGCAAATAGAGATATTAATATCGCAAATTGTAATATGAGATTAGCGGAGAAAATACGGTACTTGCGCGAGGTGGAAGGCTTGCTGCGCGAGCTGGGACGCCCGATAACCCAGCTGGAGCTGGTCCGCGGGATTCGCAAGGAGCTGGGCAAGACCATCAGCCAGTCGTACATCTCGCAGATTGAAAACGGGAGCCGGCGGCACATGACGCAGTCGAGCCGCGCCCTGCTGGCCAAGTTTTTCAAGGTGCATCCCGGGTTTCTGGTGGACGATCCCGAGGGCTATCACACCGATCTGGTGTCGGATCTACGAGCCACCGAAGGCAGGCTGAATGTCTGGTTCCTCGAGGGTTCCGAGCGATTTGCCAGCGATCCCGAGGTCAGCGAAGTGCTGATCACACTGGCTCGTCAAGAACATACCCGACAGAGCTTGATCCTCCTCGGGGCCATTCTCGACACGCCCGGTTTGGCCAATCGTCTACTTGAGGCCTTGAAGCCGGAGGCGGCGTGGCGGAGCGCCAAACCGATGAGGGCAGGAGGGTGTACGCAATGACTTGGGCGAACTTCTATTTAGTATGCTTCGCGCTGGGATTTTCGTTCAGCCTTCTCTCCTTTCTGATGGGTGGATGGCACTGGCATCTCCCCCATTTGCTTGGCGGCGGGAGCCTGCACACGGGGCCGCACGCTGGCCATGGAGCAGGTTCGGCACGCGGGGGGACGGCGGAAACCCCGCTCGTCAATCCCGTGACCCTGGCTGCGTTTCTTGCCTGGTTCGGCGGCATCGGCTATTTGCTCACCCGCTTTTCCTCGCTGTGGTTCGTGCTGGGGCTTGGCATCGCGCTCCTGAGTGGAGCGACCGGAGCGGCGGTGATTTATCTCTTTCTGAGTCGAGTGTTGATGTCCACCGACGAGAATCTTGACCCCGCGGATTACAGCATGGTCGGCGTGCTGGGTCGTATCTCCATGCCGATTCGCCAGGGTGGCACGGGAGAACTGATCTATTCCCAGGAAGGAACGCGGCGGACCTGCGGTGCCAGGGCCGACGACGGAAGCGAGATTTCGAAGGGTACGGAGGTGGTCGTCACCCGCTACGAAAAAGGGATCGCCTACGTGCGGCTGTGGACGGAATTGGCGGGAGAACACGACCTGCCTGAGAGTGCGGCCAAGAACGAGTAGCCGCTCTGGAGGGCTTCCCGCATTTCCGACATCGCCTGACAGGCCCGAAGCTGGCGCTCGTTGTGCCGCGGGCCGCAGGGTTTTGGATGGGTTGAGAGGAGGGGTTATGTTCGGAGGAACTCTGGTTGAGATATGGATCATCGTTGGCTTGCTGGTGCTGGCCATGATGCTCCTGATGAGCATGCTGGCCAGGTTGTACCGCAAGGCAGGACCCCACGAAGCTCTGGTGGTCTATGGTTTTCGAGGAACGAGGGTGGTGAAGGGGCATGGCACCATCATCTTCCCCATGATCGAAAACTGCCGCGGGCTGTCCTTGGAGCTCATGTCGTTTGACGTAGCGCCCCAGCAAGATCTCTACACCAAGCAAGGCGTCGCCGTGACGGTCGAGGCGGTCGCCCAGATCAAGGTCAAATCCGACACCGAGTCCATCCTGACGGCTTCGGAGCAGTTCCTGACCAAGGTACCGCAGGAGAGGGAGGGCCTAATCCGCCTGGTGATGGAAGGCCACCTGCGCGGCATCATCGGACAACTGACGGTCGAGGAGATCGTAAAGCAGCCCGAGATGGTCTCCGATCGCATGCGCTCCACCTGCGCCGATGACATGAACAAAATGGGGCTGGAGGTGATCTCGTTCACCATCAAAGAGGTGCGCGACAAGAACGAGTACATCACCAACATGGGTCGGCCCGATGTGGCGCGCATCAAGCGCGACGCTGACGTGGCGGCGGCTGAAGCCGATCGCGACACGGCTATCCGCCGCGCCTTGGCGCAACGCGAGGCTGCGGTGGCCAAAGCGCAGGCCGATCAGGAGCGCGTGCAGGCGGAAACCCTGTCTCTGGCCAAGCAAGCCGAGGCCCAGCGCGATCTCGAAGTCAAGAAGGCGCAATATCTGGAGGTCACCAAGCGGCAGCAGGCGCAGGCCGACAAGGCTTACGACATCCAGACTGCCATCATGCAGCAGCAGGTCACGGCGGAACAGGTGAAAGTGCAGCAGGTGGAGAAGGAGCAACAGGTCAAAGTGCAGGAGGCGGAAATCTCGCGTCGGGAAAAAGAGCTGATCGCAACTGTGCTCAAACAGGCAGAGATCGAGCGGCAGAGGATCGAGACCCTGGCCGCAGCCGAGAAACAGCGCCTGATCGTAGAGGCGGAAGGCCGTGCCTCGTCCATTCGTGCGCAGGGCCAGGCGGAAGCCGAGATCATCTTCAAGAAAGGGGAATCCGAAGCCAAGGCGATGAACGTTAAAGCCGAGGCCTACCAGGAATACAACCAGGCCGCCGTAATCGACAAGTTGTTTTCGAGCTTGCCGGAGATCGTCAAAGGCCTGGCGGCTCCGCTGGCCAATGTGGACAAGATCACGGTGGTCTCGACCGGCAACGGAGACGCCTCGGGAATGAACAAAATTACCGGCGACCTGGCCAAGATGGTGGCCCAGGTTCCCGCCTTGTTCGAGACGCTTTCGGGCATGAGCATGAATGACCTGCTGTCCAAGGTCCGCACCATCGGCGACAAAGCGGCCAAGCCGGATGCCTTGCCGCCGTCGTCGGCCGGGAGGTAGCCGGCCGATGCTTCGGATTCGAATCAGGTCGTTACCCGCGGGATTGGAGCAGGGAAGGGTTTCGAGCCAGAGAGGTGCACAATGCAAGACGATCGACACACTATCGGCATGGGCGTCGGCCTTGGCGCCGTGATCGGGACCGCCCTGACGGCGGCCTCCCAACACGCGGCGGTCTGGCTGCCGCTGGCCATCGGCAGCGGATTGGCCATTGCCGTCGCCATGCGAGATCGCAGGCAGTCGGGGGGCGGGATTGCGACGAGCGACGGTGAGGGCTTTCCCGCGGATCGCCCTAAGCGGATTTCTGATCACTAGAAAAGGAGTTCCATCATGGCATTACTAGAGAGAGTCTCGACGCTGGTCCGGGCGAATCTCAACGACCTCATCGACAAGGCCGAGCACCCGGAAAAGATGATCAAGCAAGTCATTCTCGACATGCAGAACCAGCTGCTGCAGGTGAAGACACAGGTCGCTATCGCCATCGCTGATCAGCACTTGCTGGAGGGAAAGCAGAAAGAGAATGAAGCCAAAGTGGCCGAGTGGATGCGCAAAGCCGAGCTCGCCGTGGGCAAGCAGCAGGATGATCTGGCGCGTGCCTCCTTGCAACGTTCCGAGAGCTATCGTGAGCTGAGCGAGGGATTTTCCCAGCAGATCACTGACCAAAAGGCGCAGGTGGACAACCTGAAGACCGCCTTGCGGCAGTTGGAGCAGAAGCTCGCCGAAGCCCAGGGAAAAGCGGATCTGCTGGTGGCGCAACACCGCCGGGCACGAGCAGTCGGAAAAGCGAGCGAGGCCAGGATGGCGGGGGGCAACGGCTCAAGCTCGGCTGCCTTCGACCGCATGAAACACAAGGTGGCGCACGAGGAGGCCATCAGCCATGCCAAGTCCGAGGTGGCCGACGAGGATATCGAAGGCCGCCTGGCGGAGCTAGCAAAGCAAGACCGGATCGAACAGCTGTTGACCGAGCTGAAGGCGAAACGAGGGGTCTAAGCAAGGTGCCGCCGTTCCGGCTTAGGCGCTGGCTTTGTCCGCGAGCGGCAGGCTTGGAGCATCACTCGTCGCGGATTCTAGATCGAGCTGTTCCTGTCCGCTGAGGACCGAAACCCGTCCGCGATAGGTCTTCAGGTGCGTGGCGGCTTTGTCGAAGGCCTCCTGAGCTTTGTTCAAACTTCTGCCCACGTTCTCGAACTGATTCTGGAAAAAGTCAAAGGACTTCTGCGCTTTGGCCAGTTCCAGGCGGCTTTTCTCGAATCGCCCTGCCATCTCATACCACTTGTGTACCAGGGCCACGGTCTTCAGGGTCATCAGCAGAGTATTGGGGGAGACCGGAAACACGTGGTGCTGGTTCAGCCAATCGGCCAATTCTCGGTTACGAATCGCCTCCATGTAGAGGGTCTCACTCGGCAGATACATGAGGGCAATATCCGTGGTCCCATGCTCGGGTTGGATGTAGGCTTGAATGCGTTTGCCTTCGGCCTTCATCACCCGCACGAATTCCCCCCGGGCTTCCTCGATCTCGTCTTCGTCCGTGCTCTCAAACAGAGCTAGCACCTGCTCGCGGGGGAATTTTGCGTCAATCGGCAAACACTGGTCAGGAAAATGAATGATGGCGTCGGCCCGTCCCCTGCCTTGGGGAAGGGAAGCCTGCATTTCAAACATGTGTGCCGGAAGAAAGTCGGCGAGTAGGCGCTCAAGGCTGGCCTCCCCGAACTGGCCGCGCAGGTGAGGCAGTTTGAGAAGATTGTTGAGATCGTTAATGGAGTGTCCGATCGCGCCAACCTCCCTGAGTTGTTCCTCGGCGGCCCTTAAGTGCTGCTGTACCTTCTCAAACTGCGCAAAGCCTTCGCGTATGTTCTGATCGAGCTTTTGCTGTACCTGGTCGGAGATGGCCAGCAATTTGGCGTCAACCCGTTCCCGAATGGAATCCAGGTTCTGCATGGTTTTCTGATTCAAGCTCTCGAACTCAGACTTCAGTTGGGAGGTCGTCAGTGCGAGCGAAGTGGTCAGCTCCGTGCGTGCTTCCGACAATCGTTCCGCCTGCTCGCGACGCCCGCTGCGAAGCTGAGTTTCCACGGTCGTGCGAATCTCAGAAAAGCCATCGACCAGACGATCCGCCACGCCCTGGCGAAGTTCGCCCTTGGTCCGTTCCAGGCGTTGCGCCATATCGGCGGTCGCCGAGGCAAATTGCTGTGAGAGGTTCTGAACAGCTTCACCGCTGAATGTAACTTGTTTAAGAGCATACTCTAGCGTCTCACTGTTAAAGTGTTTCTGGAGACGAAGGAGCAGCCCCAGCACGATGCCATTGAGCGCCACTAGGGCAAGCAACAGGAACACCAATTTCGAATCCCCTTTTTGATGGTGGTAACCCGGATTGTAGAGGGGATCGCGAGAGATGCAAAGCAGCAAATTGGATTCGGTAGGACTTCTTCCCGAAGCCGATTCAGAGGAAGTCCTTGACATTCATGGTAAGGGACCAGGTGAGCTGGGCTGGCGGTTATACGCCTGGAACCACAACCACCGGTTCCGCCTGCCCGGTTTTGATGCTGCGATAAGCGGCATCGAGAACCTGCTGATTCTTCCATCCCTCCTCGCCGGGCACGGCAAAGCGAGCCTTGCCCTCGATAGCCGCGGCAAAGGACTCGACTTGCCGCGTGTAGGCCTGGTGGTTCGAGAGAATCTCGGTTTCCGCGACCTCGCCGTTGCGAAGCCATTCCAGCCTGACCGGCTTCTCGACCGTCAAACCGTCGTCCGCACGAAGCACTCCCGCGTCGCCAATGAACTCCAGGGGAGTGCGGTAGGCGGCACGGAAGGAAACTGCGACCAGACCCAGCGTCCCGCGGGAGAACTCTAGGGTCATGGCTGCTGCGGCTTCGACGTCCCGGGAGATAGGATCGGAATGGCCGCGCGCCATGACCGACACTACTTCGTCCTGCAAGATGAAACGCAGGGCATCGACACAATGGACGCCTACGTCGGCGACCGGTCCGCCGCCTGCGATCGAAAGGTCATGCAGCCATGTCCGGGGATGTCCGGCGCCGCCCAGAAGGGAAAATTCTGAGCGGGCAAACACGGGCTTGCCGATCTGCCCTGCTGCCAACCGCTCCCGAAGTCGCGCCGTGGTCTCTTCAAAGCGAAACACCTGAGCGACACCCAGCAGAACTTTGGCCTCGCGTGCGGCTTCGACCATGCGACGACATTGGTCGGCGTTCACACCCATGGGTTTTTCGCACAGCACGGCTTTGCCGTACTTGATGGCCAGTAGCACATCTTCCAGGTGGCATGCGTTCGGCGTGGTCACCAGAACGGCGTCTACCTCAGATGAGCGGCAGAGTTCTTCGGCGGAGGCGAACGCCAGAGGCACTTGGAATTGGCGGGCTGAGTCTTGCGCCTTCGTCCAGTCGCGGCGGGAAAGAGCCGCCACGCGGCAGTTCTTGGCCCCCGCAAACCCCGGCATGAGCCGCTTCACCGCATGCAGTCCGAAACCGAGGATTCCAAAGTTGACCATGACAAGGCACGCGGCTCGGCGAAATGGGCTAGCTTCCGCCCAACCGTTCTGGGTTACGGGGTGACAGACATCGAGACCGCAGGCTCGGGAGTCGTTGCGGTTTGCTCATTGTTGGTCAAAACGCCCAGGGCTGAATTCCCGGTCGTTTGCAGCGTGAACTCGGTGATGATCCTTGTTGTCTGACTTATAGAATAAATATAGGTGCCATGGGGGTCGGTTACGACCAAAACTGGAGTGGTGCCTGCAGCAAACGGCCCCTCCGTAATCGCCGTTGCAAAGCCGGTTCTCGGATCGATCGTGTACCCGCTAATGTTGCTGGAGGACGCGTTGGCCACGTACAAGAACTGACCCGAGATGGTAACCGTCAGTGAAACTGGAGCTGTGCCGGTCAAAAACGGCGAACCCGGTACCTCCATGAGGGCTCCTGAAATGGAGTTGATGGCGAAAATCGAAACCGAATTGGCTGTGGCATTGGCCACGTACACAAAGCGCTCCCTCGGGTCGACGGCCACGGCCAAGGCGCCAGTGCCCGCAATAAACGGCGAGCCGGGGATGGTCTCGAGCATCCCCGAAGCCGAAACCGAGTAGGCCAGAACAGCTCCCAGGTTGCTGTTCACCACATAGAGAAACTTGCCCGATGGGGTAACCGCCAAGGCTACAGGACTCTGAGGAGTGGGAAAGGGAGCGGAAACCGCCCGCAGGTCACCGGTCGAGGGGTCGACCGCATAAACGGAGAGGTTGCTCGCAAGCTCGTTGGCCACGAAAAGAAAACTGCCGCTCGCATTGATCGCGATAGCCACAGGATTAAAGTCGGTACTCGTGCGGGGCAGAATCTCTGACAGACCGCCACTGGTGCTGTCGATTTTGAAGCGCGAGATGTTGTTATCGTCGCGGTTGGCAACAAAGACAAACTTTTTCGAGGGAGCAACCACCACCGGGCCGGGCGAGTTGCCGGTTGCGTACGGCGACCCCACGATCTCGGTCAACCGGCCGGAACTGTTATCGATACGGTAGGCCGAGATTCCGTTCACGGTGGGCAGGGTGACATAGGCGGTGTGGCTGCTGACGCAGCCGATCGAACCGACCAGCAGCAGCAAGCTCAAGGCCAGCGACTTTTCTTTGTCAGGCATCATTCGGATTCCGCTCTCAAGAGCGGCTTCGTTCCCCCACGAAAATCAGCCGTCTTCGAGTTTCCCGGCTCCGGCTCATAGCTTACGACGATGGCCCTTATGGCCAAAATGAAAGACCAGCCCGGTCGAAAGTCGGAGATCGTTCTGGTGAGTCTTAAAGGTATCGGTGTGGAAATAGTCCGCTTCCAATACCCGAATGCTGATTCGCGGTTTCCAGTGGTAGTCGTAACCGGCACCGCCTCCGAGCGAGCGACCCACGCTCTCGAATCCAGATCTGGTCAACTGCTGAATATTCGCAGTGTTCTGAGTCTTGCCAAAGAGAAACTGGAAATAGATGTCGGCCTTTTCACGGCGGAGCACGTACTGCGGGCCGGCCATGTAATTCCATATGCTTAGCCCCGACCCCCAGTTGGCGCTCGTGTCCACCGTGACACCGATTTTCATGGTGATATGCCAGGTCCCCGCGAGACCCCCTCCATACAGATTGCTATAGTTGGGGTACCCGATGCTCGGAGCATCAAACAGCCGATCCGAGTAACCCCCGAAGACGTCGAAGCGCGGCACTTGCTGGGCGCGCAAGGAAACCGACGTCGATCCCAGAAAGAAGATACCAGCAATGGCGATAAAGCTTGCTCTGCCTCGAAATTGGCTAGTCATTAGTAGGGCTTCGAATCGAGACCCCGATTTCCATCGTTTGCTGCTGAAAGTGAACTTACCATACCAGGTTGCTAGCGAGTCGGCTCTACCGGGTTTGATGCGGGAAGACCTCTGAAAATGGCCGTCACCTTTCAGCCATCGCGCCGACCAGCGACTCAAAGATCTTATAGCCGTCGGTTCCGCCGAGTTCGGGTTCGGCAGCGCGTTCCGGGTGTGGCATCATGCCGAGAACGTTGCGTCCAGGACTGCAGATCCCGGCAATGCTGTCCAGGGATCCATTGGGATTGGCTTGCGGGGTGATCCGGCCGTCGGATTCCGCATACCGGAACACGATTCGCTTCTCCCGCCTGAGCTCCTCCAGGGTGGATGCATCGCAGAAATAGTTGCCATCCATGTGTCCGATAGGAATGGTAAGAACCTCGCCTGTCCGGCAGGCATTGGTGAACGGGGTGTCCGTGCTCTCCACCCGGACTTGGACAGGCTTGCATACATATTTTAGGCCCACATTACGCATCAGGGCACCGGGAAGCAAGCCGCACTCGCAAAGGATCTGAAACCCGTTGCAGATGCCCAGCAGCAAGCCACCGCCTGCGGCAAATTTTCGCACCGACTCCATCACCGGGGAGAACTTGGCGATCGCCCCGGTGCGCAGATAATCGCCGAAGGCGAAGCCACCGGGAACAATGATAGCGTCACAATTCTCGAGGTCGTGGGACTCGTGCCAGAGCATCGTCACCGGCTGTTTGGCCACATTCTTGATGGTCCAGTACGCGTCGTGATCGCAATTCGAGCCGGGAAAAATAATCACGCCAAATTTCATGGACTATGCCTCGATCGGATCCTGGGTGGAGTCTAACACGGGCACCCTACTCGGCCACGGCTGATTTCGGTCGTGCATGATTTGCTACCCACAGCCTCGGCCGGGGATTTCAACCAGGGTCGCGTGCTATAATTTCTGTTGTCTGCCTTGGTCTAGAGGCAATCCTGGGATCTCCTCTATTGGGCGAATCCAAGGGGTTGAGATCGGTGTGGTAGATCAGCACAAGCAAAGTTCATTATCATGAGGTATTCCCATGTCTGGCCACTCCAAATGGGCCACGATTAAGCATAAGAAGGGTGCACTGGACGCCAAGCGGGGCAAGATCTTTACCCGCCTGATTAAAGAAATCACGATTGCCGCCAAAAGCGGTGGCGATCCCGACACCAACCCCCGCTTGCGCACCGCCATTACCGCGGCCAAGGCCGAAAACATGCCCGCCGACAACATCAAGCGCGCCATCCAGCGCGGCACCGGGGAATTGCCTGGCGCCAGTTACGAAGAGTTCTCGCTCGAAGGTTACGGCCCGGGTGGTGTGGCGCTCCTGATCGAAATCAACACTGATAACCGCAATCGGACGGTGAGCGAAATTCGCCACGTATTCCAAAAGAACGGCGGAAACATGGCGGAGGCAGGCGCAGTATCCTGGATGTTCCACAAAAAGGGCGACATCGTTGTTTCGAAGACGGTAGCGAAAGAAGATGACCTGATGGGCATCGTGCTCGATGCTGGCGCGGAAGACCTACGCGACGATGGCGAGAATTGGGAGATATTGACAGACCCGGCCGCTTACGAAGCTGTGCTCGAGGCGTTGAAGAAGGCCGGTGTCTCGCCCGTCTCTTCGAGCGTAGCCATGATCCCGCAGAATTACATCAAGCTCGAGGGTGCGGCGGCGAACAGCATGATTCGTCTGGTCGAGGCTCTCGAGGAGCACGACGACGTTCAGAGTGTTCACTCCAATTTTGACATTGATCAAAAGCTGCTCGAGCAAGTTGCTGGCTAGCCAGTTGTCCATCCCGTCCGACGCTGCCGAAGTGTAGTTGCGCTGATCGAGGTGAATCCCGCCTACCGTCGCTCAGCTTTTTCTCTTGAAGTCACTGACCGGATCTTTAGCCCTCCGAAAATCGTGATTTGGCGCCTTGGCTTCCAAAGTGGCCGAAGGGAGTTCCTCTATCAAGCTCCGCGATAGTCGGAGAACTTGGTTTATGCTGGCCAAGACGATACGTCGGACGTTCTTGCAGCACTCTTATGAAAGTCCGGGTCGACAAACTACTCTGGGAGCGTGGCTTGGCGAGGTCGCGCGAAGGTGCCCAGGCATTGATTCTGGCTGGCAAAGTTCAAGTAAATGGGCAAAGGATTGGTAAGCCAGGAACGGTTGTCAATGCGGACTGTGAGATCGAGGTTCTCGGGGAGGTTCGCAAGTATGTTAGCCGAGGGGGCCTGAAACTGGATAAGGCCTTGGAATATTGGAATATCGAGGTGGCTGGAAAACCATGCCTGGACATTGGCGCTTCGACCGGCGGGTTCACCGATTGCTTGTTGCAGCATGGAGCGGCCCGCGTCATTGCGGTCGACACCGGACGCGGCCAGATCGATTTTCGGCTGCGGCAAGACCCGCGGGTACGGCTCTTGGAAAAGACCAATGCCCGGTATCTGACGCGAGAACAGCTTGGCGAAACCGTCGCGTTCATTGCCATGGATGTCGCTTTCATTTCCGCCACTCTGGTGCTGCCGGCGGTGATCGCGGCAGCCTTTCCCGCCAGTGTGGCAGAACGAAAAGGCCGGCAAATTGTCGTGCTGGTGAAGCCTCAATTTGAAGCAGGCCGCGAGCAGGTGGGCAAAGGAGGTATCGTGCGGGACGAAGCGGTGCAGCGTGCCGCCGTCGAGAAAGTTCGTCAGGCACTGCTTGCGGAAGACTGCACCACCACCGACGCTATCGAATCGCCTATTCTGGGTGGGCAGGGCAACCGGGAATACTTGCTGCTCGGTGTCTTCTAGTTCGAGCCGGGTAGCGGCTTCTAATCATCCCCAGTTTCTGTACAATGCAAATTTCATGATGAACCGGACTTCTTCATCGGACAAATCAGCGGGAATCATCTCGAAGGCGGATAAGCCCGAGCTCGAAACCATTGTGCCCCGGCTCCTCCAGTGGCTTCGCCAACATGGGTATCAGATTGTCGTCGACCGTGAAACCGCCCCCCATGCCCCAGGAGTCGAGGCGGTAGCGCGCGAAGAGATTGCTTCTCGCCCGCTGCGGTTTGTGGTCGTGCTCGGTGGTGATGGAACGCTACTCGCGGCGGCGCGCTCGGTAGCCAGAGCCGGAGTTCCGGTCCTAGGTGTGAATCTCGGTTCGCTCGGATTCCTCACCGAGGTGCCGCTCGATGAGTTGTACCCGACGCTTGAAGGTATTGAGGCCGGGTCCTGCGGAGTGGAAGCACGCTCCATGGTGCATTGTGAGGTTTACCGCGAGGATGCGCAGGTGGCAAGCTACGATGCGCTGAACGACATCGTTGTGGGCAAAGGCACGGTCTCCCGCCTGAATCATTGCGATGTTTATATCGACGGCGAGTTCGTCTCTTCGTACAAGGCGGATAGTCTGATCGTGTCGACGCCCACGGGCTCGACCGCCTACTCCCTGGCGGCGGGCGGGCCGATCTTGATGCCGACCGTGAAGGGATTTGTCGTTACCCCGGTGGGAGCCCATTCTCTCACCCATCGCCCCTTGGTCGTACCGGACACGTCGAACCTCATCATCGTAGTCAACACCGGGGCGGAGCAGGCCTACTTGAGCGTGGATGGGCAGATTGGCATGCCTATGTGCGACGGAGATCGTGTGTGCTGTCGTAAATCGGAATACCAGGTAAAGCTGTTGCGCGTTCGCGGGACCTTCTTTGATATCTTGCGAGCCAAACTGAAGTGGGGACAAAGGTAGTCCCCCTGTGCGATACAAACGGGCTTTCCCAAATTTGCAGTGAACTCCTGAACGGGGGCGACACGACGGTGAAGAACCAGTCATGGGGAAGGGGCATGAGAGCCGCAATCACATTCTTGACGATCGCCGTCACCGGCTACCTTTGGGCGCAATCGAAGCCCGCCGCAGATCTGATCATTTCGAATGCCAACGTTTGGACCGGAGATGACGCTCAACCCAAGGCGCAGGCGGTTGCCGTGCTTGGAGCAAGGATTGTTTCCGTTGGTTCCAATGCCGAGGTTGCCCTTTGGCGCGGCGCCAATACGAAGGTCTTGGATGCCAACGGCAAGCTGCTCCTGCCGGGTTTCAATGATGCCCATGTCCATTTCGTGAGCGGCGGCGCGCAGCTCGACAGCGTTCAACTCAATGACGTCACCAGTACCAGGGAGTTCGTTCGTCGGATCGCCGAACAGGCAAAGAAGACGCCGAAGGGTGAATGGATCCTTGGGGGCGATTGGGACGAGACCAAGTGGAACCCACCCAACCTGCCGACCAAGGAGATGATCGATCCGGTCACGCCGGACAATCCGGTACTCCTCAGCCGCTACGATGGGCATTCGGTGCTGGCGAATTCACGGGCGCTGCAGCTGGCCGGGATCACGGGGCAGACACCCGATCCTCCTGGCGGAACGATCGTCCGCGATGCCCAGGGCAACCCAACCGGTGACCTGAAGGACGCCGCGCTAGATGAGGCTTACAAGGCGGTCCCGCCCCCTGCGCATGATCAACGTTTACGCGCCGTGAAGCGTGCGCTCGAGCATGCCGCTTCGCTGGGAGTGACCAGCGTGCAGGACATGAATCCGGAGTACGGCGACGTGGCCGTCTTTTCTGAGCTCCTGCAGACGGGCGAGTTGACTACGCGCATCTATGCGGCGCCGCTCATTACCGAGGTAGACGATCAGGCAAAGATCGGAATTCGCCACGCATTCGGGGGATCTTACTTGCGGATCGGCGCGGTGAAAGCATATGCCGACGGATCGCTCGGCTCGCGGACAGCGTACTTTTTCGATCCATTTTCCGACCAGCCGGAAAATCGCGGCTTGCTTTCCAGTGAGATGCAACCCATTTCCCTGATGCGAGACCGCATGATGAAGGCCGATGCCGCCGGGCTGCAGATCTGCACCCACGCCATTGGCGACCAGGCAATCTCGATCACTCTCGATTTATACACCGACGTGGTCAAGGCGCACCGCGGGGCTGAGCGGCGGTTCCGCATCGAGCATGCGCAGCACATGGCAGAAAAGGATTTCGCGCGCTTTGCCCAGCTCGACGTTATTGCCTCGGTTCAGCCCTATCACGCCATTGATGACGGACGCTGGGCCGAAGCCCGCATCGGGCATGACCGCGCCAGCCGCACCTATGCCTTTCGAACCTTTCTGAACCACGGTGTGCATCTGGCCTTCGGGACCGACTGGGATGTGGCCCCGTTGAATCCCCTGCTAACCGTATACGCAGCCGTCACGCGGGCGACCTTAGACGGGAAAAATCCGCAAGGATGGTTCCCCGAGCAGAAGCTCAGCGTGGAGGAGGCAGTTCATGCCTACACCATGGGATCCGCGTATGCCGAATTTCAAGAGAAGGAAAAAGGTTCGATCACCGTGGGAAAGCTGGCCGATATGGTTGTGTTGAGTGACGACATTTTTTCGATTGATCCGGTCAAGATCCGCGACGTAAAGGCGTTGAAAACGATCGTGGGTGGCAAGGTGATTTGGGATCCGGAGCGAAAGATACCCTACTCGACCGCATTCTAGGATTCTGTGCCGGGAGGAACCGCCGCTCTCTTCTCCCATCCAGACGGCAACAAGGACACCCGGTGACCTTACCCGTGCGCGTGCTGCAGAAAACAGAGCCGGGGTTGATGGCAGAGAAGAATAGGTCGGCCGGCGAACGTCGAACGTCGAATGAGGTTGGTGTCTTTCTGTGGGAACAGCTGACTGGAAGCGCCGGTTACTTGGGGCCCGAAGCTGAGGCGCTCTTAGCGGGAACCTTTCCGTGCAATTCGTCGATCAGTATTTCAAGTGCCTTCCAGTCCTCTACGGTAGCACCATTCGTGAACGCGATTCCGAGGCCGCCCTCGTCGCGGCGCTGCACCACCCCCCAAAGATCCACACGCAGGTCGGCGGTCTGCACCAGAATGCGAACCCTGGCTTTTACCGGAGTCTCTCGCGGCGTTTCGAGGTAACATCCGCTGAGACTGATATTTTTCAACTTGGCCAACACTACCGCGTCACTGGCACCCTCTCGCAAGACCACAGTGGTAGCCAGAGCGAATCGTGGGTGCGACAGTTTGGGTGGGGTATTCATGCTGGTTCTAGCTATCTCCGACCCTATAGGAGCCTATGGCTGGGGGCAAATTACCTTAGTCACTAGCGGTCCTGAGCACGCAGTGCTCCTAAGGTTCTCCGCTACTATTTTCTCTATGGGTTGGTGAATGCGGCGAGGATCAGCTTTCCGCACGCAGGAGATCGGCTACGGTTTCGCGGCGCCGGATCACTTTCATCGACTTTCTATCAATTAAGATCTCCGCCGCGCGCGGCCGCGAGTTGTAATTCGAAGCGAGCACCATCCCATAGGCGCCAACGTCCATAATGGCCAAGAGTTCCCCCTCCCCAACCACGGGCAGCTCTCGATCGCGAGCAAAGAAGTCTCCGCTTTCGCACACCGGGCCGACCACATCTACCGTTTCGGTGTTCCTGCCGTTGCCGCACACCGCAGCGATCCTGTGATAGGCGCCATACAGGGAGGGTCGTAGCAAATCGTTCATGGCAGCATCCACGATCAGGAACTTCTTTCCGTTGTTGCGTTTCCGGTAGAGCACCTTGGTGATCAAAATGCCAGCAGGGCCGACAATCGATCGGCCAGGCTCAAGCAGCAAGTGTAGGGCAAGATCCCGGAGAGGTGGGAGCACCGCCTGCGCGTAGCTCCGAGCCCGGGCAGCAAAGTTGGACGTATTTTCATGTTCGTAATCAATACCCAGACCTCCGCCGGCATCCACATAGCGGATGGCATGGCCTTGCGCCCTCAACTTTCGGACGAGGTCGGCAACTCTCTCCATCGTTTCCGCGAACGGCTGCACCTCCGTGATCTGCGAGCCGATATGAACGCTCACACCGGCAATTCTCAGGTGCTTGTTCTGGGAAGCGTCGCCATACAGGCGGGTCGCTTCGACGATGGGAACACCAAATTTGTGCTGATGGAGTCCGGTCGCGATATAGGGATGCGTGTCGGCGGGCACATCGGGATTGACCCGTAACGCGACCGGCGCAGTTTTGTTGAGTCGGGCGGCGCAAGCCGCCACGAGATGCAATTCCGATTCGCTCTCCACGTTGAACAGCAAGACGCCAGCCCGGAGAGCCTGCTCGATCTCCTGCGACGTCTTGCCGACACCTGAGTAGACGGTCTTCTTGGCGGCGGATGGGCTCACGCGCACGACACGCTGCAGCTCTCCGCCCGAGACGACGTCGAAACCGCATCCTGTCTGCTTGAGAAGTCGCAGTATTCCGAGATTGGAGTTGGCCTTGACGGAATAGCAGAGGGTATGAGGAATGTCACGAAAGGCCTGTTCGAAACCCTCGACACGAGCTCGGATCGTGCTCGCAGAATAGACATATACGGGTGTGCCAAATCGCTCGACGACGCGCGGGAGCGGAACCTGGTCGCAGTGGAGAACGCAGGCTGGACTTGGCTTCTTCCCCTGGGCAAGATAGCAGAACCCAGGCTGGTGGTGGCGCGCGCGTTCCTTCACTCGCGTTTCCCAGGATCGTCCTTGACCCGCATCACCACTACCGTCTGATCATCGAAGGCCTCGGCTCCGGCGGCATGATCCGCCACGGCTGTGAAGATGGCCTGAACCACGGAAGCGGCCGGCAGCTTTGCATTGTGAGCAATGATCTCCTCCAGCCGTCCCCGTCCGAACAAGTCCCCTCCCTGGTTGCGGGCGTCGATGATTCCATCGCTGAAAAACACGAACATGTCTCCAGGCTTGGCCTCAAAACCGAACTCTTCATACTCGGCCTCATCGAACAATCCCAACGGTATGCCCGTCGCCTCGATGATCTCGGTCTTGCCGTCATGACAATGGATTGGCCGGGGCAGGCCGGAATTGGCCACGCGCAAAGAGCGTTGATCGTCATCCCACACGGCGTAAATCAAAGAGACGAACTGGCCATCGATGCGGCGTTCGCTGAGAGAGAAGTTCACCGTCGCCAACATCTCCGCGGGTGACGGTTCGATGGGTGCATGGGAGCGCAGAATACCACTGACCAGCGCAGCATAGATCGCCGCCGCTGCCCCCTTTCCGCTGACATCGCCGACCACGATGGCTGTTCGATTCAGCGAGTAGCTGACAAAATCATAGAGGTCACCGCCAATGGCTCGCGCCGGCACGAACGTGGCGGCAAGGTCCAGGTGCCCAATCTTGGGCAGGGCGGGCGGCAGCAGTCGGAACTGAAGCTCGCGCGCCATCGCTAAGTCCTGCTCTAACCGTCTCTCCTGCCGGGCAACCTGCTCGTAGAGCTGTGCATTTTCGATGGCAATCGCAATCTGAGCGGCCAAAGTGGTCACGGTTCGCTTGTGATCGTCGGTAAAGAAGCCGCGGCGCGTGTGCTCGAGATCGAGTACACCAATCACCTTATCCTGGTAAACCAGGGGTACCGCGAGTTCGGAGCGGGTCTCCGGATTGAGCGCGATGTAGCGCGGATCCTTGGTGACGTCGGCCACCAAAACGGCTTCCTTATGCTCGACGGCATAACCCACCACACCTTGCTTGATCGAGATTTCGTGCTTGCGTTGAATATTTTCGCGAAAGCGCAGGGAGAATCGGTGTTGTAGCTTAAGTCCCGTCGAATCGAGCAGCAGAATGCTGAACATCTGATAGTCGATCAACCGGTTCAGCAGCTCGGCGATGCGCTTCAGGAGCTCATCGAGATTGAGAATAGAGGTTAGCTCGCGGGCAATCTCATTCAGCAGTACCAGGGTGCGAGCTTGACGGCTCATGCGCGTGTAAAGACGGGCGTTTTCGATCCCCACGGCCATGCGGGAAGCGATCAAGGTCAGCAGCCGTTTATGTTGCTCGGTAAAGTAGTTTGGTTGTCTGGACTCGAGGTTCATGACGCCGATGAGCTGATTCTTGATTATCAAGGGCACGGCCAGCTCGGAGCGAACATTGGCGGCGCCGGAGATGTATCGTGGATCTTCGGAAACGTCGCCCACCAAAACCGCTTCGCGGTTCAGGGCCGCCAGGCCGGTTACACCCTCCCCGACCTTGACGCGGATGCGTTCGGCCACCTCCCGGGTGTAGCCCACCTGGAAACGGATGCGCAATTCCTGAATCTTGTCATTCAGCAAAAGTATGGCGAAGATTTCGTAGTCGATGACTTTGCGCACTAGTTCGGCCACCCGGCGAAGGGTGGTGTCGAGGTCGAGGGTGGTGTTCACCACATCGGCCACTTCCACCAGAAGGGCGTCTACGTTCGACTGAAGATCCGGTACCGGCTCCACGATTTCCACGTTTCTATGATATCAGCCAGTTCTTTCCGGCTTGTCTCCGCGAAACTCCGGTCACCAGAGCTCAACCTGACCGGGGTACGACGCAAATATCCGGCAAATTTCGATATTTTTCTGCGTAATCCAGCCCATAGCCCACCACGAATTCGTCGGGAATTTTGAAGCCGACATACTCGGCTTCAATGGGCTGTTTTCTGCGGGAAGGTTTATCGAGCAGGGCGGCGATGCGCAAGGCCTTCGGCTGGTGCGCCAGCAGGATTTTCTTCAGATAAGAGAGGGTAAGCCCGGTATCGAGGATGTCTTCCACCAGGATTACGTTGCGGTCCTTCATGGATTGGTCGACGTCTTTGGTGAGCCGCACTTCCCCCGTGGAGTCCCACCCGCTCTTAAGCTCTTGCGCCGGGCTTGGACGATTGCCGTAGCTCGAGACACCGATGAAGTCGAAGGTAGAGTCCAATTGCACATGTCGTGTCAGATCGCTGAGGAAGATGGCGGCACCCTTGAGCACACCCACGAACATTACCGTCTGTCCCTGGAAGTCGCGAGTGATTTCTGCTCCCATGTCGGCCACACGCTGCGCGATCTGGTCGCGGGGTATGAGGATTCTGAGTTGGTTCACGGGGACCATCTTAAACTAGATTCGACTGGGCCTTCGCATCCGTCTCGAGCCTTGCCGCCGGGGGGAGCTGTCCTTGCCCGCGGCGGGGGTAGAGGGCAAACCCAGACCCTCGCCTGTCCGCGCGGCGAGTGCTCCATGGCAAGGTTGATGTCACAGGGTAGCTGGTCCGCGCCGCCGCACAGCCGAAAGCGGCTGTCCCTAGATAAAGCTCCATCCCGTCGCTGCAACCAACGCGGCGACAAGGATGGGGCAACCGCATCGGATGAGTGAGCCTCGCTCGCCAACGATTCCCGAAGGATCTTTCCTCACCCCCGGCCTTTCATCTAGTTTTCTGTGGGTTTTTCGATGTGGTCGATGATGAGCACGGGCGTGGGAGCCGTTTGCGGTTCGAGTTTCAGGCCAAGCTGATCTTGCATCGCCGTCATGAGTGACGAGGGCGACTCTGTATTGTCGAAGGATTGGCTCTCGGTTGCATTCGGTGATTGGTCGGCACCGCCTTTCCATTGCAGGTTGAAGTTATAGTTGCCTGTCAGTCCGGTTTTGTCGACGACAGCGACGCCAAGCTGGCGCGAGAGCTGGCGGGCGAAATCGGAAATGGAAACGCCTTGAGCGTTCAAGGAGACGACCTGATCTTCTCCCATTTGCATGCGCATGAGGTGCGTTCCCTCAGGCTGGCCGTTGGGTCCAACCTTGACGCCTTGCATGAAGACCTGTGCACCTGCGCCAGGAGCGGCCGCTGTGACGGCTTCACTGTCAACGGATGGCGAGGGCTGGAGCCTCGATCCGCCTTCAGAAACCACGAGCGCATAACTCTGCAGCAAGCGGGCTTCCTTGTGCAGCGTAAGCTTGGCGCGATCGGCGAGGAGAGTTCGCAGAAGCTTCTGGACCTGGGTGCGGTCGGGCGGAAATGCGGGCCTAGTGGAATCGGAATTGCCGAGTTTGGCCTGAATGTCGAAGGTTGAGGAGTTCAGCCAGTCAGGGCCGCCGATGATCTGATTTGACTGCACATCGTATGCCTCTTCGATTACGGAACGAAGCGTGACGTTGTTGGCGAAGAAAGTGTCGGGCCCGAACATCATGCGCACCATGGGAGTCTTCGTGCCGGCATAAGTGGGCGTTGGCGCAGATTCCGCGCTGAGCGTGATGGATACTTTGTCGAATGTGGCGCTGCTTGCGTCTTCGTTTGGCGACTGCGCCCGGCCGGGCGTTGCGCGGGCTGCGCCGACCACGATCGGGGCGGCGATGGCGAGGGCTCCGGCGACGGCGAAAAGAAGTCTTCTTCTGAGATTAAGTTTGTGTGCGACGTCTTCCGACATAATGTGCACCATCCTTTTCTTGAGATCGGCTCCAGTGACTCCAGAGACGAACGCGAGCGGCGAGCCCACGCAGAATTCACAGACTTTCAAAATGCTTTCGGCATAGATGCGGCGTTCCCAGCCGAGTTCGAGAACGGCTTCGTCGCAGGCGCATTCACGCTCTTCGACGAGGCGCGCGCCCATCCACCAGACGAGCGGGTGGAACCAGAAAATGGCTTCGACAATCATGTGAAGCGCGGCGGTGAGGTTGTCGCGCCGGCGAACGTGCCAGAGTTCGTGCGCGAGGATCGACTCCAGGTGCGGGTTGTCGAGGTGCGCGGAAATTCCTTTGGGCCAGACGAGAACCGGTCGCGCCGTGCCGAAGATACCGGGCTCGAGGGCAGAGGCAGAGAGAAGAAGATCGACGCGCGGCCGGACTCCAGTGTTGCGCTCCTGACGGCGTAGTGCCTCGACTTCGCGGCCTTCATGGAGTGGAACCGAACTGCAAAGAGCGATGGAGATTCTTTGCCAGCGCAGCAGCCATGTGAAAAAAACGACAAGGAATCCGCCGAGCCAGATCGCCAGCAGAATCGCGGGCAGAGCGTGAGTCAGGTGTAACGATGCGATTGGCGCGTGCGAGAGTGAAGGCGTAGACGCTTGCGTGAAGGGCTGGCTGATTTGTTCGATGACGTAATAGGTGGCGCGCGCGATTGATCCTGGAGTGTGCCAGGAGAATCGATATCCGATGGCGACTAGCCAGGAGAAGGGAAGTAGAAACTTCAGCGATGCGATGAGCCAGAGTGTGTAGCGGGCGCGGGCGCGGTTCTTGCGGAGCGTGAGGGTTAAAAGGCCTGCGCCCACAGCGAAGAGGGTCGACTGCCAGAGATGATTGGCGAGACTGAGCACGATCGAGGTCCATAGTGCGGAGTGAGTCATGGCTTGCCGTCCTTTCCCTGGGTGCGGCCGTTCTTTTCGTTTTCCAGTTTGCGCAGAGTCCTCTCGGCTTCCTTCACGTCGGCGAGCGTGAGTTTACCGGACTCGATCAGGTGCGCCATGACGGGCTGCGAGCGGCCTCCGAAGAGGGCGAGCAGATCGTCGATCAGGCGGCGTTGCGCGGCGGTGCGCGAGACAGCGGGTTCGAAGATGTGAAAGTTGCCGACCTTTTTTGCGCGGCGTACGGCCTTTTTCGCTTCCATGCGATACACGGTCGTTTGGATCGTGGTGTAGGCCGGTCGATCTTTCTCGGGGAACGCCTCCTGAAGTTCGCGGATGGAGGCCTGGCCGTTGGTCCAGAGCGTTTCCATGATGCGAAGTTCGAGTTTGGCCAGCTTGGGATCGGGCATTGGAATTCATCTCCTACCAATGTGGGCAGTAATACTACACATGTAGTTGATGTGTCAAGTGAGGTTTCGGCGGAAGAAAGTTTCAGCTTCTTCTGCAAAAGTGCGGCAACAGCAGTGCCCAGGATGGTGGCTCGACGGACACACCGCGTCTAAATAATCACGACAAAGATACATTTGAAGGATGGAGCTGTACCTGGGTTGTCCCAGAGCCGCTGCCCATACTGTGGTTGCGGGTGATCTGTATCGTGCCTGCTTGAATTGTTTTCTCTCGTTCCCTGTTCGTGGCAAGAGCGCTCACTTGATTTAGCGGGAGCCACGGGAGAAGAGGGGTCATGCTGTGAAAATAAAGTTGATCCGGCCAGCTCACGGGTAGTAATTTCTTGCGTCGATTTCATGGAGGTTCTTCTTCGTCCGTGCTTCTATGCAGCAAGACGGGAGAATCGGACTGCTACAGTTCCAGCTACTCATAAATGGCTTGTAGAATGATGAGCGCGGCAGGATTCATGCCTCAAAAAGGAGCACAATTGGCGCAGACAAAACATGCAAAACCCGACTGGCGCATGGGCGGAATCACGGCCGGTCCGGTCGAAGATTATCTCTACTCCCTGCTTCCGGCGCGGGACGAGGTGTTGAGCGAAATCGAAGGGGAAGCTACTAAGAGAAACATCCCGATCGTCGGTCCGGCGGTCGGACGGATCCTCTATCAACTCGCACGCATGAGCGGTGCGAAGACGGTCTTCGAGATGGGCTCGGCCATCGGCTATTCGACGATTTGGTGGGCACGTGCGGTCGGACAGGACGGCCGGGTGGTTTATACCGACGGCGACCGCAAGAATGCTGATCAGGCACGGGGCTATTTTGACCGGGCGGGGGTAACCGATCGAATCCGCATCAATGTAGGCGATGCCCTGGAATTGCTTTCGGAGGAGAAACGGGAATTTGACATCATCTTCAACGATGTCGACAAGGAAGACTATCCTCGAGTCCTCCGGCTGTCGATTCCCCGGCTCCGCAAAGGCGGTCTGTTTGTCACGGACAACGTCCTGTGGAGCGGAAAAGTCGCCGACAACAAGATCAGCGATTCCTCCACCAAAGCAATCCGAGAATTCAATCAGCTGCTGTACCACTCTCCCGGCTTGTTCACCACCATCCTTCCGGTGAGGGATGGCGTTGCTGTAGCCATCAAGAAGTGATCAAGGTGGTCTCTCTAGCGAGCACGACTTCTAGAACGCCGAACCCGAGCCGAACAGGCTGTACAGGAGAATGGTCAGCACAATCGAAGTGAAGATGACGTACATGCGATCGCGTTCCGCGGCAAATCCCAAGATCGCAACCATCACACGCAGCACCGGAGTGGCGATCAGTAACAGGAGGCCCAACTGGATAATCGCTCGGGCGTCGAGTGCGAGCGCTCCGTGCCAAATGCCCCCCAGTGCGCGGAGATCGGAGGGTTCGCCGTGAAATACGCGGTAGTCGGGATGAGTCCAGGCGCTCCCTTTCAAATACAGCAATCCTCCGGCGAACACCACCACCGCAGAAACAGTCACACCGGCGCGTAGGATGTCGCCGACAATCTCTTCGATCTTGCGATCTGACCAGTTGCGAAGCATTTAGATGTTTCCTGTGATTCCTGCGTAGATCATCTGGGCGCCAAGAGCCACGATGACCAGGCTGAAAAGCAGGCGCAAGACTTTCGTGTCGGCTCGCATCAGGATTCGCGCTCCCAGCAGTGAGCCGTACAGGACCCCGAGCATCACCGGCATGGCGATCCCAGGTTCGATGTATCCGCGGTTCAGATAGATGCCTGCACTGGCGGCAGCCGTGACTCCGATCATGAAATTGCTGGTGGTGGTCGAAACTTTGAAGGGCAGCTTCATGGCCTGGTCCATGGCGAGCACCTTCACCGCACCTGACCCTATCCCCAACAGTCCGGAGAGCGCCCCGGCGCCAAACATTATGCTGAAGCCTGCGGGGACGTTTTGCACGTTGTAATGGCGCTCCCCCCCTTCCTCGGAGGGAAAACTGCCATTCATCTTCAGTCTGGTTGCCAGTGGATCGGGAGGAAGATCACGCTCGCGGCGAGTCCGCGGCTTGCGCGACAGGTAGGCAGAATACAGCAGCACCAGGCCGAAAATGATGGCCAGAACCCTGGTCGGTACGACCGTGGAGAGAAACGCTCCGCAGAGGGCGCCGAGAGTGGTTGCGATCTCCAGAAACATTCCGATCCTGATGTTGGAAAACCCTTCTTTCACATAGGCGGCAGCCGCACCCGAAGAGGTGGCAATCACCGAGACCAAGGACGCCCCAATTGCATAACGGATATCTACCTTGAAGAAGATCGTAAGCAGTGGAACCAGCACGACCCCACCGCCAAGACCGGTGAGAGATCCGAGCAGGCCTGCGGTGAAAGATCCAAGAACCAGCAGGACCGTGAGTTCGACAACGTTCATGTGATCTCAGATGAAGAGTTTGCCACATCCGTTCTCCTAATAATCAGGACGGAGTTAGCGTTCCGGGTTCTATGCCGGCAGTAAGCGGTGGTGGGGTCATCCCCGCGCGACGTTGCCGGTCGAGGATACTGTGTGAGATTGGCGGGAACGGGCCGCCGGTGAGAACAGAGTTCTGATATGGAGTGACCTGTCAAGTACTAAATCGCACGATGTTGATTTTCCTTTTACACCTTTCCCTTCTTAGCCGGAGAGATTTTTCAGAACGGCCCACAGCGGTCCAGGGCGCGCGCCTTTGGCGCGGCGAAGCGAACCCTGGACGGCGAGGACCGTTCTGAGACACTGGCGT
>DASPTQ010000254.1:0-13585 GCA_035623335.1 Terriglobales bacterium
CGGCGATTCCCATCAGCCGGGCGGAAAGTTTGTCGCTCAAATAGCCTTTCAAGATGCCCTTCTCGATGAGCACCGTGTTCTGGGTCGGCTGACCCTCATCATCGACATTTAACGAACCACGGCGCCAGGGCATGGTTCCGTTATCCACTACGGTACATTTTTCACTGGCCACGCGCTTGCCGATCAAGCCGGCAAACGCCGAGGTTTGTTTGCGATTGAAGTCGGCTTCGAGGCCATGACCCACGGCCTCGTGCAGCAGCACGCCGGGCCATCCGGGACCGAGCACGACTTCCATCTCGCCGGCCGGCGCTTCGCGCGCACCCAGCTGCAGCACGGCTTGGCGGGCGGCTTCGGTGGCAAAATGCTCGGGATTCTTGTCGCCGAGGAAGAAATCCAGGGCGACGCGTCCGCCCCCGCCCGAGCTGCCTCGAGCCGAAGTTCCCTCGGTCTTGGCAATACAGGAGACATTCAAACGGGCTAGCGGCTGCGAGTCTTGGGCAAACGTCCCATCCGAACCCACCACCAGGATGTGTCGCAGTTCGTCCCCGTAGCTGGCCCGAACCTCGCGAATGCGGGGATCGTAGGCGCGCGCCGCCCGGTCGGCGCGCATGACAAGCTCCACTTTGGCGGTGATCTCCGCATCCACCGAGGGCAGGACGATGGGGTACAGGTTGCGCGCCGGGGCCTGCTGGAACCCCATACTCGGGGTCTTTGACGGACCGCTCGCGATCAAGGCAGCGATGCGAGCGGCGTGCAGAATGCGCTCCCGGGAAAGATCGTCGGTGTACGCGTAGCCGGTACGTTCGCCGCTGACGACCCGCACGCCGCATCCCGCCGAAATGCCCTGCGATGCCGATTTCACCATCGATTCATCGACCAACAGGGAGGTCGAGGAAAGATATTCGAAATAGAGATCGGCGTATTCCCCGCCTGCGGAGAGGGCGGCTGCCAGATAGTGTTCGAGGTCAGCGTCGGTTAAGCCGAAGCGTTCAAAAAAAAAGGATGGTTGGCTCACCTTTATTGGATGCTCCCCGATCGTGAACGATGCGACGCGAAATTTCATTATCCCACATCGCTTGGTTGACTCACGAGAGCAGCGAACCAGAGGCTGGAGAATGCAAACGGCTTTCCCGCTGGGCGAAGGTTACTTCCGGGGCCATAAGCCCAGCAGGCGCCGCACATCCACGATTTGAGCCGTGTGATAAGCATTGTGATCGGCTACCAGCAGGGCTTCGCGCAGGATGGTCTGACCGTCACCCCAGGGAATCTTGGCGAACAAGTCCGTCTTGGGATCATTGACCAGCTCGACCACCGCCTTCAGATCCGCGCGGAATTGCTCGAGGCTGCGATTCCACTGGGCCGGGCTCGGCGGATCGTCGCTCGCAGGCCAGTATCCCTCGGGCCAGGCGGGGGACTTGTGCTTTTTCGTGCGACTAAATTCCAGGATGTCCCACTGCGCGATGCGCATATGCTCGAGCAGCATCCACGCCGAATGGGGCAGGTTGGCCGGCTTGCGGCCGCGGGCTGCCTCGGGAAAATCCGCAATTACATCTTCCAAGGTGGCGTGCGCATGGCCGCCTTCGAGAAGCTCAATCAAGTGTCGGCGCAGGTTGGTTTCCCCTTCCACGGTGCCTCCTAACTGGTCTGGTCGGGCACCGGAAGGGTCCCATTTCTTTCCCCCGAGCCCGGCTCGAACGTCTCGCCCCTATAGACATTCGCCATCCCTCTTACGATGCGGCGCCAGGGCAATTCGCCTCGGGAATCGGCCAGAAAAATTTGCCCGGCGCGATGGCTGCGATAGTACCAGCGTGCGAGGAGCGCCAGATGCTCCATGGTTTCAAGCGCACCCCTTGAACCCGGGGGTGGAATCTCCATCAAAGCTGCGCGGACGCGCGCCTCCATGGATTGGGTTTGGGTGGGCTCTGCCGCTCGAATCGGGAACTGGAGGGGATGGGCAATCGATCCCGCCTGGAGAGGAAACAGGTTCACCGCTTCCCCGTGGGTACAGGCTTGCACGATCACCCCTGTCATCTGATCGATGCGGCGCACAATCTCCGGTCGCTGGCCGCGCACCGACTTGATCTTTTCGAGCTGGGCATGAAAGCCGGCGGCGCGTTCGAATTCGAGAAGGCTCGACGCGGCTTCGCGGCGGGTGGCAATTTCGCGGGCCAGCGATTCGCCCCCGGTCTCGAGATAGGCCTCCACCCGGGCCACTTCCGTCTGGTATTCGGCGTCGGTACAGCCTTGAAAGCAAGGCGCCAGACACATCTTCATCTCCGAATAGACGCAGCCGGGAAACTTCGGATCCGGCCGGAGATCGTCGACGCAGCGACGCATTTTGAACAGATCGAGCGAGTCATTCGCATATCTCTCGGCCGCCGCCCGCGATGGAAACGGCCCGTAATACAGGTTGCGCCCATTCCGCCTCCCCAGGCGCGTGGTGACCGAGACCCTCGGATACTGGTTCTCGTAGTGCAGTTTCATCAGCGGAGCAAAGCGCAAACGAAGACGCTGCGGGTAGGTTTTGGGAAAAGTGGAACGGAGCAGCCAATAAAGCAAGAAGGCGGATTCGAACTCCGACGCGGTCGAGCTAAATTCGATCTGGCCCGCCTGGTCCCGCAGGTTGAGCCTCCGGCCAGGCCCCAGGGGAGAACCTAAAAGCCGTTCCAGGCGCCGCCGCAGATTCCGAGTTTTGCTGACGTAGGGCTCGGCTTCCCGGTCGCGGTTGCGCAGAACAAACACAGCCGGAGCCGTCGGTAGCGCGGCAAATACCTCGCGGTCCCGATCCGGGACAAACTCTAGCTGCTCGCTCAGCACCCCAGCTATTCTAGCGGGATTCAGGACGGTGGCGAACAGGCCCGCCAGCCATCGGCCTGCCCCCGGCGTCAAGGATGGACACTTGACCGCCGATCAAGCCCGCTGGCTACTGCTTCAGGGAACTGGGCGTGGAAGCAGGAATTTCTACGGATAGCAGGATTGCTGCCAGGACGGCACAGCCGATTCCCACCAGATGGAAGGTGTTCAGCCGTTCGCGTAGCAGGGTAGGAGAAAGCATGACGACAAACACAGGGTAGAGTGCCGCCAGCGATTCGACGATCGATGCTTTGCCGCCGTTGCGCATGGCGGCCAGCAGGAACAAGATTCCCAGCGCGTTGCAGATGCCGTTCAGCACGGCACAGAGCAAGCTCTTGGACGAATAGTTCAGCCCGGAGACGGCGGGCATCACTGCGGCCTGCAACAACATGAAACCGGCCGCTGCCCATACAAATGCGGTGCGCACGTCAATGCGCTCCACCGACATTTTTTGAAACACTCCGACTCCTCCCCAGGAAACGAGGCCGAGGACCGCCAGCAGCAACCATAACGAGCTGTGCATAAAGGTAGTCAGAGGGAAAGTATGACCATCGCAGCAACGGCAAAAAGCAGACCCACAACTTGCATCTTGTTCAGCTTTTCCCGCAAGAACCCAACCGCGCAAAGAACCGTCACCACCGGGTAGAGGGAAGTCACCGCAGTGATCATCGAAGCGTTGTAGCCCGTGCGATAGGCGCCATAGAGCGAGATCCCGCCGAGGGCCAGCAAGACACCGCTGATCAGGGCGAGGCACTTGCCCGCAGAGCTTTGGTCAGTGGCAGGTGGTTTTCGTCGCATCACACCCAAGCTGACCAGCACAAAACCGAATGAGGAAATGAATTCCATCGTCGCCGGTGGAATTTCCTTGGAACCTATCTTGGCCGTGAAGGCCCAACCCGTCCAGCAGAGCGAAGACGCCATGGCATACCAAAACCATTTGGTCTTGAAGGATTGCCGAACCGCCAAAACGAGCTCTGCCACTTGGGCATCGAAAACGGATGGAGTAGCGAGGTTTGAATCCGCGGCCAGGCCGGGCTCGTTCAGCGCAAGCGCCGATGGTTCTCGGGCAGCGATGGCTTGGCTCCCCGCGGACTGCGTCGCGAGACTACGCATGGGATCGAGGTCTCGATCCGCGGGCGCAGGTGCCGAAGTCTCAGAGACAACGACGCCTCTGTCGCCCATGGATTGAGGCACTTCCGAGGAAGCCTCTCGCCAGACATGATCCGAGGTTATCGAGCCGATTCCCATGGTTTCATTGGCATTCTATGGGAGCCTCAGCCGGGCAGAAAGTCACCTTCGTCATAGAAGAACGTAACTGAACGACGGGTCACTTCGGATCGGACCAAGGTCACCAAAGGAACGACGGTGAACTATCGGATTCGAGCAAATGTCTGTGGAATGAGGCACATACGACGGTAACTGGTTAACCCTGCTTGCCCAGGCTGGAATACTCGCTGATCCACTTGCGGAGGACTTTCTCGCTTTTCGAGGGTTGAAACCTCAATCCAACCAAAAGGCCAGAGTACCAACGTGGGGATGCGCGCAGGGAGAAATGGCGGTCACCCGGCAAGGTGAACTCTAGATGGATCTCCGCCGGCAGACTGACATTGCGCGAGAGCGTTAGTGCCATGCCGCCTGGGCCGACGTTCCTGCTAATCCCCTTGGTAGAGATGCCCTCGGCCTTGATCGTGACCGGGGTAACGATGGGCACGCGCGCATACTCCCCGATCCCGTGGGCGATCACCGAACGGGTATTCGACACGGCGGCGCGAAAGCTAAGGTCGGTGGTTCGTTCGAGCAGGGCGTTGATGCCAAGATCACAGAAACGATCTGCATCACTCCAATCCCCGATCCCGTACAGCAGCGTGCGACGGGGCAAAAACCATCCCGCCTTCTGCAACGAGGTCACCGCCGTTTGGTTGAGGGGCAGCACACAAGCCGTGATTGCGCCCGTGTGACGAGGGTTTGGAGATTTCATCTCAACCGACCGCACGACAAAGTTGAATGCTTTAAAAGACTCGGCAAATTTCAGGAGCAGCTTGGAAGTGACCGATAGTCCCGCCAGTGTGACCCGATGCGCGGATGAGCTCCCGTTACTTGCAGCCATTCGTCTGGCCAGAGCAGCTGTGTCGGTTCCCAACTTTTTCCACCTTAACTTGTTCGGACGAATAGCAGCATAACGGAAGCATCCGCGGATTGCCGCATTACTCTCGTTACCTTGCGAGGGTACCTTGGGCCCGCCTACTGTTACTCCAGCAAACCCAAGTAATACAGGAGTCATTGGGATGAAACCGCACGCCAAGGCCGTGCTGATGCTGGGGGTTCTCTTCCTGGCTACCTCCCTGGTGGCACGCGCTCAGAATACGGCAGAAGTTCAGGGCACAATTGTAGATCCCCACGGGCATCCCGTAGTCAGCGCGTTCGTCATCATCACCAGCCAGAACACTGCGTTAATGCGCGCCGCGACCACTAATGATGGCGGCGAGTTCAAGTTCAGCGCTCTGCCCGTGGGACGCTACAAGGTCGAAGTAAAGGCCGACGGATTTGGTAACTGGCAACTCGACGAACTGCGGGCCAACATCGGGCAGGTTGTCACCCTTGACATCAAATTGAGTGCCATGGGGGCGCACTCGGAACTGCATATCGCTCCCTCCATGATTGAAACCTCGAACACACAGCTCGGCGTCGTGACCGACAGCCTGGCCGTCTCGCAGCTTCCCCTGAAATCGCGCGATCCCTACGAACTGCTGCAGCTCCAGCCCGGAGTCGAGGATACTCTGGGAACCAATCTTTTCTTTGGCAGCAATGAACCCGGCGTGGTCTCGGTCAACGGCGCCCGCGCCCGCTCCAACAACTTCAACGTGAACGGGGGTAACGCCGACGATCTGTTTATCAACGCCCCCTCGCTCGAGCCTTCACCGGATTCCATCGGCGAGTTTCGCGTCATCTCGCATGACTATGATGCCGACCTCGGCCGCAATTCTGGTTCGGTGGTCAACGTTGTGACGAAATCGGGCAGCGACTCGTTCCACGGGAGCGCCTACGAATTTGTGCGCAACAATGTTTTGAACGCCGAGGGTTACCTGAATCCGCAAAAGTCCGATTTCAAGCAGAACCAATTCGGGGGATCTTTCGGAGGGCCGATACGGCGCGGCAAGACTTTCTTCTTTTCCTCCTATGAAGGGCTGCGCTTGCGCGACGGCATCTCCTCCGGTCAGGTGGTGGTGCCCACCATGGCCGAGCGCAGCGGAAATTTCTCCGCCGGGACGCCCTTCGCAGGCATGGTGACCAATGCAACCGTAGCCAACCAGCTCAACCAGCGCCGGGGATGCTCGGACGCCGTGGCCGACGCCGGCGGAGCGCCCATCGCCGCCGGGACCGCCTACGCCAAGATCTTTCGCAACAACATCATTCCCCAGGCCTGTTTCGATCCCACCGCGCTCGACTTGTTGAACAGCTTTGTGCCGTTCCCGAATGTCGGAAGCGATCTCTTCCGGGCTGCCCCGGATGAGGCAGAACGGCAAGACCAGCTGACCACGCGTCTCGATCACAACCTGACCAGCGCCCAGCAACTCAGTTTGTATTACTTCTTTAACGACGGCTACGACAACCTGCCGTACTCGGCTTTCCAGGCGGTGGGTGCCAATCTGCCGGATTTCGGCAACCTGACGCGATCCCGCTTCCAGCAGCTGAATGTCTCGCATAACTGGATGCTCAGCGCGAGAACCACCAACGAAGCGCGTTTCGTCTACTACCGCGAAGGGGAAGGGAAATTCCTGGCTCCCTCGCGAACCGGGCTCGTACAGGATTCCTGTACCTCGGTCCCCGCAGCCGACTGCTTTTCCGACCCGGCAAACCCACGCTTAGGAATCACTCCCGGATACTCCTCGGAATTTGAAGGTGTGCCCTTTGTCAACCTGGCGGGCGGATTCAGTCTGGGGAACAACGCCAATGGCTTCTTCTCGCAGGCGGGGAATGTCTACCAGGCGTTCGATAGCGTCGCCAAAACCTACGGCAAGCACACGGTAAAGTTTGGCATCGATGCGCGCGACCAGCGTTTTCATCAGACCTACTACTACAACGTCAACGGGAATTTCATGTACACCGGCGGGGGTCCGAACGATGTGGGCTATGCGGACCTGGTGCCCAACTACTTGCTCGGTCTTCCCGACATCTACAGTCAGGGTTCGGCGAACGGCTTGGATGTCCGCTCCCTTGAACTTGGGTTATTCGCGGGAGACGCCTGGAAGATCAGGAGCAATGCCACCTTTTACTACGGCTTGCGCTGGGAGTTGAACACTCCACAGGCCGATGCCGGCAGGCGGGTTCAGGAGTTTCGCGCGGGACAGGCAACCCGTGTTTTTCCCTGCCAGCTGAGCCCTTCCGACCCGCTGGTTGCGACCTTCGGTTCGACCGACTGCTCGCCGACCGGCGCCGCTCGATCGGTGTTTCCCCTGGGACTGGTTTATCCCGGCGACCCCGGCGTCCCGGAAGGCCTGACGGCGACCTATATGCACGCGTTTGCCCCCAGGCTAGGTTTCGCCTGGTCCCCCAATGCCACGACCGGCGTATGGGCGAAACTGTTTGGCGGTCCCGGTAAATCCAGTGTCCGCGCGGGGTGGGGCATCTACTATGACACCGACGAGGAACTGATGTATGCCTCGTTTGCCGCCCAGCCGCCGTATGGCGGGAGCACGTACATCAGCAATCCCCTTTTCAATACTCCATTCCTAACCCAAGGCGGAGTGGTCACGCCCAATCCCTTCAATGGGTTTCAGACTCCGAGCCCAGGGTCGCCGATCGACTTCGCGCGCTTCCGGCCGATCGTGCTGTTCGGCAATTTCCCTCCTACCCTTCGGCCGCAGTACGCCGAGCAGTATCACCTGACAATCCAGCGTGAGCTGACGAAAGACACCATGCTGCAGTTCGGGTACGTGGGCAGTGAAGGACATCGCCTGATCGCGAGCGTCGACCAAAATTACGGAACCGCGCAGACCTGCCTGGACCTGAATAAGATCCCGGGGCAGTCCTGCGGGTCATTCGGGGAGGATGATTCGTACTACATCCCGGCCAGGGCCATTCCGGCTGGAGTTACTCTCCATCTGCCCTACGGCTCCGTGCCCACGGTCACCGGGCCGAACCCAAACCCAATTACGCTGGTCGGACTGCGCAAGTATTCTTCTCCGTTCTGCCAGCCCACGACGGGGATCGGCTGTCCGCCGGACGGCGTGCCCGTGTTCAGCAGCCTGTTCGCCATGGCGCCGATTGCCAACTCTGTCTACAACTCGTTCCAGGCGGAGTTGAACCGGCGATTCTCGCACGGACTCGAACTCCTGGCGTCCTATACCTGGAGCAAGTCGATCGACAACGCCTCGAGCTTCGAAAACTCCATCGACCCCCTCAACCCGGAGAAGGAGCGGTCTTTGTCCTTGTTCCATGCCGAGCAGCGCTTTGTGGTGAGCGAATACTGGCGGATACCCACCATGCCGCTTTCCAATTGGACGCGCTACCTGGTCAATGGATGGGCGCTCGCCGGGATCTGGACCTTGCAATCGGGCTTCCCCATCCGCATTACCTCTTCCAACGACTCGGAGTTGATGGGTAGCTTCGACTTCGAGACCCCGGGCGAACCCAGCATGATTGCGCCCTTTCAGAGGCTCAATCCGCAAAAATCCGGTGGGTATTACTTCAACCCGGCATCGTTTACCAACGGCCCGTTGGGGGTGATCGGCAGCGCACCGCGCGACGTATGTTGCGGCCCGGGCATTGCCGAACTGGATCTGGCGTTGCACAAAGATATTCCTCTGGTCGAGGGCAAGACTCTGGAGTTCCGTACGGAATTCTTTAACGTGTTCAATCGGACTCAATTCCTAAACCCCGATGGAAACTTTTCCGATGGCGCCTCCTTCGGTACGGTCAGTGGGGAACGAGACCCAAGAATAGTCCAGCTGGCATTGCGGCTGATCTTTTAGGGACATAGGGCATTGACTAGAATTAGGCACATCGTTTTTTGGATCGTTTTAATGAGCGGCACCGTCTACGCTGCCGAACATCCGCGCGCCGTCGTACACAGCGAAGACCCCGAGTATCCCGAGGTCGCTAAGAAAATGGGTCTGCACGGAACCGTGAAACTCAGGCTCTGGATTACACCAGACGGCACCGTGCGCCGGGTGGAGTATATCGGTGGTCATCCCCTCCTGGCAGAATCGGCGTTGAAAGCGGTCAAAAACTGGAGGTACGCCATCGCCAGCCAAGAATCGGAAACCACCGTGGAGATCAAGTTCTGATCTGATTTGCGGCGGTCGCGGCCTCGAAGCCATCCTGCCATCCGCCTAGTTTCGAGGCAGGAGCCAGAATCGCGGTTTACCTACCCGAGGCAGTGCGGAAGCGTCGCCGGTAATCTCTTCCATTCAGCTGCACCAGACGGCACATTTCAAACAGGCGCGATCGCATCCGCTCGCCGATGCGGTCCCCGAGCGTCTCCTCCCGAGCTGCGCGGCGCGGGCCCTCGACCCCGTCCACGGCCGCGCTGGGGCCATCCATGTAGTTGCTGGTGATGAGCGTGGTCCGGTTCTCGTTGTAGCGGCTGTTCAAGATCAAGCTCACGGTGTCCCACACCCACTCGGAGGGCTTGACCGCACCTAAGTCGTCGAGCAGAACAACCTCGGTCTCAAAGATGGGCTTCAGGACCTCGAGCTCGGTGGCTTGCACGGAAGGATTATAGGAATTCTGAATCCGTTTCAACAGCTCGCGGTAGTCGCAAAACAGGCAGGGAATACCCTTCTCGATCAACCGCCGCATGGCGGCTACGGACAGATGGGTCTTTCCCACACCACTGGGTCCGACGAGCAGCAGACCGGTTCGGTCGAGAGGATATTGCTCCGCCCATTTCTCGAGGGTGATCTTAGCCGCCGCCAGTGCTGGATTGAAATCCGCTCCGTAGTTTTGAAACTCACATTCCGCGTAGCGCGCCGGGATCGCGGAGAAATTCCTTAGGTAGTTTTCCTGCGTCTTGAGCAAGCATTCGCAGCGGGTGACGCGCCGTTGCTGGCGGGAGCGAACCTCTTTCCAGCCGCTGCCGCCGCAAATGGGACAACTGGACGATTGCCTAGGCGGTTCGGCTGGCGTGTTTCTCGGCATAGCACGCCCAGCAGTCTCCCCACTGCGTGAGGCCAGACTCTGGATGACGCGAACACTCTTCTCGTCCATTTGCTTTCTTGCTTAGTGTACCTTCAAAATCCAGATAAGAGGTCATTCCATCTTCTGTGGATTGGGTGGATTTTCTTTTCTTCTTGTGGAATTTGAGCACCTGCTCTTCGTAGATCTCAAACAGCCAGGGATGATAAATCCAGACGCCACCGTCAACTGTCGGGCCCTCGCGCTCGAACAAGCGCAGCACCGGCTCGGATTCCTTCTCGAAGAATTGCCGCGTGCGCGCATTCGCGAGGCGCCACAGTTGCCCGTCGTCTAACAAGTATCCCGGTCGTTCCGAGACCCACGCGGCGAACAACAAATTCAAATACCACGCTTGCTGATAATCGGTCATGGACCGGTAGCGCATGTCGCCGACGAAGCCGTGAACATAAAAGGGAAACCACTCCAGCCGTTGCGTCCGCCGCGAACTCGCACTTCGGAATGCCATGAGAATTGGAGACGTCGAGAATGCGCTCGCGATGGTGGCAGGCGCAAGAGGAAAATTCTTGTACGCTGTGTAGATTTTGTGGAGATGTGATCTCGGTTGTGGAGCCTAGAGGAAAATCCGGAATCTGGCTCGGCCCCTAAACTGCCTACTTTAAATTCCTGCGCTCGCTCCGGCGCGAACGGCCGGTCTGATCATGAATCGCGGCCTCGCGGACGGTTTGCAGGAAAACGCGAGCCTCGAGTCGCAGAGGACGACGCCGGGGATGAATCACATCGAGACTGCGCTCCAAGGGCTCGGCATCGAGAACCTTGATGGCGGTCAGCTTGTGAGCCCGGAGCTCTTCCCCCACCGCCATTTGGGGGAGAAACGACAGCCCCAGTCCGCGTTCCACCATGCGCTTGGCGGTCTCGATCGAGTCCACCTCCAGAGCCACGTTCGGAACCAGCCCCGCCCGGCGAAACAGGCTGTGGGTCAGAGTCCAATCGCTCGAGCCGTGCTCGTAGAAGATGAGCGGCCAGCTGGCCACCTTCTCCAAATGAACCCGGCGGTCCTCGGTGGGTCCCCGTCGCGAATGCGCCACCAGGAGAAGCGGGTCCTCCCGCAGGCTGATGGTTTCGACCTCGGGATGCTGCAGGGAACGAGCCAAGCCGATCTCGGCCTCCTCCGCCAGCACCATGTTGAGAACCTCCTTCGAGTGCCCGGGACGAATGCTGACGATGACGTTCGGATGAGCTTCCTGAAATCGCTTGATGACGTCCGGCAGAAAATAGACGGAGATGGAGAGTGCGGCCGCGATCTGCAAGGGCATGCCGCTCGCCGGTTGACTTTCGTGGACTGCCTGGCGGGCCAGGGAAGCGGTCCGCAGCAGTTGTTCGGCGTGAGGTTTGAACGTCCGCCCCGCCTCGGAAACCACCAGCCCGCCCCGGGAGCGGGCAAACAGCTTGACGCCGAGGGACTCTTCGAGGGCGCGGATTCTGGCACTGACCGCGGGCTGGCTGATGCGCAAAGCTTCGGCGGCGCGATGAAAGCCGCCAAAGGTCGCTACCGCTAAAAAGGTCTCAACCTGGTCGATCTCCATGGTCTCTCCGCGGCCGCCAACCGGCGCAACATATTCTTATCATTTCTTATCATAAAGCGGCGGCCTGATAAAGAATACCTATCAGAACGATAGAAACGTTACGTTTGACTGGACCTGCCGGTTCCCCCAGAATCGCCCGAGATAGGGGGAGGCTTTCAACCCGCAGAAACTCCACTAAAGTGGGGGGTTACCGGAGAGCAGGGCGGGCGAAAGCTAGATCGAAGTCTTATGAAGATTGAAGGAAAGTCGGTTGCGATGGCCAAGGATTGGGAAACGAATCCGCGCTGGCGGGGAATCACCCGCCCGTATTCCGCGGACGAGGTTGCGCGGTTGCGGGGATCGATCGCGGTAGAACATACGCTGGCACGACTGGGTGCCGAGAGGTTGTGGAACCTGTTGCAGCACGAGTCCTACGTTGCCGCCCTGGGGGCGATGACGGGAAACCAGGCCGTGCAGCAGGTGAAAGCCGGACTGAAAGCCATTTATGTGAGTGGCTGGCAAGCGGCGGCCGATGCCAACGATGCCGGTCACATGTACCCCGACCAGAGCTTATACCCTGCCGACAGCGTGCCCAATCTGTGCCGTCGTCTCAATCAGGCACTCCTGCGTGCCGACCAGATTCACCACGCCGAAGGGCAGAATGGCACCCATTGGTTCGCTCCGCTCGTCGCCGATGCCGAAGCGGGTTTCGGGGGGAACCTGAACGCCTTTGAGTTGATGAAGGCGATGATCGAGGCAGGCGCGGCCTGCGTCCACTTTGAAGATCAGCTCTCCTCGGCCAAGAAATGCGGACACCTCGGAGGCAAGGTGTTGGTCCCCACCGTGGAGGCAATCCAGAAACTGATTGCCGCCCGTCTGGCCGCCGACATTATGGGTGTGCCAACCCTGATCATGGCCCGCACCGATGCCGATAGTGCTCAGTTACTGACCAGCGACCTGGACCCGCGAGATCAGCAATTCCTGACTGGCGAACGCACGGTCGAGGGCTTCTTCCGCACCCGGGGTGGGATTCGGGCGGCGATTGCCCGGGCCATAGCCTATGCCCCCTACGCGGATCTTCTGTGGTGTGAGACTTCCAAACCGGATCTCAAGGAAGCGCGCGAGTTCGCCGAAGGCGTGCACGAAAGATTCCCCGGCAAGATGCTGGCCTACAACTGCTCGCCCTCGTTCAACTGGAAGAGCAAGCTCGACAGCTCGACCATCGCCAAGTTCCAAACCGAGCTGGGCACCATGGGCTACAAGTTCCAATTCATTACCCTGGCGGGATTCCATGCCTTGAACCTCACCATGTTCCAGCTGGCGCGGGACTACAAGCTGATGGGCATGACCGCCTACTCGCGCTTGCAGGAAAGGGAATTCCACGAGGAAGCCGAGTCGGGATACCAAGCCGTGAAACATCAGCGCTTTGTCGGCACCGGCTACTTCGACGCCATCACCCAAGTCATCGCGGGTGGAATCTCTTCCGTCACTGCGCTGTGCGGCTCAACCGAAGCCGAACAGTTCACGGCTCACCCGCCGCAGCCTACCGCCCAGGAATCCGCAGCAAAAAGCTCTCGCCGGGACACCACTTGTCAGCCTGTGGTCGGTGAGCGTCCGGCCCCGATGATGATTTCCGCGGTCGAGCCGGGAGCGGAAGAGATGCTGCTGCCTTCGGGGGACTAACCGTTCCCCATCGTCTGTAGTGCGCGTACAAGCCGCCCTCTTCGCTAACTAGCGAAGAGGGCGGCATTGTTTATCGGGCCCATCCATTTCGAAATAAAAAATCCCCAAGCCATGTACTTCTCAAGCACCTGGGCAAAAAGATAAGGATCTCCAACCCATCCTGAACGCCCCCCGGGTCTCGGTGCACCGTTACCCCGGGCACAACCGGGAATCCGGCAACCGGCGCGGGAATCGGGCGGCCAAGAGCTTCACCGCGGCCATAGTCAGGCGGACTCCTGCCGGATCTTCACGGTTTGGTGCTTGTTCCGTGACTCAAAGTCGCCACCGCTTGTCAATTTCCACAGTTGACT
>DASPTQ010000255.1:0-2581 GCA_035623335.1 Terriglobales bacterium
CATCGCCGTCGGCCGCCCACACTATTGCCGCATTGAGAGAGAAGGAGGTCGCGATTGCCGTGCCAACCGTCAGCATCCACGCAATTTGCAGGCGCTTGCGCATATCCGGGCATTCACCTTTCACTGAACCTTCGCCGGAGGCCAGCGCCGTCTTCTATAGGGAAGACACACGCTTTCCCTCCCGCTATCTACCCGGAACCTGACGGAGAATCTCGAACCAGAGTAGGTCGATTATAGGCGGGCGGAGAAGGCCGGGCAATCTCTCCAAAGGTCGCTGAACCACCAGAGTAATCGCGGTAACCAGTTGAAACGGAAGTAGATTAGGAGCCTACCACAGGTAGTGCTAAATCGACGCAGGTAATCGCTCGGTATGGTTACCGAGGCCTCGCCAGGTGGAAAGAAGCCGCCCAAATACCGGGCGGCCTCTCTTTTGTTTGCAACACTTGCGTTTTCTTAGCTGACGTCGCCAACGAGCAGATCCTCTCGCAGAGCCGGAGTATTGGCGGACCGAAATCACTTCCGCTGCAACGATTCCACGTAATCGGTGAGAGCCCTGACCCGCAGCCGAACATCAAATTGAGCCCTCGCCTCACTCCCAGGACAGCTTTCGAAGAACAATTTTCCCCAGACGGGCATGTCCTTAGTCCCGTGGGCCTCCGGCATTCCGTCGCCGAGGATCGTATTGGAAACTCTCAGTGTAGGAAATTGTCCGTGATTGCTCGTCGCCAGCATTGTCAAATTCGTCGGTTGAGTCTTCATTGCCGGTGCCGCGGGCCCTGCTCCTCTGCCGTCGGCTCCGTGACAGACCGCGCAATACACGGCGTACATCTTCTCACCATTGGTGGGTTCGACATGCTGGACCGGAACTTTCCTGACTTTTACCTGCTGGCCGAGGGCGAGCAGGCCAGAGAGGAGCAGCAGCGCCAATCCGGCCAGGGCCATTCGCCTGATCATGGCAGCCTCCTTGTTATTCCGGGGGTGGCCTGCCTTCACCAGGCGGGCAAGCCCCAACGTCCTTTAAACATTTGCGTCTACCAGTTCAGACTGTCTTGCCTTTTCAGTGGAGGTGGATGGCACCTCCGCATGTATAGGTCCTCCTCACGGGAGGAGAGTGTTCAGGGACGCGCTCCCTTGAGGGATGCTGCTGCATCCCGTCGCGGCAAGCGCTCCTTCAGGAGGCAAGACAGATGTAGTTTCGAGGTGCGGCTTTCTAACAACGTAGCGAGTGATCGAGGATGATAAGCGAGTCGGAGACGCGATGCGCTGCCAGCTCTCTACACTCTGCCTGTCGCAAAGCCTGTTCGGGTGCGGAGAGAAAATCACTCAGAATCGGCACAACCTGACGGGTCGGTGCAGATTCCTGCACCAGGCTAGCGGAGAGCGTCGAAGTCATCTCGTAAGGCAGTGATTCAGACTCGTCGTAGGGGGTCTCCGGTAGACCGGCCCAACTTTTCGTAGATATGACCGAGGTGATCGCCGACACTGGGGTCTGTGCGGAGCGACCAGGCAGCTTCCACATAGGAACGAGCGCTGCTGTTGTCGCCACGCAAGAAGTAGATCCAGCCGCGGGTGTCCCAATAGGCCGACATCCAGAAAACATAGTTCAGTTGGTCCGGGGTCAGGTGATCGAGCGGGGCATTCGATACATTCTGCAGGCGCGTGTTTTCGATAGTCAGGCAGGTGTCTGACCATTTTTCGGCCATGCCGATCTCGATATTCCGCTTCGCCAGCACATACGCTGCGCTGTTGAAAGTGTTCGGCGCCGAAGAGACGCTTGTCGCCTGTTCCAGTTCGGACAGGCCCTTAGCCCGGTTGCCCAAGTCGAGATCGCATTCGCCCTCGGCCACCAAAGTCTCGGCGTGATTTGGAGTGAGAGAAAGCGCTTTCTGGATCTCTGGCATGGCTTCGCTGCACCGCCGCTGATCGCGCAGCATCATGCCAAGGTTGCGATGGGCGTAGTGGTCGTCGGGGTTCACAAGCGTTTGCTTGTTAAACTGGGCTGCCGCTTCTTCGTACTTCCGCTGCCGCCAGTAAACCAACCCCAGGTTGTTATAGGCGTTTCTGCTGGCTGGGTCATTCTTGATCGATGTTTGGAATGCCTGCGCGGCGGCGTCCAGTTCGTTCATAGCCATCAACGCCCGCCCCAATTCGTTCCATGCGCTTCCGCTCTGCGGCGTCAGCGAAGTGATCTTGCGAAATAAGTTCGCAGCCGTTGCATAGTCACCGTCGGTTGTAAGCCTCGGTCGCGTCCGAGTACGTATTTCGAAAATCGTCGGCAGCTTGTTTTTGCTCTTGCAGGTTTCCGGTTGGAGGAGCTTGCCGCGGATTGGCGCCCAGCCGAAAGTTGACCTCCACCGCCAACTCCACATCCACAGGATTGCCTTGATAAGTGCCGGGATCGAACTTCCATTGGCTCACAGCTTCGACTGCTGCCTGATCAATGTCCTTGTCGACTCCCTTGACCACATGCACACCGCTAACTGATCCGTCCTTGTTCACCGTCAATCCCAGGGTAACTATGCCTTCCTTCCGCTTCTCCCGTGCTTTCTCGGGATAAGAGGGATTCACCCTGCTCAACGGT
>DASPTQ010000256.1:0-3086 GCA_035623335.1 Terriglobales bacterium
CAGATCGAAAAGCGCGTGATCCTCGCGCTGGCAGAAGTACTGGGTCTGAAAGAGTTCCGGAAGGCAGACGACTTGACAGGAGCGGCCAGCGGCGTCGGCGATGCGGCCGAGAGCCTTTTCGAGATTCTGCTCCGGCTCCGGACCACATGACATTTGCACCAGCGCCACGCGAAATTTTTCAGGCGGCACCGCTTCAACCTCCGCGAACAATATAGCATTCGAGAGACTGTGGTCGAGGCGTCATGCCGGAAATCAAAACGAGGTACCCGTCAGCTTTCGGCAATCGATGCCATTCCTGTACAGTATGTTGTCGTGACGAATCCCTCTTGGGCTAGAGGGCTGGGAGGCAGCTGTGAAGAACAATCATCATGGCAACTCGCGCAATCCGAACCCAGGACAGACGCCGGGCGGTGAAGGCAAGGAGCGTCATCTGCACAATCCGATCGAGGACCGGCTGACGCCGCTCGAACCGCTCGACCTTAGCAAGATCCGCTCGATCGACGATCTGGTTCGAGCGATGGCCAGGACCGCGTTTACCGGCCGCCAATTGGGCGAGGCGGCGGATGTGCTGGAAGCGATGGCCGCCGACGAAGACTGTTTCGTCGTGATGACCCTGGCCGGCGCCATGACGGTGGCGAAGCAGGGATTGATTATCACCGATTTGATCGATCGCGGGATCGTCAATGCCATCGTTTCCACCGGTGCGCTCATGGCGCATGGGCTGGTCGAAGCCACCGGGCGGGCACACTTCCGCGCCAATCCTGAGGTTTCCGACGAAGAACTCTACGATCAGGGCTACAACCGGGTCTATGACACGCTCGAGCCGGAGCAGAACCTCGACGACGTCGAGGAAGTGATGTCCGCGGTGCTCGAGCAATGGGACCACAACGAGGTGATGTGCTCGTATAAGCTGAACCACGCGATCGGAGCTTATCTGGCAAAGCATGCGCAAGGGCAGCGCGGAATCCTGAAGTCCGCGTACGAGAAAGGCGTTCCCGTGTTCGTGCCGGCGTTTACCGACTCCGAGCTGGGCCTGGACACCGCCCTGAACAACCGCATCCGGGAGTCAACCGGCCGGCACAAAATACGCTACGATCCCTTCGAAGATCTGGAACACTTTGCCGCGACCCTGCTGCGGCAGAAAAGGTTAGGCATCTTCACGATCGGCGGCGGCGTACCGCGGAACTGGTCGCAGCAGTTCGGGCCGTTCATCGAGCTCAGGCACCGCCGGTTGGGAGAGAAGATTCCGCTCAAGCGCTATCACTATGGCTTGCGCATCTGCCCTGAGCCCGTGTACTGGGGCGGATTGTCGGGCAGCCCTTACAGCGAGGCCATCTCTTGGGGCAAGTTCGTGCCTCCCTCAGAGGGAGGCAGGTTCGGCGAGGTTTTCGTCGATGCGACGGTGGGCCTGCCGATCATCGTCGCCGCAGTTCTGGAAAGACTGAACAAGGAGCGGAAGGGGAATTCGAAGCGGTCGGTCAAGGTAGCCGCGCGAAGGTGAGCGCGGGGAGGCGGGTGGCCCATCCTTGCCTTCAGTTAAATCTACCCGGATTGAGTGGCCCATCCTTGCGTTCTTCGCAAGGGTGGGAACCACGGACCTGGAGTTCTTTGAGGATTGGTGTGAAATTGAGATCAGTGCCGCCCACCCTTTTGCAAAAACACCCGAAAGGATGGGGCACCCATGGTCGTGGTGAACTCAACAAACATCAAACGTGGGCCACCCCGCCAATGGCTATACTGCCGACCGGTGTTGGTTTTGCTGGAATCACGATTCCGATCCTAGCAGTGTTCCCCGCATTTTCGGAGACCCTCGCCGGGCTTGGACCGGCGATTGCAACTGGCACGAGTTGGCTCTCGCGTGCAGGACAGCTCGGGACGAGGATAGTCGGAACCGTAGTTGACGCCGCGCGAGTTAGAGGGGGCTGCGCAATGTGCAGTTGTTGGGCGGCCTTCGTGAAATTCAGAGATTGGGTGACGGCAAGGAAATAACGGATGTGGCGTAGTTCCATGGGCGCGTATTCTATACATGTTGAGTATCGCCGTTGTCGTTTTGCCGGTCGGCGGATTCTTGCGGTTCCTCGCCGCCCGATTCTGGCCCTCCAGCCGAACTCTGCAGTTCTCGTAGTTTGAAGCGCTGCAGTTTACCAGTCGCGGTCTTGGGCAGTTCCGGCAAGTATTCGATCCAGGACGGTTTCTTGTAATTGCCAAGTCTCTTGCCCACCCACTCCTGTAGTTCCCGTCGCAGCGGGTCACTTGGCAGGAAACTTTCTTGCAACACAACATACGCGGCGGGCTTGATGAGGCCCTCTTTGTCCGCACGGCCCACGATTGCTGCTTCCCGCACCGCCGGATGAGCAATCAAGGCGCTCTCGACTTCAGCAGGACTGAGCCAGCGGCCATTTACTTTGAACAGATCGTCAGCGCGTCCAGCATACCAATAGTATCCATCCTCATCCTGGTAATACTTGTCACCGGTGCGAAACCAAGGGCCTTCAAAAGTGGCTTTGGTTTTTTCGTGCTGGTTCCAGTACCCGGTACAGGTCGAATCCGATCTAATGAGCAACTGTCCGATTTCGCCGTTCGCGACAGTGATCCCGTCGTCACTGACGATCTTCGCGTCATAGCCGGGAATGATCTTTCCACTCGAACCGGGCCGAACTTGTCCGGGAGAATTGGAAAGCGCCATTTGCAGAGTTTCGGTCGATCCCCAGCCATCGAGGATTTCGACGCCAAAACGCTCCTTGAAGCGCGTGAAAAGAGGACTCGGCAATAGTTCTCCCGCCGAAATCGCCAGTCGGATGCTGGAAAGATCGAATTCTCTTCCATCCTCTCGCTGGTGGGCTAACAGTGCGGCGTAGTTCGTAGGCACCGAGAAGAACAACGTGGGGCGGTATCGTTCGATGTCCGCAAATATGCGCGATGGAGTTGGACGATCCGGGGAAAGGATGGTCGTCGCCCCACAATGCAGCGGAAAATACCCTGCGTTCCCGAGGCCATAGGCGAAGAACAACCGTGCCACGCTGAAGCAACGATCCCGCGCTCCCATCTGCAGAATGCCCTTGGCGTAAGTCTCAGAACAGACCACC
>DASPTQ010000257.1:0-32921 GCA_035623335.1 Terriglobales bacterium
GATGGTTCTGGCCGCCGGAGAGGAAGTTCCGGTGCACGGGCCGGGCAAGGTTCCGATGGAGTTTTCCATTAACGGCAAGAGCTACCGGGCGGATCTCGAACCGCGCGTCACCCTGCTCGATGCGTTGCGCGATCAATTTGACCTGACCGGCGCCAAGCGCGTCTGCGATCGCGCCGAATGCGGATCCTGCACGGTACTCATGGCCGGCAAACCGGTGTACGCCTGTTCGGTGCTGGCGATTGAAGCACAGCATAAAGCGATTACAACCGTGGAATCCCTGATGCAAGCAGGAGCATTGCACCCGGTACAGCAGGCCTTCGTCGACAACGACGCGTCGCAATGCGGTTTCTGCACACCGGGGTTCGTGGTCTCCTGCCAGGCTTTTCTCCATACTCACCCGCAGCCTACGCCGGAAGAAATTCGCCGCGGCCTCAGCGGTAATCTCTGCCGCTGCGGTACGTATGCGGGCATTCGCCGAGCCATCGCGCAGATGGCGCAGAAAGGAGCTTAATCGATGTCGGAATATGCATGGCCCGATGCTGAACAACGCACATTGATTGGTACACGGGTGAGTCGCGTGGATGCTCCCGCGAAGGTTTCCGGACAGGCGAAGTATACCTACGATGTTCATCGTCCCGGCATGCTTTACGGCAAGGTGCTGCGCTGCCCCTATGCCCACGCCAAGGTCGTGAGCATCGACACCAGCGCGGCGGAAAAGATGCCGGGGGTTAGGGCGGTGCATATCATCCAGGGCCCGGGCACCAATATCCATTGGGCAGGAGACGAGATCGCCGCTGTCGCCGCCGTCGACGAGTCCACGGCGGACGACGCCATCCGTGCCATCAAGGCGACATTTCAGCAACTACCACATCTGGTGAGCGATGCCGAGCCGCCTCCGGGCAGCGCGCAAGAGCAAGGCCCTCTCAGCATGGACAACATTGACGACATGCTCGATAACCAGGTACCCGAAAGGCAGATGATTGAGGACATCCAGAAGTACGGAATTTCGGAGAAGCCAACCGAGGACATACTGAAGGACTTGAAGGAGGATGGGGCGAGCGAGGATGTGCTGGCGGCTCTTCGCAGTGCTACCGTTCACCCGGAAGCCGGAAACAGACCGCAGTCCAACTACCAAAAGGCTGCGACACAAACCGTGGGAGATCCCGACAAGGCATTTTCCGAGGCCGAAGCCGTCTCCGAAGGTCTCTACGGCATTTCCGTCATTACCCACTGCTGCCTGGAAAGTCATGGATCGATTTCGGAGTGGACCGACCAGGATCACCTTTTCACGCACATGTCTACCCAGAACGTTTCGGGTATTGCCGGGCAGATGGCCGAGCCGCTGAAAATTCCGGCCACCAACATTCGTGTCCATCAGGACAACATAGGAGGAGGCTTCGGCAGCAAGTTTTCTCCCGATCGCTGGGGTATCTTCACCGCAGAAATCTCCAAGAAGGCGAACGGCAAACCGGTCCGATACATGCTGGAGCGCGAGGCAGAGCTGAAGGTCGCTGGAGCCAGGCCATCCGCGTATGCCCGGGTGAAGGTAGCGGCGAAGAAGGACGGCACGCTGACCGCTTGGCAATCGAACTCCTGGGGAACGGGTGGACCGGCCGGCGGGGGAATGCCCCCCATTCCTTACGTCTTCAGTATTCCGAATCAGCACCAGGAACACACCGCCATTCGGAACAACATCGGTCCCGCCCGGGCCTGGCGTGCTCCGAATCATCCGCAAGCGGCAGTGCTCACCATCTGCGCGCTGGATGATCTCGCCGCCAAGCTGAACATGAATCCGATCGAATTTTTCGACAAGAACCTCAATCTCACCAAGGCCCGCGAGAAGACCTATCGGGAGGAGCTCGTCATCGCCGGCGAACTGATGGGTTGGAAAGAGAAATGGCATCCGCGACCAGCAAGCGTGGAGGGTGTGGTGCGCGGGGTCGGATTGTCGTTTCACACCTGGGGCGGCCGGGGGCACGCCAGCGATTGTGACCTGACCATCCATCCGGATGGATCGGTCGAACTCAAAATGGGCACCCAGGATCTCGGGACGGGAACGCGCACCTGCATTCTCGTTGTGGCGGCTGACACGCTGGGATTGCCGATCGACGCCATTCAGCTACTCATAGGCGACACCAACTATCCGCCTTCGGGAGGATCGGGTGGTTCAACCACGATCGGCGGCGTTAGCGCTTCGACTCGTCGCGCCGCGGTCGATGCCCGCGAGGCACTCTTCGCCAAAGTAGCGCCTTCGCTAGATGCGCAGCCCGATCAGTTGGTATGCAAGAACGGGCAAGTCAGCGTGAAGGGAGACTCTAGCCGAGCCCTGAGCTGGAAGGAAGCATGTTCCAAGCTGGGTGCCATGCCAGTGACCGTGCGCGGCAAAAATCCTGATCGGAGCAAGCCACCCGACCTGACCAACAGCGGCGTCGGCGGTGTGCAGATGGCTGAAGTTGAAGTCGACTGTGAGACCGGCATCGTCAAAGTCAAGAAGATGGTGGCAGTGCAAGACTGCGGTTTGATCATCGACCTCAAGACGGCGGAGACGCAGTGCTACGGCGCTTTGATCATGGGCATCAGCTACACACTGTTCGAGGAAAAAGTGATGGACCCGACCACGGGACGCATGCTGAACGCCGATATGGAGTTTTACCGTCTGGCAGGTTTGAGCGACATTCCGGAATTAGTCGTGCACATGATGACCGGCAAGGGATATGACGAACGAGGTGTGATCGGGCTGGGCGAGCCTCCGGTGATCTCGCCCGGGGCTGCGATTTCCAACGCCCTCGCCAATGCCATCGGAGTGAGAGTCCCGTTCCTTCCTCTTACACCCGACCGCGTTCTAAACGCTATGGAACAGAAGGCAGGTGCGTGATGCGAGCCTTCGAATACGTGAGCCCACATACCCGATCCCAGGCCATCAGCTTGCTGGGCGCGACTTGGGGAAATACCGAGGTTCTTGCCGGAGGAACCGACCTGCTGGCCCTGATGAAAGACGATGTCATCACCGCCAGGCGGTTGGTCAATATCAAAGATATCGCTGACCTGCGGGGTGTCTCTTCGACTCCCCAGGGATTGCGGGTAGGTGCACTGACCACTCTGGGAGAGTTTGCCGATGATGAGAACGTGAAGAAGGACTATCCCGCGCTGGCGGAGGCGTTGCTCGAAGCGTCGAGCCCGCAGATCCGCAACATGGCCACCGTCGGCGGGAATCTCTGCCAGCGGCCGCGCTGCTGGTATTTCCGTAACGGGTTCGGTCTTTTGCCCAAGGACGAGAGTGGAAAGGAGTTGATCACGGTAGGGGAAAACCGCTATCACGCGATTCTCGGCAATCAGGGAGCGGCGAAGTTTGTCAGTCCCTCGACCGTGGCTCCCATTCTGATCGCCTATGGGGCGAAGATTCGCATCGAGGGAACGAAGGGTAAACGTGAACTTCCGCTCGAGAAATTCTTTGTGACTCCAAAGAGTGTAAATGAGCGGGAACACGACTTGCGGCCGAATGAGATCGTCACGGAAATCTTGCTTCCGCCAGCGGCGGGCGTCAAAGCCGCCCACTACGAAGTCCGGCAGAAGGAAGTGTTTGATTGGCCGCTCGCGGTGGCCGCCGCCACCTTGAAAATGAAAGGCCCCAGCGTGCAATCCGCAAGGATCGTTTTAGGGTATGTTGCACCGATTCCTTGGCCCTCGACAGAAGCCGAGCAGGCTCTTGTGGGGAAGCCCGTAACTAGGGAAATGGCACAAAGGGCAGCCCAGGCCGCCCTTGAGAAAGCCAGTCCGCTCAGCCATAACGCCTACAAAGTGAAGCTGGCGAAGGTGGCGGTAACACGCGCCATTTTGAAGGCCTCGGGAGGTGCGGCATGATTAAGGAATCGGACCGTTTCAATACCAACCGGCCCAACCTGTGTGCCTACTTGCGCTGGAAAGGCCAGTTCATTCTGTCCGAGCCCGATCCGACGGTGCCTGCCTGCAATGACGGCCTTTTCTGGTGTTTGCACACCCAGACCTGCATCGGACCGGATGGCGAGGTAGCCGAGCCAGGTAACTGCAGTTCGAAGCGCCGGGCATGTCACGGCACCGGGAAGTGCGCCTAGCGCCCTCTTTCGCCAAAGTGCGAAGAAAAGCAAGGTGGACGCCCCCGGAATCGGGTTTTGCGTGTTGTTCGCTCTGGGGTTAGCATTGAAGCAGGGAGCCAGGAGTTGGATATGCGATTTCGGAATTTGCTGATGGTTGCTTGTCTTGTAGGTTGGTTTTCCGTCTCCATGCCGGCGCAGGAAATTCGCGGCGATTATCTGGAGACGCGGAGCGCCGATGTTTATACCGGTCAATGTTTTGCCAATGGCGAGGTCAATCTTGTCGGAAATGAAGCCATCCTGGCCTGGCACGTTCAAAGTGGAGGATGGGATGGTGTCGCGCTCGAAGGATTGACGATCGCGGCAGCCGTGCACGCCAAAGGGACGTTAGGCGATCCCTATGAGAGCCCGTATCCCGCCAAAGCCGTACTGCTGGTCGACGATCAGGCCTCCGCACAACAACGAGAGGCTCTGGTGCATTTCGCCGAGCACATGGGTGGGGAACTCCTCAAGAACATCGAGCAGGTGATTGCGACGCCCATGGAGTTGGTTGTGAACAGCGAGCACCACGGTGCAGCGGTGCTTCGAGCCGGCCAGTTCGCCACCATCCAGACGCGTGGCATCGGCAGCCAGGATCACCTTTGCGGGAACGAAGTGACCTTTTATCCGCCGTTGACGGAAACCGCGCATTCGATGCCCGCAGTGGCGTTGACCGATTCCTATTCCGGTCCCGGCCTGGGTGTCTCCTGGGATCTTCACGGCAAGCGCAGCGCCTTTGTGGGAACATTCGCCCGGTAAACGATAGGAAGCAAGTTGCGAAGGGCCAGAGCGCTAACGCCGACGATGGGTTTGGTGCTGCTGCTCGCGGCGGTCTGTGCCGCCCAGAACGGCAAAGTGGAGAGCACCGGAGCGCTGACTGACAGCGCCGTCCCCGAGGCGGTTCGCCAAAGCCTGGAGACCAACGGATTTCGCCTCACGCTCGATGATCCCAAACCCACCTGCGAGCTCTGGTTCCGCAAAGGCGTTCCCGCGCCAGCAAAGAAAGGCGCGGAGGGCGTGGCTTACCCGCAGTTAGCTGAGTCCACCCTGGTTGGCGTGGTGCATTACCCCCAAACCGCCGTAGATTTTCGCGGACAACATGTTCCCGCCGGCTTCTACACGCTGCGCTACGCGCTCATTCCTGACGACGGCAACCACCTCGGGGTATCTCCCAATCGAGATTTCCTCCTGCTCATTCCCGCTTCGTCTGATACTGATCCGAACGCCACGTTCAAGTTTCAGGAATTGGTCTCGATGAGCGCAAAGACGGTAGGAGCCAAACACCCCAGCCCGCTTAGTTTGCCTCCAGCCGACAAGCCATCCGCCGGCGCCGTGGCCAAAGATGATCAGGACCATTGGATTTTCTCCGCTGCTTTGAAACTCGCTTCGGGCGAAGAACTGCCTTTTGCGGTGATCGTAAAGGGGACTGCTCAACAATAGCCCGGCGCTCCGACCTGAAGACAAGTCCCGTGTGCCTTTCCTTGGAGGCCCCTGCTACCTCCGATATCGTTGACAACAATATACCTTGTAATGCAAGATATGAACGATGACGATGATCGCCTGCGGCCAGGAATCGGCAGAGAAGTGGGAAGTGCAGCTGCGCAAGGGTTGTCTTGAGCTGGCGATCCTGGCTGTCTTGTGGGGCGGCACGCTCTACGGGCTTGAGATTCTGCGGCGCCTGGAGAGCGACTCCGATTTGATCGTATCGGAAGGAACCGTGTATCCGCTGCTTAGCCGGCTGAAGGCGCTGGGGCTAGTCAAGAGTGAGTGGGTGGAGTCCGATGCCGGACACCCCAGGAAATACTATGCGCTCACCTCAGCCGGAAAACAGAGGGCCGTCGCCATGGCGGCGATATGGGCGCGGTTTTCGTCGAGCATGGGCAAACTGCTGGCCCCGCTCGGGAAGGAGAAATAGATGACGAGCGAAGCGCAGCAGCAGGTTGAGGAGTACCTGGACAGGTTACGCGAGCGACTGCGCGGGCTTCACGCCGACGACATCCGCGAGATCGTCGAAGAGCTGCGCAGTCACATTCTGGAGAAGGCAGCAAGCAGCGGACAAGTAACCCCGGCAGGAGTGGCGGCGGCGCTGGCGGGGTTGGGCAGCCCGGAAAGGTTGGCGGGCGAGTACGTCACCGACAGCTTGCTGGCACAGGCTGAGGTGAGTCGGACACCGTGGCGGATTTTCGACGCACTGTTCCGCTGGGCAAGCCTGAGCGTGGCCGGATTCCTGGTGTTGCTGGGATCTATCGCGGGGTATTTCTTCGGAGCTGTTTTCGCGCTCTGTGCGGTGCTGAAGCCGATCCATCCGCATACGGCAGGACTATGGCTGATTCCAGACCCTGCGGGCGATCTTCAAGTCTCTCTTCGCCTCGGGTTCGAAGGTGCACCGATAGCTGGCCGCGAATTGCTGGGCTGGTGGATTGTGCCGATTGGGTTGGTGACGAGTTGTCTGATGGTGATCGTGACCACGTCGTTCTGCAGTTGGTGTGTGCGGCAATACCGCCGCTCTCACCTGTTGCCGCGTCGTTGATCCGATTTTCGAAAACTTCCAGGAGGTCGTCGTGCGTGCGTCGGAGAACAACCATGATTGGGCGACCACGGCGCAGGAAACTGCTGGGGTTCGAGCGATCCAACCTGGAGATTGGCGTCAAAGCAAGTGGCTTGCGCTTGCCGAATTAGTAGTTGTGGCTCTCATCTTCGTCGCCGATGCTTATCATCACGTTTATTTGAGCAAGACACTCTATCTGTTGTTGTTCGGCTGGGCCTCGCTCTGGATACGCAGGATCGGTTGGCGGGGCGTCGGTCTCAGGCTCTATGGCAACTGGAAGACATCGATTGCCCTGGGGGTTTCCGCCGGAGTTCTGCTCGAAGCCTTAGAGCTCTTCGTTACTCAACCGCTGCTGGTGAAGTGGCTGGGTAAGCAGCCCGATTTCGAGACGTTTCACGCACTGCATGGAAACCTCAAGTGGACGCTGCTCGCCCTCGCTGGAGCTTGGACCCTGGCCGCCTTTGGCGAGGAGATGGTTTACCGCGGCTATCTGATGAACCGCGTTGCCGATCTGCTGAACCGCACCCAAACGGCCTGGATCGTCAGCCTCGTGGCAGTGCACCTCGGCTTTGGCCTGGCGCACGCCTACCAGGGGATCACGGGAGCCATCGACGAAGGCCTGATGGGGCTCCTGCTGGGGCTGATTTATCTTCGTACCGGACGCAGCCTCGCCGTGCCCATCATCGCCCACGGAGTTTCCGACACCATCGATTTCGTGCTGATGTTTTTCGGCAAGTACCCTGGCATGTAGACGACGAAGGACGGGCCAACCGCGGTGCCGCTGAATGGGACGGCATGCTGACTGTGGTTTACGGCGTCAGATTGGATGGCAGGCCAGGCGCTGCCTTCCGGTCGAACTCTGCTAGAATGCCAGGAATTCGAGATTTTTGGGAGTCGCGCATGCGCCGATGGTTCATGGTTATCACAGTCCTCGTCTTGACGGGAACTACCTTGTCGCTCTCTTCCACGTCCTCCTCTCAGGCAGGCACGGCAGACGAGTTGAAAGGTGCCTTTCGGCGGCCGGAGAAAAACGGGTGGACGTTCGTGCATCTCGAGGGCACACCGCACGAAATTGGCTTTCAGAACGGCTACTTGCTGACGCCCGAGATCGAGGACACGCTCAACGTCACCATCCTCGAACAGACCCACGACAGCCAAAAAAGCTGGCCGTTCTTCCGGGATGCCGCGAAAACCATGATGTGGCCACACATTGAGCAGGAGTATCGGGAGGAGCTGCAAGGAATCACCGATGGTGTCAATGCCCACGGCTTGAAGATCGACCTCTGGGATGTAGTGGCCTTGAATGCTGCCGAGGAATGGAGCTATTACGTCAAGGAATACGACCGTGAGCACGGGAACAAATCCGCCGCTTCCCGCGCCGTTCCCGAGCATTGCAGCGCGTTTGTTGCCACTGGCAGCTACACGAGCGACGGCAAGATTGTGATCGCCCACAATAACTGGACGAATTATCTGGATGGCGAGCGCTGGACCATCATTTTCGATATCGTGCCGGCTAAGGGCAAACGCATGCTCATGGACGGTCTGCCGGGTGTCATTCACAGTGCCGACGATTTCGTGATGAATTCGGCGGGAATCATCATCACGGAGACGACCATAGGCCACTTTTCCGGCTACAACCCGGCGGGGATTCCGGAATTTGTGCGGGCGCGCAAGGCGGCGCAATATGCCGCATCGATCGACGATTTCACCCGCATCATGAAGGAAGGCAATAACGGCGGCTATGCGAACACCTGGCTCATCGCCGATATCGGAAAGAACGAGATCGGCCGTCTCGAACTGGGCTTGAAGAATGTTACGCTCGAGCGGAAAAGCGACGGATATTTTGTGGGCGCGAACTTTCCGATCAGCGAGAATCTGATCCGCGAGGAGACCGACTTCGAGCCCAATAATATGAGCGAGAGCTCCAACGCCCGCCACGTACGGTGGGAGCAACTCATGGCGGAGAACAAGGGGAAGATCGACCTGGCGGCGGCGCAGCGCTTTCTGGCCGACCACTACGACACCTTCGAGAACAAACAGGATCCAGACGAACGCACCCTGGATGGGCACATCGACCTTTCACCGCGAGGCGATGGAGATTGGCAGCCACCTTTCGGAACCGCTGGGGCTGTTCAGAACAAGGCTACCGATGCGAGTCTGGCTGCCCGAATGAGTTTTGTTGCCGCTGCAGGTCATGCCTGCGGCATGGATTTCAAGGCGGCGGATCATGTGCGCGCGCACCCGGAGTTCTCCTGGCAGAAGGATCTCCAGCGGGATCTGAACTCCCACGCGTGGACGACCTTCGCCGTGGCTGAGTGAGCCAACCTATATCCCCGCACGTATGGTTTTCCTCTTAATCCACTTCGCTCGCAGAGGAGGCAACCATGGCGGTTCCAGCCGGCAGCTTTAAGATCGGAGCGATTCAGTGTATTCCCATAAGTGACGGCAGTTGCCCCTTTCCGCCATGCGTGTTCTTCGCCGACGTGCCCGACCAGGAATTGCAGGCCCACGGTCTACCGACCGATGCGATCAACAGTACGTTTACCTGTCTTCTCGTCTCAACCGGCAAGAATAAGGTGCTCATTGTTACGGGCGCCGGGAATCTGGCTCCCTCGACCGGCAAGCTATTGGAGAATCTTGCAAAAGCTGGAGCGCCTGCGAAAGAAATCGATACCGTGATCTTGACTCACGCGCATCCTGACCACATCGGCGGCGCGATCGATAGCGAAGGCAAAGCGGCGTTTCCCAATGCGCGTTACTTGCTGTGGAAGGACGAGTGGGAATTCTGGACTTCGGACAATCCCGACCTCAGCGCCATGCGTGTGCCGGACGAGCTGAAGACCGGAGTGATCCTGGCAACGGCGCGCCGCTGCCTGCCACCGCTTCGCAAGCAGATTGAATTGGTCTCGAAGGAATCCGAGGTTGTACCCGGCATTCATCGGCTGCGCGCAGTCGGCCACACTCCCGGCCATATGGCTGTGGCGATCGCCTCGGAAAAAGATGCGGCGCTGCATATCGGGGATGCGGTGATCCACCTGATGCTCCTCGAACAGACGGGGTGGAGACCCGGGGTTGATGTCATGCCAGACCAGGCCGCTGATACCCGCCAGCGTCTTCTCGACCGAGCCGTCGCCGACCGAAGCAAGGTCATGGCCTTTCATTTCCCCTTCCCAGCCATGGGACGCGTTACCTCGCGTAAATCCGGCGGCTGGCACTGGGAGGCGGCGTAACCGACTGACCAGTCGGCAAGAGCTAGGGCCGTAGGCAGGACATCTCCAACCCGGCTGTACCTGGCAAGAACGGGTACGGGGATCCGCTTCCGTAGCACAGCCTTTGATCGTCGTTAAAGGACGTACCCGCGGTTCTTGGACGCCAAACGCCATGACAACATCCTCGCTGGTCAATGGAAGGGGAATACAATCCCCCACTCCCAATTTGGTAAACAGGTTCACATGCAATTATCCACACTGTGCTAGATTTTTAGCTTGGTTGTTTTGACGCAACCGTATGTCCTCATCGATCCAACCTGTTCGCCGCCCCGCCACCAAGGTATTCGTCGCTACCACGGTGATGCTGACGTTCATCTCTTTCTGGCGGGCAGCGGCGATTGTGCTCTCGGATCTGGCTTCGTCGGCCTACTACGCGGGTGGTGACGCTGAGAAGGTCATTGGTAAGAGCGCGCCCTGGTTCATTTTGGCGGTGATGTTGTTCAGCTACGCGGTGCGAGCTCTTTACATCGAGTCGAGCAGCATGTTCGTCCGCGGCGGCGTGTATCGCGTGGTCAAGGAAGCCATGGGCGGCACCCTGGCGAAATTCTCGGTTTCGGCGCTGCTGTTTGACTACGTTCTGACGGGCCCGATCAGCGCGGTCTCGGCGGGCCAGTACCTGGCTGGATTCATCGAAGAGATGAGCCGGTATGTGCATTACCCCTTGGTGTTTTCAGAAAACCATTTTTCTGCGCTTTTCGCGGCCGTGGTGGTGGCCTATTTTTGGTGGAAAAACATTCAGGGCATCCAAGAATCCAGTGAGAAGGCGCTGCAGATCATGGGCATCACGACCGTGATGGTGGTGATTCTGATCGCCTGGTGCACGATCACCGTCTTCCGAGTGCCCATCCAGATACCGCCCAATCCGTTGGCATCCGGAGTCATGAGGCTCAATAAGGAATCTCTGGGCTGGCTGGACGGTACCTGGTTCAGCCACCTGACCCTGATCATCCTTTTCGTCGGCTTCGGCCATTCCGTGCTAGCCATGAGCGGGGAAGAGACTTTGGCCCAGGTCAACCGCGAGATTGAACATCCTAAGCTGAAGAACCTGGAAAAGACCGGGCTAGTGATCTTTCTCTACAGCCTGCTGTTCACTTCCTTGGTTTCCTTCTTTGCGGTGATGATCATCCCCGACGGAGTGAGGCACGATTACTTTGCCAATCTGATCGGCGGCATCACGATGTATCTGGTCGGCCCGACCATACTGAAGTTGATTTTCCACGCCTTTGTGGTACTGGTAGGCGTGCTCATTCTGGCCGGCGCGCAAAACACCTCCATTGTTGGCGCCAACGGGGTTTTAAATCGCGTGGCAGAAGATGGTGTGCTGACGGACTGGTTCCAAAGGCCGCACTCCAGATTCGGCACCAGCCACCGCATCATCAATCTGATCGTCGGCATGCAACTGCTGACCATCCTGTTGAGCCGGGGCGATGTATACATCCTGGCTGCGCTGTACGCCTTCGGCGTGATCTGGAGCTTTGCCATGAAGGCGCTGGCAGTGCTGGTGCTGCGCTATACCGAGCCGGAAAATCGCCAATGGAAGGTGCCGGGCAATCTCCATATCGGAGGCCGGGAAATTCCCTTGGGGCTGATCGCCATCTCGGCGGTGCTGCTGATGACCGCCCTGGTGAACCTGTTCACCAAATCCCAGGCAACCATCGCCGGCGTCGCATTCAGTCTTGCTTTCTTTGGCGTCTTCACCTATTCCGAGCATCACGTGACAAGACAGCGGCACGGAAAGCCGGAGAATCTCGACCAATTCCGAGTTTACGGAAACCAGGAACTGGGCAGCGGAGCCCTGGGCGTGCGTCCCGGGAACATTTTGGTCGCCGTTCGTGATCCCCGAAATCTCTATTACCTTCGAGACGTCCTGCGAACCACGGATACCAATCGACAAGACGTCGTGGTCATGACAGCCCGCCTTTATCACCGCGAACACGCCTTCAGCGGCAGTGCAGTGATCGATGCTTCGCAGGTCTTCGATCACTATGAGCAGGAGCTGTTCACCGGCGCCGTGGCGGTGGCGGAAAAGGAAGGCAAGCCGGTTCACCTGCTGGTGGTTCCGGCCACCGACGTGTTCGAGGCCATTGTCGTGACAGCGGGGCGTCTGGATGCCACCCGCATCGCTTGTGGCCGTTCCAATAAGCTCAGCACGGACGAGCAAGCCAAGCTCACCGGCGATGCCTGGGAAAGGCTTCCCGAACCCCGCCCGCGGCTCGCCCTGGAGATCTACGAACCCAAAGGTAAGATTCATGAGTACCAGCTTGGTCCGCACACCCCGCGGCTGCGCGCGCAGGATCTGGAGTTGGTGCACAAGCTGTGGCTCAACATCACCTCCGATCCCAAATTTGCCGGAGTGCACCACTACCACATCGTGGCCCTGGCCCTCGAAGAGTTGCAACGCGAATTGACGACCGAGGAGCGAGCACACTTGCTCACGAAATTGCAGGAAGAAATGCGGAAGGATCAACTGCCGAACTAATCCCCAGCTCTTGCCCTTCGAGACTCGCAAGCACGCACTCGCAGGCAAATTCGTCCGGCGATGACCTCCGCTCTACCATCACCTCACAAAAGTTCCCGTACCGCGCGGTAAGCCTGATCGATGGCTTGGTCCGTGTAGGCCGCCGCCGCAGCGTCGGAATTGGCGATACTGATCCGGCCGAAAGCCTTGCGTGCTAGATCACAAGGCCGTTGACCCTCGGGCCAGTCGGGATCCCAAAGCGGGTTGTATTCGTAAGCGTAACCATGAGGCCAGCGATTTACGGTGATGGCGCTGATGTCGCGGGCAGGGTCGAACCCCCCCTCGCCTAGCGCGCGGGCCAATTGATCACGGATGTTACGTTCGAAGGTCTCGAAGGACGTAGCCAGCAACTCATAGTGGCCCATGCGCTGCTGTTCTCGGGCCGGCAAACCCGGCTGGCAAGGCGTGCGCAACATGCGAACGAGAACGGGGTCTTGTGCGGCCTGGGGAAATTTGTAGTCACCGATGTTGACAGGCTGATCCAGGGCTATCGAGGAATGGTACATGCCGGGGCAGGACACTTCGCGAATCCCCAGTTTGTCGAATGCGGTTCGGTTCTTTAGTGCCACCACGGTATAAACCAAGGGTACCTTGACCCCGTAATGCAGCGCCGCCTTCTGCGCTTCCGGAAGTTCCGGGCACAGGTAAGGGATCACCATATTCCAGCACGCCAGCACCGCTCCTTTGGCACGCACTCGGTATGCTTTCTTCTCGCGTCCATACACTATTTCGACCTGTTTGGCCGAAGCGGGATCCCCCAGGTTGCGAATTTCGACCGCGGTGCTATTTAGCCGGATACGAACGGCAGAATCACTGCGATCGAGCTGGCTATAGTCCACCTTCGCGGTGACAATGTCCTCGGCGGTACTGCCCGGTGTGGAGCTAGGAATCAGCGATCGCACCAGCATCCGTGCGATCGAGGCGTTGCCGTCCGGAAAGTGAAAATGGTAGTCCTCCGGCTGTGGCGTCACCTCGCCAAGAGCGGTGAAGGTCAATCCCTTCGACGGAACTCGCTCCAGATTCATGCCTTGAAATCCGGGGAAATGTATCGCCCAGCAATCCAGAGCCGGGACAGCGTCGATGCCAATCCCGTACAGGCCATGGGTGCGAGTCTGGTAAAAGGGAATGACATCCGGATGGGCCTTGACGATCTCGAGCAGGAAGGCCTTGTAGCTCATCCGGGAAAGCCGGGATTTCTTTTCCTCTTGCGCCAGGCCTGAGAGGTAGTCGACCTTGTCTTCCTCGATCCGCACGATATCGCGTTGCGCTTCCTGGGAAAGCGGAGTTTTGGCCAGGAAGTCTGGCCACGGCTGGGCATTCGCCGGATTCTGGCCATACAATCGGCCGGGCGCACCCATCACCAGGCGGTCGACTCCAAAGGTTTCCTTGTTAAAAAAGTACGCCCGGCCCAAATGCTGGTACAGGTCGCGGTCCACACACTTCTTCTGCAATGCCGGCGGATCAATACCCAACTCCGTGAGCAGTCCGCGCGCCTCTTTGCTGTAGGGAAACGGCGAATCAATGGAAACTGTGCCGCCGTTGGCCAGCAAAAGGCGGCCATTGGGGCGAAACTCATTTCGCTTGGCATGACCACCGAAGTCGTCGTGGTTGTCGAGGATAAGAATGCGCACCTCGGCCCCGGCGTATTTGCGATAAAAGTGCGCAGCCGCCAGTCCGCTCATTCCTCCGCCAACCACCACTAAGTCGTAGTTCTCATGGGTTTCGATCGGTTCTCCCACCGTCCCCCAAAAGTTTCCATCCCGCAAAGCGTGCGCGACCTCGAAGGCGCCAGGGTGGCTGCCACGCATGCCGGTCAGTGCGGGAGGATAGTATCCTGGAGTGTCCTGTGCCGAGGGCGGGGCCGTCACAGCGCCGAACAGGATTCCCGGCAGCCACGCGCTCGTCAGAGCACCGCCGACGCCGATCGCCACTCCATTCAGGAAATCCCGCCGACTGATGGCGCGGTTCATTCCCAGTTCACGATCCCGCGCAGGCTCAGTCCTCTGGGGATTCAGATCACCCATGTGTGCCTCGTCGGTTAACTGGCACGCGCCTGCTTAGCGGAAGCGGAGCGCGTGCTGAGGATTTCCTGGACCGCCCGGTATCCTTGATCGATGGCAATGTTGGTGTAAGCGTGGCCGTCGGAATCGGAGTTGGCAATGTGAATGCGTCCGAAGGGCTGGCGGCCGATCACGCACGGGCGTTCGGAATCGGGCCGATCGAGCGGCTCAAACAAGGGATTGTATTCATACGCATATCCGTGCGGCCAGCGATTCACGGTGATGGCCTGAATGTCCCGGGCGGGATCGAATCCCCCTTCGGCCAACATGCGGCCGAGTTCATCGCGAATGTTGCGCTCAAAGGTCGCAAAGGTTGTGGTGAACAGATCCCAGCGGCCGGCCATGTACTGTTCCTTGCAGGGGAGCCCGGGCTGGCACGGAGTTCGCATCAGATGGAGCAGACAGGACTGCTCGGGGTGGCTGGGAAAGTGATATTCACCGATCGATACGGGAAAATCGAGTGAGACCGAGCTGAAATAGCTGCCGGGCGCGTAAATGGAGTTCAAGCCGAGCTTCTGCAATGGCTTCCAATTTGCGATTTGCACATTTGTATAGACAAGCGGAATCTTAACCGCGTAAGCCAGTGCCTCCTTCTGTTTCTCTGACATCTCGGGGCAAAGATAGGGAACCATCACGTTGTAACAGGCCAGCACGCAATACGCCGCCGTCGCCTTGCGAGCCTGGCCGCCGCGAACGTACGTGACCTCAACCTGGCTTGCGCTCTGGGGATCGCCGATGTGCTTCGCACGCACGGCCGTACTGTTGAGACGAATGCGGATCGGAGAACCCGGATTGTCGAGCCGCGCATAATTCATCCTGGCGGTGACGATGTCCTCCATCGTCGTGCCGGGAGCCGAACCCGGTACCAGGGAGCGTACGAGCAGCCGGGCGACCGAGGAATTCCCGTCGGGGAAATGAAAGATGTACGGCTCGGCCCGTTCCGGGCTGTCGTCAGGACTTTCCATCTGGATGCCCTTGAAACCGGGATAGTTCATCTCCAGGCAATCGATGGCCGAGACTGCGTCAATGCCCACGCCGTACAAGCCATGCGGAGCCGACTGATAGACCTTGATGACGTCCGGATGAACCTTGACGTACTGCAGAAGGTAATCTTTATAACTTGTTTTTGTCAGCTTGCGTCTTTTGTCCTCTAGACTCAGGCCAGTCAGGTAATCCACATTGGTTTCCTGTAAGCGAGCCAGGTCCTGGCGAGCCGGCTCGGCGATAGGGATTTTCGCTAAAGTCTCGGAGGAAAAGGTGAGACCCAGGTAGTGAGCGCCGAACCCGGGCAACAGCACATCCTTGCCAAAGGTCTCCCGATCGAAGAATGTCGCCCGCTTCAAGTCCATCGACTTGTAGAGATTCTGGTCGAAATAGGTATGAAACCGGTCCACATCGATCCCTAATTCCTGCAATAGACCAAAGGCTTCCTTGCTGTAATGGTGAGGAGCCTCCAGGGACTGGGTTCCTCCATACCCCAGCAGAAGACGACCACCAGCCTGGAATTCGTTGCGTTTGGCGTGGCCGCCAAAGTCATCGTGATTGTCAAGAATGAGAATTTTCGACTGCGGTCCTGCCGATTTCCGAAAGAAGTAGGCCGCCGCCAGACCGCTGATACCCCCACCCACGACGATCAAGTCGTAGGACTCGTTGTCGGAGGTAGCCCCGGGCCACTCCTTGCCATCGCGAAGCGCGTGCGCCACTTCCCAAGAACCGTCATGGCTGCCGCGCAGGCCGGTCTTGGCCGGAGGGTAGTACTTCGGATCCTTTTCGGGCTCAAAAGCCGGCTCCGGGATACCGAAGGCCAGCCAAGTACAATTCCTCGGAACTACGGAAGCACCGACGGCGATGCCGACACCGTTGAGAAAGTCCCGCCGAGTAATCGACCGACCCATTCCTAATTCGCGATCGTTGTTGGATTTGCTCATCTTCTCCTCGGCCCCTGCGGCCCTTGTCTTTTCGGCAGGTAAAATCGCGATACACCCTGCGTGGGCTCGTGCCTAGCCCCCAGGCCCTTTGGGGAAGAGGGCACGACTCGAATCGCGCCGTCGTTTTAGTCCGCCGCTCCTTGCCGCCGCCTCCGATCCCGCGCCAGCTTGGCTAGAAGCCGCCCTTCGGAAATCCTCAGAAAGTCAATTTTAAAGCTAGCTGCAGAATTCGAGGATCGAACGTAGTGGAAATCAAACCCAGGTTGGGATCGCCCACGAAGGTGCTGCCCGGATTTTGGAACTGCGTATGATTCAGAATGTTGAAGGCCTCCGCGCGGAACAACAACCTCAGTCTCTCGCCGACCAGAGCGGTCGTTTTCTCGAGCGCCAAATCAAAATTGACTCGTGTCGGACCGGCCAAGGAATCGCGCCGATAGCTTCCGTAAAAGCCGATGGGGCAGGCAATTGCCCCTGTGGAATCTGCGACAGCGATGCACGGATTTGGTACGAGGTCGGCGGGATTGAAAAAGAAGTTTCCTGTCGTCTGCGCGGCGGCAGTCGGGTTCGTCAACGTCTGATACTTGTGAGGATCGAATGTCTGAATGGAAGACGTGACTTGATCCGGTCGGATTAGCTGCGGGTCGCCGTAGCCCGAGGGACCCGGGAAACCCGACTGGGCGCTGCTGGTGTCGGCGTAGAAATCGAGGGGAACACCAGACTGATAGTAGGCGATCGGATAGAGGCTCCAGCCGCTCGTCAATCGTTTAGGCCCGGTCGCCCAGAGCTGGTCAAACGGCAGATCCCAGCCCGCACTGACTTCGATACGGTTCCGCATATCAAAGTCGGCGTTGCCATAGAACTGATGTGGGTTGAAATACGGAATCTGCATGCTGCGCTGGTTGAAGCCCGATCCGTTGTCGAAGTTATGTGACCAGGTGTAGGAAACATTGAAATACATATCGCCGAGGTTGTGCCAGTTGCCCGTCCGTTTGGTGAGGCTGGCAAGCATGCCGTTATAGTTGGCGTTGTTCAGCCCGGCAAAAGTGTCCGATAAGGGAGCATACCCATTGTTGGGCGTGAGTCCCAGTTTTACGTTCAGCAGATTGTTGCACCCAGCGTTCGAGGCGCAGGTCGCTGGAAGAATCGGATTGACATCCACCCAGGTAAGCAGCTTGTGGGAGGAACTTCCCACGTAGCTTAGTTCCGCCATCAGGCTGTTGCCCAACTGCCGCTGCACGCTCAGGTTGTATTGGTAGATATACGGGGTCTTCAAATGCGGATCGACAAAGAGATTGCCGTAGCCGAATGGCAGGTAACCAGCAGTGGCAAAGTTTAAATTGCGGGGCGGAGGAGTCGAAGGAAACGGATCCGGCGCACCTGCCGTCTGGTACGGATAGGATAAGGATGTGTTGCTTGGCACATTTGGCGTCAACGCATTGAAAAAGAGGTAGCTGGAGGGCCACCAGGGTAGGACGCCGTTGTTCCAATCTGACATCCAGCCATTCAGCGTGTCGTAAAACATGCCCGCGCCACCGCGTACGCTGGTTTTGCCGTTGCCGAAGGGATCCCAGGCAAAGCCGAAGCGCGGAGCGAAGTCCTTGTGATCAGGAAAGTACCAACCGTTTGGCGCACCCGGGTCCCCGGGAACGACCAGACCGGGTGGGGCAAACTCAAATCGGGTGGAGTGGAGTCCCGGGATAAGGCTATAGCTGCGCCCGTGAACATCGGCTTCCGGGCTGGTGTATTCCCACCGCAAGCCCACGGTCAGCGTCAGCCGGGGAGTAACCTTCCATTCATCCTGCCCGAACAACGAATACTGCCTCTGGTGCTCGTTATTGTTGGCTCGCGGATACTGCTGATACACGTCTGCGGCTCCGAAAAGAAAGTCCGCCAGATCCGTTCCCGAGCCGACGCCCCCCGGTCCATAAAAGAGGAACCATCCGTTAGTCGCGTAGGCATAGATCGAGTTCTCTTGCAGAATGGCAAACCGCCCTCCGGTCTTGATCGTGTGCCGTCCTCTGGTCCAGGTGAGCGTGTCCGTGATGCCGTAGGTGTTGTCCGCCTTGGTGCGGGGCAAGTTGGGGTCGAAGCCAAGTACCAGGTTGCTGCTCAACAGTTGCATAATGGGAGGGGCGAATGCGAGATCGGAGTTGATGTGGACACCTAGGGCGGCCGGGTCAGGAGGTTGACTTCCCGCCGAGGAAGTCTGGTAAAAACGATTGGCCGTGAGATGAGCTTCGTTGAGCAGGGAAGGAGAAAATGTTTTTGTGTAGGCCAGGTTCAGAAATTGATTGGTGGTCGAAGTATCCGACGGAAATCCCGTTACCGTAGCAAACACTCCTATCGGGGCTACGGTCGGCTCCTGGTTGGAACCGACCGTGAGGGATAAGCGGTCAGTCGGCCTGGCGTAGAAATCCAACTTGCCGGTGTATTGATCGACATTGTCGGAGGCGCTGCCTTTCGGAAATAACTGCCCGTTCGGGGAGGTTGGGACCAAACCGGCTTTGATGTAGGCCTGTGCCACGGGGTCGATTTTCGTGGGATCGATGATGGCTTGCTGGGCAAGCGCCGGGTTGGATTGATAGTACGGATTAGCCTGGAGATAAGCTACGACGTTCGGATCGGGGCCGCCGTTCACGGCCTGAGAGAAATTGCCGTTCAGTTCGGCCGGAGTGTAGGTCGTCACCGCCTGTCCGTGCGTGACAGAGGTTTGGCGCTGCCCCTGGTACCCAAAAAAGTAAAACAAGCGATCTTTGATGATGGGGCCACCGAACGTGCCTCCGAACTGATTCCGCTTCAGCACCGGCCGCGGTTGCCCAAGTTGCTTGTCGAAGTAATCGTTGGCGTTGAAGGCATCGTTCCGCAGGTAGTCAAAGACACTGCCGTGCAGATCGTTGGTTCCGGATTTCGTCACCACGGTGACCGTGCCGCCGCCGTTGCGTCCGTATTCCGCGGTGTAGTTGTTGGTCAGAATGCGGAACTCGTCTACCGCATCGGGATTAGGATCAAATACGACATTGTTGCTGGTGACGGAGTTGTTGAGTCCACCATCGAGCAAATAGGTGACCGCATCCGGTCGCCCTCCCGCCACCGTAAAACCCTCAGCGAACGAGCCGGATTTCTCCGAGCCATAGCCGGTTAGCGGAGCCGGAAGTACGCCTGGCTGAGTAAAGGCCAAGTCCAAGACCTCGCGGCCGTTGAGAGGAAGGTCTTGAATGGGTTTGCCGGTGACCGTTCCGCCAATCGTGGGGTTTACGGTTTCTACCTGGGAAGATTGCGATTCCACTTGTACGACTTCGGTCGTTCCTCCGATCTTCATGGCAACATCGACGCGCAGCGACTGGTTAATATTCAGTTCCGGGGGATGGGTTACGGCTTTGGTGAAGCCCTTCATCTCGACGGTCACGACGTACGTGCCAATGGGAAGATCCAGAACCTGATAGGATCCTGTGGAATCGGTAAGAGTAGTCCGTTGGATGTTGGTTGCCGCGTTGGCGACCGTCACTTTGGCGCCGGCCAGCGCCGCCCCCTGCGGGTCGGTGACAATCCCGATAATTCGGCCGTTGGTGTTCTGGCCGGTCGAGGGGATACAAACCGTCAGGCAAAGAACGACCAACTGGGTAAGAAGACGGCGGTGGAAAGTGCTTGAGATGGACGGCTGTGCCGTGCGACACTTCATGACCCGGGCCTCCCAGGATAAGGATGTTTTCGTCAGGCCACAGATGAGATTTAGTGGAGAATCCTTACACCAAGATCCAGAACCTTACTATAGAGCCGGAAGGTTAGTGAAGGTCGGCGTGCTTTGTCAAGCAGGGAATTCTCTTAGCTCCTCGGGCATAGTCCCGTGCGGCGGGGCGGGACTGGGCAGTACGAGATAGCAGTTTTGGCGATGCAAAGGAACCGTGACATGAGGGTATTTCGAATTTGCGCTCTGACGGCAGTGTGTTTCGCGGTCGTTCTCGTCATCGCACTTTATTCCTCGGCGGGCGCACCGGCCAAAATAGCCGACGTCAACGAGGCACGAGTGATGTCAGAGACTGGCGATGGAAGCGACTGGCTGCTGAACGGTCGGACTTTTGATGAGCAACATTTCAGTCCACTCCGGCAGATCACCGATCAGAATATCGGCGGTTTGGGTCTCGCCTGGTACCTGGACATTGATAGCGCCGTGGGGGTAGTGGCAGAGCCGATCGTGGTGGATGGAGTGATTTACCTGAGCGCTCCGCTATCGAAGGTTTACGCCGTCGATGCGGCGTCCGGAAAGTTGCTATGGATGTTCGATCCTAAGGTGCGTCTGAATCTGGCCATCAATGGATCCTACTCGGCGCGGACCAACGGTGGGGTGGCGGTTTGGAATGGCAAAGTGTATGTCGGCACAGGGGATTGCCGACTGGTGGCCATCGATGCGGCTTCGGGAAGGCAGGCCTGGGAGGCTTCGGTCTGTGAAGCCACCCAGACGGGAATTACAGGAGCGCCGCACGTCGCCCGGGGAAAGGTTTTCATGGGCTACAACGGTTCCGACGATGGCGTTCGAGGATCGATGGTGGCCTATGACGCCGAAACCGGTCAGGAAGTGTGGCGCTTCTGGACAGTTCCGGGAGATCCCAGCAAACCGTTTGAAACGAAAGCGCTGGCAATGGCCGCGAAGACCTGGATCGGCAAAGACGCGTGGCGGATCGGCGGCGGTGATGCGTGGAACGCCATCACCTACGATCCTCTGACCGGCTTTTTGATTTTCGGCACCGCCGGGGCGGGGGTTGACTACGGCGAGCTGTCGTCGATCAAGGCACGCGGCGACAAACTGTTCGCGGGATGCATTCTGGCCGTGAACGCCGACACCGGTGAATACGTCTGGCATTTTCAGACCAGCTCGCCCGGCCTGCAGACCGAGAACAACCACATCATGCTGGCGGATCTCACCCTGAACGGCGAGAAGCGGCATGTCGCCATGACCGCCCCTAAGAACGGATTTTTCTACATTCTCGACGCCCGAACCGGGAAGCTACTTGGCGCGAATCCGTTGGTTAAGCTGGCCTGGGCAAACTCCTACAATCTGGAGACCGGGCGCGCCAAAGAAGTGCCTGCGCCCAAGGGGGGCCTTGAGCAGTGGACGGTCCACAATTGGTGGCCGATGAGCTACAGTCCGCTGACCGGGCTGGTGTACCTACCTACGACCGATCGAAAGCCGAAGCTCAACACGGCGGTTGAGAACGGGGAGTGGATGCCCGGGACCGAGGGCAGGCTGATTGCCTGGGATCCGATCGGCCAGTCGGCGCGCTGGTCGGTAGAAGAGCCGATCGCGACCAACGGTGGGGTGCTCTCTACTGCCGGCAATCTGGTGTTCCAGGGTCAGGGCAACGGAGAATTTGCCGCCTACGCGGCGGAGAGCGGCAAGAAAGTCTGGTCGATTCAAACCGGATCGGCGATTGACTCGGTTCCGGTTACCTTTAGTGTAAAGGGAGAGCAGTACATTCTGACCCCTGTGGGGTGGGGCTCAGGATCGAGACTATTCGCTCCCGCCTGGACGATGGCCACTCCGCAATCCAAGCGCGGACCGGCGCGGCTGCTGGCCTTCAAGCTGGCCGCAACCATGGGCTTTCCCACGCCGCCTGACATCGTTCCACCAGTGCCAAAACCTCCCACGCAAGTCGCCGACCCAGAGACAATTCGCAAAGGGTCGGTCCTGTACGGCACTTTCGTCTGCGACGGCTGCCACTCTCCGGGAACCGACGGAAGTGGAGCCTGGGTGCTCAACGGCGCGGTTCCCGACTTGCGCTATATGCCACCGGAAGCTCATCAGCAGTGGTACAGCATTGTGTTGAGCGGCAGCCACTGGAAGCAGGGAATGCCGGGATTTGCCGATCCTCCTAAGTTTGCGTTTCCTCATCTGCGAATGACGAAACAAGACGCCGACGCAATTCATGCCTATGTCATCGACCAATCCTGGAAGGCTTATCGAAGCGAGCAAGAGAACGCTCACAACCGCCGAGAGAACTATTAGCAAAGGCCAACGTCTTCGGTTGGGAATGGAAGCTTTTCTCGAGCCAGCGATGGCATATTCGATACTGGTTTCAGGTTATGGTGGAGCAGAGACGTTAGGGTGGAGTAGAGACTATGAAGACAGCGCGTAAGATCACTTGCGAGGCAAAGTTCTGTTCTCGCGCACGTTGGCTGAGCTTGAAAGCCGACCGATGATCGCGGCCGTTGCTACCTCGGAAAATACGGCAGTGGCCGCCCACTGACCACCGCGCGCGGGTTTTCCTCGACCAGTGCTCGAGCGACCGCCGCCCCGCGCAGTGCCGCCACCTCATCGCGAGCCTCGGAAAGCAGCGGCGGACGTTGCCGCGTATCATGCGCATCGGTGGCAAGCACGTGCGCCGCATCGTTTTTAAGCAGCCACTCGGCGGTTCGCCACGCGGTTTCTCCCCAATGGCCGGTCAAGACCGAAGCGGTAATCTGTACCGCGCAACCCAGTTCCACCCATTCGAGAACCGGCTGCGGTGCTCTCTGCAAGATAGGATTGCGCTCCGGGTGGGTAATGATCGGCGTGACCCCGATTCCTAGGAAGTTCGCGAAAGAATCCACGACTCCCACCGGAATACTGTAGTTGCTGAGCTCAACCAGCAGATAGCGGCTCCCTTCGATGATGTAGCGCTCGGGCCGCACCAGGGCATCCTGGATGTTCTCGTAGGAAAGATGAAAGTCGCAGCCTAGACTGAGCTGCGGCACGTTCCCGGCTCGCTGCCGCAGAGTCGCGAGGTCTTTGAGCAGGTTCGGACGGTCGTAGTGATAGCGATTGTTGGCATGGGGTGTGGCCACGATGTGTTCAATGCCATCCGCCGCCGCCATACGGCACATCTCAACTGAGACATCCCACGATCGCGGACCATCATCGACATCGGGCAGGATGTGACAATGGATATCAATCATGGCTGGCGATTGTGATGGGATGAGTCCCTGTGCGCATTGGTCTACCAATTAGCATCAAAATTGACACGAAACCCCAACTCCCTAGGCGCGAGACCGCCGCAATGCGGGAATCCCATGCGGGCTCAAAGGGGATCGAAGATTGACTACTCATGGCTTTCGACTATGGTGTAGGTTCGGAGGAGGGCCGTTCAACATGAGAATAGGGGACCTTACCACGCTACTTCATCACCCCGCGTTGGGCAATTCCGATGTTATCCCGAGTCGTATTCTTCACCAGATACATCATTTCATCGGCTTGACGAATGATGTCGTGGGGTGTCTTAGCGTCGTGGGGATACGTGGCCAGACCTATCGAAGCGCGTACATTCAGATTCAGGCCCTCATCCCGGCAAAAGAGCCCCGCCCGAAGGTTGTCACGCAATCGTTTGGCAACCACCAACCCCGCGTCTTTTCCGGTTTGCGGCAAAAGCACGACGAACTCATCGCCTCCATAGCGAAACGCGTAATCGATCAGCCGCAAATGGGCCTTGACCAAGTATCCCACTTCGGCGAGCAGTTTGCTTCCGATCAGGTGGCCATGGGTATCATTTACATACTTAAAGTGGTCGAGATCGATGAATAAGACCGTGAATTCGTATCCGAAGCGGGCGGAGCGATACACCTCGGTTTCCAAGATCTTATAGAGGTGGCGGGCATTGAATAATCCGGTGCAGTCATCGGTGATGGTGAGTTCCTGAATCTTCTCGACCGCCCGGGCGTTTTCAATGGCGATGGCGGCGTAGTCGCAAAGAGACTGCAAGAAATATATTTCCTGGTCCCCGAAGTGGTCCATGTCCACGTTGACCAATTGAATCACTCCCAACACGCGCGAACCAGCTCGAAGAGGGAAACAGACGACGGACCGGGTCTCCCAGCGGGTCATCTCATCGATACGCTTGGAAAAACGAGGGTCGCTGTAAACATCGGGAACGATTAGGCGTTCGCCGTGTTGGGCGACATAGCCGGCAACGCCTTCTCCGACCTTCAAGCGCAGGTTCTTGAGAGCTTCGGCGGCCGTGCCCACGGCAATGGCGAAGTACATCTCGTCCCGCTCGTGGTCGATCATCAGCAGCGACCAGGTGTCGGGCCGGAAGTATTCCGCCATCTTCTCCATGATAGTTTGAAGGATCGAGTCCAGGTCGAGAGAAGAGGTCAGGGCCTTGGCCACGTCGTGGAAAATGGCCAATTCCTGGCTCTGGCGGTTTCCGTTGGCCTCTATGGCCTTGCTCATGAACAACATCCTCTGGTTTCGAGCGGCGGCGCTAAGATTATATCGGTGGCACGAAAGTGGGGGGAAGAAACGTTCGTAACCCCTTCTCAGATATACCGTAAGCGGCTGTCAACAGAATCGGTTGCAAGCCGGCCTGTACGCTCGTCAGTGGCGCCTTAGCAGGCAGCAGGAGGCAGAAAAGTAAGATTCCTCGCCCAGTCGTAACATATTGTTTCATAATAGGCGACTAGGAGAACCGTCGCGTGGCTACGTTCGGAACGCGCCTGAGAGTGGAACGAGAGCAGCGTGGAATAACGCTCGATCAGATCTCCCGTTCCACTAAAATCGGAACCCGTTTCCTTCAAGCGCTGGAACAAGATCGCTTCGACCAGCTACCCGGGGGGATTTTCAACAAGGGTTTCATCCGCGCCTACGCCCGCTTTCTGGGCTTGGACGAGGAGCAAGCCGTCTCCGATTACCTGGCCGCAACCAGTCCAGGCGACCCGAGTCCTGCGGTTCCCGAAACTGCCGTGCCGGTGCAAGCCGAGAGCGAGCGGGCTAGCAGCCTTCCATGGGGAACCTTTGCCATGCTTCTGCTCGTCATCGCGCTCAGCTTTGCCGTCTGGGGATTCTACACAAGAGAGCCCAGCAGCCGGGTGAAACCCGTGGTTATGCCACCCAGCTCAAGCTCGACCGGTTCGCTTTCAGCACCGGCGGCATCCTCAGATTCTCAGGTGCCATCGGCAGAGGCGCGAACCGCTCCACCGGAAACCCCCAGTGATTCCAGCTCTCATCCAGCTCCGTCCCCGCCGAGCAGTCCAGCGGATTCTCCGGGGATGGCCGCACCGGAACCTGAGTTGTCTTCCACCAAGGCACCGGTTTCGGCAGCGTCCCTGGTGCAGGCATCGTTTGTAGTCCGCATCAAAGCCCGCCAGGACGCCTGGTTATTGATCACGGCCGACGGGAGAAAGCTGAGCGAGGAGACTCTCCTCGGCGGTGCAGAAAAAGTAGTCAAGGCAGCCAACCAAGTCGTGGTTAAGACCGGGAACTCCGGCGCCCTCGATTTTGAGTTCAACGGCCAGAAGCTGCCGACGCAGGGGATTTACGGGCAAGTTAGGACCTTGGAGTTTGGTCCCAGCGGCTTAGAGGTGATGGTTTCGAAACCGGCCACTACCGAGACACCGTAGAAGAAACCTTCCCCGAAGCCGATGGACTGGCTGCAAACTGTAACCTCCCATGCCGCTTGGTTTAGGTTCGATCCTTGGCTTGGTGTTTGTCGGTATCGGCGCTGCTTCGATCGCCCAACCAATTGCGCTGAGCTGCCTTCTCTGATAGTTTCTTAAATGACCTAAGCGAAGCCGTGCGGGCACTGCAGTGTCGAGTCCCCTGCCGTTGGTGATGCCCGTTGCCGAGGAGAAATCCGTGTCACACAAAAACCCGTACGTTTTCACCTCTGAATCCGTGACCGAAGGCCACCCTGACAAAATGGCGGATCAGATTTCCGATGCCATCCTCGATGCCTGTCTTGCCGAAGATCCGGGAAGCCGCGTGGCTTGCGAGACTTTGATGACCACGGGGCTCGCTTTCATTGCCGGCGAGATCACGACCAAGGCTTACGTGGATTTTCCTTCTATCGTGCGTGGCACGGTCATGTCGGTCGGCTATACCGACGCGGCCTACGGCTTCGATCACGAGACCTGTTCGGTAATCTCCTCCATCCATGAACAATCTCCTGACATCGCCTTGGGCGTCGATCCCGGGGGCGCCGGCGATCAGGGAATGATGTTTGGATATGCGACGCGGGAGAATCCGGAACTGATGCCGACGCCCATTCTGCTGGCGCACCGTCTTACCCAGCGGCTGGCGCAGGTTCGCAAGAGCGGGCAGCTGGATTTTCTCCGACCGGATGGCAAATCCCAGGTGACGGTCGAGTACGACCGAAACAATAAGCCAGTCCGGGTTGATGCCGTGGTCGTTTCAACCCAGCATTCCGAGACCATCGACAACAAGAAGCTGCGCGCCGAGGTCCTCGAGCATGTCATTCAGCACTCCATCCCGGCGGAAATGCTGGATGCCGACACCAAGTACCACGTCAATCCCACCGGGCGATTTGTGGTCGGCGGTCCCATGGGCGATACCGGCTTGACCGGCCGCAAGATCATTGTCGACACCTATGGCGGCATGGGACGGCATGGCGGCGGATGTTTCAGCGGAAAAGATCCCACCAAGGTCGACCGCTCGGCGGCCTACATGGCCCGGTACATCGCCAAAAATATTGTTGCAGCTGGACTTGCTGAACGCTGCGAGGTGCAGCTGGCCTATGCCATCGGAGTAGCGGATCCGGTCAGCGTCCTGGTGGATTGTTTCGGGACGGCGATCGTCGATCCGGTCATAATTCCAGACTTGGTGCGAGCGCATTTCAGCCTAACGCCGAAGGGCATCATCGCGTCGTTGAATTTGCGACGCCCCATTTACAAGAAAACCGCTGCCTACGGACACTTCGGCCGTAAGGACCCCGACTTCACTTGGGAGTTCATCGACAAGGCCGCCAAACTGGCTAGCGATGCTGGCCTAGGCGAGCCGGTGGTCGAAGTGCTTCGCAAGCGGGGTTAAACTGAAGTTCGATGCGGGACTTCGTGAGTTTGTTTCCCAAGCGAGGGATTGTCGTCTCGAGCAAGATGAGGGGATCTACAGTTGAGCAACCCTGAAAACTGCACACTCCTCGCCGCCTGCTGGCCTCGGACTGACGCTAAACCCGCGGGGCTTCCGCTTTCCCAAACCTCGGTTGGCAAGAACCAATTCGATTGTTGAGGCAATCGCCGCAGGAGATCTATGGCAACGACACCGACACAAGTGCAGTGCGACATTAAAGGCCTTGAGTTCGCAGATTTGGGCAAGAAGCGGATTGACTGGGCGAACCAATCGATGAAGGTCTTGCAGATTATCCGCAAGGAATTCATCAAGAACCAGCCGCTCAAGGGAATTCGCGTCTCTGCCTGTTTGCACGTAACAGCGGAGACCGCAAACCTGGCGATCACACTCCGGGATGGCGGAGCCGATGTGGTGGTCTGCGCCTCTAATCCGCTTTCCACCCAGGATGACGTCGCAGCCAGCCTGGTGCGCGATCAGGGAATTTCCGTGTTTGCGATCAAGGGTGAGGACAACGATACCTATTACAACCATATCCTGGCGGCCATCGATCACAAACCGCAAGTCACCATGGATGACGGCGCCGATCTGGTGACTACACTGCACACCAAGCGCAAGGATGCCCTCGATGGAGTCATTGGTGGAACAGAAGAGACCACGACGGGCGTCATTCGGCTGCGGGCCATGGCCAAGGAAGGCATCCTGCACTTTCCCATCATTGCGGTCAACGACGCCAACACCAAGCACCTGTTCGACAATCGCTACGGGACGGGTCAATCCACGATTGACGGAATCGTTCGCGCGACCAATTATTTGCTCGCGGGGTCGAAATTTGTGGTAGCCGGCTACGGATGGTGCGGGCGTGGTTTGGCGAACCGTGCTCGCGGAGCGGGTGCGGAAGTGATCGTTACCGAGGTTGATCCAACCAAAGCTCTGGAGGCCGTGATGGACGGCTTCCGCGTGATGTCCATGATCGAGGCCGCCAAGATTGGCGATATTTTCTGCACGGTGACGGGAAACAAGAACGTGCTCACCCGGGAGCACTTCGAGCTGATCAAGGATGGCGCCATCATCGCCAATTCAGGCCATTTCAATGTCGAGATTGATATCCCAACGCTCGAAAAGATGGCGTCGTCCAAGCGCACGACACGCCATTTCGTGGAGGAGTATGCGCTGAAAGACGGGCGCAAGATCAATCTGCTGGGCGAGGGCCGGTTAATCAACTTGGCTTCGGCCGAGGGACACCCCGCGGCGGTGATGGATATGAGCTTCGCCGACCAGGCGCTGTCCGTCGAGTACATGGTAAAGAACGCTAAGACGCTCGAACCCAAAGTCTACAGAGTCCCGGATGATCTCGACCGGCGAGTGGCCAGGCTGAAGCTGGAATCGATGGCAATCAAGATTGACCGCCTGACACCAGAACAGGAAGAGTATCTGGGGGGATGGAGCGAAGGAACGTAGGCTCGCGGATCAGACTCTCGCTTTCAATGTAAACCCATGCGGCCCAAGACTTCCTGGAAGCGCGGGTCCTCCCGCAGACGGCCGAAATCCGGCCAATGCCTGGCTATCATCAGCATCGGATCGCGAATTTCAAAGGCCTGACGAACATACTCCACGGCCACGTCTAACTCTCCAGCGGCCGAGGCGGCAATTGCCAGGTGGGTCGGCTGTACGTAACCGCCGGCCAAGCGAGCCACCAGTTCCGCATAGAGGGCCTTAGCCTCGACAACTTTGCCCCAGTGAGCAAATATCATGGCCTGCGCGGACATGGCAAACGGATGACGCCCCGAGAGGGCGAGTGCCATCTCGCCCGCTCCCACTGCTTTGGCAAACTGCTGATCCGCATGAAAGGCATGCTGCAAGGCCCAATAGGTGAAAAAAGACTCCTCCAGCTCAATGGCTGCTTTCCCCCACTCAACTGCTTCTTTACCTTTACCGGCATGACCACTGCAAAAAGCCGACATGGCGTGGGCGTAGCCGGAGAGCGGATCATACTCCACGGCCGATGTGGCCACGGCCGTACCTTCGTCAAAACGTCCCCGCGCCCATCCCAGGCAGAACAAGGCATACCAGGATAGGTTCTGTATATAGCGCGGATTCAATTCCCGGGCGCGCAGGAATCCCTGTTCGGACTTGATCCAATCCCAATCGTATAGAAGACAGACGCAAGCGAGGGAGCAGTGTGCCTCGGCCAGGAGCGGGTCCAGCGCAACCGCACGTGTTGCTGCCTCCTTGGCCTGCGGCATGGCTACTTGTGGCCTTTCGAATCCGTACAAGCCAAGCATATTGCGGGCATCCGCTAGTCCGGACCAGGCGAGGGCATAACGCGAATCGAGAGCGACGCTGCGCTCGAAGCATTGCGCCGCCCGGCGGATATCGAGCCCCCGCCGGTAGAGAAGGGCGCGACCTTTCAGGTAAAGCTGGTATGCCTCCAAATCATTGGTCCCCGCTTTCACCAACAGCTGCTGGCCGCTCTTCAACGCGACTTTCAAGCGCTGAGCAATAGCGCGCGCAATATCATCCTGTACTTCGAAAATATCTTTCAGCTCTCGGTCGTAGCGTTCTGACCAAATGTGGTAGCCATCGGCGACGTTGATCAACTGTGCCATGATGCGCACTCGGTTGCCAGCTTTACGAACACTTCCCTCGAGAACGGTTTTCACGTTCAGCCGGTCGCCAACAATGCGCAGATCGACGTGCTTGTTCTTGAATGAGAAGGCTGACGTCCGTGCAGCGACATGCAAATCTTCGATCTGCGTCAAAGCGTTGATGATTTCCTCCGTGATTCCGTCAGCGAAGAACTCGTTCTCTGGATCCGCGCTCAGGTTGACGAAGGGCAAGACGGCGATGGATGCACTGGCCTCGGTGCCGGTCGTCTTGTGGCTGTGCGCACCGGAACTAATCTCCCGTCGCAGACGCTCCAAGGCTTCGTGCAGCTCACCCCCCGAACCGTAACGTTCTTCCACTTGCTTGGCCAAACAGCGATCCAGAATTCGCTGCAGTCCGGTTGGGAGATCCGCCCGCAGTTCGGTCACCGGCCGTGGCACATCCCGCAAGATGGAAGAGCTGATCTCGACCGAAGAGGTACCGGAAAAAGGACGAATGCCTGTGGCCATTTCGTACACGACAGCTCCCAGCGAGAAAATATCCGTGCGGCGATCAACACATAGCCCCTGGAGTTGTTCGGGAGACATGTACGGCAAGGTCCCGACTACCATGCCCGGATCCGTCAGCGTCAACGTGGCTGCGTCATCCACCTCTGCTTTACCAGGCTCAATTTTTGCCAAGCCAAAGTCGAGTATCTTGACGTGTCTCCCGTTCGTTACGAAGATGTTCGCCGGTGTGATGTCCCGATGGATGATATTTTTGGCATGAGCTGCCGCCAACGCATCGGAGACTTCACTCGCGATCTGGAGCAGGCGGTCCAACTCCATGGGCTGACCTGCGATCAGGTATTTCAGCGTCGAGCCTTCGAGAAACTCCATGGCGATGAACGCCCGCCCCTCCACTTCCTCGATGTCGTAAATGGTGCAGATATTCGGGTGGTTCAGCGCCGAAGCCGCCTTTGCCTCGCGCCGAAAGCGGCTCACGGCTTGTGGGTCTTTCGCGACTTCGTCGGGGAGGAACTTGAGTGCGACCGCACGATCTAGGCGGGTATCCTCCGCCTTGTAGACCACACCCATTCCGCCTCCGCCCAGCTTTTCGAGAACGCGGTAGTGCGAAATGGCTTGGCCGATCATGGCGCGAATCTTACGTCCAGGCAAGAGACAAGTCAATGAGAACTAAGCAGTTAGGGAGATGGCAGATCGATAATTGGCGAAGGACTCACGATATCTCAAGTTGCCGAGCTTTCAATTTCCGCGACCGCCTGTCTACTCTATCTCGGTTCGGTTCCGGCAAGGGCGAAGCGAGATTGCTATCGAGAAGGAAGCAAGGCTAGACAGAATCTTGTCGCAGCGCGGATTCAGTGGCAAGATGTCGGCGACCGCATGAGAAGCCCATTCGCCGGGAGTCGTGATCCCACTTTTTGGCAGGAACTTTTGGTCTCCTGGCATCGTACGTACAACCATGCATGAAGCCATTGTGATGGACCGTTCGTCGAGCAAGGCGATGACCTGGCTTGGTCTGGGTATTTCCTTATTTTCGATGATTCTGATCCGTGAGGCATTTCGTGCGATCTCGGCGGAACCAGGCCCTGCTTTGGTGCTGGCGAGGGAAGCCTGCATGTTCGCCGCGGCCGGAGCCCTAGTCTGGATTGTGCGGCGAGGTGAACGAGCTTCGTGGCAGTCGATTGGCATCGGTACCTCACCCGCGTGGAAGTCGCTCGCCTGGGGATTTGTCATCGCAATCGCCAACGTTGTCCCAATTGCGCTGATCGCGCACTGGACTGGTTACGGACACAGCGCGTCGGCCGTGGCATTTGCCAAGCTTCCGCTCTGGGTCATTTTCATTGTGGTAGTGCGCGCAGGCGTGGTGGAGGAACTGTTCTATCGTGCGTATGCGATCGATCGCCTGCAGCGTTTAGGGTGCGGGCGAATCGCGGCATGTGCCATTCCCCTCTGCATTTTTGCGGTCGGACACTGGACCGGCGGATTCGCCAACATCGTGATTGCCCTGGTCGCCGGCGGGATCGTGACCGTCTTTTACTTGTGGCGACGTGATCTGCTGGCGAATATCTTCGGACACTTCCTGGTGGATTTTGTTGGGAATATTCTGCCCGCGCTCTTCTCATAGCCCGGAGGCTGTCCGACTTCCGACGGTTTCTGCAGCCGCGCAATTCCCGCGCCTCTCCGTAAGCGTGGAAGCGGCTTGCATCCTTATCATTCATTGACCCTGCAAGCTGGCATTGTGAATCCCCACATTTCCCTCAGAGAAACTCTGACCCTCCCTACGGTATCCTCGGCACCGGCGACCAATCGTCGTGAAACGAGGGGATATGAAAGCAAAAGCCGACTACATCACAAAACTGCTCTTGGCACTCATCGCGACCTTTCTCGGGACACTCATCGTTCGCCCTGTACTTCAGCCGAACCAGGTACGAGCCGAGAGCGCAGAAATTTATCCGTTCTTCGTGGAGCCCGGTTATACCACGATCCGCAAACCGGATGGCAGCACACAGGTTTATGGCAAGGTCATGATTGATATGCGTACTGGCGACGCATGGGGCTTCCCAACTCTCGTGCAAGCCCCTTATCGCGTATCACCGAACGCTGCGAACACCAAGGGTGCGAAGTCAGAGCCTATCTATCTTGGTCAATTCGTCTTGGAGGCAGCAAAACGGTAGGCGGGGAGTCACTCGCCAGTCGTGCGGTCTGTCAACTGGTGCTCCGAACCTAAAGGACGCGAAGATTGATGCGTACGTTCGTCTGCGGCTTACCGTTGGGCGGGGAAAGCTTGAAGGCAGATGACAAAATCTGGATGATCGTCGGCTTTGTTAGTCACCTGAGCACCAATCACCTACTACGGAAACCCGCTCAATGGTGAACGGTGATCAAACTATTGCAAAATCTGATTCCGGGGGATTTGAGTGTAAACGCTTGATTTCGTGCAACTGAGATACGATTCGGCTATCGCTTTCGAAAAGCGCGATTAAATCCGCAAGATCATTACGTCCGTAGCTTTGACGAGAGCGGCGGCAATTTGTCCCGGCTTTAACTGCAT
>DASPTQ010000258.1:0-2783 GCA_035623335.1 Terriglobales bacterium
GGACAGGTCTCGCAGACGGTCGAGGCCGTGGCTGTGGCTCCGGTGTTGCAAACGCAAAGCACCGACGTCAGCACTGTGATCGACGCCAATACGAACGTGAGCTTGCCGCTGGCTTCGCGAAACTATCTGCAGCTGACCCTGCTCGCCCCGGGCGCCACCAACGTGAATCCTGATGGCATGCGTTCGCCGCAGCAGATGACCAACTCCGGCCGTCCTTATATCAACGGCAACCGTGAGCAGGCGAATCAGTATTTCCTCGACGGCCAGCAGAACAGCGAGGACAAGAATAACGAAGTCGGCTACACGCCTAGCGTCGACGCAATTCAGGAATTCAACGTCATTACGCAGAATGCCTCCGCCGAGTTCGGCAACTATGAAGGCGGGGTGATTAACGCCACCATCAAATCGGGCACCAATAACTATCACGGAGTTGTGTACGAATTCCTGCGCAACGACAAATTCAACGCCAACAACGCCTCCAATGGCTGGACGAAGGGGGTAGCTTCGGACATGGGTGTGCTCGGCCATGACGCGGATGGGACAATACAGGCACAGGAGTTGCGCTACAACCAGTTTGGGGCCACATTTGGCGGACCAATAATTAAAGACAAGCTGTTCTTTTTTGTGGACTATCAGGGCCTTCGTTATCTGACCGCAGGTCCCGATGGGGCCCAGGTGCTTAGCACCACGATGAAGTCAGGTGATTTTTCCTCGATTTGTCAGACTGGTTTTACGAACGGCTTGTGCAATAACCCAAGCGAGCAGCTCGTTGATCCACGCAATGGCAACGCGCCTTTCTCGGGCAACCTACTAACCGGTGGGAGCTCGGTTGCTGCAAACATCCTCGCGCTGCCGGCATACCCAACTACCACTGTGAGTCCTGTCAACGGGGACAATTTCTTCTTTCGTGCGGGCACCGACTTTCTGAACGATCAGGGCGATGCCAAGATCGACTACACGCCCACACAGAAGGACAGGATTTCCGGGCGATGGTCGCAAGCTCACGTGCGCGTGCCGACGTTCAGCGGCTGTGTCATTTGTAGCGGCAGCACCCTGGGTCCTGGTTCCGGTTCGGAGGGGTCTACTCAACCCTTGAGGAACGCCGTGATCACCTGGAACCACACCATTAGTCCCAGCATGTTGAACGAAGCTCGCGTTGGGTTCAATGCGGTTCGTTTCGATCAGACGATCGTGCCCAGCTCTGTACTGGGCCAAGTAGGGAACCAAGTCGGGATTCCAAACGGCAATCCTCCGGGGACGGAAGGGTTGCCTAATATTTCCATTCCAGGCTTCGCTGCCGGGGGATTGCCTGCGGGCAATCCAAATCTCGGGCAGCAAGAAATCGCACAGATCTTCCACACTACGCAAGGGCAGTTTGCTGACGATCTTACGTATCTCCGGGGCCGCCACTCCATCAAGACCGGGTTCCAGTTCGTGCGAGTTCGCGCCGACTGGAAGTACAACGGAAATAACGGTGCGTTAGGCACGATCGGTGTGAGCAACGCCACCGGCTTTGGCCTGGCGGACTTCTTCCTGGGACTGGGCAGCGGCGGTAGCCGCGACACGAGCCCGAACCCACAGTTGTTCAAGGATCGCAACAATATCTTCGCTGGCTACGTCCAGGACGACTGGCGCGTAACGGACACACTCACGGTGAACCTCGGGATACGCTTCGAAGATCACACGCCCGTTTATGAGGTAGAGAACCGTGTGGTGAACTTCGGGCTGTTCAACGGTCTCATCTATACGCCGAACGGAAGTGGAGATGGAGTCAATGCCCCCGCCCACTTCGGCAACCGCGCTCTTTACAACAACTACCTCGGCAGTGGCGATTGGGAGCCGCGCCTTGGTTTCGCCTGGTCGCCTGCGAGCCGCCGCAGCCTTGTGATACGAGGCGGCTACGCCATCTCGGCCTTCATGGAAGGTGGTGGAGCGAACGAGCAACTTTCCATCAATCCGCCCTTCGGGATTTTCGCTCAGAGCAGCCTCGGCCTGAACGGAGGATTCCCGACGGTCCAGCCGTGCAGCGCATTGAATGTCAGCTGCTATGCGGGGAAGCGACTGCGTATTACTGACCCGAACTTGCGACCCGCTCAGAACCAACAGTGGAACTTCACTGTGCAACAACAGTTCGGCAACACTACGACGCTCCAACTCGGCTATGTCGGGCAGCATGGTACCCATTTGGCCAACTTTGAGGAGATCCAACAGCGGGTGGGACTGAACGCCGACGGGAAGGTCGCGAGACCTGGGCAAGTTATTGTGAGCCAAATCGCCGGACCGTACCTTGGTGGCGGCAGCGTTCCGTGCGACAACGCTAGCCTGCAGACTTGCGGAACGCCCGGCTCAATTTACCAAGCAGCACAGGGTACCCTTCCGTTTGGTGGTGCGCTCGAAGGCACCAACATGTCCAATGCCAGCCAGTCCTACAACGCTCTGCAGGCTGTGCTGCAGAAGCGCATGGGCAACGGACTCGAGGCACAGGTCGCTTATACTTGGTCGAAGTGCCTTACCAATTCCGCAGGTTATTTTGGCACTGGATTCGGTAGCACGAACGCGACCTCATCGGGAGGTCAGCCGGGCCAACAGAACATTTACGACCCACGCTCGGATTGGGGACCGTGCTACTTCGATCAGCGCCAAATCCTCACCAGTTACGTCACCTATCAACTGCCGCTCGGGCACGGGAAGCAGTTCGGCCATGACATGAACCCGCTGCTGAACAACATCGTCGGGAACTGGGAGTTCAGCGGGCTCGTGAACGTGCACAGCGGAAACCAGCT
>DASPTQ010000259.1:0-98289 GCA_035623335.1 Terriglobales bacterium
CTGATCGAGGTGCTCCCCGAGAAAGTCAACATACAGGCTCCGGTTTCGCTCGCTGGGTTCGTCGTCTGCCTCCTCTTGGTGTCGTTGGCCGGTACCTCGAAGGCTACAGTCCCACACACCCCTAAAGCCTGGACGCTACGTTGGGAGCCTCAGCGCGTCGTCAACGGCTCTCCCATTCTGTTCCAAGTGGTACCCCCGGTGCGGCTTGAATCCCTTGAGGGTACCTGGCTGGACCACCGTGTGTTCTTCTCCTATGACTCCCGCAACAAGCTTTGGTTTGGGATTGCGGGCGTTAGCCTCGAGGCCCCGGCAGGCAAGTTTGCGCTGGCACTGAAGGGTAAGACCGCCGCCGGTCAAGAAGTCTCGTTTGTCCAGGCGCTTGCCGTCGGCAAGGGTAAGTACCGGAAGATTGTGCTCACGGTTCCGAAGCAGTTTACCGAGCCGACCCCGGAGCAACGCGAAGAGATCCGGCAGGACGAGGCGCTCAAACACGAAGTGTTCTCGAGAGTCGATCCGGAGCGCGAATGGTCGGGCGGGTTCCTGCCTCCCGTCCGCGCCTCCGTCACCGATGTCTTCGGCACGGCCCGTGTGTTCAATGGTGCGACGCAGAGTTTGCATCAGGGTCTGGATTACGGAGTTCCCTCGGCCACGCCGGTGGCTGCGCTCAATAACGGCACGGTTCTGCTGGCACGGCCTTTATTTTTTGAGGGAAATTGCGTGGTGCTCAACCATGGGCAGGGACTGCTTACCCTCTACCTGCATCTTTCTAAGATGGAGGTTAAAGAAGGCGACCATGTCGAGCGGGGACAGGAGATCGCTTTGAGTGGAGGTACGGGTCGAGCCACCGGACCGCATCTGCACGTAGCCGTACGGTGGGAAGGAATTTACCTGAATCCGGCCACGTTAATGAGCCTGCAGTTACCGTAAGGATATTCGGCCGCCATCACCGGGAACGACCGCTCAACTGCTTTCCGCTTCGGGGCGGCTAGAGCGCCGCTGCTACCTGATCCTCTGAAGGCCTTTGGCGGTCGCCGTCCGAGGCCGCGACGCCGTCACGAAAAGCCACGACCTTTCCCGAGATCGCCGGCACGCGCTCGCCGGGAACCACGATTCCCACCAGATTGAGGGGATCGGCGGCGGAAAGCGTGATGGTCTGTCCCGTGGCGGACATCTTCCGCGCAGCCCGCAACGATTCGATGGCTACGGGCAAGGCATATTGTTCGCCTAGAAACCCGTCGACGAAACGGCCGCCGCGGATCTCGCCACGATCTTCCAGGCGGCGGAAGCCCATCACAACTTCACGCCACTTGGGAAGGTTGGTTTCGCGGGCGAGCAAGTCTCGGAACACCACGCCATAACGCTTCAGCAACATCCAGCAGGTGGCCTCCACGGCGCGATAGCGATCGGCCTCATGATCGGTGAACAACAACGCCCAGCGCCCGGAACTGTGGCGGGGGCGCGCGGCGCGTCCGCTACCTTGCCCGGCTCTCCGCTTGCGATCAATCAGCGAGCGCAGGTTATCAAAGCCGTCCGCGGTGACTATGCCGGCGGCCACCAACTCCCAGAGCCCGGCTTCCACCTCGGCCTTCAAGCGGCCTGTGCCGCGGACGATATCGGGGAAGAAGGAGGCGCCACGGTGAGAGAGGAAATCGAGCACCTGCCTGGCAACTTCGCTTAAGCCGCGAACTCCCGGCTGGGCAGAGCCGGCTTGACGGGGAATCATCCAGTCCGCTTCTTCCCGCACAAAGAACGTGATGGGAGCAACGCTGGTAGGAATCACCCGTCGCTTGCCATTCGTGGAGTCTTCGAGCGTGGCGGGATGCGGCGAAAGCCGACCCCAGCCGACGGCGCCGGTCAGGCAAAGCTGATCGAGCCACTTGGGGTCATAGTTGCGAATCCGCCGGCTGAGCACCTGCTGTTCCCAGGCGTTGGCGGGAATTTCAAATCCCTGAAGCTGGCGCAAAACCTCGAGCGTGGCACGTTCGCCCTCGACCTCGGTGCCGGGCGCAAGGTGCTGCCAGCGCAGCAGCCAACTCATGAATTGGGCGGCGGTGACCGGCTCGATTTGCTTGCGCAGGGTTTGCACGGTCAGCCGATGAATACGCGCCAGCAGCCGCCGTTCGCACCATTCGACGACGGCGGGGGACGGGCTCGCCAACCAACTCGAGCCGGTGAACTTGCCGCGTAGGATGGCGCCGCTGGCCTCCATGCGCAGCAGCGCTTTCTCAATCTCCGAGGAGGCGATCCCCAACCAAGACCCGAGCTGATCGGCCGTGACCGGCCCGATGTGCGACATCCATCCGGTCACCAGAGCCAGGAGTACCTCGTCCCGAGAGGGAAGCTCAGATTCGAAGTCAGGGGCAGAGCCTTGGATGATTCCATTGGGGAACAGCAGGGCAAAGCTCCGTAGGCGTTCCACCGAGACCCAGTACGACCGGTCTCCCACGCAAGCCACCGTCGCCCTGTTTTCTCGAACCAGCTTGTCGAAGAAGCCGCGCCATGGCGAAAGGTCTGGTTCGACACTGCCTCCTCGGTCAACCGGGGTGGGAGCAAGTTCTAGAGCGGACCCAGGCTCGGCTGCTGGGAGGAAGGCATCTCGCCTCCGGTAGTCTGCGGGCAGGGCGATCAGGGTGTGCAGCACATCGTGCACTTCGTCCTCATCGCGGACATCGGGCCAGGCCTCCTGCCGAACCTGAGCAATGGCGCGGGGATCAAGTTTTCCCACTTCCTCCAAAACCGATTCCGGGAGGATTCGCCGCATCTCGACGGCGCGTGCCCTGCGCTCCTCCAGGGGGGCGTCATCGAGGTAGGCGTACGGGTTTGCATTCAGAATCTCATGCGAGAACTGCGAGGGAACGGGAGTATCGACGGCCACGATGCGGATTCGTCCCGCTTCGATCCCGCGCAGCACATTCTTCAAACCGTCGAGATCCATCGCCTCGTGGAGAACATCCTTCATGACCTCTTGGACCAGCGGATGATCCGGAATTTGTATGTCGCCAACAATATTTTCCTGGCAAGCCGCCACGTCAGGGAACACCGAAGCCAGCAAATCGTCGGCCCGCATGCGCTGAATCTGGGGCGGAATCTTCTTGCCTCCTTGGAAGCGCAGCAAGGCCAGAGCACGATTGGCATCCCACCGCCACCGGGTTTGAAAAATGGGTGAGGCCAGGGCTGCCTGTTCCAGAATAGGCTCGACCGTCTCGGCATTGAGGTAATGAAACACTTCGGCCAGAGGGAAGCTGTGCTGCTCGGCCAGCGCAATGTTCACCCCATTGTCGGTAGCCGCCGCCTGCAGTTCGAAGTTAAAGCTGCGGCAGAAGCGCTTGCGGAGAGCGAGTCCCCAGGCTTTGTTGATGCGCCCGCCCAAAGGTGCGTGGATCACCAGTTGCATGCCTCCGCCCTCGTCGAAGAAGCGCTCGGCGATGAGGGTGTCCTCGGTAGGGACGGCTCCGAGCACAGCCCGGCCTTGCAAGGTGTACTCGATCATTTGCTCGGCGGCGGCATCGTCCACACCGCACTCTTGCTTCAACCAGGCTAGGGTATCGGCTACCTCCTTCTGGGCCGGCGAGAATCCAACCGGAAAGATATTCTCCAGTCGTTCACTGATCGTGCGCCGCAGATCGGCCACGTGGCCAGAAAGTTCTTCGGTTCGCGCCGGAGCCTCCCCCAACCAGAAAGGAACGGTGGGAGGCGCGCCGTGCGCATCCTCGACCAGCACGCGGCCGGACTTTCCTTCCACCCGGCGAATCCTCCAGGAAGTGTTGCCAAGCAGAACGATATCGCCGGCATTGCTCTCCACGGCAAAGTCTTCATCGAGGGTGCCGACCGTGATTCCCTCGGGCTCGGCAACCACCGTGTAGAGCGCAGTTTCCGGGATGGCACCGCCGCTCGTGATCGCGGCCAACCGGCTGCCGCGTCGCGCCCTCAATTTTTGGTGCACCCGATCGCGATGCAAGTACGCGCCGTAGCGTCCGCGCCGGGCGGCAATGCCTTCGGAGAGCATGGTGAGGATCGCTTCGTAGCTGGCGCGCGAGAGATTACGGTAAGGATAAGCGCGCTTTACCAACCGGAAGAGTTCCTCCTCATCCCAGCCTCGATCCGCCGAGGGCTCGGCGCTACTCTCTGCAGCACAGGCGGCCACGATTTGCTGCGCCAGAATGTCGAGCGGGGCTTCCGGAATCAGGATGCGATCCAGGTCCCCCTGCCGGATCGCGCGAACCAAAGCGGCACACTCCTGAAGTTCGTCGCGAGTCGTGGCGAAGAATCGGCCTTTCGGAATTGCACCTCGCCAGTGGCCGGAACGTCCGGTCCGCTGTAAGGCGACCGCAATGGCCCGCGGAGAACTGATCTGGATCACGAGATCGACCGTGCCGAGGTCAATCCCCAACTCCAGAGACGCGGTCGCAACCAGCACTCGCAGCCGGCCCTCTTTCAGGTCTCGCTCCGCCGTCAGCCGCAGCTTGCGGGAAAGACTGCCATGGTGAGCGGCGACGTGCTGCTGCCCGAGGCGTTCGGCCAGGCGGTGGGCGAGGCGCTCTGCCAATCGGCGCGTGTTCACGAAGACCAGCGTGGATCGGTTCTCGCGAACTAGATCCGCGATGCGGTCATAGATCTCCTCCCACATTTCGTTCGTGGCAATGGGACCAAGCTGGCTGGCCGGCACTTCCACAGCCAGATCGAGCGTTCGCTGATGGCCGATATCGACGATGACCGGTGCCGGCCGGCCGTTTCCGGTAAGGAAGCGGGCAATTTCTTCGATCGGCTTTTGGGTCGCAGACAGTCCGATGCGCGTCAGAACGGCAGGTTCCTCGGCGAATAGGGAAGGCGAGCCAGGGATGATCCCGAGCGTTCCTTGACGCAAGGCTTCCAGTCTCTCGAGCGAGAGCGCCAGGTGGGCCCCTCGCTTGTCATCGGCAATGGCGTGGATTTCATCCACGATGACCGTTTCCACGTCACGCAGGATGGCGCGGCTTCTTTCGGCCGTGAGCAGGATATAGAGCGATTCCGGCGTGGTCACCAGAATGTGGGGAGGGGTCTTTAACATGGCCCGGCGCTCGTGCATGAGGGTGTCACCGGTGCGCACCGCCGTGCGAATCTCGGGCATCAGCAGGCCGCGCTCGCCGGCCATCTGGTAGATCTCGCCGAGCGGGATTTCGAGATTCTTTTGGATGTCGTTGCCGAGGGCCTTCAGCGGCGAGACGTAGAGAACTTGGGTTCGATCCGTGAGATCGCCGGCCAGCGCCTTGCGCACCAAGCGGTCAATGGAAGCCAGGAAGGCGGCAAGCGTCTTGCCGGAACCGGTAGGCGCGGCGATGAGGGTGGTGCGTCCCGCCACAATATGCGGCCAGCCCAGTTCCTGGGGCTCCGTGGGCGTTCCGAATCTGCGGACAAACCAGTCGGTCACCAAGGGATGGGCCCACGCCAGAGAGGAGGGAAGAGAAGACATTGGGCTTTATTCTAGCTGCAAGGTCTGGTTTTCGCAAAATATTCGCCTCCGAGCTGACGGCCGTACGATTGATGGGGAACTTGATGTTTAGCGCTCGACGCGCCTGGAATTAGGGAGCCAAGAGGAACCACGAGCCGAGATTACGGGGAATTCGCCTCGTCGTGCTTAGAAGCTGGGGCGGCCAGCCATTCTCCACGACCACATCAGAAACGAGGTAGCCGTGAGGTCGATAGCAGGTTCGGTGGTGCTAAACGACTGCATGTTGTCCTTGTAAACGCTCACCTGCGAGGGGTTGTACTTGCCATCGTTGCCGTTGAAGATTTGGAAAGTATTGACTCCATCGGCGGGACACCGGATCATCCCCGACACGAAACCCGAGGTCGCGGAACCAGCCGGCCCTTCGGAGGCTGCACCCCACAGTATGGGGGTGCCGCCGGAAGTCCCGTCCAGGGCTCCCGCCAAGTTGGCCACTTGATGTTGAATGCAGTTGGGGAAGGTGCTCCCGTCTCCGACAATAAACGACGACCCCCAGGCATTGGCACCCAGAATGTTCGCCATCCATCGCTGGGAATATCGGTCGAAGGTCCGGGAGCGGGTCAGATAGTAGGCCTCGCTCGCCATCACCGCCAGGCCGGCGCCATGCGACGTGGTGTCGCCATAATTCCAGTTGTATCCGAAGCCCCACGCGTCGGTCCCTGCTTGGCTGATGGCCGAGCGAACCTGGTCCAAAAGCTGCCCGCGAATCTTCGCTTGAGAAACCGCGAGACCCGTGGGATTTCCGGCCGTTTCGAGGGCGCGATAGAGTTCAAAGTGTGCCAGCCCGCTTACATCGTACAAATTGAGCGTGTCGGAATTACCGGTGTCGTAGATGTTCTCAATGTAGTTGTTGGCAAATTGGGCCGCTTGTCGCAGATAGTCCATGGGATCGGCGTCCGTCAGTCCGGGCGGTAGATCATGAGCGGATCGAAGCGCAAAATAAAGCTCGGTGGCACCGAGTTCCATGTCATCGTCCCACACGTTCTCGGGATAGCCGTCAAAGGGAAGGACGGTCAGCAGGCAATGGGTGCACGACCCGGAATCCACCGTGGGAGCAGGGTCGGGAAAGGAAGTGTCTGCCAACCGAAAGATGTCTACTGCATTCTTCAAGCATTGGTTTGCCAAAGCGGGGTGTACCGCCTGGTTGAGCTGGTAGCAAAGCGCAAAGTCAGCTGTCAAACGGCCGGCGAGATTCGGGCTGATTTTCGACCCGGCCGGACCGGCTAAGAATACGGGTCGATAGCAGATGTAAAACGTGGTGAGCGGGTCACAGGCTTCCGGATCACCCGGCTGCTCGAAACTGTCGGCCGCCTGGGGCAGGGTCCAAATGTCGTACTCGGTGATGAGGCAGAAAGGTGTCCGGTAAGTTCCGCCGCAGTTGCTCGGGGTGGAACTAGGATCGCCCTCCCCATAAAAATCCCAATCCTGAGTGTTGTCGACCTGATAGTAGAGGGTCTTCGTCCGATCGTTCCACATCTTCATCAGCCAGGTAATCCCAAACCTGGCTTCCGCGCTGAAGTTGGACGAGGACGGCGCTCCTAGCCCGCTGTCGCCCGCGTAGGATACCGAGACCGGCGGCTTCGGAGGATGCAGGGGAGCGTTGACGCCCATCTGATTCGGGAAATCGCGTATTCCGATCTCCATCAGAGCGACCGTATAGCTGGCGGTCTCCACGTATTTCGTATAGTCGCCAGCGTCCCACCACCCGCCTGCCGCATTGATGTCGGCAGCTTGCGCCTGTACCAGGGGCGGAGTGGGCGGCACATTGTCGATGAAGTCGTTGCTATCGAGCGGAGGGCTGACGTAGACGCGGGCATTGGCGTCCTTGAGGTGCCCAGGTGCGTCCCGCAGCGCGTTGGGGATATAGTTCGGCCCGTCGCGTTCGGTTTCATAGAAGAATAGAGTATTCAACAGCAGGCCGGGGTAGAGCACGTGCGGGGAATCCACGGCGAAAGCTGGCGAGGCCGCGTCGACCGGGCCCGTCACCGAGATTGTATAAATTTCTTTTCCGGGAACCGTGAAGTCAAGAGCGTACACCTGGTAGGTTAATTCCTTGCTGTTGCTCCAAGTGCCGAGCCAGCGGCCGATCCTGCCCGTGTACAGTGCCGCACCCTTCGAGTTGACGACCTGGAAGCTCGCACCAGTCTCGGAAACCGTAGAAATGAGATAGGCGCGAAAGGGACCGTTGCCGGCTTCGTATCCAATCTGATTAACGCGCACATAAGCCAACTCGGCCGCGACGGCAAAACTCGTCGGGAACCAGGTGAGGAGCGATAGCGCGTGCAACACCAAGCGGGGACGGATCGAAAGGTGAGCTCCGGCTGGCATCAGGTGTTTTCTCGTTGCTGCCATTAAGCGAAATCTCCCGTCTTCGCCTAAAAACGCGGACAATTCTAAACCACACTCGTCTCTAAACCACACCGGTCCTGGCCTGGAACGCCTCTCCCTGGAGCAAAACTAGGTCGAGCGGACCAGCATGGTTAGGGTCGAAACTGAAGCGGATTGCTCGGTTACGGGCAGCACGACAGGATGTCTAGCGTTGTAAACCAGCAAAAACCCCACCGGTTGTCTGCTTGGGGCGTGCTCGGGTCGACAACCGGTGGGCTACTGTTTCTCCTTACTCACCCTGTGTTTTCAGGAGTATTAGTACACTTTTAACCCGGCAACAGCCAAAAGTTGCGGTTTTTCTTCGAGAATTTTAGTGTCGATGTAAGTCTTTTAACAACAATAACTTACTCTGGGATTGCCGGAGGGCGCGCCGCCATCAGTTGGGTAAAGCGCGCGTCGCTGCGAAGTTGTTCGAACTCCGGATCCTTGTAGACGTCGTCGATCCCTTTGTATCCCTCTTCGAGCGCCCGCTTCAGATAGAGCAGGGAGCGATCACTGTCGCCCTGCTTGGCGAAAAGTTTGGCCATGACGTATTCAAAATGGGCGCGATCCTCAGGCGACGACATCTGTGCGGCCACGCCGACGTGGGAACTGTTTTCAAACACGGCTGGGTCTAACTGCACGGCGTGGTTATAGGCCAGGGTAGCTTTTTCAAAGTCTTTCTTGGAGAAGTAAGCAGCGCCCAGGTTGCTGTAATAGGAGGCCGAGTCGGGACGAATTTTGATGGCTTTTTGGTACTCTTTAACAGCGTTCTGGTACTTCCTTTCGAGATAGAAAACCACTCCCAAGTTGTTGAATGCGTCTCCGAATTGCGGATTCAAATGCGTCGCTCGCTCTAACTCTTTCTTGGACTCTCGGAAACGCTGGAGAAGCAGTTCGGTGATGGCACACTTATTCCAAATCCCGGCATCCTTCTGGCTCTTGGCTAGAGCCGCGCGATAGTAATCGAGAGCGTCCAAGTAGGATTTCTCAGCCCTGAGTTCGTCGCCACGCTGCTCGAGCTGCTCTCGCGAGGCCGTGGGCGACGGCGGTTCCGCATGCCGTATGAGCGGAGGTGTCACCTGCACGGATTCCGGTTTGGACTGAGCCTCGAGAGCCGGCAGGAAAAGCAGGGCAAATACCAAGAGGGGATAGTGGCGAGCCATACGCGCACCTCCGAAAGGTCGAACTCTCTTGCGCCGCGCTCCGGACGGCGATGACCGATCAGTGAGGACTTTCTGTGCTCGCCTCCGGGGGCTTCTGAGGAGGATTCGACGACTTTTCTTCTCTAAAGATACCCGTAATTTTGTCAAAAAGCCCCTTTTTCTTTTTTGCCTCGGCATTGGGCGAGTTGGGGTCGTCCGCGGCCGCGTCCGGGGGCGGGAGGGGCTTCTGCCCGCCTAACCCCAACATACGAGAGAAGAAACCCTTGATACCGCCGCCGCCTTGGTCGCAGGTGGCCGTCGGCTCGGTTCCGATGACGAAGGCCGCCGTATAGGTCTCTGGACACGCCGGGGTGGCAAGCAGGTTGGTGACTTTGTCGAGCTGGACGTCGACGACCCCGGTGGGCTGGGTAAAGGCCGTCATCTCCGAATATTGGGGAAGGGCGACCGCCTTTTTCATAAATTCCGCCCAAATGGGTGCGGCCGTTTGCGCCCCGCTCAGATGAAGGTCGCTGTAATCGTCAAAGCCCACCCACACCACGCAGAGAAGGTTGCTGGTGTAGCCGGCAAACCAGCCGTCATGGGAGCTCCCGGTCTTGCCTGCGGCGGGAGCCTGAAATCCGCTCAGGCGAACCGCGGCATACGCCAATCCATTGTTAATGACCGCTTGCATCATGTCGGTCATGACGTAGGCCACGCGCTCATCCAAGACTTGGCGGCGCTCCGGCTTCAGGTCGGTGACGACGTCGCCTACGGCATTGCGAACCGAATTGACGAGAATGGGCGAGATTCGCACTCCGGCGTTGGCAAACACCGTGTAGGCGGCCGTCATGTCCAAAGGGGTTGCTTCGTAGGCGCCCAAGGCCATTGCCGGGGTCGGCTTCACCGACGTGACCCCAGCCGATTTGGCCAATTCCGCCACCTTGTCATAGCCCACTTGCTGGGCTAAGGCGACAGTCGCATTGTTCAGGGACATCGCCAAGGCATACCTTGCGGTCACCTGCCCGTGATATTCCTCCTTGTAGTTGCGCGGCTCGTAGATTTGGTCGCCGTAGGCGAAGGTAGTCGGCTGGTCCTCCACCATGGAAGAGGGAGTGAACACCGGATTGGTGCCGGTGACGGCGGTATTCATGGCCGCCGCGTAGACAAAGGGCTTGAAGATCGAGCCCGTCGGACGTTTCGCCGTGGCGTGATTCAACTGACTCACACCATAATTTCGCCCGCCTACCAAGGCCAGAACTTCGCCGGTGTGCGGGTTCATGGCGACCAGGGCTACCTGGGCCTGCGGCCCGGGTTCGACTTGATTTTCATATTTGTTCTTGCCAACTTTCACCCGCTTGGTGCGACGCTTGGTTACCAGTTCGTCCACCGACTTCATGCCGGTTTCGACCGCCTGTGCGGCAGCTTTCTGCAGGTCCGGATCGAGCGTGGTGTAAATACGATACGACTGCTCGTTCAACTCCCGTTCCGTGAATCGACTGGTCAGGGTATCGCGCACCAGATCGACGAAGTAGGGAGCATCGCTCGCTTCCACGTTGGGCGGGGCAAGTTTCAGGGGTGTGGCTTTGGCGCTCTCGGCGGCGGAGCGAGGGATGGCGTGGGTCTCGACCATGCTGTCGAGCACCACGTTGCGGCGTTCCAGGGCACGATCGGGATGGCGATAGGGGGACAGGTAACTGGGACGCTGGATGATCCCGGCGAGCAAGGCGGCTTCCGGCAGGGAAATATCTTTCAAGTCCTTGTTGAAGTAGGCGCGGGAGGCTTGGGCGAATCCGCTGATGGTGAAGGAGCCACGCTGGCCAAGATCGACCCAGTTGGCATAAAACTCGAAGATCTGCTGTTTGCTGAACTTCTGCTCCAACTGTTCGGCAATCAACATCTCGATCAGTTTGCGCCGGATGGTTTTCTGGGGAGTTAGGAAGAAGCCGCGGGAAAGCTGCATGGTCAGCGTGGATCCACCCTGCTCGTGCCGCTCATGCATGAAGTCGATCCAGGCGGCTTCGGCCATGCGCCAGAAGTTCACGCCGCTGTGCTGGAAGAACCTCCGGTCTTCGATGGCGAGCACGGCGTCGACCATGACCTTAGGGATCTGGTCATATTTGACGAGTTGACGCTTGGCCCGCTGCTCGACGTCGAATGCGGTCACCAGCTGCGGTTCCAGTTCATAGGCCGCCAAATCGCCGGACTTCCCCCGGATGCTGGCCACCACTTGGCCCTGGATCCGAATGGTTGCCCCTTCCGGACTGTGATAGGACTGCGGCCCGGGCTTGATCTCGATGCCGTCGCGGAGCAAACGATAGCTGCCCAGGGGCGAGCTGACGTTCTCGGTGTATCCGGCACGCTGCAGTTGCGCCGCGATTTCGCGGCCGCTCCAAGATTCACCGACTCTCACCGAACGCGGGATGGCATAAATGCGGGCGGAACTGCTGAATACGGTTCCCCGGAACCGTTGCTCGATGATGCGGTCGTACTTGATGTAGTAATAGGAGAACCACGCGGTGACGGCAATCGCCAGGGTGACAAATGTGAACAAGGCGACGCGCACCACCGGATCGCCGTGACTCGTCTTCGCACTGCCTTTTCTTTTCGGGATCTTTACTCTAATGGCCACGTTGAATTGGTGGATTCCCTCTGCGCCTATTTCTCAGTTCGATGATGCGACCGCAAAATCCGTTTCCCAAGTAGCAGTGAAGGATCAGCGTGACAGAGCTCCACGGCACCTCGAATGCCTCGATGGCTATTTTAAATGACCGGAAACTCAGGCGGGTCTAGAACGGGCTCTTATTCTCGGTCGAGGCTTCGAAGTGCAGGTCTAGGGGGTAACCAGGAAGGTCCACGCGTACGGTGTACGGCGCCCGGATAGTCAAGGACCCGGTACCGAGATTGCCGCGGCGTTGCACCTGGATTTGATCCTGCATCAAGGGGAGTTCGAGCTGTTGCGCCTTCTTGTAGATGGTCGCCTGAATCTCAGCTTCCGGCTTGGTGGTGTAGGTCTGAAGCGTGGCTTCCGTCTTGATGACATCCTGAAACTCGTAATTCGCGTAATAAACCGGCACCAGTTCGATGCTTAGGTAAATCGCGGCCGCGATGACAAACAGACCAAACGCCAATTTGATGGTACCCATCGCTCTCCCCTCTGCACCGTCGCCCTAATCGAAGTCAGCGCGCCAGCGGCAAAGCCTCGAAGTACTCGCCTATGGCGGCGATGGTAACATCCTTGGTTTGACGGGTCGAACGATCTACTACTTCCAACATACCTTCAGTAACCTTTTTCCCCACGGTGACACGAAAGGGCATGCCCACTAGGTCGGCATCCTTGAACTTTACCCCTGGCCGTTCGTCCCTGTCGTCGAGTAACACGTCGAAGCCGGCCGCCTCGAGCTGCCGCGTCACATCCAGGGCAACTTGGAGCAAACGCTCATCGGAGGCATTGGTCGGAGTCACCAGGATGGCAAAGGGAGCGATCTGCGGCGGTAACCAGAAGCCATATTCGTCGTTGCTTTGCTCGACCGCAGCCGTCAGAATGCGCTCGATGCCGATCCCATAACACCCCATGATGGGCATAACTTCTCGGCCGTTGCGGTCGAGTACGCGGGCACCCATCGACTCGGTGTACTTGTAGCCTAGCTTGAAGATATGTCCCACTTCGACGGCGTGATCGATGGTGAGAGCGCTGCCGCAATTGGGACATGGCTCTCCCGCCGTCACGCTGTGCAGATCCGCATAACCAGTCGGCTGAAAGTCCCGGCCGGGAGTGACGTTTTTCAAGTGATAGTCCTGCTGATTGGCCCCAGAGATCAGATTCTTGCGGCCTGCCAGGGCTTTGTCCACGAGCAGAACCGGACGCTCCTGATCCTTACCATCGCTTGCCCAGGCCACGCCGATAGGGCCCAAAAATCCCGCGGGCGAGGAAAACAGTTCCTGAATCTCCTCTTCTTGCATGGGGCGGACCTCGCCTCCTCCATGAGCAGCGGCGAATTTCGCCTCATTGAGTTGATGGTCGCCGCGCAGCAGCACAACGATGGCACGAGACTTGGGCTTGCCGCTCTTGTCGTCTTTCTGCTCCGACACGTAGGCCAGGGTCTTGATCTTATTTTTCGGCGAGACCCCCAGATAGCGAGCGACATCTTCAATGGTTTTCTGTCCGGGGGTGTGGACGGGAAGCGGCTTCCCACTTCCTTCGGAGGGCAAGTCCTCGACCGGCTCGAGTCTCGAAGAGGCCTTTTCCAGGTTGGCGGCGTAGTGGCAGTTGCCGCAGCTTACCACCAGGTCCTCGCCCGCGGGGGTATGCACGGCGAACTCGTGCGACTCCGATCCACCCATGGCGCCGGAATCGGCTTCAATGACGACATATCGCAAACCGCAGCGGTCGAAGATGCGACAGTAGGTGTCGTAATGCTTCTTGTAGGAAACATCGAGTCCCGCCGCATCGAGGTCGAAGGAGTAGGAATCCTTCATCAGGAACTCGCGCACCCGCAGCAAACCGGACCTGGGGCGCGGCTCGTCGCGAAACTTGGGGGCAATCTGGTACCAGATCTGAGGCAATTGCTTATAGCTGCGCAGTTCCTTGCGCGCTATCTCCGTCATGACCTCCTCTTCGGTCATGCCCAGGCAGAGATCGGCGCCCTTGCGATCCTTGAGGCGGAAGAGATTATCCCCCATCACCGCCCAGCGCCCACTGGCTTCCCAGAGCTCGCGAGGATGCAAGGCCGGCAGCAGGAACTCCTGCCCAATTTTGTCCATTTCCTGGCGCACGATGGCGATGATCTTGTTGAACGATCGCTGTGCTAAGAACAAATAGGAGTAGACTCCTGCGGCCAGCTGACGGATGTAGCCGGCGCGCACAAGCAACTTATGGCTGGCGACCTCGGCGTCGGCTGGCGGTTCCCTCAGGGTAGGAATAAACAGTTCTGACCAACGATACATAGGTTGCAACTCGCGATTGTCGGAATTGGCTATTGTACGTGGCGGATGGAATTTTTATCTACGCAGAAGGCGGTAGCGAGGGCTACATCATCTCCGTTCCCCACAAATCGTGCAGATGGACGATTCCTTCCAGCCGCCCCTCGTCATCGACGACCGCGAGCGACGTGATCTTGTTCGCTTCCATCTTGGCCAGCGCGGCGGCGGCAAATTCCGCCCGGGAGATGGTGCGCGGATTCTTGGTCATGCATTGCCCGGCAGCAAGGTCGAGAGCGTCTTTGCCGTGCTTTTCGAGCAAGCGCCGCAGATCCCCGTCGCTGATGACGCCGACCAGTTTGTCGCCTTCGACCACGGTCGTCATCCCCAGCTTCTTGCGAGACATTTCGTAGATCACATCGGACATTTTGGTGGGCGGCGCGACCTGAGGTATGGCTTCGCCGGCATGCATCAGCGCCTCCACCCGGGCCAGTCGCTTGCCTAATTTTCCGCCGGGATGCAGATGGGCAAAATCCTCCTCCTTGAATCCCCGCTTTTCCGCCAGAGCCATGGCCAGGGCGTCACCCAAGGCGAGCATCGCGGTGGTCGAGGCCGTCGGGGCCAAGCCCAAGGTGCAGGCCTCCTGAGCCACGGAACAGTCGAGGGCAATGTCGGCCGCTGCGGCCAGGGTAGAGCCATGGCTGCCTTTCCTCGCGCCGGAGGCCGGCGGGGTTCGCCCGCGCGCCGGGGATAGTGAGGGGAGCGATTGGCCGGCCCGCCCATCGGAGGGGTTCGAAGTCATGACGATGAGCGGAATTTGCAATCGCTTCAAGGTTGCCAGCAACCGCAGGATCTCTTCGGTTTCCCCGCTGGCCGAGAGTGCCAGCACCACGTCGCCTCCGACGACCATTCCCAAATCCCCATGCACGGCCTCGACCGGATGCATGAACAGAGCCGGCGTACCGGTGGAGTTGAGCGTGGCGGCGATTTTGCGCGCGATGATGCCGCTCTTACCCATGCCGGTGACTACAATCCGGCCGCGGCAACCCTCGATCAGATCGACCGCCCGATTGAACGCTTCGGCCATCGGTCCGGCGATGCGGTCGGCCAGCGCCCGCAAGGCCTCGGCTTCGATGCGGACCACCTTTTCTCCTACGTGTTTCATGAACCAGGAAATGTTAGCAGGTGATGGGAGTGGCGCGCATCGACCGCCGGCCCGAGACCCGTTTTCAAAAATGATCCTCGGGTGGCCTTCCGGCATGCGCGGGATGCCCCAGCCCGGCCAAGCCCCTGGCCTGAATGATGCGGTCCCATGGGCCGGTCTGCCAGTTGTCGCGCTTTTGGTCGGCAGCGATCCAAGGGGGCAGCTCAATCACCAGCGCCTGTCCCACGGCGTGGGCATAAGGTTCGTACAGGGCGCGCAGCGTCTGCAACTTTTGCTCGAATTCCGCCCCTTGTTTCAGTTCGAGGCCGCGCGTGGATAGGACTTCTCGCAGGCGCAGCGACTCCTCCGGCGAGAGACGATCGGGATAGCCCGGATCATAACGGGCATGCACCAACTGAGCCAAGTCAACCAGCGCGTGGCGCGCCATCGAAAAAGTCAGCCTGGCCTGATCGCTTCCCAGGCCGTCGACGCCGGCAATGACCAGGGAGGTGGCGTCGAGAATGGCGGTCAGCGCGGTCAGCCAGGATTGATTCCTATGCTGCGAGCGGAAGAAACAAAGGGGAGGATAGGAGATGTGACTCTCCAGCATTTCACTCGCAGAATGCTCCCAGTCGCGAAAAACCTGATCGAGCAACTGCTGCTGTGGCGAGGTGCCGATTCGCGCCAACAGCTCGCTCGCCGTCGGGGGAGAGCCCGCGTACACGTCGAGAAGCGAAATCTGCACCTCACGCCTGGAAAAGGAGGAATAGATGGTGGGCAGGTATCCGACCACGGTGCCGAGAAAGCCAAACCCCATTCCGGCTTCCATCACCGCCAAGACGCGGCTGATCGAGGAGGCAGGAACGATGTCGCCGTATCCCAGGGTGAAGAACGTCTCTCCGCTCAGGTAGAGCAAAGTGCCGAAGGTGATGGGTTCGTCGGTCAACCGCAGATGTTCGCCGGTACCGTATTGCAGCAGCGCGAATCCCAGAATCAGAGCGAGCGCCCAGAGAATCAGCAGCAGGATCAGCGAGAGAGGTCCGAAGTAGGCGAGAAAATTCTCCCGTCGACTGCTGGACCGCACGTAGCGGGCGAGCTTGAACCACGGAACCCCGACGCCCCGGTAAAACCAGGTGGTGATGCGAAATCGCCGCTCCACGCGACGGGGCAAGACCACCGCCTCGAAAGCATCGAGCAGGACGGCGAGGATCAAGACAGACCCAGCAATCGTGGCTGCGATGTGCATGTTCAAAGCAGGGATCCGATTCGATCAGGAGGGATCGTAGCAGATTCCGAGTGTCCCAAGTTTCACGGTGCCAGGTGGGACTCCGCGATGGCGCGATGGATAGCGAGCACCTCCTTCAACAGGCCTCGCAGCTTGGTCGATTCCAGAGCGTTGGCACCATCGGACTTAGCCTCCTTCGGATTATCGTGGACTTCAAGAAAGAGGCCATCCACGCCGGCCGCCGCTGCCGCCCGTGCCAGCACGGGAATGAATTCAGGTTGGCCTCCACTCTCCGCCGGCCGGTCTCGATCCCCTGGGGACGCCGAAGGCAGCTGAACCGAGTGAGTCGCATCGAACACCACCGGAGAGAACCTGCGCATGATGGCGAGCGACCGCATATCCACTACCAGGTTGTTATAGCCGAAGCTCGATCCCCGTTCGGTCACCACAACCCGGTCGTTGCCCGCCGCGCGGCACTTGTCGACGGCATGGCTCATATCCCAGGGGGAAACAAACTGGCCCTTCTTGATATTTACCACCCGCTCGCTCATGGCTGCGGCCACGATCAAGTCCGTTTGCCGGCAAAGCAAGGCCGGAATCTGTACGACATCGGCCACTTCCGCTACTTTTCCGACATCCTGGGCTTCATGGACGTCCGTCAGCACCGGAACGTGCACTTCTTCCTTGACTTTCCGCAGAATGCGCAGGCCTTCCTTGAGGCCGGGACCGCGAAAGCTGCGGATCGAGGTCCGGTTGGCCTTGTCATAGGAGGCCTTAAAGATAAAGGGAAGATTGAGGGAGCGGGTCACACCCTTGATGATCTCCGCCATGCGCAGCGCGTGTGCCTCGCTCTCGATGACGCAGGGCCCCGCGATCAGGAACAGGTCCCCCGCGCCAATGCGGACACCATCGAGTTGGAAAGAAAGACCCATTTCCGCCAAGGGCACGAAGGATCATGCAAGGGATGTTTTCGGGACTATTCTATCGGCTGCTGACCTTTTGTGGCCGATGAAACATTTCGAGCTCGGCTGCAACTTTGTCCGCCCGTCGCTTGATTCTATGTCGGTAGGCGGCGCCCACAAAGGCCTGAAACATGGGATGGGGCTCCAAGGGCTTGGACTTAAATTCGGGGTGGAACTGGCAGCCGATAAAGTGTGGGTGATCGGGGAGTTCGATGATCTCCACGTAGGTTCCATCCGGGGTGGAGCCGGAGATCTTTAAACCGCCACTGACGAGTGTTGCTTCGTATTCCCGATTGAACTCGTAACGATGCCGATGGCGCTCGCTAATCTCGAGCTGGCCGTAGATTCTCTCGGCCAGAGTGCCAGGCACAAGCTTGCAAATCCACGCTCCCAGCCGCATCGTTCCCCCCAGTTCTTCCACCCCCCGCAGTTCGCGCAATTTATAGATCACGCGATGCGGAGTGGCGGGATCGAACTCGGTCGAATTCGCCTCGGTCAAGCCACAGACGTGGCGGGCAAACTCGATACAGGCGAGCTGCATTCCCAGACAGATTCCGAAGTAGGGAACCTGGTTGAGGCGGGCATAGCGAATCGCGTTCAGCATGCCCTCGATGCCGCGCTTTCCGAAACCGCCGGGGACCAGGATTCCGTCCTGATCCTGGAGCTGCTCTTCATAAAGGCGAGGCTCGGTCTCAAGACCCTCGGCCTCGATCCAGTTCACATTGAGCTTGAGATTGTGCGCCAGAGCGCCATGCACCAGGGCTTCTTTCAAGGACTTGTAAGAATCCTCGTACTCGACGTACTTGCCCACGATCCCGATCGTAACCTCTGCCTTGGGGTTGTAGACGCGGTGAACAATCTCCTTCCACTGCTTCAAATCGTGCTCTTTGGCGTCCAGCCGCAGGTAGCGTAGGGCCAGCGAGTCCACGCCTTCGTGAGAAAAGACCAACGGAACCTCGTAAATCGAATTCACGTCTTTGGCTGTGATCACGGCCTCTTCGCGCACGTTGCAGAACAGCGCGATCTTGGATTTGATCTCCTGAGAAAGGAAGCGATCGGTACGGCAGAGGAGGATGTCGGGCTGAATTCCAAGACTTAGCAGTTCTTTGACCGAGTGCTGGGTCGGCTTGGTCTTGAGTTCCTGGGCGGCTGCGATAAAGGGTACGAGGGTGACATGGACGAACAGCGTCTCTTCCCGGCCAAGTTCGAGGCGCATCTGGCGGATGGCTTCGAGAAAGGGCAGGGACTCGATGTCTCCCACCGTGCCACCGATCTCGACGATCAACACGTCCACATCCTGCCCCACCTTCTTCATGGCGGTTTTGATTTCGTCGGTGACGTGGGGAATCACTTGGACGGTCTTGCCGAGATAGTCTCCCCGCCGTTCTTTGGCGATGATCTGTTCGTAGATGCGGCCGGTTGTCCAGTTATTGTCGCGGGAGAGTTTCGCGTGCGTGAAGCGCTCATAATGTCCAAGGTCGAGGTCGGTTTCAGCCCCATCATCGGTGACGAAAACTTCGCCGTGTTGGAATGGTGACATCGTCCCCGGGTCCACGTTCAGATAGGGGTCGATTTTCATCAGATTGACTTTGATCCCGCGGGTTTCGAGGAGGCAGCCGATGGAGGCGGCCGCGAGCCCCTTTCCCAAGGAAGACACCACGCCGCCCGTTACGAAGATATACTTCGCTGACATCGCTTCCTCGCCTTGATTTGTGGGTGGAATTTTGTGCAGGGTGGGTGCACAACCTATTATGCCAGAAAGCCCTGTGGAAAGAAACTCGCTTTGCCGCGGTCAGAGCGGGCGAAGACAGGGTTCACGAATCCGCGGCTGGCAAGTCTCTCGATCATCAGTGGTTAAAGCACGCTCGACACTCCCCTGGCGGTTTGGCTTGACGGACGGGAGGTGCGGACCACTCTAGGGCTTGCTCGCCGCAGGTACGGGTTCCAGGGCGCCAGGGTTGGCCGGGGCCGAGGGATTGACTCCGAAGTCCCAGACAAAGGTGTTGATGCCGTTGCTGCCGAGCAGCTCCACTACGGCATATTCACCCGACTGTAGGGCGCTGGTCGGCGTTACCTTGACCCATCCACCGCTCAGCTCTTCGGCTGTGGTCGGAACTACGGTTTCGTCCTGGCTCACTTTTCCAATGAAACTGATTTTGATCTCTCCCACGATTCGTTTGCCGTTCTTCGCCTTCATGCGCACGATGTGAAATCGGTCGGTTGGTTGCTGCGGCCGCTCTTGACTTACCGACGCAGTCTCTGGCGGTGGCACATTGATGTAGAGGGATGGCAAGGTAGCGTGCGCCTGAATTTTCGCATGTACGCCTTCCAGTTCGATCGGCTGCTTGTTGCTGGCTGCCGGATTGACCGCCGCCCTTAAAATGTTCTCTTTACGGTTACGGTTCAGTTGCCCGCCGCTTTGTTCAAGCTCCACCAGCTGCGGCTGGTTCTGAAAGGTATCAAGCAACATCACCGAACCGTCCTCGGGCAAGCGCAAACCCGGAGCTACCTGCGGCGTCTTGGCTTCCTCCTGGGCGCGCTCGGCCGCCAGCTCCCGGTCGATTTCTTGAGCTTCAGGACTGGGAGGCCGGTTCGCCCGGTCCTTCTCGAACTTCTCGGTTGCGGGCCAGTCCACCAAAGAGTTGGGCACCTCTTCCCACTCGTTGCGCTCGGCACTGAGGTAACGCACCCGGTCGCCCTTGACTTCCCATTGACTCGCGAGCTGATAGGAGCCGTCTTTGAGGATCAGGCGTTTGGCAAACTGCTGAGGGCACAGCCGAGGTGGGAAAACGAACGTGGGCAGGCTGAGCAAAACTACCGCCAGGATCGGATACAGAGAACGCATAAAACGGGCGACAATCGATGGCTTTAGTGTATCCCGATTTGCCGGCAAGCTTCCAGAGATTCCGCTGTCCTCAGGCTGCGCCGGCTTCAATCGCCTCGGCTTCTTGCTGAATTCTCTGCCACGCCCGACGCACATGGCGGGCTTCGGTGTGCGTCTGGCCCACACAGAAGCGCAGGGTAATCCGCTCCTGTAAGCGAGTATGGGTCAGGTAAAGATTTCCGCTCCGGTTTAGGCGGTCCATGAGAGCCTGATTGACCCTGTCTCCTGCGCGGTGCCGGAAGCATACCAGGTTGAGAGGCACGGGGGCCGCCAGTTCGAAGCGGCCATCCTTACCGACCCAATGGGCGAACTCCTGCGCTAACTCGACATGACGCCGAACATGGTGTTGGAGCCCCTCAATCCCGTAATGGCGAATCACGAACCAGAGCTTCAAGGAGCGGAAGCGGCGGCCGAGAGGAATCTGCCAGTCGCGGTAATCAAACACCGCTCCCGAGGCGGTTGCTTGGTTCTTCAGATATTCCGGAAGGACGCTGAGCGTCTGGATGAGGGCGGCGCGATCGGCCACCCAGAAGCAGTCGCAGTCGAAATTTGTGAACATCCACTTGTGCGGATTGAAGGCATAACTGTCCGCCAGTTCCAGGCCGTCCTGCAGGTGGCGAAACTCCGGGCAGAGCGCGGCCGTGCCCGACATCGCGGCGTCCACATGCAGCCATATCCCATGGTCACGGCAGATCTGGCCCAGGCTACGAACCGGATCGATGGCATTCGAAGAGGTGGTGCCTACGGTGGCGCAGGCAAAGCAAGGGGTTTGAGCGGCGCGCCGATCCCGCTCGATCTGTTCGGCCAGTGCCGCCGGGCGCATGGCGAAGTTCTCATCGACCTCAATCAACCGCAGGTTGGCGCGGCCAAGTCCGGCGATCTGAACCGCTTTTTCGACGGAAGAATGGGCTTGGGTGGAAGCGTAGGCTACCAGCTTAGGATCACAGCCTTGCCGATTACTGGCGAAGTTGCTAGCCCGCTCTCGTGCCGCCAGCAGGGCACATAAGGTAGCGCTCGAGGCTGTGTCCTGAATCACGCCGCCCCCCGAGCGAGTGGAGCGAAATTTCTCCGGTAGATCCAGTGCTTCCACCAGCCAATCGAGAACCTGCGTCTCCAGTTCTGTGCAGGCCGGACTGGTGGCCCACAGCATGCCCTGCACGCCTAATCCCGAGGAGACCAGATCCCCGAGAATCGCCGGTCCCGACGCATTGCAAGGGAAATACGCATAGAAATTGGGCGACTGCCAATGGGTGATGCCGGGCAGGATGATTCTCTCGATATCGGCCAAGATCTTAGGGAAAGGCTCGCCCTGGGACGGCGCATGAGCAGGCAGGGAGGCGCGCACCTGGCCTGGTTGTAGCGGCGAAAGCACGGGATAGGATTCGATCCGCTCCTGGTAATCCGCAATCCAGTCGATCACCGCATGACCATGGCGCCGAAACTCATCCGACGTCATGTGAAACGATTTTTCTTCCCTCATTTGGGCTCCGAGCTCGATGGAATCGTCGACCCAATCAGGCTAGCTGACCGTAGAACACGCGGGTGTCGTATTCCAGTACGACGCCCCGCTCGCTCTGATGTGCCTTAAAAACTGCGCGCAACTCCCGCAGCATCGGTTCATAACGGGAGTCTCCCGGCTGGGGCGTATAGGAAGAAGACAGCAAGCGGCCTTCGAGCGCCGGGTAATCGCATTCCTGGCGCGTGGGAAAGGTCCGCGATTGAAACGGCAGGGGAGCGAAAAAATCGGCGATTTCCGCCGTCGTGCGCTCGTGCCGCACTTCCTGATAGTCCGTGCCGTAGGCGAGAAGCAGACGCTCATAGTCGCGGAGAAAGGCCGTCCCACCGGTCTTTCTTTCATTCCACAGCAACACCAGCCAGCCGCCCGGCTTCAGAATGCGAACGAATTCCCGGCGGGCTTTCGCGCGCTCGAACCAATGCGCCGCCTGCGCCGCGGTGACCATGTCTACGCTTTGCGCAGACAGCGTGGTGGCCTCGGCGCTGCCGGCAACGCTGGTAAACTGCCCAAATCCTTTCAGGAACTCCTGGCCCGCCGCCCGCATTTCTCGATTCGGTTCTACGCCCAGCGCGCGGTTCCCGTTCTCGAGCAGCAGCCGCGTGAAAATGCCCGTCCCCGAAGCAACGTCGGCAACCACGGATTGCGGCGTGAGGCCGCACTGGCTGGCGAGAAGGGCGATGACTTCCCGCGGATACCCCGGGCGATAGCGTACGTAATCCTCGACGCGGGAGGAAAATCGCGAAGTCGCATTGGTTACCGCCATGACAACAGTGTAGCGTTTCCCGCTGCCACACGGTACCCTCCCAACCCGCGGCCCTGGGTTACCATGGAGGCAGTCGCCTATGGCCCCCCGATCGAGGTCGGACCGCAGCCTGTCGAGTAAGACTCTAGCCGTTTTCCTCTTTGCCGGTTTGCTGGCCGCAACCGTTACAACCGAGGGTGGCGAGGGGAAGTCGCAAGGCAACTCCGCATCCGGTTCTCCGCGAATCTTCGGCTTCCGCGATACCGGCGCTGAACTCGATCTCGAGAAACGGTTCATGAACGTGCCCGATCCTAAACTGGCCGAGGAACACCTGCGCATTCTGACCCAAGCCCCGCATATCGCAGGCTCCCCCCAGGACAAGGCGACGGCGGACTACGTCGCCCAGAAATTTCAGGAGGCCGGGTTCGAAACCGAGCAGGTCGAGTACCGAGTTTGGATGAATTATCCAAGCGAAGTCAGCGTCGATATCACGGCGCCCGCGGGGGTACGCATGCACGGGCCCACCCGCGAGCATGTCGACGGCGATTCCTGGGCTGACGATCCCGCAGTAGTTATGCCCTACAGCGGCATGTCTCCCTCGGGCGACGCCGAAGGCGAAGTAGTGTACGCCAATTACGGTTCCCTGCAGGATTTCGAACGACTCAAACAATTGCAGGTGGACGTGCGGGGCAAGATCTTGCTGGTTCGCTATGGCGAAAATTTCCGCGGTGTCAAAGCGCATCTCGCCCAGGAACATGGTGCCGCCGGCCTGCTCATTTATTCCGATCCGGCCGACGACGGTTGGCGGCGTGGTGACAGCTACCCGAAGGGTCCCTGGCGGCCCGCCACCGGCGTGCAGCGGGGATCGATCGGTTACATGTTTGAGTTTCCCGGCGATCCGACCACGCCGGGAGTGGCTTCGCTGCCTTCTCTCGGCGACGACCAACGACTTCCACCCGGTCGCTCGGCGCAGCTCCCCACCATCCCGACGACACCTCTCTCGTACGCCGATGCCTGGCCGATTCTCGAACACCTTGGCGGACGGGACTCGCCCCGCGAGTGGCAGGGCGCCTTGCCCTTTACCTATCATGTGGGCCCGGGCCCGGTGAAAGTAAAGCTGCATCTGAAACAGGATTACCAGTTGCGAGCCATCTGGGACGTGATCGGGCGCATACGCGGGGCTCGTTTCCCGGATGAATGGGTTTTGGCCGGCAATCACCGCGATGCCTGGGTGTATGGCGCGGTCGATCCGAGCAGCGGTACGGCGGCGATGCTCGAAGCGACGCATGGGATTGGTCAGCTGCTGAAATCCGGCTGGAAACCCTCGCGAACGATCGTACTGGGAAGCTGGGACGCGGAGGAGCAAGGGTTGATCGGCTCGACCGAATGGGGCGAGCAACACGAGAGGGAACTGGCGAACGCCGCGGCCTATTTCAACATGGACGTTGCCGTCTCCGGGCCGAAGTTCGGCGCTTCTTCGGTCCCGAGCCTAAAACAGTTTCTGCGGGATATCACACGAGTCGTACCCAGCCCGAGCGGGGACACGGTGTACGCGGAATGGCAAAACGCGAACCGGCCCGGAGCGCAACTTCCGACCGAGCCAACAGAGGCTATCGGTGACAGCCGCCAGGTTTCAGTGGCGGAGAGCCGTCCCGACGTCCCCGTGGGAGACCTGGGAAGCGGATCCGATTACACGGTTTTTCTGCAGCACCTGGGTGTGCCGGCGACCGACATTAGCTCGAGCGGCTCCTACGGGGTTTACCATTCTGCCTTCGACAACTTCAGCTGGTTTCAGAAATTTGCCGATCCCCACTTTCTGTACGAACAACAGATGGCCCGCATTTTCGGTCTGGAGATTCTGCGCATGGCCGAGGCCGACGTCCTTCCCTACAATTACGAGGAATACGGGCAGGAGGTCGCGGCCTATGTCGAGGCCGCCAAGAAAAAGGCCGAGACCCAATTCGGTGCTCACGCGATCAGTTTTGAGGAAGCGGTCCGTGCCGCCAATCGTTTTTCCCAGGCCGGAGGCAAAACCTTGCGCCGGCAAAAGAATCCACCGAGCGACCCGACGAGGCTCAATGAGACTTTGCGGGCCGCAGAACGTGCCCTGCTCATCCCCGACGGCTTGCCAAATCGCCCCTGGTTTCGGCATGTGATCTACGCTCCCGGCGAATACACGGGATATGCGGCGGTCGTGATTCCGGGAATTAACGAGTCCATCGATCAACGTGATCTCCCCCGCACCCGGGAACAGGTAGGCATTCTGGCAGGGGCGTTGAACCGCGCGGCCGCGGTTCTGGCCCACCAGCATTAAGACCTAGTTTTCGAGGTCAGCGATCGCCTCAGCCGCGACCCGGCTAGGGAAGAGCAATCAGCTTGTCGATCAGGGGCGAGTAATCTTGCTTTTCGAGTCCGTGGACTTCGCGATTGTACTCGTCCACTTTGCTCGAATAATTCATGGAGCAGAACTTGGGCCCGCACATGGAGCAGAAGGCAGCTTCCTTGTAGTAGTCGTCGGCCAGCGTCTCATCGTGCATAGCGCGCGCCGTATCTGGGTCGAGCGAAAGCGCGAACTGTTTCTCCCAATCAAACTTGTAGCGGGCGTAGCTGAGTGCGTCATCGCGGTCGCGGGCGCCGGCGCGGTGCCTGGCGATGTCCGCCGCATGCGCCGCAATCTTGTAGGCGATGATACCGTCTTTGACGTCTTTCTCATTGGGCAGTCCAAGATGCTCCTTGGGGGTGACATAGCAGAGCATGGCGGCTCCGTGCCAGCCGATCATGGCGGCACCGATGGCCGAGGTAATGTGGTCGTATCCGGGAGCGATGTCGGTCACGAGTGGTCCCAGGGTATAGAACGGGGCCTCGAAGCACAGCTCCTTTTCTTTGTCCACCTGCTCTTGGATTTTGTCCAGCGGGATGTGGCCGGGACCCTCGATCATGACCTGCACGTCATGCTTCCAGGCTATTTGGGTCAACTCTCCCAAGGTTTTCAGTTCGGCAAACTGCGCCGCATCGCTCGCGTCCGCGACACAGCCCGGGCGCAGACCGTCCCCCAGCGAGAAGGACACGTCGTATTTGGCGAAGATCTTGCAGAGATCCTCGAAGCGCTCATACAGGAAGTTCTGCCGGTGATGATGCGCCATCCACTGCGCCAGAATGGCTCCGCCGCGGCTCACGATCCCGGTAATGCGCTTGGCAATCATGGGCAAGTATTGAATCAGCACGCCGGCGTGAATGGTCATGTAATCGACACCCTGCTCGGCCTGCTGTTCGATGACTTCGAGCATGACCTCGGCACTGAGGTCCTCGATCCGCTTGACCCGGGTGACCGCTTCGTAGATCGGCACGGTACCGATGGGGACCGGAGAGTGACGCAAAATGGCCTCTCGAATCTCAGGAATGTCGCCGCCGGTAGAAAGATCCATGACCGTATCTGCGCCGTAACGCACCGAGGTTTCGAGCTTCGCCAGTTCCTCGTCAACGTTGGAGCTCACGGCGGAATTGCCGAGATTGGCGTTGATCTTGCATAACGAGGCTACGCCGATGCACATCGGTTCGAGCTCAGGATGATGAATATTGGCGGGAATAATCATCCGGCCGCGGGCCACTTCCTCACGCACGAGTTCGTCGGGCAGCTTTTCGCGGCGGGCTACGTACGACATCTCTTCGGTCAGCACACCTTGGCGGGCGTAATGCATTTGCGAGAAGTTGCCATCCCTATTTTCGGACTTGCGACGGGCGATCCACTCCGCCCGAGGTCGTGGCCTACCGTTGCGATTACCGCTCACCGTTGAACCGTGGCTGGAAGTCATGCCGAACCGCCTTCATGGAATGTTGTATGCAGTCGATTATACGCTGGAATCTAGCCGAGCATTCCGAGCAGCGGGGTCGAAGGCGCCTTCCGCGGTGCGATGACTTGGCTGCCGCGCATTCTTGCAATCGCCGGTACGCCTGACGAGGTCTTCATGTCCTGGTTTACTTCTCTGCCAGTCGAGACTCTCTCGCTTGCCGTTGCCCTGAACACGGGAACTCTTAGACGAAGCGAGTGGGGAATTCGGCGCCTTCCAACAAGAGGCCTGCTTCGTGTGCTGATTTCTAACCACTCGTCGGGGGGAACTGGATCATGGCGGGAAAATCTCCGGCCGAACCATTCGTCGAGCCGGGCATTCTGAGGAAGACTTCGCCCGAAAGTCCGGCTCTGACCGAAGATCGATCGAACAGTTGGGGGTTCGAGAAGGGAGGCACGGTAACGAATGGAAGGTGTCTCCCTGCCGGAGCTTGCTTACCCTAAACGGGGAGGGCCTTAAAGCCAACGGCAAGCGTCACTTACGTTGGTTTAGCAGGCTTAGGCCGGGGCAAGGAGGGGCGAAACGCGGCGTCGGGCGAGCTCCTGCGGCCTCGAGTGCCTTGACCCGGCTGGGAGTCAAGGGAATAATGTGGAACAGAGCAGCGGGGATGTTATGTCCAAACCAGCAGGCAAATATCTCAAATTCGGCGGCGCGATGGCGGTGATTGTTCTGGCGTTCGCCTACCTGGCGTACACCGGAGTCGAGCAGAGCAAGAGCTACTACGTCACCATCAAAGAGCTGCGCGGCATGGGGAACGACGCCTACGCTAAGCGGTTGCGTGTCGCCGGCAACGTCCAGCCCGGGTCGATCAAGCGCACCGGCACCCGAGTCGAATTCGTGCTGATGGAGAATGACCAGACGCTGGCCGTCGACTACAGCGGCACGGAAGCCCCGCCCGACACCTTTAAAGATAATTCCCAGGCCTTGGCCGACGGCAGCTTCGGACGCGATGGCGTCTTTCACGCCAAACAGCTGCAAGCCAAGTGTGCTTCTAAGTACGCTCCCAAACCGGGAACCACGACGCCAACGGCTGAGCCCACGAAGAACATGACTCAGATCGAACCGACGGGCTCTGGCGTAACCAACTGAGTCGTTTTCTTTCTCCCCTTCGTTGTGCGCAGGTGCCGGTGTAGGTTCCTGTCGTCTCCCGCCGAGGAACCGACGGGAGAGTTGCCCCTTACTGCTATGCTTAAACCAGGAAGAGAGGATGCCGTTTAGGTCGATCTGATGCTTGTCGAAACTGCGCCCAGCCCGATCCCTCCCGTGGTTACGGTCACCAATCTGGTCAAGCAATTTGGACGATTTGCCGCTCTGCGCGGCGTGACCGCCGAGTTTCAACCCGCCAGGCTCTATGCCATTCTTGGCGACAACGGGGCAGGGAAGACCACTCTGCTGCGCTCGCTTGCCGGGCTGAGCCTGCCTACCCGGGGCAGCCTCTCCGTGCTGGGAGCGACCAACCCGCGGGAGGTCTGCGCCCAGATCGGCTATATGGCCCATCCTTCGTTGTTGTATGACGAGATGAGCGGGATGGAGAACCTGTGTTATTTTGCCCGTCTCTACGGAATTGACGATCCCGAACGCAGTCGCAGTCTAATCCGTTGGGCCAAACTTGATCCCCAGCTCGAGCGTCCCATTGGGCAGTACTCCCAGGGAATGCGGCAGCGCGTATCGCTGGCTCGTGCCCTGCTGAATGACCCGAAACTCTTGCTCCTCGACGAACCGTTTTCCAATGTGGATGCGGGCTCGGCGCGCGAGATGGTCCGTCTGTTGACTGAACTACGGGCCCGCGGGCGAACGATTTTCCTGGTTACCCACCAGGCCTCTTTGCTCGAGGACGCAGCGGATGAGTTTGTGTGGATGGCCGAAGGCCAAATCGTGAATCGAACACCTTCGCTCCTGGCCGCGGAGGTACGATGACGGGCTCCGCAGGACTTACGCGAGCGACTTTGCTCAAAGATCTTCGCCTGGAATGGCGCTCCAAAGACGCCACCAACGCCATGTTGTTTTTTGCCCTGCTGGTGGTGGTGATCTTCAGTTTTTCCTTTGACCCCACGGCCGAGGAATCGCGGCGGATCGCCGGCGGATTGATCTGGGTGGCGTTCCTGTTTGCCTCGGTCGTCGCCCTCAACCAGACTTGGGCCCGCGAGCTGCGCAATCAGGTGCTCGATGCCTACCGGGTTTCCCCCGCTCCGGCGAACTCCCTGTTTCTGGCGAAAGTGTGGGGAAATTTTCTTTTCGTCAGCGGGCTCGAGGCCCTCATGACGCCCTTGTTTGTAGTCTTTTACAACTTGCGCGCCCTGGGGCCGGGCTACCAGTTGCTGATCGTGGCGGGGCTAGGCACCTGGGCTCTGGTGGTGAACGGGACCTTTTTTGCCGCTATCTCGTTGCGAACTCGCAGCCGGGAGATCATGCTGCCCTTGCTGCTGTTTCCCATATCGATTCCGGCGCTTCTGGCCATGGTCGAAGCCACCAGTGCGATCCTGACCGGCGAGTACTCCGCCAAGTTCTGGATCGTGTTGCTAGTCACCTATGATCTAGTGTTTACTATGGCTAGCCTCTTCTTCTTTGAGCTGGTATTGCACGCGGAATGAAACGCGCTTTTCCCATCCTTGCGATTGCCACCGCGGTTCTCCTGGGCTACGCCACCTATCAGGCGCTGTGGGTAGCACCCACCGAGCAGACCATGGGAGAAGTCCAGCGAATCTTTTACTACCATGTTTCTTCGGCGTGGACAGCAGGACTTTTGTTCTTTATCAATTTTGTGGCTTCGGTCGTATACCTGGTGTGGCGCAGTCCGAAGGCGGACGCCTTAGCCATGGCCTCAGCCGAGGTCGGCGTGGTGTTTTGCACCATTGTCTTGGTCACCGGACCGATTTGGGCGCGTCCGGTTTGGGGGATCTGGTGGACGTGGGATATGCGCCTCACGCTGACCCTGGTGCTGTGGCTGATTTACGTCAGCTACCTGCTTCTGCGGCGCTTCTCCGCGAGCGGTCAGACCCCGGTCATGGCCGCCGTCTTGGCAATCTTTGGCACGCTCGATATTCCTCTGGTCTATTTCTCCATCTGGTTCTTTCGCACCCAGCATCCCCAACCGGTCATGGGTGGCGGCGGATCGATTGACCACCGCATGTTGCGCGTCTTCTTTGTGAATCTCATCGCTTTTTCCTGTTTTGGGCTGCTGGTGTGTTGGGCCCGGTATCGGCTGGAAGTGTTGCACCGGGAAGTCGAAGAAACGCAGGCGCTCGAGTCCTTACTCGAGGTGCGGAGTTCACGATGAGCTATCTGATTGCCGCCTATCTTGCCACGTGGGTGATCCACATCGCCTACCTGGGAAGCCTAGTGCGCCGTTACACTCGGCTGCGGAAACAGAGGGAGGAGCTCAGCAATCGCTAGAAATTCACCCGCGTTGGCGAGCGCGGGGAAGAAGGAAGAAGAAGGAGACGGCATCTCTCGACGGTGCTCGGCGCATCTGAGAGTTTGGGCAGGAAGCGACCGCTGCGGGCAGACACGCGCCACTTGACAGTCTATCGGTCCGATGTTTAAGTAGTTACTTACTTTTTCGGGCGGTTTTCTGCTTACCAGTGCGCAGCTCGCGGGACGGCGCGCGGGTGGAAGTGTCGTTGTTTCCCTCTCCATGAGATTGGAAAATCCGGAGGAGTTCGTGAGATTGAATCGCCATTCAAGGGGAGAGGCTTGTTTGGGCGGACGGGTGATCGGCGCCCTGGCGATCATCGTTGCGCTCGCCGTCCTGGCCCTGCGGTTCCCCGCGAGAATCACTCCCGACCCGGAGAACGGTCGAAAGGGTCTTGCCCCAGTCTCTACCGCTGCTCGGTCCGTACCCTCTTTGGCTCATCTTCCTTTCCTCTTTGAGGTCAACCAGGGGCAGACAGACCCCAGAGTAAAATTTCTCGCTCGCGGCAGCGGCTATGGGCTGTTTCTAACGGCTGATGCGGCCGTACTTGCGCTCCGCCGTCCGGCAGGCAGCAAGCTCGATTCCACCAGCCCAGACGCCGTACTGTCGATGCAACTGGTCGGTTCCAATCCGCGCGCAGAAATCAAAGGAGCCGATCAACTCCCGGGAAAGAGCAACTACTTCATTGGCCATGATCCTGCTCGCTGGCACACCGGCATTGCTCAGTTTGCGCGCGTGCGATATGCGGATGTTTACCCGGGAATCGACTTAATTTATTACGGCAATCAAGGGAGACTCGAATACGATTTTGAAGTTGCAGCTGGCGGCGATCCGGATCGAGTCCAATTACGATTTAAGGTTCCGGAGCCACTTGCCCTCGCCGCCAACGGCGACCTGCTGATCAAGATCGCCGGAGGAAAGGTTCGTCTCGAGGCGCCGCGCGTGTATCAAAGGATCGCAGGTCGAGAGCGTCCGGTCCAAGCACGATTCCAGTTGCGCGGCCCCTCGGAAGCTGGCTTTTGGCTGGGGTCCTATGACCACCGCCGCACCCTGGTGATCGATCCCGTGCTGATCTACTCCACCTATCTCGGCGGAAGCGGGACGGAGGCTTGTTCCATCATCCTGGGCAAGGGCATTCCCGTTTCCCAGTGTCCCGCCATTGCCGTAGATGATGCGAGCGATGCTTACATCGCAGGACCCACGACATCGATCGATTTTCCCCTGGGTCCTTCGCCCTTCCAAGCCAACCGCCGAGGCCCGGTGAATATCTTTGTCACTAAGTTCAACAGTCTCGCCAATACCATTGTCTTCTCCACCTACTTGGGTGGCAATGAGACCGATTACACCGGCGGGCTGGGAGTGGACTCCGCCACCAATGTGCTGGTCGGGGGCACGACCACCTCCACGGATTTTCCAACCACTACCGAGGACTACTGCAACTCCCTTGCTTCCAAGTTCAAAAGCCTGTGCATGCTCGCATTTCAGACTGCCCCCGCCAGTGCGAACCCCCATGCCTTCGTGAGCAAGCTGGATCCGACGGGCGAGGCATTACTCTATTCAAGCTATCTTTCCGGCAGTGGCGCGGACGTTGTCAGCGGATTCACCGTCGGACCCAGTGATCAGAATGCCTATGTGACCGGCACCACGACCTCGCAGAATCGTCCCAGCTCAAGTTCCATTTTCCCGGCAACTTTGGGCGCCTATCAGACGGCGCCCGCCTTGGGATCGACGATTCAGTTCTTCATGAGCAAAATCGTGCCCAGTCTCTCGGGAGCCTCGAGCTTGGCCTATTCCACCTACTTTGGCGGAGGTAATCCGCGGAACGGGCTAGCGCTTGGTGGTGGCATCGCCGTCGATGTCAATAACAACGTCTACATCACCGGAGGCACGAACTTCTTGCACATCGGTGCCTCGACCGATTTTCCCATTCTCAACGCGTATCAGGGATGCCTGGATACGGTTACCACGAGCAGCACGGCGACCTGCCCGACGAACGTTACCGCTACCGATGCGTTCGCGGCTGAGTTCAATCCCAATGCGGTCACGGGCTCACAGCTTCTCTATTCGACGTACCTGGGCGGAACGGGGAACGACATTGGCTACGGCATCGCGACCGATGGCAGCAATGCTTATGTAACCGGCTCGACGGCTTCGTCAGATTTTCCGGTGACCGGCACAGGTGTCTACCAGAGCACCTACGGCGGCGGTGCGAGCGACGCCTTCCTTGCCAAGTTGGCCAACCCGGTCACCACCACCGGAACCTCTACGGGAGGTACCGGAACAGGGTCGGGATCCTCTGGGTCTTCAGGATCTTCGGGTTCTTCAGGGTCGGGAGGAACTACCGGAAGTCAGACCCCGGGATTGGTAACCCTCGCCTACTCTACGTTCTTAGGTGGATTGGCAACGGATGTGGGGCTGGCCGTCGCGGTGGACACCAACCAGGGAGCGCGGCTCACCGGTTGGAGCAACTCGCCGAACATTCCTGAGCTTAACAATAATATCCAGACTGGATACGCGGGAGGTAACGACGCCTTTGCCGCCCGCATCGATACCACGGGTACCACGTCGACCGCGCCGGGTCACTATTTTACTTATCTGGGCGGAAGCGGAGCCGATTATGGTACCAGCGTCGGCGTGGATCAGCAGGAGGCAAGTTACGTAGCCGGTGAAACCGCTTCGGCGAACTTTTTGCAGTTCGCGATTCCGGAAAACCCTCCCTTTCAGCCGACCCTCAACGGAGTGGGTGACGCCTTTCTCAGTAAATTGGGACCGACGCTAAGCTTGACCATGACCGGTTCGAGCTCTCCTCCGTCGGTGGGGGTTGGTAATCAGGTCAGCTTCCAGTACACCGTCACCAATACCGGTGATCTTGCCAACAACATCATCTTCAGCGATGTTTTGCCCTCGACGGGTGCTTCGTTTACCTCGGCGACCGTGAGCGCCGGCACCTGCGGCAGTGCCACTGGCAATATCGTGAGCTGTACCATCGGAACTCTCAACTCGGGCGCCACAGCAACCGTAACCGTAATCTTGACCCCGACGGCGAGCCTTACCCCCTCGCTCACCGCACTCACCTTGGGCAACACGGCTTCGGTGACCGTCGTAGGATGCACTTCGTGCACCCAATCGCTGACGCTTTCGACCGTGGTGAACGATTTCAATATCAGTGTGTCGCCGACCTCGGCCACGGTTCCGGCGGGAGTGCCCGCAACCTACACCACCACGATCACGCCGACCGGCAACATTCCGAACAGTGTTTCCATCTCCTGCAGTTCCGGCCTTCCCACGGGCGCGACCTGCACCGAGGCCCCAGCGGGACCAATCCAAAACCTCAGCAATGGTCCGGTGAGTGTCGTGCTTGCCATCAATACGACCACCCGGGTTACCACCACCACGGATCTGCTAAAACCAGGCGGGCCGTGGTATGCGACTTGGTGGCCTCTGCTCGGCGTGGCTTTCCTCGGTGCCGGTATGCGCAAAGCCGCGCCGCGCCGCTATCGGCTGCTGGGATTTCTCCTCGTTGCCTTCTTGTCGATGCTCTTTTTCCAAGGCTGTACGAAGTCGTCGGTCACCACGACCAGCGGCACTCCCGCCGGGACCTATATCGTGACGGTTGCCTCGACCTCGGGCAGCGCCACGCGGAACGCCACCGTGACCCTGGTGGTTCAATAAGCAGCAAACCTGGAATCGAAAGCAAACGGAAAAGCCGACACAACGACGGTCATTCTTCGCCGCTGGGGGTTGAGGCAATAGTTGAATGGCGGTCCAGGGCGGCAGGGCCGCAGGAGGTTCACGCACCCGCCGACAATCGGTGATGGCCCTTCTGCTCGGCAATCCCGTACTGGCGGATTTTGTACAGCAGAGCCTTATAGCTGATCTTGAGCAGCGCCGCAGCCTGCTTGCGGTTCCAATTGGTTTCCTCGAGAGCCTTGGCGATGGCTTCGGCTTCGGCCTCATCCTTGGCGTTGCGCGCCAAAGACTTCAATCCTCCGCTTCCGTTGGCGGGGGCGGCCTGCGCTGCCGGGCTGAACTGCGCTCCATGGCCGTCGCTTTGCGGCCGGAGTTCCTGGATGGCGAGCTTCTCATCGCCCAAGACCAAATACCGCTTCACGAAATTGCTCAGCTCGCGCAGATTCCCCGGCCATTGATAGGCGAGGCAGGCTTCGAGCATTTCCGGAGAAATGGGCAGGGGCGGCCGCGCATAACGCTCCGAGAGTCTGGCCATGAAGTGCTTGAGGAGAAGCGGAATTTCTTCCTTGCGTTCGCGCAGGGGCGGAACATGCAGGGTGAAGGCGTTCAGTCGGTAATAGAGATCTTCCCGCAGCCGCTTCGAGGCCAGCGCTTCGGGAATATTGACATTGGTGGCTGCCAGGATACGGACGTCGGCTTTGATGACCGAGCGGCTGCCTAACCTCGAGAATTGTCCATCCTGCAGGATATGCAGCAGCTTGGCCTGAAGGGAAGTTGGCATTTCACCGATCTCGTCGAGCAGGATGGTTCCCTTATTGCAAAGTTCGAACTTGCCCGGCTTGGGATGATTGGCCCCGGTGAAAGCTCCGGCTTCATAGCCGAACAGCTCGCTCTCGAGCAGATCCGCCGGTACGGCAGCGCAGTTTACTTTGAGGAAAGTACGATGCGCGCGCGGCGACAGCTTATGAATCAAGCGCGCCATGACTTCCTTCCCCGTGCCGCTTTCTCCCAGCATCAGCACGGGAATGTCCACATTCGCCACCAAAGCCGCTTCCGAACGCAGTTTCCGCATGGCCGGACTGGCGGCAACGAAGAAAACATCGTCGGCAAGCTCTTCCACTTCTCCCGGGCTGTTGCGCTGATTGGCGCCCAGGCACTGATCGATCACCGCATCGAGCTCGGCCTTCTGAAATGGCTTGGTCAAATAGTCGTAGGCGCCCAGGCGCATCGCCTGCACCACTTTGCGGGTGTCTCCCACGCAGGAGAGCATCACCACCCGCAGGCCGGGCTGAAGCTGGCGCATTCGTTCGAGCGCCTGCAGTCCGTCCAAGCCAGGCATGAGTAGGTCGAGCAAAACCAGGTCGGGGTGCAGACCTTTCTGCACCCGTTCAATGGCTTCTTCGCCGGTGCTGGCGGTTTCGACTTTATACTCGTCCACTTCGAGCAAGGTGCGAATGTAGCGCAGCATTCCCGGTTCGTCGTCCACCAACAAAATGTTCGCCGTATTCTTCATTCGCCCTTTCCCGTGGCGCTTGTGGTGGGAGGGCAGAGGGGCACGATAAAGGAGAACTTCGATCCAGCTCCAGGCTCGCTCTCAACCCAAATCTTGCCACCCATGCTGCCCATCAGGCGGCGGGCAATGGCCAGCCCAAGGCCCATGCCGGATTGGCGCTCGGTTGACGGCAGGCGGAAGAAGTCATCGAACACTTCAATATGATACTCGGCCGGAATCCCCGGTCCGGTGTCGGCAACACTGATCTTCACCGAATTCGGTATGACGCTGGCCTGGCGACGGCGCTCGGTGAGAACCCCCGGCTGATCCACGGTACGGCGGTCCCACATGTAGGGCTCGGCATGCAACCACACGGTGCCGCCCGACGGCGTGAACTTCGAGGCATTGTCGAGCAGATTCGAGATCACACGCTGCACTTTGGCCGCGTCAAAAGGGAATTCGGTCAGCTTCTGATTGGGCAGGAAGTAAAGCGCCAAACCCCGCTCCTGAAAGGTGCGGGACCAGAGACGGCAAACCTCCGACAGACAGGCATTCAAGTCGCCGGTCTCAAAATGCATCTTCATTTCGCCGGTCTCAAGAACGCTGTAGCTCAGGAAATCCTGAATGAACTGCTGCAGCCGGTGCCCGCTCGAACTCATATCCCGAAGAACTTCCCTCTGGCGCTCGTTGAGCGCGCCAAGCTTCTCGCTCTCAAGCAGTTCAATGTAACCATTCAGGATGGCGAGCGGGGTTTTCAGATCATGGGCGGCGGAAGCGAGCGCGTTGGTGGTTCGTTGCAGGCGTTCCCGCAGCTGCGAATACTGTTGTAACAGCTCGTCGCCGCTTAAGACTGGATCCGGGGGATTCTGGGGAGCCGCCTTCGCCGGGGCCGAGCCTGAGCCCGTCGGTGCGCCATCACCAGAGGGACAAGAATTTTGAAGCATAACGGCCATAGTAAAATTTTGGCTTTTGTCCCATGCGAGGAGAGGGTATCACGCAGGTTTTGCTATGATTCTAAGCTATGGGGATGGTAAGATAGCGGTTCTCGTCTGTCAACCAAAAATGCGCAGCGAAATACCACTCATGGGCAAAAGTGTGCAGTCGAAAGTACTTATTTTCCCTGACGGCTGCTCCCGCATCAGGCCGAAAAAAGCCGGAAAAAAACGTCTCAGCCGTGAGTTCCTCGCCTGATACGCGCCCATACCTCGAGTTTTCGTGTCGCTGCCGCAGTAACTGCTATGAGTGGGGGGAAACTTTGGCCCCCAAGGTGCGGTAAGAGCGCATTACCGATTTGGAGTAGAGGGTGTACTTTGCTCCGAAGGAAGGCAGCCCCAGAGCGTCGGAGATGGCAGCGTCTACCCTTGGCAATTCCTGTCTTTGTCCGTGGCAAAGAGGGAAATGACAGGGAATGGTTGGAGTTTGCTACGGCGTTGAACGTTTCTGCCGGGGGAGCTCTGGTAGCCGTGCGCCGTTCTTTGCCGCTCTCCTCGCAGGTTTTGCTGGAGATTCCCAGTGCTCCTCCGGTGGCGAACGCGGATCTGCCCAGGTTTTCCCGGAATCTGCAGGGCCGGGTCATGTGGAGGAACAATGCGCAAGGCTACCAATTGGCGGGGGTGAAATTTTCTCGTGCCCTGCTGCACGCAAGCCTGGCTCCGCAACTATCGCGAAGGAAAGTCACTTCCCCAAAGTGAAAATATTTGCCCACCGGAAAGCAGCATAAAAGGTAGTTTTTCACCGCCTCTCTCCCCCTTTCACGGCCTTACGGTTTTCTCGCTAATTTCATGAATCGAAAGCATATGTAGCCTGCCTACAGGCCCTGTGCTGAGCCCGTCCGGCTTTGGTGGTCAGGGTGCACCTCAGACGCGGTAGAGGCAACCGTGGGCAACGAAGCCGTCAATCAGTTCAATGCTTTGGTTCAGTCCTTGGGGGAGTTTCCGCCTGAGTCGGTCATCTTCGGCGGCTCCGAGGCGATGCAAACCCTTCGGGCACGAATGAACAAAGTGGCTAGCGCCAATGTCCCGGTCTTGATTCATGGCGAGAGCGGCACCGGCAAGGACATTATCGCCCGCATGATCCATGGACTCTCACCTTGGAAGAACGGACCGTTCGTCAAAGTGAATTGTCCGGCCATCCCCGCTACCCTGCTCGAAAGTGAACTGTTCGGTTACGAGAAGGGCGCGTTTACCGGAGCCTACGGTGCGAAGCCGGGCCGGGTGGAACTGGCCCACCGAGGATCGTTGTTTCTCGATGAGATTTCCGAACTGGACCTGGCGCTGCAATCGAAGCTTTTGCAATTGTTGCAGGATGGACAGTTCTGCCGTATCGGGGCGCAAGAGGACAAAAAGGTGGAAGTGCGGGTGGTGTGCGCCACCAACCGCCACCTGGAAACGGAAATTGAAAACGGTACCTTTCGCCAGGACTTGTTTTACCGCATCAACGTAGTCAGTCTTCATCTGCCTCCCCTGCGGGAACGGCGGGGAGATATCGGCGCGCTGGTCACTTACTTTCTCGAGTACTACAACCACAAGTACAACTGCCGGGCGCGGCCGCTTTCGCCCGAGGTGATGGGCAGGCTGGAGAAATACCACTGGCCGGGAAACATCCGCGAACTAGAGAATCTGATGAAGCGCTATGTGATTCTCGGCGGTGAGGACGTGATCACGACTGAGCTCGTGGCCCGCAACGGCCAGGAGTTCTTCAATCCCGAGATCAACCTGGACGGCCCCATCTCCTTGAAGAAGTTGACGCGACAGGCCACCCGCGAGTTGGAGCGCAAGGTCATCCTCAAAGTTCTGCAAGCCCATCACTGGAACCGCAAGCAAGCCGCTCGCGCCCTCAGCATCAGCTATCGGGCGCTCCTCTACAAGATTCGGGATGCCGGTCTCCCACCCAACCGGGCTTCCCGCCGCTCTACCGAAGAGTCGTCCGGCAGGAGCGTTGCCGTCAGTTGAAGCGGATCCTGGTAGGGTTCCGCGAGTCGGCGATAAATACCGAAGACCCACGATTCGAGGTGTTGACCGGACAAGAAACACTCGTGTAAGCTGACAAAGTTGCTGCCTGGGAACGGTTTCCAGTGATCCACTCTGCCCTAATTTGGTTCGCGCAAACGGCGAAGCACTCGAGTGCGGGAGTTTCACTTGGGCAGAATCCCCTGATTATCCCGATTACAGGCACCATCCTGATTCGCATCGTGCCTAGCGGATGATGCAGCCGAGATCAGATTTAGCAGGGCCATCATCCAGAAGCGGATGATGGCCTTTTTGATTTTCAGCAAGCATGAGGTCGACCGATGGATGAGCTCAGAGAAAAACTCGAAAAGGTACTGGCCGAACATCAGAGAGAGAGCGGCCTTCACATGATCGGCGGGTGCGAGAAGCTGATTCAGCGGCTGCTACAGGAGTTGCGGACGGCGCCCGTCGGCCGAGGTGCGTCGGAGAACCGACAGCCGAACGGAGGTTGTCCCTAGGCGTGGCCGGTATCGGGGAAGTCCCGAGACAGAGGCTGGCGGAGCGAGAGCGAACGAATGATTGTCATGAAGTTTGGTGGTACTTCGGTTGAGGATGGCAAAGCCATCGAGCGCGTAGCCGAGATCGTCGGTTCGCGCCTCGAGCAGAAGCCGGTGGTGGTCGTCAGCGCTCTGGCTCGGGTGACCGATGCGCTCGTGACCATGTCTCAGCTGGCGGCTTCCGGCGCGTTGGCGGAAGGCTTGCGCCTGCACCGCCAAGTGCGGCAGCGGCACTTTGCGGTCCTGGGCTCCTTGCTGAACGGCCGGGGAGAAACCGAGGTGCGTTCCCGCCTTCAGGCGCTGTTGGATTCCCTCGAGGATATGCTGCGCGGAGTGGCGGCTCTAGGTGAACTCTCTCCCCGGACGAGCGACAACCTCTTGTCGTTCGGCGAACTGCTGTCCAGCCAAATCGTCAGCACCGTCTTTCGCGCCCGGGGCATGGCTGCCGTGCTCGTCGATTCCCGCCAGATGATCGTGACCGACGCTTCCTACACTCGCGCGGTTCCCCAGGGGGAGGAAACCAACCGGCGGTTGCGCCAATCGTTGAAGCCATTGTTGACGAGCGGCCAGGTTCCGGTGATGGGAGGCTTCATCGCCGCCACTGCCGAAGGGGTTCCGACCACCCTCGGTCGGGGTGGTTCGGATTTTTCAGCCGCCCTGGTCGGCGCCGGCCTGGGTGCGCGCAAGATCGAGATTTGGACCGACGTCGAGGGAATGATGACCACCGACCCGCGCCTGTGTCCGGAGGCCAGGCGGATCGACATCATCGGCTTCGACGAAGCCTCCGAGCTCGCCCACTTCGGCGCCAAAGTCTTGCATCCCGCAACCCTCATCCCGGCGGTCGAGAAGAATATTCCGGTGTACATTCTCAATTCCCGGAATCCGGAGTCGAAGGGCACCTGCATTCGCGCTCATGCCCGGCCGAGCAAAACCATCCTGCGTTCGATCGCGGCCAAGCGGGGAGTCAGAGTAATCAATGTTCGCCTGCCGCGCATCGTCGCCCTGCCGCGCATCGTCGCCGGGCCAGGCTTCTTGCACGCGCTGTTTGAAGCCTTTGACCGCCATGCCTGCTCGGCTGATCTGGTCTCCACCTCTGACGTCAGTGTCTCGTTGGCGGTCGAGGCGTCGCGCGATCTTGCCGGCCTGGTGCAGGACTTAAAGCGTTTGGGCAGTGTGGAAGTCGAAGACAAGAAAGCCATCCTCTGCTTGGTCGGAGAGAAGCTTCGCGGTCGAATCGGCGTCGCCGCCCGCGTCTTCAGCGTGCTCGCTTCCGCCAGCATCAACGTTCACATGATTTCTCAAGGGGCCTCGGAGATCAACATCAGTTTCGTGATCGAAGAACGGGATGTTCCCGAAGCGGTCAAGCAACTGCACGCCTATTTCTTTGCCGAGAGAGCCGGCGACCCGCAGTGGCTAGCCAAGCGAGCCAATCGGGGAAGAGCCTTACCAGGCGAAAACAACGAGAGCTTGGCCGGCGCAACCAGGGCGGCATGGTAGGGACCTTTCCAAGAAGGAGAATCATGGGTTTGGAATCTCCCGGGGGGAGGAACGGCGAACCTGTGGATGTCGATCGGACGCCGCATTTTCTGACGCTCGAATCTCAGATTCAATCCCCCCGTTTCGCGCCAGGCCGGCTTGGCTACCTGAGGTTAGCCTGAGTCATGGTCCGCGCCACTTCCCAGTCCGACAAAACCAAACTCGACCGGCAACCGGCTTCGAAAATCGCCCTGCTAGGCTTTGGAACTGTGGGCAGTGCCGTGGCACGGCTCCTCTATGCCCGCATGGACGAGCCCTGCCTCGAGCTCACCCATATATGCAATCGCCAGGTGAAGCGCAAGAAGGTGAGCTGGGTATCGGACCGTGTTTGCTGGACGGAGGATATTCAGGAGGTTCTCAGGTCGGACGTCAAGGTCGTCGCCGAACTCATCGGCGGTCTTCGTCCCGCCTATGACTGGGTCCGGCAGGCTCTCGAAGCCGGCAAATCCGTGGTCACGGCGAATAAACAGCTGATGGCGCGGCACGGGTCGGAATTGTTGGAACTGGCGCGCCGGAACCGACAGCAGCTCGCCTTTGGCGCCTGCGTAGGGGGCGGCATTCCCGTCCTCTCCGGGCTCGCGCAAGGCCTGGCGGGTGATCGGTTGTTCAAGATCTCCGGAATTCTGAACGGCACTTGCAATTACATTCTGACGCGAATCGAAGCGGGCGCTTCTTTCGCGGAGGCGCTCAAGGAGGCGCAGGCAGCCGGCTTCGCCGAGGCAGATCCGACCGAGGATATCGACGGACTCGATGCGCGCGCCAAGCTGGTCATCCTGGTCCGGGTCGGTCTCAAGGCCGAGGTGTTGCCGGAGAATGTCTTATGCCGCTCGATTCGCGACCTCGCGTTCGTCGACTTTCAGTATGCGCATGAACTCGGCTGTACCATTCGCCAGGTGTCTCGTGCCGAGATCCGTGACGGAAAGTTGCTGGTTGCCGTCGAGCCCGCGCTGGTTTCTCGCCGTTCCCCCCTGGCGGCCGTCGAGGGAGGAGAAAATATCGTCATCAGTACGGGCGAATTTGGCGGGGAGACGGTATTCTCGGGACTTGGTGCCGGCGGCAATCCGACGGCCGTGGCCGTGGTCTCCGACCTTCTGCAGATCGTGCGTTATGCCTCCCCGCAACCCGCGGATTCCGACCGTGCTTCCGCCCCTCTGACTGAGATCAGCAGCGATTTTGAAGCACCCCAGTATCTGCGCCTTGTGGTCAAGGACAGCCCAGGGATCCTGGCTGGACTGGCCGGCATTCTTTCGAAGTATGACATCAACATCGATGCCGTTTTTCAGAACTCCGGCCATGACAAGGCAGCCTTGCCCTTCGTCATTACTCTCGAAGCAACCAAGAGCAGTCGCATGGAAGCCGCTCTCGCGGAGATCAAGAGGTCGGCTTTCTTGATCGAGGCGCCGCTCCGAATGCCCATCCTCAGCTAGGCCGGGGGCAGGCTCAAACTCCCCGGCGCATCTGCTCCACCAGATGTTCGCTCGAGCGCAGCGAGAAGGTAAGAATCGAGAGCACCGGCGGCTTGTCCGTGCCGTTCACAAAAACACTGCCGTCACAAACATAGAGATTGGAAATGTCGTGGGTTTGGCCGAATTGGTTGGTGACAAATTTCTTCGGGTCCTTGCCCATGCGGCAAGTGCCGAATTCGTGCTGACTGTAGCCGGGAATCTCAGGTTCGGCGTTCACCGACTCGACCACCCCCCCGCTAGCTCTCAGCACCTCGGCGCAGGCGTGCTTGGCATGCTCCCACATCTTCAGTTCGTTGCCTCCCCACTGAAAATGAATCCGCAGCTTGGGAATACCCAAGGAGTCCTTGGCGGCCGGATCAAGATCCACATAGTTTTTGCCGGAAGGCAAAGTCGGAATCTGCGCCATGAAACTGACCGGCGTCGGATAGCGGCGCTTCATCTCCCGCTTGAAGGACGAACCGAAACCCTCGATGCCGTCGTAGTAGGCGGGAAACTCCCAGCAGCCACCATCAGGATACACCGCATAACCGCGAACAAAATTTTCTTCCCGGGGATGATTCAGGTTTTGCCACCGCGGCATCCAGGCGATCGAACTGTCGGAGACGTTGTCGGGAAAGCTGGGCTGCCCGAGCAGCTGCGGCAGGTAGCCGGAAACGCCCGCGTACATCTGATCGCACAGGTTGCGCCCCAATTGGCCGCTGGAGTTGGCTAGACCGTCCGGCCACCGGGAGGATCTCGAGTTCAGCAGGATGCGGGTGGTCTCCAGGCAGGATGCGGCCACCACCACGGCCCGGCCTAAGACCTCATACTCCTGTCGACTGGCGCGGTCGATGTAGGCCACGCCCGAGGCTTTTCCCGCGTCATCCAGCAGAACCTTTCTGGCCACGGCATTGGTGCGCAAATCCAGGGTTCCGCCGGCTTCCGCCTCGGGCAGAAGAAACCAGGGAGTCGAGAAAAAGGCACCCACCTCACAGCCGCTGGTACAGTCCCCGCAGAAGTGGCAGGCCGGGTGGCCGGCGTATGCGACGGTGAGTTGAGCGATGCGGTCGGGCAGGTAAGGAATTCCCAGCTTGCGCGCCCCGGCCTGTAGAATCATATCGAAACAGCGGAAATTCATGGGAGGCAGGTAGCTGCCGTCGGGATTGCTGGGACGGTTCTGGATGGTGCTGGCCACGCCAATCATCTTTTCCACGCGGGTGTAGTAAGGCGCCATCTCGTCGTAGCTCACCGGCCAATCCACGTCGACGCCGTCGAGGGAAGCCGCCTGAAAATCAATGGCGCCGTAGCGCGCCGCACTGCGTCCCCAAAAATTGGTCTTTCCTCCCACGGCAGAGCACCGCGGCCACATCCAGTTCGTACCCGGCGCTGTGGTATGCACCACTTCATTCTCCCAGGCCCCCTCAACATATTCGGTGTTCACAAAGTCAGGCTGCGATGGTGTTCGGGTCTGGGGATCGCCGAAGCCGCGGTATTTCATCTCCCAGGGCATGCGATGGTTGCGGAAGTCCTTCTGCGGGTCGAGCCGTCGGCCCGAGTTCAAAGCGCACACCTTGAGCCCGGCTGCGCACAGCCTATGGATCGCCATGCCGCCTCCGGCCCCGGTTCCAATCACAATCACGTCGTAAATCTGCTTGGGCATCGAGACCTTAGAACCGGGGTGGGGGAAGATGAAGGTGCTCAGGATCGTCCTGGTGGGGACAGGCCGGTGATTCGGCGTAGAACTGCAAGCCGGGGAAATCCAATTCCTTGAGACCGACCTCGCTGGTATAGAAGCCCATAATCGTGTACTCGCGCATCAGGTCGAAGAAACGGCGTCCAGGTTGCTCGCCCGGACGATACTTCTTCTTGTAGGCGAGGGGCTCGAGCAGTGCTACCTGCGCTTCCGGGGTGAGCCCAAGGAAGGGCTTGCCCTCGAGTTTCTGGCTGTGGCTGTTCAGCCATGCGAGGCCGGTGCGGAAGTTGTGCTGCAGATCGGGATCTCTCGACGTCATGACGTCGATGAATTCGGCCACCCCCGCCTCGCCGGCCCCGGGGGTATCGTCGGTGGGAATGATGATGGCGGCCAAGCGTTCGACCAAGGCATACTCCGTGGCGGTGAAGAACTGGGGTCGATACTGAGCCGGCGGGATTTGTGCCAGCCGGCTCGGCATGGAACAGCCGGCAAAACTCCACTTGCTGAAAGCCGGAAAGGTTGCGGCTGCGGCGGCCATCGATAGCATCCGCAGGATTTCACGTCGCTCAAGATTTTGACCCGCCATTCGGGCTCTCTAAACCGCATCTCCCCCGGGAAACCGAAAACGGTAACCGCGAGAACGCAATGGCACTAAGGCCTAAGCCGGCATCCTGGCGTTGTCCGTGGTTGGCCCGGGCAAGGACCTTGTCCAGGAGACAGTGTAACCAGACGCAGTTCGCCAATGTACCACATTTTTCTTGCCTCGCTTGGCGGGTATCCTCCGCGGAGCGGCGCGCAGCCCGCGGTCAGAATTGCGGTACCACGGCCTTGGCTTCCTCGAGCGTGATCCGCTGCTTTTTCCGGTAGGCGAGATTGGCCATGTGGGCGGCGATCGCCGACTGGTAGCCGATTTCGACCGGGGCGTTCGGAGTCTTCCGCGTGCGCACGCAATCAATCCAGTTGCCCATGTGGTCTTGATCCTTGGTCTTGCCCACCAGCGCGGCGCCGTGCGGCCGGTTGACCTTCTCCGGAAAAAATCGAATCGACTCTCCCTCCTCGCCGTTCACCATGTCGGATTCCGACCATCCATGTTCGATGGTTCCGTCGCTCCCCAAGATGTGCTCGCCCAGACCGTAGTGACGGTTGCTGAAGGTGGATTGCCAGCTCCAAATCAGGTCATTCGGAAACTCCAGCGTGACCGCAATCGTGTCCGGCACTTGGCGGCCGTCTTTTTCCGAAAATACGCCGCCCGACATGGAAGCTGCCGTCGGCAGCGGCAACTCGAGCGCACTCATGATCCATGCCACCTGATGCACCATATTCTCGGTGACGTTGCCGCCGGAGAATTCCCAGAATAACCGCCAGTTGATCAGGCGAAACCCGTCAAAGGGGCGGTCCGGCCGGCCGTTCAGAAATGCACTCCAGTTCACATTCTCGGGGGTGCAATCCGCCGGGACGCGGCGCACCCACTGGCCTTGGCCGTGGGGCGTGTTGCGGCTCATCCAGGAATTTACCTGGGTGACCTTTCCCAGCAATCCATCTTTGATCCATCGCTTGGCGTCCGCCAAGGCGCCCGAGCTCTCCCACTGCAATCCGATCTGCACGACGCGCCCGGATTGGTGGGCGGCCGCCAGACATTGCTCCGCCTCGGGAATCGACCAAGTCATGGTCTTTTCCGCGTACAGGTCCTTGCCTGCCGCCAAGGTATCGAGAAAATGGCGGGCGTGGGTGTGCAGTGGGCTGGCGACGATCACCGCATCCACGTCCTTCCGGTCGAGGAGCGGGCGGTGATCGTCGAAGGTGGTGATGCCCGGAGCCACCTTCCTGGCGGCTTCGAAGCGCCCGCGATAAACATCGGCAATGGCCACCACCTGCACGTTGGGAACGGCCTTGACCTCGTCGAGCAGGTCCTGGCCACGATTGCCTACCCCGATCATTCCCACCCGAACCCGGTCGTTGGCACCGAGCACGCGCGCCGGCGGATAGGCCAGGAGAGCTGCCGTCCCCAACCCAGTCTGCTTCAGAAAATCCCGCCTTGTCGGCTTGAACATGGCTGCTTACAACGCTCCTGCCTGTTGCAACAGGTTCTTCATCCCCGACCAGCTCCGGCGCGAGGACTGTTCGGCAGTGCCGCCGCCCTGCCAGTGGGTTTCCAGGCTCACGGCGAAGTGATAGCCATCGCGCTTGAGCGCTTGAAATTGCCCCCGCCAGTCGACGATCCCCGTTCCCATGGCCGCCCAGTCGTACTCCTTGCCCTGCTTCACGGTATCCTTGCAATGGCAGTGACCGATCCGCTGCTTGGGCAAGAGATTGTAGCCGTCGGGATAGGCCTTCTCACCGTTGGCCGCGGCGTTTCCCGGGTCCCAGTTGAGCATAAGGTGAGGAGATTCGATAGCCCGCAGGACCTTGGCCGCTTCCGCCCCGGTACTGGTATTGAGCCCTCCGTCATTTTCGAGAAGCAGAATCACTCCCCTCTTTCCTGCCTTGTCGGCGGCGCTACGCAGTGTCTCATTGATGGCCTCGCGATACGGCTCGGGATTGTCCAATCTCCAGAAATCAAAGCAGCGTACGCGATCGGTCGCAAACGCTTTGGCTAGTTCGAGGCTGCGCTCGAGCACTTCGTCCTGCTGCTGAAAGCTGAAGCCGGCGTGAAAATCCTCCGCTGGTCTTTCCTTGGCCCGGGGATCGTCTTTCCACGCCACTTTAAAGAGCGGGCTGGCGATATCGGTCACGCGCAACTCGTATTTCTTGAGAATGCGCTGCGCTTCGGCAATCTCCCGGGTGTCGAGACTGACGATGTTCTTCCGCCACATGCCACGCAATTCGATCCATTGCATTCCGAATTCGCGCGCGGCCACTTCGCAGGATCGACCGAAATCCTGAGAAATCTCGTCGTTGATAACCGCGACGCGAAAGGGTGAGTGCAGGACCTCGCTGGGACGGCCCTCGGCGGGGAAGGATCCGGCCAGAGCAGCTCCCGCCACCGTCATGCCGGCCAGAAAATCGCGCCGCGACATTCCCATGGTTAGGTCAGACTCCGCCTTCCTCTCAAACCACCTGAGCGGCTTCCTTCTTGAGAGTGATGGTGGCGTTGCTGATCAGCGGCTTCGCCCAGAAGCCAACGCTGAAGACCACGGCAAAGGTGAGGTAGAGAAACGCCACGCCGCTGCGCAATCCCAGATGATCGCCGATCCGCCCGATGATCAGCGGTACAATGGCACCCCCCATGATTCCCGTGCTCAGAATGCCGGAGAAGGATCCGTGGTACTCCGCCACCGAATTGAGAGCCAGGGAAACGATGATCGGCCACATGATCGAAGCGAAGAGACCGATCGCCGGGAAGGCGACGACCGACACGTTGGCCGGACCAAACAAGGCCGCGGACAAGCAAGCCAGCGCTCCCACGGAGGTCCCGATCAGGAGCTTGCGGCTATCAAAGATCTTCAACAGCAACATACCGATCAGACAGCCGATGGTGAGCAGCCCCCAAAACCAGGAAACCACGGCCGCGCCCGTGGTGTGAGGATCGAAGGCGTGATACCTGGCGAGAAACTCCGACATCCAGTCGGCCGTCCCCTGTTCGCAGCCTACATAGGCGAACATGGCGACAAAATACATCCAGACAATCGGCTTGCGCGCCAGCCGGCGATACATCTCCCAAGAACCGGCCCGCTCCTCGTCGGTATGCTCGACTTGGGGGAATCGGGTGAAGGCCAGAATCACCACCATGAGGAAGGCAAAAACCGTGAAGATCCAGTAAACCGACGCCCACGGCAGACCCGCGGGGGTCAGACCACCCAGAACGCGGAGCAGAAAATTAGGCTGGGGCGCCGGTGTCCCGAGATTCAGCACCAGGTAGGAATAGATCCGCGGACTGAGAAACGACGCGCTGCAGAAGATGAATTGGGCAAACGCCGAGTTAAATGCGTAGTGCTCTTCTCCGCCGGAAACGCGCAACAAAGGATTGATGGCGACCTGCAGGATGGCCATCCCAGCCCCGATAACGAAATAGGAGACCATGGCGACGCGGTATTGCGGCAGCAAGGCAAAGCTCAGGGAGCCTAAGGTGCCGGCGAGAAAGGCCACGATCATCACCGGCTTCTCGGTGAAGCGCTCGACCAGAAACCCGGCGGGAATCGACATGACGCCGTAGGCGATAAAGAAGGCGAATGCCAATAAACCCGCCGCCGTCAAGCTCACGTGAAAACTACTGATGATGTCCGGCACGATGGGACCCAGAATGTTCGTGAGGAGCGACATCACGAAGAAGGTCAGGAAGACCAGCGCGACCATTTGGCGGTTTCTTGGCATAGGTTCGAGCGGCACTCCGTGGGGCGGCAGGCTAGGGAGGACGAATCCCGAACCGTTTCTAGAACCCCGAGTCAGTTCCAAACATCAGTCTGGCTGAGCGAAGCGGTGGTGCCAGACCCGGGCTGCGCCAATGAGATTCGCGTTCTCCCCGAGCGATGCCAGCAGCAGTTGGGTCTTTTCCCAGGGGACAAAGCGGCAACCCTGGCCGATTACGCTGCGGATTCGGTCGAGAAGAAGGTCGGCACTCTTCATCAGGCTGCCGCCCAACACGATTGCGTCCGGCGTAAACAGGTTGATCAGATTGGCCAGACCCAGGCCTAAATAGTACGCCTCTCGTGTCACCGCACGGCAAGCCAATTCGTCTCCTTGCCGTGCCAGTTCGCAGATACGCTTGGCCGTGGGATGGTCGCGAGACTCGCCACCGCCCGATCTCTCGCTCTCGAACCATGCGGCCATCGCTGGACCGGTGGCCAGCGCCTCCCAGCAGCCGCGGAAACCGCAAGAGCACGGGGGCCCGGCGGGGTCAATCACGTGATGGCCAATTTCGGGGTGTGCCCCGTCGACACCCCGATAAAGTTGGCCGTTCACAATGATGCCCCCGCCGATACCGGTCCCAAGGGTGACGTACACCAAATTCGACCGGTTTTTGCCCGCGCCCCAACCTGCCTCGCCCAGAGCACCGGCGTCGCCGTCGTTTTCAAGAGCCACGCGGACTCCGAAAATCTCAGACAGCTGGCGTACCGGATTTCTTCCCCGCCAGCGGGGAAGAAAGTCGACGTCGCCAAATTCGCCGGTGACTGGATTGACAGGGCCGGTTGAGCCCATGCCAATACCCTCGATCTTCTGGCCGGCATCCGCGAAGCTTTTCTCGAGCATGCCGACCACGACTTTGAATCCATCCTCATAGCTGCGGTCCGGATCGGACGGCGCTTCCATCCGCGACAGCACTTTGCCGTCACCATCCACGACACCCACCGCGATCTTCGTTCCCCCGATGTCCACCGCCCCGATCATCGTTCCCCTTGGCACAAGCGTTCCGGCGCCGACGCGATTTCAGAAGGCAACCCGGATGGCAAACTGACCCACACGACCCAGATGCGCCCCGCTGGGGTAAAGGAAGTTCGCGGTATTTTGGTATTGGTTTACTCCGTTCCATTGCGGATGGTTGAAAATGTTGAAGGCCTCCGCCCGGAATTGTATGGAGATCCTTTCTGTCGGCTGGAACATCTTGTAGACCGACATATCGAAATTTGTGCGATGGGGTATGTTGAGGCTGTTCCGGCCAGAATCCCCAAACGTCAGTCCCTGGGTCTCGGTGTACGCATTGGGATTGAATAGCAGCGGTCCTTTTTGCGCGGGACTTCGGGGTGGAATGTTGCTATGGGGATCGCCGATGATATCAGCAAACGACCCATTGAAGACAGTACCGTCAGCCACACCGGCGCTATCGCCGTATGCCCCGTTTTCAACTGAGAACGGGGTGCCGCTTTGTGAAGTCATGATGCCGGCGTACGACCACGCACCAAAAAACGCATGCAACCACTTGCCTTGATTCACCGACGGCAGTTCATAGACCCAAGCTGCGGTCAGAATGTGGCGCTGGTCGTAATTCGAGCTGGCGTAGTTGGCGTGTACGTCATAGGAGTTGACGAAGTTGGAGTCTTCATTGTCGGAGGAATCATCGAGCGAGTGGCTATAGGTGTACGCCCCCTCCAGCGTCAGCTTGCCGCTGGTCTTGCGCACCGAGATCTGGAGCGCGTTGTAGTTAGAGTTCGCTATCGGGTCAAAGCGCTGGATATCTCCAACGCTGTAGTAGGGTCGGAAAGGATCAGGGTCGTTGCCGCAGGCGACGCTGAGATTGACAGCCGGTTGGCCCGTGACCGTCTGGTTGTTGACCACGAAAGTCGGTTCGAGATAAGGGCCGCCCTGCGTGTTGCAGATATCAGCGGTGATGGGCTGGCCGGGATGGAAAGGATTTTGCGAAGGCGGGGTGGAATGCAGCTGGTTGAGTTCATGTTGCAGGGTAAGGTGAGTCCCTTTCGTGCCCACGTAGGAGATGGTCGCTATCGTGTTGTGGATCAGGTCGCGCTGCACGTCCAGGTGCCACTGTTGAACATAGGGCCACATCTCCTGATTGGGTATCGATTCCTGGTAGCCGGGAAAGAGCAGTCCCTGTCCCCCGATATTGGTGTAGCCCACAACGTTGTACTGGGTGGGTGTGATTACCGTGGGGGGTGTATTCTCCAGGTTTTCTGCATTGACCTCCATGCCGTTGGTGTGCTCGTAGAAGATTCCATAGGCCGCCCGAATGGCCATTTTCCCGCTGCCCGTGGGATCCCAGGCAAAACCCACGCGCGGGGCATAGTTGAACAAGTGTCCCTCGAGGCAGCCACGGGGTACACCATTCACGCCACACTGCACGATCCCGTCCTGGGGATTCTTGCCCGGCGCAGGTATGAGCGCTCCTTGCTGGCCGGTCACGTTTCCCGTCACATCAATTTCCGGCGCGGTCGCGGGGTTGTACGCCGCGGGATCCCAGTTCCCGATTAGGTGGTTCTTTTCCCACCAGGTGCCAAAGAGGCTGAGCCGGAAACCGAGATTGAGAGTGAGCCTTTTCGTAACGTGAAAATCGTCCTGGATGTATGGCTCGAAGATTTTGTAATTGAAGTGATATTTCGGCTGGGCGTTCGACTGGCTGTAGTTGCCCACATAGCCTAGCAGGAAATCGGCAAAGCCATTGCCGCTCGAAACCCCCGAGGTGCTGTCGAAGATGAGATCGCCCTGGAGATCGGTATAGGCCAACTCGTTCTTTTCCGCGTCTTCGAAGTATCCGCCCATCTCGAGGTGGTGCTTACCCCAGCTTTTTGAGACATTGTCGCGAAGGGTATAGGTCGGATTCGAGTTTTCCCACGGGAAGGCAGTCGGCCCCTCGAAAAATCCCCCTCCGTAGGCTCCGTTTGTGTTGATCTGTATGTCAGGAAGCTTGCCGCCAAAGCTGGGAAACAACCCCGTCATGGTGAAGTTAGGACCGCGCGTCCACACCGCGGGGTTGGTATTGTTCTGGTTAATGTGGTCGGTGGTATAAGCAGCGGTAAACTCGTTGAGCAACGTGGGCGAGGCGTTGGCCGTTAACTTGGCGACTAAGCCCACTCCCGGACCTTGGAAGTGAGTGCCAATGGTGGGGAAGCTCGCGTATCCCCAGGTCACCGTCGCATTGGTCGTCTCCCAGGAGTCGTGTATGGCGCGAAACGTCGCCCGCAACTTGGGGTTGATGTCATGGTCGATGCGGATCAGTTCCTCCATCCAGGTTGTGGGTTGGGGGACCTGGGCCGCAAAATAGGAATTTGCTCCCGACCCATAGTTGGGCGCAGGAATCATATTCATGAGAATCTTGGCGTTCGGATCAATGTAGGGAATTTGGTTATTGGGGAACGGATTTCCGGTGTTCGGGTCGTAGGGGCAATCGGTAGGATTGGGGATGTTGCATTGGTCGTTGAAATTGCCCTGGCGGTTGGCTACCGAAGGCACCGGACTGAAGAAAGTGTAAGGAACTTGTTCGCGGCGGAATTCCTGCGACCAGAAAAAGAAGGTGTGGTTCTTCCAGATTGGCCCGCCTATGGTGTATCCGAAGTCGTTCTTCTTATACGAGGCTTTCTCGGTGCCGGGAACGTCGAAGTAGTTATGCGCATTGAACATCTCGTTGCGCAAAAACTCGTACACCGAACCGTGGAACTGGTTTGTCCCGGACTTGGTTTCCACCTCGACCGTGCCCGATCCATTCCGGCCATACTGCGCCCCGTAGTTGGAGGTCAGAACCTCGACCTCGGCGATGGCGTCGACGCTCGGATAGAGATTCAGCGAGAAGTTGCTGCCGTTGTCCAGGTCGCTGCCGCCGTCGATTTCCCAGTTGTTGTACTCTGTGCGTCCTCCGTTAACACTGTACTTAACGTTGCCCTGCGCGCCCACGACCCCCTCATCCTGCCCGGTCTGATTGCTCACGCCTGGAACCAGGGTGATCAATTGCGTGAAGTTGCGGCCGTTTAAGGGCAGCTGGACCACTTCGCTGCCGGTGACAGTTCCACCCAACGTCGAGGACTGTGTGTCCACTTGGGCAAGGTTTCCGCCCTCAACCGTGATCTCGCTGGTAACACTACCCACTTGCAAGGTGACATCGATGCGGGAAGTCTGGGCCACGCGCAGGACAACACCCTCAGCCTTGTAGGTGCGGAATCCTTGTGCGGTTACCGCCAGATCGTAGGTGCCGGGCTGCATACCGGCCGCTACGTATTCCCCGTCCGCGTTGGTAACCAGTTTGCGACTGATTCCGGTGGCTACATTCTTGAGGACCACGGCCGCTGAGGGCACTACCGCTCCACTGGAGTCTCGAATCGTGCCCACCAAGGACGCGGTGTCCTGCGCTGCAAGACCGGGAACCAGAAGCAAAACTCCGATCCCCAACCAACCGAGCCTTGGCATTGAGCTCGTCATCGCCCACCCCCAACGGCGCCCGGGGCTCGGGGCCCCTGCGGCAAGTGTCCTCTCTCCTAGCTCTTAATGCTCTTGCTGGCTTCGTCCCACCACACCGGCTTCTGGCGGAAGTACGATTCATTCGCCAGGTGGCAGGCCAAAGCCGCGTGGTGACCGAACACCGCATCCTCGACCACCGGTTGGCGCGACTTCACCGCCTGGAAGAATGTCCAGAGATGCGGCTTCATGTCGTCGTAATCGGGCCCGCGGTAGGCAATCGATTCCGGCATGGGCTCCTGGCCGATTTTGGGATCATTTTTCTCGTGCCACTGCTTCTCATAGGCAGTGCGCATCGCCTTCGGGAATCCGGAATCGTAGTAACTGGGCGCGGAATCTTTGCCTGACTGCGGCGTATAGCTGAGTCCGAACTCGGTAACTTCGAGGATGCCTTTCGATCCCTGAAAGCGGTAGATCTCCGGCATTTCGGTGCCCTGATTCAGCCGCATGTAGACCGGAAGCTGACCGTAGTAATAAATCGTTGCCTGCACATCGGGCATGTTCCGGCCATCCTTCCAGCGCAGGATCCCGCCCACCGACATCGCCTGTTTGGGCGGCTCATTAATGCCCAGCATGAACATCATGCCGCTAATCAAATGCACCAGAAGGTCTCCCGCTAGCCCGGTGCCGTATTCTTTCCAGCAGCGCCAGCGGGCAAACGCATAGGGGTCGAACGGCTTCTTGGGGGCCGTGCCCTGCCATGTTTCCCAATCCAGATTTTCAGGCGATAAATCGGGAGGGGGAGGATACTCCCAGGCGCCCGTAGGATCATTGCGACCCAGCCACCCTTCGACCAGAACCAGGTCGCCGATCGTGCCCTGCGCGATCAGTTCCTTGGCCTTCTTGCAAATCAGCGAACTGACGCGTTGCGAACCGATCTGCACGATCCGCCCGGTCTTCTGTGCGGCGTCGACCATGGCCACTCCATCGGCGGCGCTGTGCGACATCGGCTTTTCACAGTAAATGTCCTTGCCGGCATTGACGGCATCGACCACGACCTGCTTGTGCCAATGGTCGGGGACGGCCGCGACCACGCAATCGATCTCCTTGTTCCCTAGCAGGTCGTGATACCGGCGGGTCACCGGCAAATCCGGCTTTTCGGTAATCTCTCGGGCGAGAACGTGCCGCCCATCATAAAGGTCGCACGCGGCTACGCATTCGACTCCCGGCAATTCGATCGAGTCGGCCAGCAATCCCGATCCCTGCATGCCGATACCAATCATTCCGAAGCGAATGCGGTCGCCCGCCGCCGCGGACGGGGAAGCCCAGAGTGGCTCCGGGTTCAGCAGAAAGGTTCTGCTCGCCAAGGAAGCCCCCGCAGCAGCGGCGCCGAGTCCGAGAAACTTACGACGAGAGTATTGGCTCATGTTTTTTGATCTCCACCATGGCAATCTTCGATTGCCGGCTATCGGAATACCACTGCCTTCAGCGAACCTAGATGGTCGAACTGGCTACTCCCTACCGTCCTCATGCCCCCAGCTTGAAATCCGTTCCCGTCAGCCCTTCGACGTGCTCACTGTTCTGCAACAGTCCTCCATCGTCTTCGACGACGTAGGAACAGAGGCGGAAAGAATCGCAATCCACCCCGGAAAGCCGCGCCAGTCGTTCCGCCGCGAGTTGCGCCGGCATGGCATCGATCAGGAATTGCCACTCGGGCGAAACCGCGGGGATGTGCAGCACTAGGTCTCCTGCAGCCTCGGAAAGGTGTTGGCCGATGAGCATGACGACAGCGCCCAATCGCCGCAGATCTCGGGCCACAGCCAAATCTTCTTGGCGCATGCGCCGCCCGTCGATCCAGATACCCACGCGTAAGCCTTCGGTCACCATTTCCTGCGGACCGTGGCGAAAGCCACCCGTCCCCATGGCGGTCGCAGGCGATTTCGCGCCTTCCTCCCACAGCAAGCGAGCTTCCTGGCAGCTCCCCAAACTCGAACCGCGGCCGAGAAAGTAGTAGTTCGCGCCCGGAGCCAGCCATGCCGATTCCGTCATATGCTCTTTCCAGCCTGCCATGGACTGGGCGGCCGCTCCGATGGTGTGCGACCAGACGGTAAGCAGCGCCTCATCCGAAGGTCCGAGTGTGGTCGACACCAAGATACCGGCAGCCAGGACGAGGGTGGAGTAGGTGTTCACCGAAATGCCATGATCGAAGCCGACCGGCACGACGATCGGAATCTGCGCTTCTCGGGCGAGCGGTCCATCCTCCGAGTTGGTCACTCCGATGACGAAGGCGCCGCTTTCCCGCGCTTTCGCCAGCAGATGAACGATCTCGACGCTCTTCCCGGTACGCGAGATGGCAACGATTACCGCATCGCGGGGAAACGTGGCGAAGTGCGACAGCTCGGCTGCGTCTTGCAAATAGACGGGACGGCCGCGAGTCGCCAACAGGGGCCCGACGCACAGGGCGGCGTGCCAACTGCTGCCAATTCCGGTCAAGTACACATGGGGCGCGCGACGCAGGTAACGCGCCGCTTCTTTCAGCCCCTGCGAGCCCGCTCCAGCAAGATAATGGAGAGCCCGACGGAGCTCGTCTGGCTGGCGGAGGATATCCTCTAAGAAACGCGTCATGGCTAATCCCTAGGCGCTATTCCGCGGTTTGGCCGGCCCCTTGGCCGGGGTAACCACAATATTGCGAAACGAGACATGCCCATCTTCGCTGCCTTGCAGGTAGATCGGTCCCGGCAACTCCTCGTGGCTATCGAGCGCACCGCCGGTGATACCCGGAATCTCCTGGTTGTCGATAATGGTCTGGCCATTCTGGACCACGGTGATCATCCGTCCCATCAACGTAATATCGAAGCTCTGCCAGACTCCGGGGCGGCGAGGCATTTCCGGCGACGGAGCCAGGAAGCCGTACACCCCGCCGGTGTGGTGGCTCGGCGGTTCCTCGAGGGAATTGTCTTCGATCTGAACCTCGTAACGGCCGCGCAAATAGACTCCGCTGTTGGCGTTCGACCCGCAGTTGAACTCGATATGCAGCTTGAAATCTTCGAACTTATCTTGGTTGATCAGTTCCGGGCCATGACCGGGGCTGACCAGGACCCCATCTTCAACCTTCCATTTGGGCGAGGCTTCCGGTTGCTCTTCCCTCCATCCGGTCAGGTCTTTTCCGTTGAATAACACGACGGGGGTTCCCCAGGTCGGGACACCTTGCCTCCGGAGGAGCGGTGCTCTCTGCCCGGTCCAGGACCAGGGTTTTCCGTTCGGACCCGTGGTCGTCCCCACCAGCTTGGTTCCTACCAGCTTTCCTTGAAAGACCATATCGTCGGATCGGTCTTCCTCTTCTTTCGGGGAGACGAAAGTCAGAGTGCCGTTCAAGAGTTCAACCTTGGGAAGCGGCCGGGCGTTGCCCCAGCGCCCCACCATCACTGCTTTCAGCTGTCCGGATTCCTGGCGCAGCTCTAACCAGGATGGATATTCGCGATCCGGAGCCCGGAGCGTCAAATCCCAGCGCCCGAGAAACGGCGCCGCGGAGCTTGCCGTATCCGAATCGGCGCGGGGAGTGAGAAACCACGTGAGGAACACCGCAAGGCAGACAGTCGCGCTGAGCTTCATAGGCTTTGGCCGTCCAGCTTCCAAGAAACCGGTTTCCGAAACCGGTTTCTCGATCCACCTTTGTATGGATCCTGACCGCCGTTGTCAAGCTTTTTCCTAGCCCCATGGGGGCCTCGAAGGGGCAGGGAATACCGCCTCAAAGCCAGGAGTGATGCCGCTTTCCGCCCCGGTCCTCGCCTGGGGGTGGCGGTCTACGCCCCGCCTGATCGAACCCCCATCCGGTGCATGGCCTTCGTGGGCGAATCATGATAGTTTAGGCAAGCGGTTTCGGAAACCGCTTTCCGAGAGCCGGTTCCCCGGGGGATGAGCCGAGGAGCCTTTGCCTTAGGATCAACTCCGCGCGCCCCCAACTTCGCGCCGGGCGGAAAGGAGATTGGATGGGCTATACCATGCGCGACGTGGCCAAGCGGGCAGGTGTTTCCCCGGCCACGGTGTCGCGGGTGTTGAATAACACGCAGCATATCGCCCCGGAGACGGAGCAGCGCGTGCGCGAAGTCGTACGCCAGCTCAACTACCACCAGAATGTTCACGCCCGCCGTCTGGCGACCGGTCACAGTAATCTGTTTGGCTTAGTCATTTCGGAGATTGTCAACCCCTATTTCCCGGAAATCATCCGAGGATTTCAGGCGGCCGCGTGGGACCGGGGATTTGACGTGCTGCTTTGCAACACCGAATACCAGCCGGGGCGGGTCCGATCGGTCATGCGGAAGCTGATCGAAAGCGATGTGCGCGGCGTCGCCATCATGACGTCGTCGGTCGACCATAATGCAACGGCCGAACTCAGTGCCGCCGGCATGGGACTGGTTTTCTGCAACCTGGGGCCCGCAGGCAAGCTCGTCAGCAACATTTCGATCGACTACCAACGCGGTATTGCGCAGGCCATTGAACATGTCGTCGCCCTGGGGCATCAGCGGGTCGCGGTCATCGCCGGACCGAGCGACAATCGTACGGCTATCACCATTAAGCATGCCTTGGTCGAAGGATTGGATCAACGCAAGCTGAATCCCTACCCGGTACTCGACAGCAACTATCACGTGGACGCCGGGGCCTCGGCCGTGCGCGTCATTCTCTCCCAGCCGGAGACGCCGACGGTCATTTTTTGCGGCAACGACCTGATTGCCATGGGCGCCATGAGCGCGCTCGAGGAAGCCGGAGTGCGCGTCCCTGAAGACGTCTCCGTGATTGGCATCGACGATATTTCTTTTGCTTTCCTCGCCCGTCCTCCGCTCACCACCATCAGCGTTCCGCGAGAGCGACTCGGGACAGTGGCCTTTGAGGCGCTCGACAAAATCCTGAAGCTCAAGCGGAAACGCGGCGAGGAATATTACCTTGGCACCGAGCTCGTGGTCCGCCGTTCAACCGCTGCCGCCCGGCGGCACCGGCTGCCGACGACGGTACCCGACGCTATCCGCTTCCCTCAAGCCGATTGAAGGTTCTTTCGTAGTCATCGGATTGGTTACGCCGAGATAGCAGGAGAATGCTCGCTCAAAGGAACGTGATACCAGCCAGGCTAGGAGGCCTTTGAATTCGGGTTGACAGTTACCCCGCGTCACAGGGATAATCAACCCCACCATGCGCTGGTTTCGATTTAGTCTCGTTCGCGGTTACCGCTACTGGTTTAGGAGTGGCGGCCGGGGCGAGGCGCGCATTGAGCAGCAAGGATCGAAATCCTAACTTAAAGCGCCAAGCTTAGAACCCGAAGCCGCGACTCTTCGAAAGTCGCGGCTTTGTTGTTTTTAGGCACCCGCGCCAGCCGCCATGGCAATTCAGGGAGTCAAGACTCGGATCCGGGAGGGCAGGTCATGATCATCAATATGCGAGAGGGAGCGTCGGAGGACGAGATTCAGCATGTGGTCGAGCGGGTGAAGGAGGCCGGATACCAAGCTCACGTTACCCGGGGAACCGAACGTGCCATTGTCGCAGCGGTCGGCAGCAATGGGCGCCGCCACGAGCTGCAGGCGCTTGAAGCGGCACCAGGCGTAGCCGCGGTGGTTCCGATCGCCCAGCCGTTCAAGCTCGTCAGTCGTCAGGTGAGACCGCACGGAACCGTCGTCGAGGTCGGCGGTGTCCGCATCGGGGACGGCAGTTTCGTCGTCATCGCGGGTCCGTGTTCGGTCGAATCGCGCGAACAGCTGTTCTCGACCGCCCAAGCCGTGCAGGCCGGAGGAGCTCACTTGCTCCGAGGCGGTGCTTATAAACCGCGCACGTCGCCTTACGAATTTCAGGGCCTCGGACTCGAAGCCCTCGAACTGTTGAGCGAGGCGCGCCAACATACTGGGCTACCGGTGGTCACCGAAGTGATGAGCACGGAAGACGTGGACCTGATTTCCGAACACGCCGACATGCTGCAAGTGGGTGCCCGCAACATGCAGAACTTCGCGCTGTTGCGCCGGCTGGCAAAAAGCAAAAGGCCGATCCTGCTCAAGCGCGGTCCTTCGGCTACGGTCCGGGAATGGCTATTGGCGGCAGAGTACCTGCTCGCGGGTGGCAATCAGGATGTTGTGCTGTGTGAACGAGGGATCAAGACGTTTGAAACTGAAACTCGCAACACCCTCGATCTCGCTGCTCTTGCTCTAGTGAGGGAACTGTCGCATTTGCCGGTCGTGGCAGATCCCTCGCACGGAACCGGCCGGCCCACGTTGGTTGCGCCGATGTCGCGGGCGGCCGCGGCTCTCGGCGCCGACGGAATTATGGTGGAAGTCCATCCTTGTCCGGAGCGGGCCCTCTCCGATGGTCCTCAATCGCTCGACCTCGAAGGCTTCTCGCGCCTGATGCGCAGCTTGGCTGAGCCCTTGCGGGCGATGGCACCACAATAAGTTGGTGAACCTGCCCCACTTCGGTCTGCGGCCCGACCGCTGGCTTTAGTCTCGGACCGCTCGGTCACAGATCTCGAGGCCGCGATCGATGATCGCAAACCCCTCCCGAAGTTGTTCTTCGGTAATCGGTAGCGGAGGATTGGTGAAGAAGGTATTCCAGCGCACAAACGTGTACAGCCCTTCTTGGCGGAAGAACTTGCCGAGAGCCGCCATTTCCTCCGAAGTGCCATTGAAGGGGGCCAGTGGCTCCCGTGAACTTCGGCTGCGAATGAGTTCCACAATGCCGAACAAGCCGATGGAGCGCACCTCGCCGACCGAAGGATGGCGCTCGCGGAGGTCGGCCAGTAACTGCTTCATGAGCACTCCCATCTTCCGCGCGTTTTCGATCAAGTGGTCTTCTTCGTAGACTTGGATGGTAGCCAGGGCTGCGGCACAACCCATGGGATGACTGTTGTAGGTAAGTCCTCCGTAGAACACGTTGTCCTGGAAATGTTGTCGAATGAAGGGACGCATACCCACGGCTCCGAGCGGAAGGTAGCTGCTGGTTAACCCTTTTGCCATCGTCATCAGATCGGGCACAACCTTCCAGTGATCGACAGCGAACCACTCTCCGGTCCGGCCGAATCCTGACATGACCTCATCGGCAATCATCAAGATGCGGTACTTTGTGCACAGCTCCCTTACCCCTTGCAAATACCCCTCGGGCGGCACGAGAACCCCATTTGTCCCCGTGACCGGCTCAAGAATGAACGCGGCGATGGTCGATGGTCCTTCGAGTTGGATGACCTCCTCGAGTAGGGCCAGCGATTGGGGGGCCGAATCCCAGCCGCGTCGAATTCCGTGATAGGGATCGAGGACGTGAACCACACCCGGGATGCCCGGTTCGTTGGCCCAGCGGCGTGGGTCACCAGTCAGCGACATGCTGCCGGCCGTCGCCCCGTGGTAGGAACGGTAGCGGGCAAGGATCTTCTGCCGTCCCGTGACGAAACGCGCGATCTTGATCGCATTCTCATTTGCCTCTGCCCCGCCGTTGGTAAAGAAGAACGTATCCATGTCCCCAGGGGTAATTTCGGCCAGCTTGGCGCCTAGTCTTGCGCGCGGCTCGGTGGCCATGAAGGGGTTTGCGTACGCCAGGGTGGCTGCCTGTTCGCGGATGGCGTTGATGACACGGGGATCGCCGTGCCCGATGTTGACGCTCATCAACTGGCTGTTGAAGTCGAGGAAGCGCTTTCCGTCGGGCGTCCAGAAGTAAACGCCCTTGGCCTTTGCTACCGGAATGGGATCTACTTTGGACTGCGCAGACCACTCGTACAGCGTGTGTTTCTTAGCCAGAGCGATGATTTCCTCGCCCGTCATACCCCTTGCGACAATGTCAGTTGCCATGTTTTTCTCTCCACTCGAAAGGTTCGTGCTTCCCGGCGCTCAACCTACTGAGCTGCGAGTGGACACCGTCCTTGGTTAGCGACTCGTCTTCGAGCACCTGCACCGTAACAACTCCCCCAAAGAGGCGTAAGTCGTCAATTCCGCATAGCCAAAACTTCAGGATCCGGCGTCAGAAGCTAGCCCTGCGATTATACCGAACGCTACCGAAGGTTAGCGAAATCGGCCCGTCGACCCGGACTCCCGAATAGAATTGGTGCATGACGCCAGCACCGGTGAAACCCCCGATTCCATCCGACCTTCTCAATCAAATTGACGTGCGCGTGGGCACGATTCTGTCGGTGACCGATGTTGCCAACTCAGAAAAGCTGGTCGCCCTCGAAGTCAACTTTGGCGACCACAGGCGCACGGTTCTTGCCGGACTGAAGGGGGAGCGTGCCAACCCTCGCGAGATTGAAGGCAAGCAAGCTTTGTTTGTAGTGAATCTTGTGCCGAGAAAAATGGCGGGAATGGTTTCCGAAGGCATGCTATTCGACATCGGCTACCTGGACGGGATTACACCGGTGCTGGCGATACCCGAGACCCCTGTGCCGGATGGAACCAGAGCAGGATAATGCTCGCCGGCGCTCTTCCTCGCAAGTTGAGTCGAGCAAGAGCGCTCGAAAGCGAGCGGATCACACCCGCGACCTGCCACATGAGGCTCGAGTCCTACACTCGGCTCAGTTAGGCTGTCAGCGGTTAGCCATGACTTTCGAGATTGTGATGAAGCCTTGGTTCTTTGCTCTCTGCGTGGGGTTGGCGTGTGGCAGTCTGAGTGCGCAGACGCCTTCCTGGCAGCCATCACCGGGACATAAGCAAGTGCCGATATGGCCGGCAGCGGTGCCGGACGCGCAGCCTGTCTCGGGGCCGGAGTACACGGAGACGGTCGGTGAGGACCCGCCGGGTGCCGTTGTGGTGGGCAAAGTCTCGCGGCCTACCATGACTGTCTATTGGCCGGAAGGAAAGAATACGGGGGCGGCGGTAGTCGTGTTTCCTGGCGGCGGCTATTGGGTCCTGTACATGGATCTTGAAGGCACGGAGGTCTGTGACTGGCTGACGTCCAAGGGAATCACATGTGTGCTGTTGAAGTATCGCGTGCCGGGCGAGCATCTTTCTCCAAGATCCGGGGCGTACCCGAAATCACCGATGGCGCTCGAAGACGCGCAGAGAACGGTGGGACTGGTACGCTTTCATGCCGCGGAGTGGCATATCGACCCGCACAAGATTGGGGTGCTTGGGTTTTCGGCGGGCGGACACTTGGTAGCAGCAATCAGCACGCATTTTCAGCGGCGATTGTATTCGGCTGTCGACGCGGCAGATAAAGAAAGCTGCCGGCCGGACTTTGGCGTGGCGCTTTATCCGGGGCATCTGCTGGAGAACACCTCGAAAGATTTCCAGTTGAATCCGTACATTCCGGTTACCCGTCAGACGCCACCGACGTTCTTGGTGCAGGCGGAGGATGACCCGATCGACACGGTGAAGAACTCGCTGGTCTATTACGCTGCGCTGAAGAAGGCCGGGGTGCCGGTCGAGATGCATCTGTACGCGCACGGGGGACACGGGTTTGGGTTGCGGCCGACGAAGCTTCCAATCACTGGATGGCCCGAGTTGGTGGAATCGTGGCTCGGTACGATTGGGATGATCTCCAAGTAGGCGTTCGCCGATCGCATCGGCAGAGTGAACCTTGCTGGCTAAGCCTTGGTGAACATCCGGGGCCAGAGAGCGGGGGCAGGACCGTTCCTACCCCCTGTCCTTTACATGCGTTGCCTGGCTGGGCTTGATGTTGTGGTTCATGCGAAAAAAGTTGGTCGGATCATACTTGTTTTTTAGGACAACCAGACGATCATAATTGCAACCGTAAGCTTCGCGGGCTATGGCCTCTCCTTCGTCGGTCACGTAGTTCCCGTACGATCCTGCGACCAAATAGGGCCTCATGGCGTCGCAACACTCTCGTGTCCATTGCACGTTCTTCTCGGTTTCCGACGGGTCTGTCCACATGGACCATGCCAGAAAGTTCCACGAATAGTTGCGGTGAGGAAAGGCAGTATCTGTAGCCCCTACGCGGGTAGCTTTGCCGTGCCAGTGTTCGACGAAGGGGGCAAACGTGTACGGCGAAGGGCTCTTCGCGACATACCGCACCATGGTTTCAATGGCCTCTTCGCTCAGGTCTCGCAGGAAATTGGATCGTGTGTACACATGACGGCCCGGCGGGAAGAACGCCTCGAACATGCTCTGAATTTGAAGGTAGCTCATCGCACTCAGCGCGTCCGCGAGCGGGGAACCGAAGGTGCGCAATGGCTTCAAGATTTTCTCTCCGTCAGCTATCGCTCCGCTGTAACAGGCAGCAATGCCAAAGACCGGCACCCCGTCCGGAAGCCGGAAGGAACCACCTTGAGTGACCAGTTCGTCCGGGCTATCCGCGGCAAATTCACGCCAAAAGCGCAGTACTTCCCGGGCTTGTGCCGCGGGATAGAACACGGCACCTCCGAACACCGGACCCACTTCGTGAAGCCGGTATTCAAGAGCAGTCACAATCCCAAAGTTGCCGCTACCGCCACGGAGTCCCCAGAACAGATCGGCGTTCTCGGAGGCGTTTGCCGTCAGAAAGTGCCCATCCGCCGTGACCACGTCCGCGCCAATGACATTGTCGACCGCGAGGCCGTACTTGCCGTGCAGCTGGCCCCAGCCGCCGCCCAGGGTCAAGCCGGCGATGCCGACAGTTGGCACGACCCCTTGCGTCGTGGCCAATCCAAAGGCTTGCGTTTCACGGTCGAACTCACCTAGTTTCAGACCGGTTTCGGCGCGAACGGTTTGCCTGAGCGGATCGACGCGGATTCCTTTCATACCAGACATGTCAATCATCAAGCCGTCCTCGCAAACGGCCTTGCCCGCGACGCTGTGTCCACCGCCACGAACCGAGACGAGGAGGTCGTGTTCGCGGGCTGCGCGCACACAGGCAATGACATCGGCCGCGCCGGCGCAACGCGCGATGATCGCGGGACGACGGTTGATCGTCGCGTTAGGGGTAGTCCGAGCTTCATCGTAGCCGGCATCGCCCGGGCAGAAGGTTGAGCCCCGCAGAGAAGTCCTGAGCGTTTGAACCACAGATTCCGGAATCATAGGTATCCCCCAGCTAACAACCAACGGCAACCGATCGGCTGGAATCTTCGCTTAATGATAAATCCGGTAACTATCGTGCAACAGGAATGAGCGCGCCTTATTTTCTGGGACGAGACTCTGGCGGAATAAGTCCTGCCACGCGGTAATAAACTGTCAACTGGCCGTAAACCTCTCGCGTACGCCAAGGCAGGTCGTCCGCACGATGCACGCAGAATCCTACAGGATCTACTCAGCCAGGCCGAGACCAGGCACGTGGACAAGTACTCCATCGGCCTTGTGTACGCCGCCTTGAGCGAACATGACCTGGCGATCGAGTGGCTCGAAAGGGCAGCCAGGGAGCCTTGTCTCTGGTTTACCTTTATGGCCAACGGTGATCCAAGACTGGATGAGCTTCGCTCCAATCCTCGCTTTGCGCTGTTGTTGCAAAGGCTGATGACATGAGATTCGCCTAATCCCATCCATGCTGACAACATCGCGTGTCGATGACGAGAAATCCCCACCCAAAGACTCTGGATTAGGCTCCAATTCCGGGAGCTATGCCGACTTCTCGCTCCGAACCGGGAATACCTTCTCGTTGGCCTCTCTAGACTGTGCGGTTGAACTGTTGAAGCCCGGGTATAATTGCGCGCAGGATGGCCCTGATCGCTGGCACCAAACTCGGACCTTATGAAATCCAATCACTGTTAGGTGCCGGCGGCATGGGCGAGGTGTACCGCGCCAGGGACACGCGGCTTGACCGCAGCGTCGCCATCAAGATCCTGCCCACTCACCTTTCGGACAATCCGGAATTCCAGCAGCGCTTCGAACGCGAGGCGCGGGCCATTTCATCGTTGAATCATCCGCACATCTGTCATCTCTACGACATCGGCTACCACGATGACACCAATTTTCTGGTGATGGAGTTCTTGGATGGCGAGACGCTGGCCGATCGCCTGAGTAAAGGGGCCATGCCGCTGCCGGAGGTGCTGAGGACCGGGATGGAAATCGCGGAAGCCCTGGAGACCGCGCATCGCGCCGGCATTGTGCATCGCGATCTGAAGCCGGGGAACATCATGCTGACGAAGGCAGGCGCCAAGCTGATGGACTTTGGCTTGGCGAAGCCAACCACGGTGAGTGCGTCGGGAGCAGCCTCCGCGCCGCTCCTGTCGGCGGCAAAAACCATGAGCGGGCCGACCCCGGTGAGTCCCCTGACCACCGCGGGCAGCATCGTGGGGACGATTCATTACATGTCCCCGGAACAGATCGAAGGTAAAGAGGCGGATGCGCGTTCCGACATTTTTGCTTTCGGCGCCGTGCTCTATGAGATGGCGAGCGGCAAGCGGGCATTCGAGGGCAAGAGCCAGATCAGCGTAGCTTCGGCGATTCTCGAAAAGGACCCGGAACCGATCGCCGCCAGCAAACCGCTGACCCCGGCGGCCCTGGACCACCTGGTGGCAACCTGTCTGGCGAAGGATCGCGAAGACCGCTTTCAATCCGCTCGCGATGTGCGGCTCGAATTGAAGTGGATCGCAGATTCGCCGTCGCTAACCACTGCTGCACCTCCCGCCAAATCTTGGTCGCGGATTATGCCCTGGGCCATTGCGTCGGCGGCAGTCTTGCTTTGCGTGATTGGGGGCGTGTTGTGGATGGGGCGTAAGCTTCCACAACCTAACTACCGCATGGTTACTTTCCGTGAAGGCACGCTGCAGAATGCCCGTTTCTCGCACGATGGCCAGACCATCGTCTTCAGCGGCCAGTGGGAGGGTGAGGTCCCCCAGGTATCCACTACGCGCGTGGGCAGCCCCGAGTCACGCCCGCTCGGGATCCCTTCTGCCACATTGGCCGCCGTGTCGGCTTCCGATGAACTGGCAGTGCTCGAGGGCTGCGAAGCCATTTTTTTGCTGGACTGCGCTGGGGCACTGGCGACGGTTAACCTGGCCGGCGGTGCTCCGCGGGAAATCGTAGCTCACGTCGCCTATGCGGACTGGAGTCCTGACAGTAAACAACTTGCCATCGTGGTCGACGATCCCAACGATGCCCGGCTGGAATTTCCTCCCGGCCACGTTCTCTATCGCAAGAACAGTGGCTGGCTGGGCCATCCTAGGTTTTCTCCGGATGGCACCCTGATCGCGTTCGAGAATCATCCCCTTGCCTCCGACGACGGCACGATTGATGTGGTGGACGTGCAGGGTCAACGCCGGGTCCTGAGCCGGGGGTGGCTGAGTATCGAAGGGCTGGCGTGGCGGCCCGACGGCAAGGAGATCTGGTTCGCGGCCACCAATAACACTGCCGGATGGGCAGACGGCATTCATGCCGTCACTCTATCCGGCAAGGAGCGAACCGTATTGCGATTTCCCTGGGTGCGCCTGCTTGACATTTCTGGCGATGGTCGCGTGCTGCTGGCGCACCAGAACTGGCGCCGGCAGTTGTGGGGACGGTTTAGAGGCGATTCCGCGGAGCATCCTTACTCTTGGCTCGATGACACCAACCCGACCGCGCTGTCCACCGATGGGCGAGCCCTGACATTCAGCGAATCGGGGGAACTGTATTACATCGCCAATGACAGCCAAGCCTATTACCGCAAGACGGACGGCTCTCCTGCGGTAAGCCTGGGGGCCGGGGTCGCCAGCCTTTCACCGGATGGGAAGTGGATCTTGATGTATCGCCAGGACAAGCTGGTACTCCAGCCCGTCGGCCTTGGAACGCCGCGTGAGTTGAGTGCGCCCGGCGTCACTGGCATCGCGAACGTAACCTGGTCCGATGACGGCCGGCAGATTGCCTACGAGGGACTTTTCTCCGGCAAACAGTGGAACGTCTACACGCAAAAGATCGATGGAGGTCCTCCGACCCTGGTTGCGCCCCATGGACGCGCTGCGTTTCCCGTCCTGTCCGCCGACGCATCCGTTCTCGCCGTCCACGACGACAACGGAATTTCCCTCTACCGCGCCGGCACCAACGGCCCGCAATCGCTGAAGGGAGCGCTGGCCTCGGAACGCCCGGTCCGGTTCGTGAGTGGAGGGCGCGAATTACTGGTTTCAGGCCCCTCCGGAAGTGCCATGGACGTTACGTTGGTTGATCTCACCAGCGGACATCGCCAGCTATGGAAACATCTGCCGATCAGGAGCATCGCCAACGCTTCCGGTCTGGCGGCGACTCCTGATCTGGAGTATTACGCGTACGGAACGACGCACTACTCGACCGATCTGTACCTGGTCGAAAATCTGCCCTAAAGTCCGTTTCGGAAGCTCGGCCGAATCCGGTTACTTCTGAATTCCTATGAGATGCGGGCAATTGCTGAGCGCCTGGAGCGGCGGCGAATCTGGCGGTGCGGCCTGTCACGAGGGAACTAGCCCTGTCCCAGAAGTTTCCGTCGATGGAGTCAGGTACTTAATAAAGATCACTTCGTTCTGGGCCTCGTTGTAAAGCAGCTCATCCGCGATAGCGCGGGTCAGGGCAATGCCGAATCCGCCGGGACGCATGCCGAGCTGATCGCGGATGGCCACATGTGCGATAGGTTCTTCCGCCGGTTGGCCTACCGCAGCGTGGGCCAAGTCTTGGAAGCTGAAGCCTGGGCCAGGATCGGCAACGCGATACAGCAGAATGCGCGAGGAGCGCACGTAAGCAATTCGCACTTTGCGGTTCGGATCTAGCTTTCCTCCCCACTCCACCGCGTTGAGCAACAGTTCCCTGAATGCCAGTCCAATCGAGTTGCGCAGATCATCGGGAAGATCGGCTTCGAGCTTCATTAAGTAGGATTCAATGCGTTCGGCCGCCTCGCGGGTACACGGAATAAGCAGCTCCACCCAATGTGGCTTGGCGGAAATGACTTCGATGGAGGGAGAAGCGTGCTGCTTGAGTGCTCGCTGTGCCACCTCGACCGCTTCTTTCGGTGGAAAAGGCTTGCTCATGTACTCATAGGCCTGCTCCCGTACAGCGCGCAGCAAAGTCTCGGGCGTGCCATCGGAGGTCATGATAACGATCTTCGGATGAGACTCGCCGGCTCGAACCCGGGCAAGCACCTCAAGGCCGGTTAACTTCGGCATCCAGATGTCGAGGAATGCCAGATCAAAACTGGCTTGTTGGATTTGGCGCAACGCTGCCGCGCCATCCCCCACGGCAGTCACCGCGTAGCCGGCTTTCTTCAGCATGCTGGAGATGGCAAAGCGGGTGGTGCGGTCGTCGTCGGCCACGAGAATTTCTGCTAAGGGCCGAGTATGGCTCATGGATGAGATCCTATGCTGGTCAAGTGGTGAGAATGGCTAGTTCGTTCAAATGCTACTTCCGCCCAAAGAGAGGGTCAACCGCCCGGGGGTTGTCCCGAAGGTAAGAGCCCAGCAAGTTGCGGGATTACCGGCTTTGTAACAAAATGAGTCCGTCGTCCCGGACTTTGCGTGTTCCTTGATCGGGGGAGTGGTGAGCGCCAGCGTCCAGCCGCCAACCGAAGTTGACCTGCGCGAGTTTATCGACCTTTCCTTGAACCTCTTGTGTATCGCAGGTACCGATGGATACTTCAAACATGTCAACCGGGCCTGGGAAACGACATTTGGCTACACCCGGGAAGAATTACTCGCGCGTCCCTATCTTGAGTTTGTGCATCCCGATGACCGCCAGGCCACCATGGCGGAAGCGGCACACGTCGCCTCCGGGCGCAATACGATTTCCTTTGAAAACCGTTACCGTGCGAAGGACGGCTCCTACAAATGGCTACTCTGGTCGGCGGTTGTCCGCGCTGAAAGAGGCCTGATTTACGCGATCGCCACCGACGTCACGGAACGCAAGCAGGAAGACGCGCGGCTGGCTACCCAGCACGCGGTTACCCGCGTGCTCGCCGAAGCACCGACCCTGGCCAGTGCAACTCCTCGGATCCTGCAAGCGATTTGTGAGAGTCTCGACTGGTCAGTGGGAGCCATTTGGCGAGTGGACCGAGAGGAGAAGCTGCTACGCTGCGTGGAAACCTGGCACATGCCATCGGCGCGGGTTAGCCAGTTCGACCGGCGCACCCACTCCCGGACGTTTTCTGCCCCGGTCGGCCTGCCTGGCCGAGTTTGGTCGCAAGCCAGTCCCGCCTGGATAGAAGATGTCACTCGCGACCCGAACTTCCCACGCGCATCCATCGCGGCAGAGGAGGGTCTGCATGCCGCCTTCGGTTTTCCGATCCTTCTCGGGGATGAGGTCCTGGGCGTGCTCGAATTCTTCAGCCACCAAATCCAACAGCCCGACCGCAAGTTGCTCGAAATGATGAGTGCCATCGGCAGCCAGATCGGCCAGTTCATCGAGCGCAAGGAGGCGGAAGATGCGCTGCGGGTGTACGCAGGCGACCTTGAAGCAGCGAGCAAGCAAGCGGAAGAGGCGACTCGCGCCAAGAGCCAGTTTCTGGCCAACATCAGTCATGAGATCCGTACACCGATGAACGCCATCATTGGTATGACCGAGCTGGTGCAGGCGACCCGAATCACTCGCGAACAGCGGGAATATCTGAATACCATTCAGAGCTCAGCCGACGCCCTATTAACACTGGTCAACGATCTTCTCGACTTTTCCAAGATCGAAGCCCGCAAGCTCGAACTGGACCACGTCGGGTTCAACCTGCGCGATGCCCTCGAAGACACGATGCGGGTACTGGCTCCGCGTGCTTACCAGAAGGGAATTGAGCTGGCTTGCCACACCCGTCCGGATGTGCCGGATGCACTGGTGGGCGATCCTTTGCGCCTACGCCAGATAGTGTTGAATCTTGTGGGGAATGCCATCAAATTTACTGAGCATGGGGAAGTTGTGCTGCGGGTTGGGGCCGAATCTCTCCGCAACCGCACTGCTCATCTGCGTTTCTCCGTCAGCGATACCGGAATCGGCATTCCACCGGAGAAGCAAACGATGATCTTCGAGGCATTCTCCCAAGCCGACAGCTCTACGACGCGTCGCTACAGCGGAACCGGGCTGGGGCTGGCTATCTCGGCGGAGCTGGTAGAGCTGATGGGCGGCAGCATCTCGGTGGAAAGCCAACCCGGCCGGGGCAGCACGTTCCAGTTCACGGCCCGGTTCGAAGTCCAGCATCCGGGGAGAGAGAAGGCGCCTGCCCGCTGGCTCACTCTCAGCGAACTGCCGGTGTTAATCGTGGACGACAACACGACGAACCGCCGTATCCTCGAAGAGGTGTTGACAAACTGGCGTATGCGCCCGGTTGCTGTCGACGGCGGCGCGGCTGCCCTCGGCATCTTGGAAGAGTCTCTGGACGCGGAGCAAGCGTTCGCCGTCGTGCTACTCGACGGACACATGCCGGACATGGACGGATTCGCAGTGGCGGAGCGCATCGCTGCCGACCGCCGCTACGCCGGCCTCAAGCTCGTGATGCTGACCTCGGCTGGTCAACCTGAGGATGTTGCCCGTTGTCGCAAGTTGGGCATCTCGGCCTATCTCACCAAGCCGATCAAGCAGTCCGAGCTGTTTGATGTGATTATCAACGCCATCAGACTTCCAGCGACGGAAACAGGCAACGCTCTACAGCGACCGAAAACAGCGCGGATTGGCCAGCGCACGCTGCGGGTGTTAGTGGCGGAAGACAATCGGGTCAACCAGCTGGTAGTCACCCGGATCCTCGAGAAGCTGGGCCACCAGGTTACGGTTGTCGGCAACGGCCGCGCGGCACTGGCTGCAGCCGAGACAGGCAAGTTTGATCTCATCGTGATGGACGTGCAGATGCCGGAGATGGATGGGCTTGACGCAACGATGGCCATCCGCACCTGGGAGAAGACGACGGGCACGCACGTCCCGATCGTGGCCATGACAGCGCATGCCATGAAGGGTGACCGCGAACGTTGTCTGGCCGCTGGCATGGATGCGTATACCTCCAAGCCAATACGCGTCAAAGAGCTCGAGCGGGCGATCACGGAACTCATCGGTCCGCGAGATTGGGCGAAGGTGCCGGTGTCGGAGCCGGACCAGGCAGATAGCGTGATTGATCCTGCGGCCCTCCTGGCAGGTGTTGACGGCAATCGTCGACTTTTGCGCGACCTTATTCGCCTTTTTCTCGCCGATTACCCGAAACGTCTAGCCGGAATCAAGGAGGCAATTCGCCGCGGTGATGCCGAAGGTTTGAGGAGAGCGGCGCACGCGCTGAAGGGCTCGGTTGGCAACTTCAGAGCCAAGAAGGCGCTTGCGGCTGCTCACCGGCTGGAGATCCTTGGCGCCGAGGGAGACCTTGCTACGGCTAGCCGCACAGGTGCGACGCTCGAGTCCGAACTGACGCTTCTCCGCAAGGAGCTCAAAAAGGTAGCCATGAACTCTTCGACAGGAAGGTCAAGAACGAGCTGGAACCGAACCCAGAAACCGAGCAAGAACCGAACCCAGAAACGCGGACGAGCCTGAGTACTGCCTGTTGAGTTTACGGAACGCACGATCGATCCGCTGAGTGAACATACATACGGAGGAGCAAAAACGTGGTGCGGGCGGAGGGAGTCGAACCCTCATGGGCCTTTTGAGCCCTGCGGATTTTCGATACCGTCTACGGCTTTCGCCGCCCGGATGCAGGGTTTGTGTTGAACTGCGCTTCCGGTTTGCGGTCTGGACTATCCCTTCACCCTCTCCCGGAAGATCCGGGGCTTAGGTGCCGCCCGTCTAGTCTCTACACCTTCCCGGCTTGATTTCTCGCCGGGCTTGGCTCGGGATTGCCACATCGAGAGGTTTCCCCGACTTTGAGCAGTTCTGCATCGCCGGTTTCCCGGCGAGCACTCAAGTTTTTCTCAAGTCCGCTGCGTCTGCCATTCCGCCACGCCCGCGTGGTTGGCTTGACGGCAGACCCCTATGATAGGGCAGGTTTGCCGAAATTTATACGTGGGTCTCAGGATCCGCAGTCGGGCGCGAGGTCTGCGATATTTGGCGGGATTGTTTCTCGCTTGGACGTCCACGGCCTTCTGGGTTAGGGCAGGGCTCTCCGCGACAATTGCAGCCATCTTGGACACAACCGACGGAGTGAGATACCCGCGCACGAGATCCAAACGATTGCCAGCCATGACGTCTCCTTTCTCAGTCCAACACGCTTTTCTGCTGATCCAAGTGAGCTAGCTGTTGCTTCTCCAGCTGGGCTTCTCCAGCTGGGCAAAGAGGCGCTGCAGGCAGCCGCGGATATCACGGCAGCAGCAACGCGGTACCACTCTTTCACATCCTGATCGGGAAGGGGGGCAACAAACTAATCAATGGACCTGGGGATTTTCTTCAATCCGTGAAATGGTGTGTGGCTCGGCAACGCTGGAAGTGTTCAATGTTCCTGGAATGGATTGAACACTACAGACTGCAGCCGGACGTTTGCATTTGCTGTAAGCCCGGATCTGCAAGAGACATATCGACCAAGCGATCCGGCTCCCCCAAGGCCTACTTCACGTATTTCGGTTCCTTGCCTTGCGACCAGGGATCGTAGGTTGCTACGAAGTGGATCCGCTCAGGTCGGGTGGGGTGATCGTCGAACCAGAGCTTGACGAACCAGCTCGGGTCGGGATCGGAAAGATTCACTTCTCCGCTTTTTTCGAAATAGTGCGCCGCGACTTGGTTGGGATCGGCCACGATGCCTTGGATGACTTCGAGACCGTAGCGGTCGGCTTCGTGCTCGAAGTGGCGAGAGACGGCATTGAAGGCGGGTGTAGCGAGAAAGGACAGCAGACTGATCACAAGGAAGAGCGCCGGAAAGGAAGCCCAGTCGGCTAAGTCGCGAATGCCCCATTGGTTTTTCCAACGGGCGAGCATCGAGAGCGCGAGGCGGTAACCGAGGTAGAGCAGGAACAGAAGGATGGCTTCCGCGCAGGCGATGCCCGTCGTCAGGTGGAGGAGAACGTAGTGGCCCATCTCATGTCCGAAGACGAAGAGTGTCTCGGGGGTCGTGGCTTTGGCGATCATGGTATCCCAGACGACAACCCGCTTGGAGGCCCCAAATCCGGTGACGTAGGCGTCCAGCTCGGTCGTCTTGGTGCTGGCGTTCATCACAAACATGCGGTCAGTCGGGATTTCGATTCCGCCACGCCGGGTGACTTCCTGAATTTTGGAGACCAGAACGGGCTCGGCGCCCGCGAGCGGCTTGAAGGTGTAAAAGAGAGGATCGACCACCAGCGGCTTGAGGAAGAAGACAAGGAGCAGGACGGGTAGGGAGGTTAGCCAGAAGTAAAACCACCATCGGCGCGGGCTACGGCGGATGACGGCGTAGAGAATTCCGATGAGCACGGTGCCGACGATCAGCGTGAGGGTCTGGTTGATGATCCAGTCTCCGTACCAAGCTGGCCAGGGTTGTACGCTGAGGCCGAAGGCGCGGTTCAGCGATTGATCCCAAATATCGCACGGGATGCCGAGCACGGCGATCAGAAGAAGAATGAGGGGTGCAAAAATGATCAGTTGCAGCAGGCGGCGTGAGGACGTGTGTTCGGCGAGGTTGCGCAACACGGGAGCAACGCGCCAGCGCAAGAGGACCAGCAGCAGGAGAAAGCCGTACAGCGTGTTGACAAAGAAATGCCGATAGCGGGCGTTCGAATAGGCCTTGGCGCGGGCGTATTCGGCAGGAGACGGACGGTATTCAAAGATTGCTTCCTGGGGTGGTCGAGCGGCTTTGGCAGATGTGGTTGCCGGTGAAGTCGCGGGAGCGATCGAGGCTGGCGTCGGGGAATCGCCGGAGTTGGTTTGCGGGGCGAGCGGGCGAACGGTTGCGAGGAGCGAGAACAGAACGAAGAATCGGCCGTACTTCATGCAGCTATTCTAGGGCTGAGGCAGGCAGGTGCGTGTCGATCGAGCACAAACCGATGATCGAGCGAAGCAAAAAGGACTTGAGCCAATCGCCACGGCGCACGGTCTTTCACGCGGCCAACCTGAGAAGGCGTATCTTCCTTTCAACCCTGGGCACCAACACCTTGCGCATTCGATTCGATGAATGAAACCGGGCAGAACCTCACAAAGCAAAGGCTGTCGAGATTTCTCTCGACAGCCTTGATATCCTCTGGGCCCGCGTGCGGATGCGCGAGGACTAGTTACTACACCCGGATAGTTTATCTTCCCCCCACCCCCTATTTATAAGAGGTCCACTTCTCCGGGCGACGCGTCATATTCATGCATAGCAAGCCAATTGCCATTCTAAATGATTGACAACAACCCAGCTAGTCAGCATTCACTGCGCAAAAATTTGACCACTTCAGCGAATCGGTTTGCACAGTCTCGTAACGACTTTACTTTCTATCTCCCATCCCAACGGGCACGAGCGAAGGTGCTGGCCATTTCTTCCTTCGAGCCGGCTCGCCTGCGGCCGGCAAACCTTCGTTGGCGGGAAGCCTCGGCGCCATCGATCGTACGGATCTAAGTTACTTGACGGTCTCGAGACAGCCAGATCCGTTGAGGGTTCTCCCGCTCTCGGAGGTCCCGGTCGAATCACCACATAGCGGAATGATGCCGCAAGGGGACCGCTTCCTCCGCCGAAAAAGAATCCGGTTCGAAGTTAGGAGTTGGACCAGCTTCAAGTGACTCGCACTCGCCGACCTCGCGCCCGTGGCATAATGTCGGAAGTAGGCTGAGCGGAGCTGAATCATGAGCACGCAAGTGGAACCTATCGCCAAGACACTGCCTGGACGTTATTACACCGATCCCGCAGTCTTCCGAGAGGAGATGGAGCAGTTCTTCTTCCGGTCTTGGGTCTGTGCCGGGCGAACGGAACAGATTGAGAAACCTGGGGATTATTTTCTGCGCGAGGTCGCCGGCGAGAGCATCATCATCACTCGCGATCAGGGTGGCACGGTGCGCGCATTCTATAACGTCTGCCGCCATCGCGGTACACGCATCGTCACCGCGCCGGAAGGAAGCTTTACCGGCCGCATTCAGTGTGGTTACCACGGGTGGACCTATGGTCTAGACGGGCGTCTGATTGGGGCGCCCCATATGGAGGAAAGCGCCGGCTTCTGTCGCGAGGACTATCCGCTGAACAAGGTGCAGGCAGCGGTTTGGGAAGGACACATCTTTATCAATCTGAATCCTCAAGCCGAGCCTCTCGAGAAACAACTGGACGACCTTCCCAAAAAATTTGCTGCCTGGAGAATGGCCGAATTGCGCCTGTCGAAGCGCATCTTGTATGAGGTAAAGGCGAATTGGAAGCTGATCATTCTAAATTACAACGAGTGCTTGCACTGTCCCGTGCTCCATCCTGCGCTCAATCGTTTCACCAATTATCTCAGTTCGGACAACGAGCTTCCGCATGCGACCTATATTGGTGGTGCGATGGAGTTTCGCAACGGCGCTGAAACCATGAGCCTCGACGGCGAGCGACGGCGCAACCCGCTGCCCGGCCTAAGCGGGGAAGAGTGCCAGAAGGTTTGCTACTACGCAATCTATCCCAACTTCTTGCTCAGCCTGCATCCTGACTACATGATGACCCACACTTTGTGGCCACGTAGTGTCGACCGTACGGAGATCATCTGCGAGTGGCACTTCCATCCCGTCGAGATGGCGAAAGTCGACTTTAATGGCAACGACGCCGTCGATTTCTGGGACCTGACGAACCGGGAAGATTGGGGTATCTCGGAACTCTCGCAATTGGGAATTCAATCTCGTGCATACCGGCCGGGGCCCTATTCTGAGCGAGAATCGCTGCTTCATGCCTTTGACAACGTGGTTCTCGAGCGAGAGCAGCAAACCAAGGGCCGCCGCTTCTAGCACTAGGGCGATGAGGCGCCCGGGTAAGGTTCGAAGGCCTGGGTTGTACAAGCCTGGCCGGTCAACTGGCCTCGGAGGTTGGAATTACGAGCGAGGCTTCGGCTTTTTCGCTCTCATCGGCGACCTTTCGTAGCGACAATCGTTCGCGATGTGCCAGCAATAGACCAACCGGGGTCACCGCCACGAAACTGACCAGCCACAGCAGAATGCCACAACTCACCGCCAGTTCCCGTGGCACCTGGAAGACCTTGTCCAGGGCTTCGATGGTTGCCAGCTGAGAGCCGCCACCAACGCCCGGCAACTGCACCATGGAGCCGACCATGCTCGAGCCCATCAGCAAAAGAACTTGGGTCGTGCTCATCGCCGGCATCGGAGCGCCGTAAGCGTGGGTGACTTGTTCATAGGAGACTGCGATCATCCACCACATCACGAGCGAAATTACAGCGAGTTGAAGGAACGAGAGCGGGTCATGGATCGTATGCAACCCTCGGGCAAATTCCCGCACACGCTGTGCGATCCGATGCCCAAGATTCTGCGCCAGATGGGAAAGGCGCCTCTCCGCCCAGTCCGCCATCCTGGGTCCCTGGTACGACACCAGCATAGCGATGGCGAACATGAGAAGCACAAGAGCTGACAGAAGATATCCGGTAACGTGCAGCCAATGATGATAGACCGGGCGCGCCATGGCGAACATGCGCAATTTTGTCGGCAGGAAGATCCCACCCACCATCAAAACCGTGAACGCTCCCACGTCGAAGATCCGTTCCACCGTCCATACTGCCAGCTGCGATGAAAAGCTCAGGTTGACGCGGCGGGCAATCAAGTACGGACGGATCAGCTCACCCGGACGGCCAAGCGCTACCAGTCCGGTAAACCCCACCATGGTGGGAGAAATCAGCGAGGCGGCCGAAACCTTCTTCCCGACCGGGCGGAGAAAGATCTTCCAGCGTAGGGCGCGAAGTACGTAGGCCAAATAAATCAATACGATGCCGTACCCGACATGAAGCCAGCTCACGTCCCGGGTGTGCTCCAGGAACTTGCTCCAATCAAACGTCCGCCATTCCCGGAATTGCACATAGACCAAGACAAGGAGGACCCCTAACAGCAGTCCGTAAATGCTCCAGCGCTGCTTATTCATCGGATACGAGCTTCTGGTCGGTAAACAAACACAGGGAATTACTTAAGGTAAACGACCTATACGCAGGGGTCAAACGCGAGAGGACGAATCCAGGACCTCGGCAAGGGCTCGAGTGCGACGAGGCACCCTTCCTTGAGAACCGGGTTCTCGTACAAGAGGTTTCTTAAGTCGCAAGCCTGGGGAAGGAACGTGGTTCAGGGCGAACCGTGAGGGGGCCTGCCGGCGGCCGAGCCTCGCTCGGTGTCTGCGAGCACGATGCGCCTCGGCATGGACTCGGGTACGGTTTTCGTGAGCTGGGCGGCGTTTCTCGTCACCGCGAGTTTGCGCTCGGCTAGTTTCTTACGATTGAAGTCCCGAACAATCTTCGCCACGTAAGCCCGGGTCTCGGGGTAAGGAGGCACGCCGGCATAGCGCTCGACCTTCTGGGGGCCCGCATTGTAAGCCGCTAGAGCCTTGACCATATCGAAGTTGTAGCGCACCAACAGTGCCCGCAGATAGCGTGTGCCGCCGTCCACGTTGGCACCGGGATCGAAAGCATTGGTCACTCCCAATCTTGACGAGGTTCCCGGCATGAGTTGCATCAAGCCCTGCGCGCCCTTGGGCGAGATAGCATGAGGGTTGAAGTCGCTCTCGGCGTGGATGACACTGTTTACCAGATCAGGGTCGAGGTGGTAGCGCTTGCTGGTATCGGTAATCAGGTCCGGCAGGTTGCTGGGATCCTCGGCTGGTTGGAGGGGAACATCTGGCTCAAAGTGGTCGATTTCACCACTCGGCACATCGACGAACCCGCTTGCATCGGTGCCCAGGTAAAGACGGGTCACCGAGCCCATCACCTCACGCCTTTCATGACGGATGGAGAAGCCGTTTCGCAGCACAGCAACTTCAGACGCAAACCCGAAAACGGGCACGGCCATCAAGGCCAGGCCGAGAGCGACTTTTGCTGCCGTGTTCATCGGCTTATCTTATACCCACACTCCTCACTCGCCTAGCACCTGTTCGATGGCCGCGGCAACACCGTTTTGATCGTTCGTCCGCGTTACCGTCCAGCCCCTCGTCCGCAGATCTTCTGCGGCATTTCCCATGATAAATGGGATTCCGGCAAAGGCAAGCATCTCCACGTCATTGTAGTTGTCACCAATGGCCATGACCTGTCCGCGATCTAGGCCGCGGAATTTGGCCCATCGCTCGAGCGCATGGCCTTTGGAACATTCCTTATTCAGAACGTCCACAATCGACAGATCACGCAAGGGATATTCGGTACGGAGGACGGTAATCTCCCGTTCCAACCGGCACGCGGCGAGACCCTGGAGGGCTCGGTGCATGTGAGCAATCGGGCCGCAGAACATCACCTGAACCGGGTCGGTGGTGAGAGACTTTTCGAGCGGAATGACAAAATCGATGTACTCCATGTTCTTCTCCAGCCAGCGCTCGATGCTCCCGTTCAGCTCGCGCATGTGCTCGAGCACGATGGCTCCTCGCCCCTCCACATCGAAGGTCAGAACGGTGTTGCCGCGAAACTCCCGCATGGCAGCGCAAAGTTTGCGGCAGGTGGCAACCGGCAACAAATCACGATGGAAGGTGTCCCCAGAGAGCGAACGGGTGATAGCGCCGTTCGAACTGATCAGCCACAGATCAAACCCGAGCTGGCGGGCGATGGGGAGAGCAAAAGCATGGCGCCGTCCAGTAACCAGCACGATTTCGACGCCCTGGTGGTGGGCACGGCGCAACGCCGCCAGATCGATCTCGGAGATCTGGTATTGAGGGTTCAGCAGCGTGCCATCGATATCGGCGGCCAAGAGGCGAACGGCAGGTCTCACCATTTGTCATTCTAGCAAGGGCTCCCACGATCCAGCGTAATCCGAGCCTTAGTTAGCGAGTCGATACCGGATCCCTGACGCGCCCGACCCTAGACCTGCTATAGTTCGCTTCAGCCGATGGGATCGCTACTTTTCTTTGCCTTCTCGTGGTGGGCCATCCTGCTGCGAGTCGTGGCCATTATTCACTTCATCCGGCGCCGTCCGGATTTTTTTTGGTTGTGGATCATTCTGATTCATTGGTTGGGCGCGCTGGTCTACATCGTGGTCGAGGTTATCCCGGACGCCGGGCTGATGCGGCAATCCTTCAAGGTCTTTCCCCGTCGCCAGCGAATTCGCGAGCTGGAATTAGCTATTCAAGACAACCCTTCCGCCGGCAATTATGAGGAGCTTGCCGACTTGTATCTCGAAGAAGGCAGGTTCGCACAGGCTCGCCGGGCCTACGACCAGGCTATCTCTTCTCGCACCGACTCGCCCGATCCTTTCTACCGACGCGCCATTGCGGAGATTGAGCTCGGAGATTTCCCTGCTGCGATCGCTGATCTCGAGCCGGTCGTGGCCAAGGATCCCAAGTACGACTTCCAGCGCGCGGCTGCCCTGCTGGCTCATGCGTACGCCAACGTAGGAATGGCTCCCAAGGCCGAAGCTTTGTTTCAGGAAGTCACCAAGGTCTCAACCTCCTCGGAAACCTACTACAACTACGCCTGCTTCTTGGCTTCTCAACAGCGCAACGCGGAAGCGCGGGCATGGGCGCAGCGCATTCTCGCCAAGAAGGGGACCATGCCCGGATACCTGCGGCGTCGCGAGCGTCCTTGGTTCCGCCAGGCTGACGCACTCGTGCGGCGTCTATCCACCTAACTCTCATTAGGATAGCCACTTGCTTCGGGCCTAAGGTTTCCAGGGTGGCTGAGCTGAAAATACAGTATCAGCCCGATTGTTAGCTCTCGCCCTAATCCAGTATCACTAGAATCACCCCAACGCGAAGGAGACGGAAGGCAGGCGTTGGTTACCTCCCCTTGTAGTTTTCCAACGCCTGCCGCCTCCCTGATCTCACCTTTCCTGAAATTCACACAAAAACGAGGCTCTCTGAGCATCGGAGCCAATGGGCAAACAGGGGTTACGGGTATCAGAGGAGTGGTGTGGGTTCTAGGTAACGGGAAACTAAGGGTCTGCCGGAAGTTGTTCTCGCACAGCCGTGGCTAGGACAACGGGAACGAGTGGGACGAGCTTTACTCCCTCCCGCAGATCGAAGGACAAAGAGAAGGTGGGGGAACATCGACCACATAACCAGAAGCGGGCAACCCGGCGGGGCAATTTTGGAGTCGAGGCCAGGGAATCGCGGTCGCTATGGAGCGACCGCACCTCGAATTGAAATAAGCGCCCGTCGAACAGGTAGCGCAGAGGAGCAGCACAGGCCGGATTGGCGCATTGCAGGATCATTGGCGAAATCATGCTTCAGGATTTCAGGATCGGTGACTCCGTCAGAGTCCTGTATCTCATAAAATCCTGTGCCAATCGAATACAGTAAATTCTGTATTCTTGTGGTTGCTGTTGGTGCGATGGCTTTGGGGAAACGGTGCAGCTTGGGGAATTTCCCAGGGGCTATCTTCGTTCTCAACGGGAAGGTGGCCGTCTTCCCATCCTAGAATTTCCCGCTGGATTCCGAACGGGGATGCCGACAACGTGGACAATCCTTCATGGGGTCCCCCAATCTCGGCCGACGGGATAGGATTTTCTTCCGCGAAAGAAAGTCCCGCCTTCAAGCACAGCTTCCACCGCGTTGACCAGATCGCGGCCCGCCTCGCTTTTGCAGACTGCGCCGCGAATGGCTTGATTATGGAGGTTGTTGATCAGTTCATCGGAAAGATGCAAGGAGAAGAGAATAATAGGGATATCTGGATAGAATGCCGCAATGTGACCGGCCGCCTCGATACCATTCATGGTGGGCATGGCAATGTCGAGGACGATGACATCGGGGCGATACTCGATGGCTCTTTCCACCGCTTCTTTGCCATCGCTGGCCTCGGCACACACCTTCCACGCGGGCCGAACCTCGAGTAGGTTCCGAATGCCCAGCCTCATCACCTCGTGATCGTCGGCTACGAGGATTCGGACGGTGGAGGTCGAATCCTCGGGAAAAGAATACCGCGTTTCGGAGTTCGTCATCGGAGTCCAGAGCTCATCACATCGTTGTTGTCGTCGATCTGCGTATCTAGCGTTTGTTGTCGGTTTGAGTATCTGCCGCGACCCCATCGAGCGAGATTGGGGAAACCACGCCGCAGCCAATCTACTGATCCAGTCTTTCTGGCGGCTCGATTGAAGTCTTGCGCCTCGTTCGATGCCGCAGTCACCGCTAGAAAAGATTGAAGCCATTATTCTGATTTCGGCAGAACAGACAATAGCTCGCGCGGGTAGGGCTTTGGCACCAAAGTTGTAATTTGGCAGCGAACATCGAGAAAATCGCACTGCGGCGGGCCAGCATCCGCGGTCGAATAAGGAAACGCCGGAGAGAGAGGATGGTGCCGACGACCGCTCCCGAGCCAGCACAGAGACGGGCTATGAGAGGGACAATCCGTCGCCGCCATGGGGTCGTGCAGGAGAAATTTCAGCGCCAGAACGGCTATCGCGCCCACCGATGCCGGAGTCTAAGGTAAGGTAGAACAATCTGGGTAGGCTCAATTCCCAGAGTGAACCACCGGAGATGGGGCCGTCGGTTTCCGTTTTCGAAGGGGGGAGCACGGCGACTGAAGCCGGGCGCCGTGGATCCAGAATCTGTCACATGCGTCTTCTCTTGGATATCTTTGCCCAGACCTTGCGCACGCTTTGGGAGCATAAGTTACGTTCCTTTCTAACCATGTTCGGCATCGCCTGGGGGTTGGGATCACTGTTGCTGCTCGTGGGTTTGGGAGAGGGATTCAGAACCGGCCAGCATAAGCAATTCAATGAACTGGGCGAGAACGTGATGTTCATCTGGGGCGGACGCGCTCCCGCCGTGAACGGCAGCTTCACCAGCATGCGGCAGTACTATCTCTCCTTCAAAGACTACGCGGATATTGTGGCGGAATGTCCCGACGTTCATCTTGCCGTTCCCGTGATTCAGCGGAACGACGTGCGTGCGGTCAGCGACTTTTATCAGAGCAGCGGTCAAATCCTCGGTGTTTTGCCGAAGTTCAACCAGATCCGCTATGCCCCGATCGCGGACGGTCGTTGGTTAGATGAATTGGACAACGTCGAGAGGCGACGCGTCGTTGTGCTCGGGGACGAGACCCGACGTCTTTTGTTCCCCGGGCGTCCGGCCGTCGGCAATACCATTCTGCTCAACGGAATTCGCTTCCAAGTCATCGGCACGCTCCAACGCATCGGACACGGGGAGAATACCAACCAAAACTTGAAGAGCTTTGTGCCTTATACCACCATGCACGAGAATTTTCCGCCCTTGAACATGGGTGACCTCCACGATGCCATCTCGACGATCAACTATCAGCCCAGGTCACGGGCCCTGCATGAGGCGGCTAAATCGGAGGTGCACAAAGTCATCGCTCGCAATCACGGATTTGACGATCGCAACCTCGATGCCTTCGACGAGTGGGACACCGTCAAAACGGTAGATCAAATCGGCAAGATCTTTGATGTCATGGATGTTTTTCTCGGCAGCGTTGGATTGGTAACGCTGGCGCTCGGAGCCATCGGTATCATCAACATCATGCTCGTATCCGTGGCCGATCGTACCCGCGAAATCGGTTTGCGCAAAGCCTTGGGTGCTACCAACCGCAGCATCTTGTTCCAGTTCTTTTCCGAAGGCGCATTCTTGACGCTGCTGAGCGGCGGAATTGGCATCGGCGCAGCCGCGGCGCTCATGGCGGCCTTATCGACTCTGCCTTCTCCCCCGGGCTTTGACACGCCGAAGCTCGTGCCCGCAAGTGCCGCTCTGGCCCTTGCATCCCTGGCCGTTGCCGGCATTGCCGCTGGCTTGTATCCCGCACGCAAAGCGGCGTTGTTAACGCCGGTGGAGGCGCTACGCCGGGAATAGACTCATGAAGCGAGATCTTCTACGACAGAGCTACGAGGCCATGCGCCATGATCTGCGCAAGACCGTGCTGACGATGCTCGGCATGGCATGGGGCATCGCCACCGTGGCGGTCCTGCTCGCCTATGGTGATGGCTTTGCCCGTGCCATCTACAGCATTTTTGAGAGCTTTGGCGCAACCGCCGTAGGCATATTTCCCAACCGCACCTCCGAACAGGCCGGGGGCACCAAGGCCGGGGTGGAGGTGCGTTTTACCAATAGCGACGTTGAACTGCTCGAGAACGTCCTGCCGTTGGTTCGCCATACCTCGCGGCATTCGGCAAAGCAGTCCGTGGTGCAATACGGACAGCGTTCCTACAGCTTCCCCGTTCTTGGACTGGACCCTCCCATTTACGATATTTGGAACCTGCAACTCGCCGCGGGCCGCTTCTTCGACGACCAGGACAATCTGAGCCACGGACTGTATGCCGTGATCGGGTCCGAAGCCAAGGACAAGTTATTCTCCGGAATGCCAGCTCTTGGCGAGTCGATCCGCGTGGATGGCGTCAGTTTTAAGATTGTCGGTATCTTGCGGCCCCGCATGCAGGAAGGGGATGACGACGACAACCGCGCCATCTATGTTCCGCATAACTCCATGGATGTTCTTCGCGACACCCACTTCATTGATGGAATTTGGCTGGATTCTCAGGGACTCTCCCACGAGAAACTCGAGCAAAGGATTCGCGAGTCTCTGGCCATCGCCCACGCCTTTAACCCGGGTGATCATCGCGCGGTCTTCATTTTTGACGCCCAGAAGCAACTTTCGCAGTTCAGCGTGATCAGCCTGGGATTAAAGATTCTGATGGGTTTCGTGGGCACCATCACGCTGGGCATCGGCGGTATCGGTTTGATGAACATCATGCTGGTCTCGGTGACACAGCGTACGCGCGAGATTGGTGTGGAGAAAGCCCTGGGCGCTCGCCGCAGGGATATCCTCTTTCAATTTCTCGCCGAGGCGATGGCCATTACCGCCGTGGGTGGACTGCTCGGAATCTTGCTCTCCTATGCCATCACGCTTTCGGTCGGAACCTTGACTTTCTATAGCGCGATGGCCACGCACGCCGAAGCGGGCGACATTCACCTTCGCCTAGCCCCTCGGGTCCTCGTCGTCTCAACCCTGATTTTGGGTTTCGTGGGCATTACGAGCGGTCTGCTTCCTGCTGTTCGCGCCGCCAATCTCGATCCGGTCGAAGCCCTTCGCTACGAGTAAACCGAGGTTGAGTTCTTGCCTCCACCGCCTCGCCCGCTTAGTAGGCAATGGTACCCAAGAACTGCGGCGGCTTCCTGATTTGCGTGGTTTGCTCAAATCCGGAGGCAATCTTCAAGAGCGTCGGCTCGCTCCAGGCACGGCCAAAAAAAGAGATGCCGATCGGCAAACCCGACACGAAACCTGCCGGGACGGTAATGTCGGGATAACCCGCCACCGCGGCGGCGTTCGAACTCCCGCCCGGAGCGTGATCGCCATTGACCAGGTCTGTCAACCACGCCGGACTGCCCGTCGGCGCCACCATCGCGTCCAACCGATACTGGTCCATGACCGCATCGATCCCCTCCTTGCGCGACAGCTGTTGGTTGTTGGCGAGGGCATCGGTGTACTCCTTGCTGGTCAGATCGCCTTTGGCTTCGGCTTTGAGGAAAAGATCCTGGCCGAAATAGGGCATCTCCTTCTCGTGATTCTGGTCATTGAAAGCGATGATCTCCTGCAACGATTTCGGGGTCCCTCCGCGGGCGGCCAAATAGGCATTGAGATCGGCCTTCAACTCGTAGAGCAGCACCGTGAGCTCGGACTCATCGAATTTCCCGTGGGATGGCAGATCTGCCGGATCCACGATCTGGGCGCCCGCGTGTTTCATGGCCTCGATTGCTTGCTCGATCACCGGATTCACCAGATCGCTGAAGCCGAAATACTTTCGCGCCACCCCGATGCGCGCGCCGCGCAGTCCGTTGGGATCAAGATACTGGGTGTAGTCGGCCGCCTTCCCCCGGCTCGAGGCGGTGGCGCTGTCGCGCGGATCAACCCCGGCCAGCGCCGTAAGCAGGATCGCAGCCTCACGCACCGTGCGTGCCATGGGACCGGGCGTGTCTTGACTGTGGGCGATAGGAATGACTCCCGCACGACTCACCAAGCCGAGCGTCGGCTTGATCCCCACAATTCCATTCGCCGAAGAGGGACAGACGATGGAACCGTCGGTTTCGGTCCCCACGGCGACGGAACAGAGACTGGCCGCCACCGCCGCTCCTGATCCCGAGCTTGATCCGCAGGGATTGCGATCGAGCGCATAAGGATTTCTGGTGAGGCCGCCGCGGCCGCTCCAGCCGCTGGTTGAGTGGGCCGAGCGAATGTTGGCCCACTCGCTGAGATTCGTCTTGCCCAGAATCACCGCCCCCGCCTCGCGCAACTTCTGAGCCACAAACGAATCCTTCGCGGGACGGGAGGCGAGCAGGGCGAGAGATCCGGCTGAGGTCTGCATGCGATCCGCGGTGTCAAGATTGTCCTTGATCAATAGGGGAATACCGTGCAGCGGTCCGCGAATCCGGCCCTGTTTCCGTTCCTGGTCAAGCCCCTTCGCAATCGCGAGGGCATCCGGATTCACCTCCAATACGCTTTTCAGCTGCGGTCCCTGCTGATCGATTTCCTCGATCCTGGCCAGGTATCTCTCCGCCAGCGACAGCGCCGTGTATTTGCCTTGGGCCATACCGGCCGCAAGATCGGCGATCGAGATTTCATCCAGTTCGAAAGGTTTGGGTTGGCTTGGCGGCGGGTAGGAAGCGCCAGGCTCGCGGGCTCGTGCCAAGCCCGGTAGCGGGAAGGCCGCCACTCCCGCGGCCAGGAAGTTGCCTAAGAACCTACGACGCTCCACGGAACCACAAGGGCTCGAATTCAATTCCGTTTCTCCAATGGCGAGATGGGACGAGAAACGGAATTATAGGCGATGGGTCAATGGGGCTCTCCCCGTTAGCACCGGGGGGGCGCCGCTCGGACAGGTTTACGCTGGTTGCTTGACCGTTTCGCGAATACCAGAGTTGCGCTCGAGTGCCGGGCCTCTTCGTTCCAAGCTCTTTCGAATCTTATGGAGCTCCATGAAATTAAGCCCGGTGATCGTCGAGATCACACAGCCGAACAAAATCATCATCGCACCGTTATCCATCGCGACAGCCTCCTTGGTGCCTACCTGTGACCAGTACCGAATCTGCCGTGCTCTTTCGCAAGTTAGAGAGAAGAGAAACCGCGTCTTACCCTTGGCATTATAGCTTCGGTAGTGCAAGAAAAGGTTATGCCAGGGCGTAAAGTGGCGCGTTCAGCCGATATAATAGCTCATGATGCCCAAGTATTCCATCGTGGTGCCCCTGCACAACGAGCAGGACAATGTCACCGACCTCTACGACCGCCTCAAGGCGGTCATGGAAGCCGAGGGGGCAAGTTTTGAGATTGTGTTGGTGGACGATGGTTCCGAGGACCGTACGCCGGCCTTGCTCCAGGAAATTGCCGCCATTGACAGCCGCATCACCGTGGTCCGTCTGCGTCGCAACTTTGGCCAGACCTCGGCCCTGGCCGCGGGGTTTGACCATGCCTGCGGGGAATACATTATTGCCATGGACGGCGATCTGCAGCATGATCCTGCCGACATCCCCCTGTTTCTCGAAAAGATTGGGCAAGGCTACGATATCGTCAGTGGCTGGCGAAAGCGTCGTGTGGACAACTTGTGGTTGCGCCGCATTCCTTCCCGCTGCGCCAACTGGATGATGGCCAAGCTGAGCGGCGTCGATATCCACGATTTCGGGACCACCTTCAAGGCCTATCGTCGCGACATTCTCGAGCAAATTCCGCTGTACGGAGAGTTACATCGCTTCCTTCCCGCGCTGGCGTCCTGGTATGGGGCTTCGATCTGTGAGGTCCCGATCCGCAATCAAAACCGGGGGCGGGGGAACTCCCATTACGGCATTTCCCGCAGCTTTCGCGTGTTTTTCGACCTGATTACCATCCGCTTTCTGTTGCGGTATCTTTCCCGTCCTTTGCATTTCTTTGGCACGGTGGGCATGATCAGTATTCTTGCCGGAAGTGGTGTGGCCGGTTGGCTGCTGATCGAAAAATTTCTCTACCACGCCGAGGTCATGACCGAGCACGGTCCCTTGATGATTTTCGCTGCCGTGTTGCTCCTGGCCGGGCTGAACATGCTGGCCGTCGGCCTTCTCGGCGAACTCCAGGTGCGGCATTTTCACCAACCGACCCGCCGCGCCCCCTACTCCGTGGATCGTGTGCTCCGCGCCCAGGGCAGTGAGAAGCATAGCGTTTCGGAGTAGTCCCCAAACCTAGCTGCCAAAGGCCTCTTTATTGACTACGTAGGGCATCTTGGTGGGATCGCCGCCATAGTTCTGCTCGAGCACGTCGATCAATCCCTGCACGCAACGGCCCGCCATCCCCAGGTGGGGGTCAGTGGACAACCGGGTGATCCTGCCCGCACTGGCAAAGTGGGGATACAGGCGCACCCGATCGGCAATCGCGGGATCGAGCAGGGGAGAGCTCGCGGGCAGCGGTTCCTGCTCGTAGACGTCCAGGGCTGCACCCGCGATCCAATTCTCGCGCAGCGCCTTGGCCAAGGCAGCTTCGTCAACGACCGGCCCGCGGGAACTGTTCATCAAAAACGAGGTCGGCTTCATCATGCGCAAGGTGCGCTCATTCATGAGATGAAACGTAGGCGTCGTACCCTCGCCTTCGCGAATCAAGGGCACATGCACGCTGACAAAATCCGCCTGCCGGAGCGCTTCCTCGAAAGCGACATACTTAATCCAGGTTTTGTCGCGCGAGATGCCGCGGACATGGCGCAAATCCATGAGCTCCTGGATCGTGTTGAGGTACTCGTGGTTCTGATAGGCCGCGTCGTAGCACAGAATGTTCATGTCAAACCCGGTGCATTTCTTGATCAACGCGAGCCCAATGCGCCCGGTGCCGATCACCGCGATCGTCTTGCTCGTGACTTCCTCGCCGAGGAATGGCAAGTAGGGGTGCCAATATCCCCACCGGTTCTCGCGCGTGAGATGCTCGGCCGCCCACATTTTGCGGGCCAGAACACCGAGCATGAAGAAGGCAAACTCGGCAGTTGCTTCGGTGAGCACATCCGGCGTGTGGGTGAACGGGATCTTGTATTGGTTGGCATCACCGCGACGGATGTTGTCGAAGCCGACGGCGATTTGGGCCACAACTTTCAGCTTGCCCTTACCCGCTTCAAAAATCTCAGCATCAATCGGGTCGCGCAGCGTGGTGATGAGGCCGTCCACCCCTGTTTTTACCTTCTCGACAATCAAACTCTTCGGTGGCGGCTCCGGTTTCGGATAGACCTCCACGTCGTAACCTCGCTCGCGCAACCGATCGAGGGACTCCCCGATATCACAGGTGGCAAAAACGCGGAATCGCTTGCTCATGGTCTTCTCTGGCTGGAATCTTCGGGCTGCACACGGGCTGACAGCTCGTGCGTTTCCGCCATCATATTACCCTATGACTCGGCAGGGGAGCCGACGCTGCTCAACAAAGATGGGTGTCGCAACACTCGGAGCACTTATAATCTCGACTGCCTTTTGGCCTGACGAGACCCGGACAGCCAAGATGACAACTGCCGGGTTCCGGTGGGAGTACGGCTCGGTTCGGGAGTGCCCCCTGCCCGTTGAGTGCCACGAGGGCGGCGGTCGATCAGCCCAGGGATTTCGAAGATGAACTGCTTCGTTCGATTGGCGACGTGTTTCTTAATCGCCGTAGCAGCCGGCAGGACCAACTCCGGCGACACGGCACCGGGGTTCACTATTCAGCAGGCGTTGAGTGCGCCATTTGCCAGCCAACTGAGGGCCGCTCCCGCGAAAGGACGGCTGGCTTGGGTGTCGAATGCACAAGGACGGCGCAACCTCTGGATCGCTGAAACCGCCGGCCAGGACAACAGCTCTACCGCGCGCCAGCTGACCAACTATTCGAATGATGACGGGCAAGACCTGGGCGATCTGGCGTGGGCGCCTGACGCCGACACCATGGCCTACGTCCGCGGTGGCGATTTGGAGTTCAGTGAGAAGCCTTATCCCAATCCCGCCGAGATCGCGGCGGGGGTGGAACAGGACGTGTGGGTGGTCTCCCTACGGGGTGGCGAACCCCGCCAGCTCGGGGAAGGTCATTCGCCGGCCATCTCTCCGGCCGGAGACGCGGTCGCCTACATCCTAAAGGGACAAGTGTGGCTGGGGAAGCTCACGGGCAGCGAAGAACCGCAACAACTCATCCATTCCCGGGGAATCGCCCGTTCTCTCCGTTGGTCTCCCGACGGCCGGTTTCTCGCCTTTGTCAACGACCACGAAGACCACAGTTTCATCGGACTGTTTTCGCTAGACACCCGACGCCTTACCTATCTCGATCCCAGCACCGATCGGGATAGAAGCCCGGTTTGGTCTCAGGATGGACGAAAACTAGCCTTCCTTCGCATTCCGTCTGCTGTCGACGAGCTGCCCTTTGGCCCCCGGCGCTCTGGCCGTCCGTGGTCCATCCGGGTTTACCGGATGGACAGCCAACAGACCGAGCCAGTCTTTCGAGCTTCTGAAGGACGGGGAAGCGTCTTCCGAGAAGTAGCATCCGAGAATCAGTTGCTGTGGGGCACGGGCGATCGGATCATTTTTCCCTGGGAAAAGGATGGCTGGACTCATCTCTATTCCATGTCGGTGGACGGCGGCACGCCTAACCTGCTGACCCCTGGCGACTCTGAAGTCGAGGATGTGTCGTTAAGCCCGGATGGCAAAACCGTGGTCTACTCTTCGAATCAGGACGACATCGATCGCCGTCATATTTGGAAGGTCACGGTCGACGGAAAGCAGAGAGAAGCTCTGACCCGGGGAACGGGCATTGAAACCTCGCCGGTGGTGGCCAGTGACAACCACACGATCGCCGTGCTTCGCTCCGACCCGCGGCTTCCCATGCGGCCGGCGGTGCTTGAGGGTACCAAGGGAATTCGCGACCTTGCTCCCCAGGTCATTCCTGGCGATTTTCCGGCGGCACAAATGGTGATGCCGGAAGCCGTGATCTTCTCCGCCGCAGATGGGATGGCGATCCATGGACAATTGTTTCTGCCCTCCAATTCCTCGAGCGCCCGACATCCAGCCATCGTGTTCTTTCACGGCGGTTCGCGGCGTCAGATGCTTCTCGGTTGGCATTACATGTATTACTACAGCAATGCCTATGCCATGAACCAGTTTCTCGCCAGTCGGGGTTACGTCGTGCTTTCGGTCAACTATCGCAGCGGTATCGGCTACGGGCTGGAGTTCCGGGAGGCCTTGAACTACGGCCCGGCCGGCGCCAGCGAGTACAACGACGTACAGGGTGCCGGGATCTATCTGCGCAGCCGAGCGGATGTGGACCCGCGCCGCATCGGCGTCTGGGGCGGCAGCTATGGAGGTTATCTCACGGCCTTAGCTCTGGCGCGCTCTTCCGATCTGTTTGCCGCCGGCGTCGACCTTCACGGGGTGCACGACTGGAACAGCGAGCAGGAAAATTGGGTCGCTTCCTATGATCCCAAGGCTCATGCCGAGGCGGCTCGGGTTGCCTGGGAATCGTCCCCGCTTGCCTCGGTAAAGACGTGGCGTTCTCCGGTCCTGCTGATTCATGGCGACGATGATCGCAATGTGCCTTTTGCCGAAAGCGTGACTCTGGCTGAGGCCTTGCGAAAGCAGGGCGTCGATTTCGAGGAACTCATTTTCCCTGATGAGATTCACGATTTCCTGCTGTACCGCAATTGGGTTGCCGCCTATTCGGCAGCAGCCAGGTTCTTCGACCACCAGCTCGCGGCATCGCGAGCCGCCCAATCTGGTCAACAGTAGACCATCGAAGTCAGAAGTATCGGAGGTCATCCGATCGATCGTAGAAGTTCAGAGCGAAATCAGTCTCTGAGCCCGGCGCTCGTGATGGCTGGTTCTCTGGCCTTCCACTCTGCCTCAAATCGATCACGCGTGAAGAAGGATTTCTGGGTGCCGATTCCGGTGGTTGACAGTGCTGCATAGAGATTGGCTCGCCGAACCGCCTCGGGTTCGGAGAGACCCTCGCCGCGAAAAACAGCAAAGCTTCCAATGAAGGCATCGCCGGCACCGGTGGTGTCCACGCTGTTCACGGGAAAGCCAGGCACGTGTTCCACGCCATCGCTTGCGGCCAGCAGCGAGCCATTGGCACCGAGCGTGAGGATGACGCAACGGATCCCTTGCGAAAGCAGCTTCCGGGCGCACTTCTCGGCATCGTCGAGATTGCGCACCGGACTCCCGGTGATGGCCTCGGCTTCGCTCTCGTTGGGAACAAAATAATCGAGATCCTGGAGGGTCTGGACCCCGATGGCTTGGGCTGGAGCAGGATTCAAGATCGAACGTATTCCATGTTTGCGCGCGAATTGAATCGTGTACGCGACGGTCTCGAGAGGAATTTCGAACTGGAGCACGATCCAATCCACGGTCTTCAGCACGGGTTCGGCGGCTTCCACCGCGGCCGGAGTGACACAGTCGTTCGCGCCTTTGACCACGATGATCCGGTTGTGCCCGGCGGGATCCACGAAGATCGGAGCCACACCCGTGGACACTTCCTGCACTTGGCGCACCTGGCTTACGTCGATACCGAATCGAGTGAAGTTCTCAACCGTGGCGGGACCAAACAAATCGCTGCCCACTCGCGCCACCATGAAGACTTCAGCACCGCACAGGCGAGCCGCCACCGCTTGGTTCGCACCTTTTCCGCCAAAACCCAGATCGAATTTCTGCCCGAAGATGGTTTCGCCCGGCTTGGGGAATTGCTCGGTGAAGGTGGTCAGATCGATGTTGGCGCTGCCTACGACGGCGATGCGGGGAGTCTTGGTCATAGAATTTTCGAACGCTTCTACGGCTCTGGCCAAACCCACCGAAAGAAAGGCGAGTGTAGTCAGAGCGTTGATGGGTGTCAACCCGATTCGGGGCAGGGCTGGCGAGCATGGTGTAGTAAGGGAAGAGCTTAGGAGCCGTCTTGGGGGTGCGCGGCTTGGCTAATCGAGCCAAGGGTGGTTCAGCCAGCCCGGTGTGGGGAAAAACGCGCAGTTCTTCTCTTAGTCTGGAGTCCCCGGGAATGAACAGAACGCCGAGAGGCCCGAGCGCCGGGCCAGGCGAGGGCCGCAAGTTCCACCAAATGAACCCGATAGCTAACCGCAGGCGGGAAATGATCCTATTTACCCTGGCCGGGAATGTCGCATTTTGAGAGGACCGGCAGAATCGAATCCCGAAAACAGCTCCCCCATAGCCTAAAGCCAGACCCGTGGGGGCGGAGGTGGTCTATGGCCTGCTCGTGCCATGACCTTACTCTGCGGTGCCATTGTCTTCACTCGGCTTAGGCATCATCTTAGGGGTGACGAAAGGTATCAGCTCCTGGTGCCCAGGGTCGTTCGAGAAAGTAACCAACGATATGTTGCAGTCAGCCCCAAGACGGCAAGCCGAACCAAGCGAGGTTAGCGCGGCTGGCCGACGCCAACAACGCCGCCTATTCATGGCAGTCATCGTCCTGCTCGCTACCATTCTCGTGGTCGCGTTCCGGGATCGCGCGTTTTGGTTTGGTGGTGATGGGGAACCGGTAGCCGAAGATGTTGATAACCCGGCTGCGACGACTGCAGCGCCGGCTACCACGGCTCCGGCGGCGCAACCCCAGAGGCATTTGACGGTTAAGCAGTCTAACGGGAAGGTCGCGGTCAAGACGAACCATAGCCGGTTGCAGAATGCTAGCGAGACCGAGCGGATCGCGATGGATCAGCAGGAACGAAATCTGTCCATCAATTCGCCCTATCCGTTGCTGGCCGGGCAGATGGCGATCCAGGGTTCGGTGCTGCTCGAGGCGCTGATCGGGGCCGACGGTGTGGTCGAAGAGATGCGCGTGTTGAGCGGCCCGACCATTCTGGTTGGCGCTGCCCGAGAAGCGGTCCGTCAGTGGCGATTCAAGCCTTATTTGGTCAGCGGACAGCCGGTTGAGACGCAGGCGCGGGTCACGGTCAACTTCAAGATCAGGGTATCCGACACCGTGGCTAGGAACAATCAGGTAAATTCCATAACCAGCGACGGCGAACTCTAGAAACCTCGGAAGTCTCCAACCTCAGTCGAAATCCAATCTCTCTTGTTTGCGGCATCTTTTTGTCAGCTGGGCACACTGCCCGGGCTGGCAGCGCTGAAACTCCCTTCAGCGGCTGCGCGTCAACGGTCGTGAATCTGCAGGGAGGTACGGATCCAGTCCAAGCCGGATGTCCTCGCCCATCACATTGACGAAGACCGGCACGGATGCTACGGTTCGGTCTACGCTTCGGCGTCCGGGAGTCGATGCACTGAGTCGGCCAGAGAAGACGAAATCCTCGATCGATCTTGGTCGCCGCAATTTTGTTACCCGCTGCTGCCAAGGAATCTCGGCTGCAATCCTTCGTGCAGGGATCGGTGGTCTCAGCTTCTCTGCCCGTCTCCGGGGTTTTGCGGGCGTCACGCAATCGGACGCCCGGTTCCATGTTCATCCACACTATCGCTCCGAGAGGCCCCTCGAGGTCACGCTCGACAGAGCCGGGTCCGGCCTCGATCAGTTCGTCAGCGAAAAATACGCCGCCCAAATCGCACTCATACTCGCTGCCTGGAGCACCAACCTGCTGAAATCCCCGCTCGAGCTCGGCGCGATCGCCGCCAGTTTGACCTCAGATTTTGCCGGATCCTCTCTTCTGCCGGCCGAGTCCAACGAGCTGCGCCCAGCGCCGGTTGAGGTCTGGCAACTCAAGTTTGCCCAGGGTTCTCTCGGACGGGATGCTTTCCTCGGGGACTTGCGCTCCGCCCTGAGTGATTTTTCCGCGATCGTAACCGCCGAGTTCGAGATCACCAGGATCGACGGGTCCGGGGCTCCCGCGCACCTTGATACCCGGGTGCGGTACGAGTTGGTCGGCTCCGGAAAAAACTTCCACCGCGAACAACGAACGGGCTACTGGCAGCTGGGATGGGAGTCATCTCCCTCCGGCGAGTTCCGCCTGGGCCGGTGGAAGGCACTCGAGGAGACGCGAAGCCGTGCGAAAGTCCCGGTTTTTGAGGACGTAACCGTCCAGGCCCTTGGTGAGAATCCATCCTATTCTGCGCAGTTGCTGCACGGCTCCGACTACTGGCGAACGGTTCTCGACGGCGCCTGTGGCATTGATATCTACGGACACAACGGCGTGTCGGTGGGAGATTTCGATAACGATGGCTATGACGATCTCTATGTTTGCCAGCCCGCCGGGTTGCCGAACCGGCTTTATCGAAACCGCGGGAACGGCAAGTTTGAAGACGTCACCGAGTCCTCGGGGGTAGGGATTCTCGAATACACTGCCTGCGCGTTGTTTCTAGACATCGACAACGATGGACGCCAGGACCTGGTCGTCGTGCGCGGCGATGGCCCGGTGCTATTTCTGAATCAGGGCGGCGGCAGATTCGAGCCAAAAAGGGATGCCTTCAAGTTCACCAATCCCCCCCAGGGAACCTTCACCGGGGCGTCGGCAGCGGACTATGATCGCGATGGCTGGATCGACATCTACTTCTGCCTCTACAGCTATTACCAGGGCACGGATCAATATCAGTATCCCTTGCCCTACTATGCGGCTGAGAACGGTCCTCCCAATTTCCTGATGCGCAACAATCGGGACGGGACCTTCGGTGACGTCACTGCCGCGACTCGCCTGACACAGAACAACCGCCGCTATAGTTTTTGCTGCGGGTGGACTGACTACAACCGAGACGGTTGGCCGGACCTGTACGTGGTCAACGATTTTGGTCGCAAGAATCTTTATCGCAACAACGGCGACGGAACATTTACCGATGTCGCTTCCCAGGCGGGAGTCGAAGATGTTGGCGCGGGCATGAGCGTCTCGTGGCTCGATTACGACAACGACGGTCGCCAGGATCTGTATGTGGCGGACATGTGGACTGCCGCCGGGGAGCGCGTCTCCACCCAAGCCATCTTCAAGCCGGATACACCCGCGGACATCCGCGCGCTCTATCAGAAGCACGCCATGGGAAACTCGCTGTTTCATGGGGAAGGCAATGCCTTTCAGGACAGGACCGAGGCAGCGGGAGTCGGCGTCGGTCGCTGGTCATGGTCGAGCGACGCCTGGGACTTCGACCACGACGGGTTCCTCGATCTTTACATCGCTAACGGCATGGTCTCAGGACCGCAGCGCCAAGACCTAAACAGCTTTTTTTGGCGGCAAGTCGTGGCCAAGTCTCCCGACGAGGCTGTCTCATCCCGCGACTATGAGCAAGGGTGGAATGCCATCAATGAACTCATCCGCGCCGACGGAACCTGGAGTGGCTATGAGCGAAATGTCTTCTATGTGAACAACCGGAATGGAACATTCTCCGATGTCTCCGGGGCGGTGGAACTGGATTTCATCGAGGATGGCCGATCCTTCGCCCTCGCCGATTTCGACCATGATGGCCGCCTGGAAGTTTGCCTAAAGAATCGAAATGCCCCCCAATTGCGGGTTTTGAAGAACGTGATCGAAGCACTGCCACCGGCGATTGCTTTCCGCCTCCGCGGAACCGAAAGCAATCGCGACGCCATCGGTGCGGTCATCATCGTGGAAGCACAGTCGTGCCGCCAAACTCGCTCGCTCCAGGCGGGGTCGGGCTTTCTTTCCCAGCATGGGAAAGAGGTCTGGTTCGGCCTGGGAAACGCCGAGGGACCGGTGCATGCGTCGATTGTCTGGCCAAGCGGGCGGGTGCAGGAACTGGGGAATCTTCCTCTCAATCACAGAGTGTGGGTCGAGGAGGGGTCGGCACAATTGCGACTCGAGCCGTTCAAGCCAAGTCACGAATCCCCGGCCTTACCAGCTGCGAACCCCCTGCCGGCCTCTGAGCGCTCGCACCGCGACGCGTCCGAACACCCCGAGGTTCTCCCGGTTACGGTCGAAACCTGGTTGCTCGCGCCGCTATCCGCCCCAGATTTTTCTCTTCCTGATTTGGCCGGACAGGTTCACTCTCTGGCCCGCTACCGCGGAAAGGCCGTGTTTCTCAGCTTCTGGGCCATGCAGTCGGCGGATTGTCAGGAGATCTTGCGGGTGTTCCGCCGATTCTACCCAGGCTGGCGCTCGCGGGGCCTCGAGGTGCTCGCCATCAACGTTGACGATTCGTCCCAGACGGACCGTTTGCGTGACTTCCGCCGCGAGTACGGCCTCTCCTTCCCGATCCTTCGCGGATCCGACGATGTGGTCGGCATCTACAACATCCTTTATCGTTACGCCTTTGATCGACATCGGGATCTCAGTCTGCCGACCTCGTTGCTGATCGGCGCCGACGGAAACATTGCCAAGCTCTATCAGGGGCCAATTCATGCCGACCAAGTGATCGGGGATTTCGAGAGCATACCCCGCAACCCTCGTGAGCGGCTGGCCAAGGCCGTGCCCTTTTCCGGCGTCACCGACACCTCCGAGTTTCCGCGCAACTATCTTTCCTACGGAGCGGTCTTTTTCGGGCGGGGTTACTACGATCAGGCTGGGAGTGCGTTTCAGCGTGCGTTCGAAGACGATCCCTCGAGCGCGGAGGCTCTTTACGGACTGGGAAGTGTCTACCTGCAACAGGGAAAGACCGCACAGGCGCGAGAGAGTTTTCGAGGCGTGACCAAACTTCAGGCCATCTATCCCGACACGCTGCCGAATGCCTGGAACAACCTCGGTCTGCTCGCCACGCGCGAGGACCGGATGGAGGAAGCCATCCCCAATTTTCAGGAGGCTTTGCGGTTGAGTCCCGATCATCTGGTTGCGCTCGAAAACCTAGGCAACGCCTATCGCCAGCAGAGACAGTGGGACGAGGCTCGCCGAACTTTGGAACGCGCGGTTCAAGTCGCACCCGAAGATCCCGAGGCGAACTACAGTCTCGGCATGGTCTTCGCCCAGCTCAACGAGACGGACCGTGCCTACCAGTACTTGCAGCAGGCGTTGAAGCTGCGTCCGGCTTACCCGGAGGCTCTGAACAATCTGGGTGTGCTTTACCTGCGCACTGAACGTCGGGACGACGCGGTCGCGAAGTTCGAAGAGTGCATCCGGATTGCGCCCGGCTTCGATCAGTCTTATTTAAATCTGGCGCGGGTTTACTCGATCGAAGGTCGGCCGGACAAAGCCCGCAGCGTTCTGCGCGAACTCCTCGCGCGCCAACCCGATAACCGGGAAGCCGGCAAGATGCTCGCCGAGTTAGGACAATAGACAGCGTGGGTGCGGGTGGGGCGGCCCGGCTCGTCCCCCATTATTTCCCGGCGCGGTTGCGCCCAGCCGCGACCAAGGCTGTCTTTTGGGGTGTCGATGTGCTCAGCAGATCCACCAGCAGCTTGTAGAATTTCGCCGTGTCGAGATCGAATTGAATCTGGATCGACTGGACGGGAAGGCGCGGCTTGTCCTGATCTGTCCAGGTCAGAGTGTTGCCGTATCCGGCCGCCCCACGGCCCAGATCGACATCCATGTACCGGGACTCCGTTTTGGTAATTAGGTTCGGATCAAGCCAGGCTGCGGCCGTCAGCTCATCCCACAAATAGTTGTACTTAACCTCTCGCCGGGCATATTGCCCGACGTAGCGGGCGGCTGCTGAATTGCCGGCCTTGATCCGGTCGATTAGATCCGGCGTGAGCCTGGTCTTCACCGAGATATCCACCGGCGTACAGACGATCTTTTTCCACGGCGCTCGCAGCACGATGTGAGCGGCTTCGGGATCAAACCACAAATTGAACTCGCGGCGCGGCGTGTTGACGAACTCGGGATCGTCGGTCTCAGGACTAAGGCTGCCTCCCATGAACACCAGCTCTTTGGCCAGGCTCACAAACTCCGGATCGATCGAGATGGCCAGAGCCAGATTGGTCATGGGCCCGCCTTCGTAGATAGTCACCTCGTGGGGGAATTTGTGGATCATACGGAGCAAGAAGTGGGCAGCATCTTCGTCGTAGGGCTTGCTGCTCGGTACGCCTTCTGGCAGGTCTCCCAACTGGTCGGGCGGATGATAGAACTTGGGCGTCCAAGCGCCCAGCCAGGCAAATACGCCAAATCGCTGTTCTTCGAGTTCCGTCTCCTGCTTTCGCCTCACGAGCGGATTTTCCGCCCCAGGCACCACGGGTATGTCTGTGCGACCGACAAGTTCGAGCATTCGTAGGGTATGTGCCGTTTCTGCCTTGAGCCACTGGTCCCCGGTCACCAGGGTGATTCCCAAGACCTCGGTGTCAGGGGATTGGATCAGCAGGAGTATGGATTGCTGATCGGTTCCCCCAGGACCTGCCCCATCCTGATCGATGATGATTTTGCGCTTTGCCTCCGACCAAGCCGGCAGGCTCAGTACGAAGGCCAATCCGGCGGCCAACAGCCACGAACGGTCGCATTTCATTCCTACCCCTCGGACAGCGCCACGCTGCGACACGGATGATAACAAACGCTCCCCCAAACCCTTGGCTATTTTCCATCTGTACGCAATCGAGCACGGCTGCATAGAATAGTTGTCGAGCGAGCTCGACTTCGGTCTCCTATGATCCCCGGTTTCGCGGGAACAGAGCGTTGTGGTCGCGTTCGGGTGGCGAACGCTATCCACGGAATAATCTTTCTCTTGGCGTCATTCGCTCAAGCGCAGCCTCAAGCCTCAACCATCGCGGGAACAGTTCTCGACGGGTTCGGTCATGCCCTTTCCGGCGCCACTGTTTCTCTCGAAAGCCACGGTGCCCAAACTCTGTCTGCGGGTTGCGATTTTGCGGGGGCTTACCGCTTTTCAGCTCTCGGCCCAGGCAGTTATTCGCTGCGGGTGAGCCAGGCTGGATACACGGAGAAGGCCTTCGGTCCTTTTGCCCTCGGCGAGGGCGAGATCAAGCGCATCGATTTCACTCTCGAGTCGGCAACCGGTCCGGCGGCCACAGCTCAGCCGCGGGCACCTGAGTTCTTCGATCCGCCCCAATTCACGGTCGCGGGAGTCCGAGACACTTCTATCTCAGGCGGTCACGGCTCCAATGTGATTCTTCGGACAACGGAAGGGTTGGTCAAGGCGACCATGGGGCTGGGGGAGAGCAAAGAGCTAGCCAATAGCTCTTCCCTGAACGCAGCCACCGAAAAGTCTTTGCGAGACGCCGTCGAGCATCATCCCGACGACTTTGACGCCAATTACAAGCTAGGGAAATGGTTCATCGATGACAAGAAGCCCCAAGCTGCCGTCCCTTATCTGGAGGATGCTTGTCGCCTCAATCCCGAAGATGCCGACGCCGGCTATGAGCTGGCGCTGGCCTATGCCGGAAGCGGTGATTACCGAAAGGCCCGAACCCATACCGAAGACCTGATCAAGCACCGGCCGCAAGAGGCCAGGCTTTATGAATTGCTGGCTGATGTCGAAGAGAAGATGGGCCAGCCCCTCGAGGCAGTCCGTGCTTACGAGCGGGCGGCAGAACTTAACCCCAGCGAGGCCAATCTCCTCGCCTGGGGATCTGAACTGTTACTCCACGGCGCCGCGGAACCGGCCATTGATGTCTTCAGCAAGGGCCATCAATCTTATCCGGGCTCGGTGCGCATGCTGATCGGGCTCGGGGTTGCCTTCTACTCCCGTGGTTTTTTTGAAGAGGCCAATCAGCGCCTTGGCGAAGCCTCCGATTTGAATCCTCAGGACCCTACGCCTTACCTCTTCCTCGGCAAAATTCAAGCGGCCGAGGTCAACCCGTCGGCCTTATTGGAGGAGAAGCTCGAGCGGTTTGTCCGCCTCCAACCCAACAATGCTCTGGCCAACTATTACTACGCCGTGAGTCTTTCGAAGCGGCGAAGCGGAGCGGAGGATGTCAAAAACTCAGCGCAGGTGGAGTTGCTCCTAGAGAAAGCCGTCGAGCTTGACCCCACGCTGGGCGCGGGATAT
>DASPTQ010000260.1:0-2328 GCA_035623335.1 Terriglobales bacterium
GTCTATTCCCTTCGATTCCAGCGGGGCAACCTCGATCTGGCGGCTGAGGGAAAACACGAACCGCATTGGGTGGCAAACAACGGAGTGCCGGTCTTGCCTGACGGGTCTCCCCGGAATGCCTGGTACGTCATGGGAACCTACCACTTCACTAACAAGCTCACCGCCGGGTCCTATTTCTCACGGGTGTGGGGGACCAGCTTTATCGAAACGTTCCGCTGGCCCTACTATGACCCGAGCACACCGGAGTTTTTTGGCAATGACACCGTCGCGAACGCCCGCTACGACCTTAGTCGTTACCTCTATCTGAAACTTGAAGGCCACTACATCGATGGCCATCTCGGGGCATTTTTTCCCGTGACCAATCCCGACGGTCTGCAAAAGGTCACACGATTAGCGATTGTGCGGTGCGGTTTGACGTTTTGACCCAGACTCCGGCGATTGAACAATGCAGAGATGCACAACAAGCCAATGACGACGCGACAACTTCCGCCAGATCCGAGCTCTCGAGCTCGTCTGACAGGCGGGTGGCTGCAAAACCGGAAGAAGATGAAAAGCCTGCAGAGGGTGCTCATGCTCTCTGCTTGGTTTGCATTCGCAACCAATCCTGTCCTTGCGGAGGTGGTCAAGATCATCGCCAATCCCAGCATCAAGGCAGACTCGATTACGATGGACGAATTGAAAAGCGTCTTCCTCGAGAAAACCAATTCACTCAGCGACAATTCGCATGTCGAACCCGTCCTGCAAAAAGGGACTGCAGCCCACGACGCCTTCTGCAAGCAATATCTGGAGCAGCGTGCGACTGAGATCCGGGCCTACTACCTCGCCCTGGCTTTCACAGGGAAGGGATCTGTTCCAAAGCAATTCGATTCGGACGCGCAAGTCGTAGCGTACGTGGCCCGGACCAAAGGTGCGATCGGGTACGTAAGCAGCGCAGCCAGCACAGACGGGGTGAAGATCCTTGCCGTTGTGTCGCAAGGGCACAAGAGTGAAAGGGTCTTGCTGACCCGGGTCGAACCGCAATACCCTCAGACGCTTCGCCAGCTTCAGATCGAGGGGATCGTGCGCCTGGAGGTTACGATATCGGCGAAAGGCACAGTCGAGAATGTCACGATATTAGGGGGCAATCCCATTCTGGCCGAATCCGCCGTGAACGCTGTGAAGCAGTGGACTTATGCGCCCGGGCCCTCACGGACGACGACTCAGGTGCTGATCCCGTTCGATCCACACCCTTAGCAAGCGATACATTCTTCTGGCGGGCCGCGAGTAATGCGGGCAACGACGTTATCTGGCACCGGCCGCGCCCGGCTGCGCCGTCGCGTAGTAGCCGCTCTTGGTGCGGACAATCATCTTGCTGTGGCCTTTGGCCTTGGCCTCGACCCGAATCTGGCGGAAGCCCCCCGTGCCTTTCGGGTTGGTGGGCTTGTAACCGATGGTGTACTGGTTGCGGATGTCGTGAGCGACACTCTTGCTGATTTCGTCGACTTCATCAAGCGTCTTGGGAAAAAACGCGATGCCGCCGGTGCGCTGCGCGATGATTTCCAGGGCGCGCTTGGCCCGCTTGGGATGTTCCTCGTCTCCAAGGATTCCAATAGCATAGACCGACGGGCCATTCTCGTCCTGCAAGTGCTTCACCGCCTGCTCGAGGGTTTCGTTGCTGGCGTTGTCCTCACCATCGGTCACCACGAACAGGACCTTCTTTTCCAAGCGCGCGTTGCGTTTGAGATGATCCGCCGAGGCTACCACGGCATCATAGAGCGCGGTGCCTCCGCGGGCATCGATCTTCTCCAACGCTTCCTTCATCTTGAGCAAATCGTTGGTGAAATCCTGGTCGAGATAGTACTCGTCGTTGAAATTCACAATGAAAACTTCGTCCTTGGGATTGCTCGAGCGCACAAGGTTCAGCGCGGCTTGATTGACCTTTGCACGCTTCTCGCGCATCGACCCCGAATTGTCGATCACAATTCCCATCGCGACCGGGATATCTTCGTTGTGGAACGAGATGATGTTCTGCGGCTTGCCGTCTTCAAAGACGGTGAAGGAGCTGCGGTCGAGATTGGTCACAATGTGCTGCTTATCATCGACCACCGAGGCATGCAGCAGGACTTCGTCCACGTCCTTTTTGAAGACGAAGACTCCCTGATCGTTGAGATTGTGGTCCGGGGCGTTCTGATTGGGCTTGGCCTGTGGAGGAGGCGCCGCGACCGGGTCGGGCGCGGGCTGAGAAGCGCCCGTCGCCTTGGATTCACTCTGAGAAGAAGCAGACTGCGACCAGACCGGAATCGCCATCTGCGTCCCGGCCAAGATCACAAACGTGGAAAGTAACAGAAC
>DASPTQ010000261.1:0-3182 GCA_035623335.1 Terriglobales bacterium
TATAGGCGGAAAGTCTCGAATAGAACTATGGTCGCCACTTGAGCTCGGTTCAGCTTTGTTGGTTTCGGAACAGAACGGCTGCGTCGCAAAGAAGTGATGGAAACCGCTGAGAGAACAACCCCAAAGCGCTGCGCCACAAGGCCTGGCAGCCGAGCACATGGCGCGGGCAATCACAACAGATCTCGCTTGACCAGTTGGGCTGCGAAGCAAGAAAAATTCCGGCCGAAGGGGAGGTCTTTCTCATGACTCTTCCTTTATCGAACTTATCAGGACCCACTATGGCACCGCGAAACTGGCAGAAGTGCCATTGCGATCTTCGATCTCCTCGCCGGGAACGAACGATGAAATCTCGAGCCCCTGGTGCTACTATGCCGTCCACCAGGAGCGAATCGTGCCCATTGCCATTGGCCAGACGTTGGGGCGCTACCGCATCGATGAACAGATCGGTGCGGGCGGGATGGGTGTCGTGTACCGCGCATACGACAACAAGCTCAAGCGTGAACTCGCCATCAAGGTGTTGGCTTCTGTAACCCTCAATGACACAGCCTCCCGCAACAGATTACGTAACGAGGCACTGATTCTCTCTCGTCTGAACCATCCTTCCATCCAGGTCATCTACGACTTCGACACCATTGATGGGTGCGATCTGCTGGTGAGCGAATTCGTTCGCGGCGAGTCCCTTGATGCTCGAGTCCGGATTGGAACTCTACCAGATAAGGAGGTAATCCATCTCGGCATACAACTTGCGGAAGGATTGTCGGCCGCGCATGCCGCGGGGGTTTTGCATCGCGACTTGAAACCTGCGAATTTGCGCGTGATGACTGACAACCGGCTCAAAATTTTGGATTTTGGCTTGGCGACGATATCTCACCTTGCGATGACGACCCTAAGCACCGCGTCCGGCAGTGTCGTCGATCTGCCATGTGGCCTGTCAGGAACGCTGCCATACATGGCGCCGGAGCAACTGCTCGGTGAAGTTGTGGACGAGCGCAGCGACATTTACTCGGCGGGAGTCGTTTTTTTCGAACTGTCAACTGGGCGATTGCCGTTCACCCCAACACTGATTCCGAAACTGACCAACGCAATCGTCCATGAAATTCCGGTGGCGCCCCGGACGCTCGCGCCGAAACTATCTGGTGAACTCGAACGCATCATTCTGAAGTGCTTGGAGAAAAACCCGGGCTTGCGTTACCAATCGGCAAAGGAACTAGGGACGGACCTCAGGCGAATGGAAGCAGGCTTGACAGGAAGTTTCAAGGCACCCCAGACGTCGATAATCAAGCGGCGGGGGAGCAGCATACGAAGTGCAATTGGCGTTGGCGTTGCGCTCATCGCAGTTTTTGTCTTGGTCTTATTGTTTGCGTGGCGGCGTTCCTATGACGACGACGCGGCGGCAGTTCCCCCACTTCGCTGGGAACAACTGACAAACTTTAACGATGCTGCCGAAATCCCCGCGGTGTCGCCCGACGGAAAGCTGGTTGCGTTTCTCCGCGGTCCGGGCAATTTCGGAAGTTCGGTAAACGTAGGACAGGTATGGATCAGACCTCAGTCGGGCGGGGAGCCCTTTCCAATCACCAAGACTCCCCTCAGAAAGCAGACGATCAATTTTGCCCGAGACGGCGGCAGGTTGTATTTCACTCAAGTAGAAGGACCGTTTGCCTGGAACACGTACGAACTGCGCTTACTGGGAGGTCAGGAGCCGAAGTTGTTTATGGCGAACGCCACGGGCCTGAGTTGGATCGGCGATAATCGGCTGTTGTACTCGACCATCACCACTGGCCTACACATGAAGCTGTCTACTTCAAATGCCAGCCGCACTGATGAGCACGACATTTACGTACCACCCGACACAATAGCAGGAATGGTGCACCGATCGGCGTTGTCGCCCGATGGGCAATGGGTCTTGCTCGTGGAAATGGATAGCCAGTGGTGGTGGAAGCGATGCCGATTGGTGCCGTTCGACGGTTCATCGGCGGGAAGACAGGTTGGACCGGACGGTTTGTGTACCTGGGCTCAATGGTCTCCCGACGGAAAGTGGATGTACTTCACCGTGGACACTGGGACAAGTGGATTTCACGTATGGCGGCAACGTTTTCCCAACGGTCTACCACAGCAGCTGACGCCGTCTGGAGCGAGTGAAGAAGAAGGGCTCGCGATTATGCCGGATGGGAAATCGTTCATCACCGCCTCGGGTACACAACAATCCATCATCTGGCTCTTGGACAATAAAGCGGGCGAAAAACCGATCACTTTTGAAGGTTACTCGTTCCTGCCTACTGTTTCGGCGGATGGCAAGCAGGTTTATTACTTGCGTCGCGTCATCGGATCACACTCGTATTTCAGTGGCGAACTATGGGTCTCCAATGTCGCCTCCGGAGCAGCAGAGCCAGTCTTTCCTGGCCTCGTAATCACCCATTTCTCGTTATCGCGAGATGGAAGGAAGGTGGTGTTCGCGACGGATCAAGGGCAGGCACGATCCGGAATTTGGATTGGCTGGCTGGACCGTACACAAGCGCCGCGGCAACTTACCTTCGGAGGAGAATTTCGCGCTTTTTTCGGCAAGCCGGGCCAGATTTTGTACCAGGGTACCCAAGCGCCCCCCAAGATCATGCGGATCAACGAAGATGGAAGTGGACAGGTTAGGGTCTCGGACCTTGACATCATGCAACTGCAAAGCGTTTCTCCCGACGGGCGCTGGGCTTCCGTAGGAACTACGCCGGCGACCGGGCATGGCGAGAAGAACATTGTTTACCTAGCCGTACCGCTTGAGGGCGGTGCACCGATCAAAATTTGTGACAATTGTAGCGCTGGATACGGTACCGCACGCGCCTCGGTCCCTCTACTGTCGTGGAGTCTCGATGCCAAGTGGGTGTATGTCTCCTTGCGACCGTTTCCCTTCGGCTCTTCGAAGACCGTGGCCATACCGGTAAAGCCTGGAGCCCCACCTCCTACCTTTTCGAGCGGTTTCGACACAGAAGCAACCTTCTCCCGGATTCCCGGCGCGCGTCTGATCAGTCAGGATGAGGTATCTCCCGGCACATCACCGGACTACGTCGTCAACAGACGCCGTTCGGCGAAGGCCAACCTTTTCCGCATCTACCTACTCCAATAACTCTCGACGCATCATTCCCGTTACTATGTTATCGACAGCGCGGAAAGAATGGTCGCCAAGTCTGGTAAAC
>DASPTQ010000262.1:0-12925 GCA_035623335.1 Terriglobales bacterium
AGGCGGCATAAGCCCGCTGGGCTGCCGCATCGGTGGCAGCCACCGTCGGACCGTGGCTTAAGGCTAATTCCACCATGCGCTTCAAGGGCACCCGTTCGGCCACCGCTGAGGCCGAACAGAATGCGAGCAGGAGCAGGGAACAGAAGACGCGGGAAGCAGGTTGCATCGGGCCACCTCGAAAGTGTTTGGAACCAATCGTAACGCGGATGAGGAGAGTGCTGATTCAGCGTGGGTTTCCTTGGCTGCTAATCTCGCGGGTGAGCCGGTCTAATGCGTTCTGAGCCAGGGTGAAGCTTTTCGCGAGCGACAGAGCCGAGCGATATTCGTCCGCGGCCGCCGCCGAGTTGCCGGATTGTTCCAGGGCGGTTCCCAGCAAGTAGTGGGCTTTAAAGGCGGGCGAGTCCTCGACCGTCCTGGCCGCGAGGTACTGATGCAGCAGGTCGATAGCCTTGCGGAGATCGCGGGTGCGGTGAATGAAGATCTCCGCGGCCGCGACAAGAACTTGACTTCGATTGGGAGCGGACAGGGCGTGATCGAGAGCCGCCTGCATCTGGTTCAGATTCCCGGTTCGACCATAAAACTGCGCCAGGCTCAGCCAAGCCCCTGCCTTTCCTTGACTCACGTCGGCCGCCCTGCGGTAGTGGTTCTCCGCCGCCGGGAGGTCTTTGTTTTTCTCTTGAATCCAGGCGCGCACTAACTCCGCTTGCGGAGGATCGAGCCGGGCCAGCGCTTCCGCCTGCGCTTCCGCTTTGCCCTCGCCTCCACCGATAATGCCCGGAGCTTCTACGTAGAACTCGGCAAGATCGGCGCGTGCCTCCCGGTTCCCGGGATCGAGCCGAACCGCGGTCTCAAATTCGATGCGTAACTTCCTGGCCAGCGTAGCGGCCGCTAAGAACTCGCTGTGACTTGCCTTTTGTCCATACAGACGGCCTAACCAAAGATGATACTGGCTGTTGCCCGGCTCTAGAGCCACCGCCTTCTGGCAGTCGCGAATGCCCGCGTCCCAGTTTTCGAGGGCAAAATAAGCCCGGCAGAGCAGATTGTGCGATTCCGCGTCGTTCGGAGTGTAGCCGATTTTCTCCTCGAGGGAATGAATGGCGTCGTCGACTCGTCCTTGCGCCAACAGGCCCTCTGGAGAGGGAGCTGCACTGGCCAACGTGCCGGCAAGTGCTACGGCCAGACCGAGAACGGCAGCGAAAAGCCGAGATTGTCTCAACCCAAACATCATCGGTTAACGGACCACCTTCACGACCAGGCCATCGTGCAATGGCTTGGTATTCAGCGGTGCGAGCGCAACGAGAGCGTTCTCCTGAAGTCCGCCGGTTACCTCCACCTGGGTAAGATTGGCAATCGAAGTCTGGACGTCACGCCGATGCAGCTCATTGTCCATGATCTGGTAAACGTAGGTCGATCCATCCTCCTCGTGGACGGCCTCGCGTGGCACGGTGAGAACATTCTGATGCTCCCCGGTAATGATCGTCACCCCGACATTGACGTTGGGCAGCAGTTTGAAGTCGTGGTTGTCCACGACGCAGACAGTCTCCCCCACGTTCCGGGTGCTGTGCAGCTTTATTACCGTCGGTAGAGCGGTAACCGTGCTCGACCAAATCCGCCCGGGCATCGCATCCCACGTCACTTCGATGGCGTCACCGGGAACTAGACGACCAACGTCCGGCTCGTCGACAAAGGCGCGGACTCGAACCTTCGACAGGTCCGCTTCTTCTAGGATCAAATCCCCGGAGTTGACATAGGCACCGGCCAGAACCGGCAGGGAATAGACCATCCCGTCAAAGGGGGCGCGAATGTTCAATTGATCGAGCGTCGTCTGGGCCGCATCGTAGGCAGCTTGCGCCTCCGATAGCTGGGCTTCAACCTTGGTGACCTCCGGTCTCGAGTAGCGGTCCTTCTGCTTCTGTTCGAGCAGGCTGAGATCGGCATTGGCTCTTTGCAACTGATCCTCGGCGGCTTTGACTTCCCCGGCGGAAGCTGCTCCATCCTTCTCTAGGTGCTCGAGAACATCCAGATTCCGTTGTGCGGTGTCGCGGGTAGTGCGAGCCTTGCGCAATTCGGATTCAACCGTGAAAACCTCTTCCTGCGTGCCCCCGCTTTGAACCGCGTTCATCGCTGCCTGCGAGGCGCGGATTTGGGCTAAGGCTTTGGCCGCCACACTGCGGGCCGCGGCATCGTCCATTTCGACTAACGGCTGGCCGCGCCTGACACGGTCGCCTTCTCTTACCAGCAGTCTTTTCACCGTGGTCGCCATAGGAGCGTGAGCTTCAAAATAGGCCAGCGGTTCCACCTTGCCGTTGGTTGATACCACACTGCGAATGGTCGAGCGCAAGACCTTGGCAGCACGAACGGGCACCGCGTCCCCGCGCGACATGAACGAGGCAAGCAGGAGAACCGCGGCCCCAGTCAGACCAGTCCACAGCCACCCGCGGTGCCGAGGCCAGAATCTGCGATGGTTTTCTATCGATGACATGCCGATGTCGGCATCCTTAACTGTATCATCCGTTTACTCGGAAGTTAAGTTACACAAGATACGCATTCCATTAGATGCCGAGGACGTCAAAGTTGCTCAAAATCTAGCGGTTTGGTGGTTTTGCCGGGTTGCTGGTTAGAATGAGACATGTCCAAAGCAGCGCGCTATACGCCGGAACACGCCAAAGCCGGACTGAACCGCCGCTTTCCCGAGATTGAAACCTGGCCCAATCAGTTTCCGGGATACGAGATCGTCATTGACGACCCCGAGTTTACCTCGGTGTGCCCCAAGACCGGATTGCCCGACTTCGGTGTCATTATCATCCGCTACATGCCCGACGAACGCTGCCTGGAACTGAAGTCGCTGAAAGAATATCTTCAGTTCTATCGCAACCTGGGAATTTTTCAGGAAAATATCGTGAACCGTGTGCTCGAGGACGTGGTGCGCTGGGCCCATCCGGTTTGGGCCGAAGTCCGGGGAGAGTTCCGCGCGCGGGGTGGAATTGGCACCACGATTGTGGCCCGTTGGCCTCGCCCGAAAGGGAAGAGGCGGAAATAATTCTCCTTTTCCGAAGGCTACTCACATTTCTTGGGCTTGCGAGTAGAATAGCTGCCGACTATAGTCCTTCCCCCAGTGGCCGCCACCAAGCTCTATCCCCGCACGGCGCTCGTGCTGCTTACCTCGCTCAATCTACTGAACTACATCGACCGCTCTGTCTTGTTTGCGGTGCAGCCCCTGGTGCAGAGCGAGTTCCACCTTAGCAATGCCCAAGTCGGCTACCTCACCAGCGCATTTCTTGGCTTCTATATGGTGGCCGCCCCTTTTGCCGGACCTTTGGCGGATCGCTACTCCCGCAAGCGGATCATCGTCTTGGGAGGCATGTTTTGGAGTGGCCTCACCTTACTTACGGCCGTCACCCACAGCTACTGGCAACTGCTGGTTCGGCATACCCTGGTTGGCGTCGGCGAAGCCACCTTTGTCATCATCGCCCCTACCTTTGTGGCCGACCTGTTCCCCGAAGATGAGCGTGGGCGCATCTTCGGCATTTTCTACTTGGCAATTCCCGTGGGCACGGCGGCCGGCTATCTGCTCGGGGGGAGGCTGGGCGCAGAACACGGCTGGAGATTTCCCTTCTATGTTGCCGCCCTGCCCGGATTTCTGCTGGCCTTGGCCGTTGGTTTCATCGCGGAGCCGCCGCGCGGCCAGTTCGATTCTCTCGAGGAGACGCCGGAGCGGGGGACCATCCTCGGATTGGCACGGAACCCCGCATTCTGGACGGTGACGCTCGGCATGGCGGCTTCGACATTTTCCTTGGGTGGTGTGCAAGTGTGGATGCCCACATTTCTGTCTCTCGCCCGCGGGTACAGCCTCAAAGAGGCAGACGAGATTTTTGGCGCGATCGTGGTGGTCGACGGTATTGTTGCCTCCCTGGCGGGGGGCTGGCTGGGCGATCTCTTGCTGCCCCGCATGAAAAGCTCCTACTACTTCGTGTCGGCCGTGAGTATGGGATTGGGGGTTCCGGTGATGATCGTCGCTCTATTCTTCAAGGGACCGGTGATGCTGCCCGCGATCGCCGTAGCGGCATTCCTCCTGTTGCTGAACACGTCACCGCTCAACACCGCTCTGGTGAATTCCGTGGGCGCGCACATTCGGGCCACCGCGATTGCCGTAAATATTTTCATCTTTCATCTCTTGGGGGATGTCCCTTCGCCCACACTCATGGGATATGTCGCCGACCGCCGTTCGCTCGAAGCTGCTTTCGTGCTGCCGGTTATCGCCATGGCGTTATCGTCCGCCATCTTGTTCTATGGAATGCGCTTCGCCCCTCCCGTCGAGCTGCGCCGCCAGCGCCGGGCACACAGGACCCCGGCCGGATGACGTACTTCCATTGGATTGCAGGCACGATCCTGGCGGTGATTTGGATATCCCGCGTTCTCGATGCGGCTTGGGGCATGCCGAAGGTGGCCGACATTTCTCGACCCGAGTGGGACCCCAAACCAAGGCCGGAGGCTCCTGCCCAGCCCCGGGTCAGCATTATCGTTCCCGCGCGCAATGAGCAGGAACACATCGCGGAATCCCTGGTTCGCCTGCTCCACCTCGACTATGACAACTACGAGGTGATCGTAGTCAACGATCGCTCGAGTGATTCGACCGGTGAACGCATCACTGAGGTGGCGGCTCGGCCCGAGGCGGGCCGGAGATTACGAGTCGTGCACGTCACGGAGTTGCCGAACGGCTGGCTGGGCAAGGTCCATGCCATGTGGAGAGGGGCGAATGAGGCCGGCGGCGAATGGCTCCTGTTTACCGATGCCGACGTTCTCTTTCGACCCGATTCACTAAGCCGGGCAATGTTCTACGTCCAAGGCGAACAGGCGGATCACCTGGTGCTCTTGCCTCGTCTGGTCATGCAGAGCCCGGGCGAGAGGACCGCGGTGGCCTTCTTTCAGACGCTGTTTGTATTTGGGCATCGACCGTGGAAGGTGGCCGATCCCAAGGCCAAGGATCACATGGGGGTGGGAGCTTTCAACTTGATTCGCCGTCCCGTGTACGAAGCTCTGGGCACGTTCGAGATCCTGCGCCTGGAGGTGCTCGACGATATGAAATTGGGCAAGCTGGTGAAGGACGGAGGCTACCGGCAGCGCAATGTCTTCGGGCAGGATCTGATCTCGCTGCGCTGGGTGGAGGGAGTCACCGGCATGGTGAACAATCTGAGCAAGAATTTCTTTGCCCTGATGTCGTTTGAGTGGCCACGCGCCATGGCGTCTGCGACGGCCTTGGCCTACTTGAATCTGACCCCGTTCCTCGGAATCTGGCTGGCGCACGGATGGGCACGGTTACCGTATGCGGTTGCACTCCTGTCCATCTTCGCAATCTACCTAGGTATGTCGTCGAGGTCCGACGTGCCAGCCTATTACTTCTTCCTGCATTGGGCGAGCGGAGCGTTGTTCGTATACATCATGTTGAGTTCTATGCTGTTGACCTTGGCGCGCGGTGGCGTGGTCTGGCGGGGAACCTTCTATCCGCTGGCGGAGTTGAAACGAGGCAAGGTGTCGACCGCGGTTCTCTAGCCGCCGGCAGCGAGCTGCACCTGTCGACCCGGGAATCGGAACCTGATCCAAGCAACCGGGGCAGGGCCGTCGTGAACGGCCCCGTCGGCGCAACTACTTGAACGCTTTCACGGCTACGGCTTCATCGTCTTTCACGTCAAAGACGGTGTAGAGCTTGGTGATTTGCAGCAGGTCATGGACTTTCTTCGTGAGGTTTAGCAGTTTGAGTTCACCGCCCTGGTTCCTCACCGTGGTAAAGGCACTGACTAACTCGCCTATGCCCGAGCTATCAATGTAGGTGACCTCGCCCAGGTTGAGCAGAATTTTCTTCTGCCCTTTGGCAAGCAAGTCGCGGACCGTGTCCCGAAGGATCACGCTGCCTTCGCCTAGGGTGATCCGGCCACTGCAATCCACGATGGCGATGCCATCGATCTGACGAGTACTAGTCTTCATGCTCACGGGGACGCCTCCTTACCGGCCCTGGCGGAGCCAGGGACGTGCTTAATCAGTTTGATTTCTGTGCCCGTCTGGGACGCGCTAATTTCCACCTGGTCCATGAACGAGCGGATCAGAAAAATGCCTCTTCCGGAAGACTTCAACAGATTTTCCGGAGCCAAGGGATCGGGAATCTTGGCCTCGTCCAAACCCTTACCCTGGTCACGAATCGTGATCACCAGATCCCGACTGGTCCGTTCAAAATCGAGTTTCACCTTCTTGTCCGGATCGTAGGCGTTGCCATGCAGGACGGCATTCACTGCGGCTTCGCGCACGGCCATAGAAATCTGGATCACTTCATCCTCGCCAAAGCCGGCTTCCGCTGCGATGCGACTCGCTGTTTGTTCGGCGCTGTCAACCGTCTCTAGCGTCGAATCAAGCGTATAGGAGACCCGGTTTGTGGTCATGTCTAGGACCGATGAAAAACTACGCGCGCCCATCACCCCTCGCCGATCTAAATCCCATCGCAGTACGACCCCGGCTGTGATCGGACAAGGCCGCCCCTCTGGCGAATCGTTAGTTTCGCCTGTGCCTGTGGAAATGTCAACGCAACAGTAGGAATCTCCCAGCCGCCGCTCGCGCCCCGATGGGAGAGGATCGCGGCAGCTAGTCGGCGAGCGCGGAACCAGCGCCACCGGCGAATCGGTGGCGAATGTTTCGTTACGATTGGGTCAAGCTCCGCTGGCCAGAGAACCGAGGTCGACCGTGATCGCCGGCCGGTGGCTGCCTGGGTGTAGGCAGCGCTTTGCCGCTCTTCGGGTTCTGGTTCCTTTCCTACGATGACCGGTCCCCAACACTTGATAAAGCGAAAGAAGCATCCCGACCGCAGGAGCTGCAGGTCTGAGTTAAGTGGTTGGGCCCCTGATCGGGGTCTTCTCCGCCCTTGACTCTCGCCTCGGACGATATGGATTCTTGTTGGGTACTTGGGTATGCTCTGATCGATGGCCACATTCGCACTTACCGAGTTGCTGGGTATGCCGGTCCATGATCCGGCGGGTCCGGCCGGGCGGGTGCGCGAACTGGCGATTGCACCGGCGGAGGATCGCGCCCGCATTGCGGTGTTGATCGTGCGCACCAAGGCGGGAGACCGCGTACTGCCTTTTAGCTCGATCAGCTCCATGAATGGCAGCCTGCACACGGACACTCAAGTCTCGAGTTGGCCGATGGCCGACGGATCGGAGGGGCTCTTCCTGCTTGGTCGCGACCTGCTGGATCAGCAAATTATCGATGTCCACGGTCGCAAGGTAGTCCGAGTCAATGATGTCGAGCTGTTCAAGGACACCAACTACAAGCAACCCTTACTGAAAGTGATTGGTGTCGATATCGGGGCCCGCGGCGCCGTCCGCCGTCTGCTGAAAGGCTTGTTCCCGGCATCGGCGCTGCGAACCTTGTTGAACCGGATTCCCGAACGCCCCATCCCCTGGGAATTCGTGGACCTGATCGAAACCGACCCGGCGCGGCGGGTGAAGCTGAATATCTCGCTCGATCGTCTGGCCCGCCTGCATCCCGCTGATATCGCCGATATCGTGGAAGAACTCGCTCCCGGCGAGCGCGAAGCACTGTTCGAGACTCTCGACCAGGAGATCGCCGCGGAGGCTCTCGAGGAGGTCAATCCCAAGGTTCAGAAGTCTATTGTCGAGTCGCTTCCCTCCGAACGTGCGGCTGAGATCGTCGAGGAAATGAACCGGGATGCCGCCGCCGACCTGCTGGCCGATCTGCCGGAGGAGCGAACTTCGGAAATTCTGCAGGAAATGGCCCCCGAGGACCGACAAGAGGTGTCCGACCTCCTCGAGTTCGCGGAAAACACCGCCGCCGGGCGCATGAATCCAGAATACCTGGCGCTGAACGTGACGGCGAAGGTAGAGGACGCGGTCGAAGCCCTGCGCCACTTCGAGGGTGGCATCGAAACCGTGAGCACGATTTACCTGGTGGACTCGCGAGGGACGCTGGCCGGCGCGGTTCCCTTGGCCAGACTGGTGCTGGCTTCCGCCGATCAGCCGCTGTTGTCTCTAACGCAGGAGCCGCTGATCTCGTGCCAGCCTGCTGCCAACGAGAAAGAAGTGGCCGAGTTGTTCGATAAGTACAACCTGCTGACTCTGCCTGTAGTCGATGAAAACAAGCGCCTGACCGGGGTGATCACCTCGGATGACGTGATCAGCCTACTTCGAGCCAAGTTGTGACATCGCCTTCGCGAAGCGCAACCGAGCCGAGAATGGAGACCCGGAACCCCTGACCGGTTCGGCACCAGGTTCGGCTATCCCATCGTTCCCCGACTTTCGTCCCGCCTTCCCGCGTCGAAGAGCAAGACTTCTCCTCGAGCGTAGAAGGCGACGAAGATTTCTCGCTGTTCAGATTCGCCGACTCCGTTTATTCTGTTTCGTCGCTTCACCATAAGTATTGCGCTATGTTTCGAACTTGCGCCCATGAGAGTCCTGAAACGCTGGAAGACGCAGATCCTGCTGTTTTTTGCCGTCGTCGGGCCGGGCTTCATCACCGCCAATGTGGACAACGATGCCAATGGCATTTTTACCTACTCCCAGGCGGGCACTGAGTTCGGCCATCTGCTGCTGTGGACCTTGATCCCGGTCACGGTGGCGCTGATCGTCGTCCAGGAAATCTCAGCCCGCATGGGGGCCGTCACCGGCAAGGGCCTCAGCGACCTAATTCGCGAGGAGTTCGGCCTCCGCATCACCTTCTTCATGATGATCGGAATCCTGCTCATCAACTTTGGCAATGTGGTGGGCGAGTTCGCTGGAATTGCGGGCAGCCTTGAGCTGTTCGGCGTCTCCCGTTACCTGAGTGTCCCCATCTGCGCGGTCATTGTGTGGCTGATCGTCGTCAAGGGACAGTACAAAAGCGTCGAAAAGGTGTTCTTGGCTGCGTCCTTCTTCTATGTGACCTACATCGTTGCGGGTGTCTTTGCCCAGCCCGCATGGAAGGATGCGCTCATCGCCACCATCAAGCCGCCGTCCCGCGAGGCGTTCCGCCAACCCGGGTACCTTTATATGGCGATCGGCGTCGTGGGGACAACCATTGCCCCCTGGATGCAGTTTTACCTGCAATCTTCCATTGTGGAGAAGGGGGTAACCCGCCGCCAATATAAAGCCTCGCAAATCGACGTGATTTCAGGATGCATCTTTACCGACATTGTCGCCTGGTTCATCATCGTGGCTTGTGCGGCTACGCTCTATGTGCACGGACATTACAACATCCGCGACGCCGCCGATGCCGCTCAGGCGCTGCGCCCCTTGGCGGGCGATTACGCCTACATCCTCTTCGCCTTGGGATTATTCAACGCCTCGCTCTTCGCCGCTTCGATCCTGCCGCTTTCGACCGCCTACACGGTGTGTGAGGGCCTGGGATTTGAATCGGGAGTGGGAAAGAAATTCTCCGAGGCGCCCGTGTTCTATTGGCTTTACACGATTCTCATTGCGGCCGGTGCGGGCGCTATTCTTCTTCCCGATCTGCCCTTGGTGAAAATCGCCATTCTTTCCCAGGTGATCAACGGCATTGCGATCCCCCCGGTACTGGTTTTCATGCTTCTCCTGGTGAACAAGAAAGACCTGATGGGGGATTTCGTGAACTCGCGATTGTATGACGTCATTGCCTGGTCGACGACCGTCGTCATGACCCTGCTGACGATCGCCTATTTATGGACGCTGCGAACCGGATCCAGCTAAGGTTCGATGAGGACCATACCCTCGGGCGGGCTCGGGGCCTGCCAATCCGGGGGCGGTTGCCAGTGGTAGCCCTTCCTTCGGCACCGCCATCCATCTATAATAAAAGGGCATCAACCGGGCGAGGTGGGGCCATGCGAGGTATCGCGATTTTATGCGCCGTTCTCCTTGCCCTCGGTCCGGTCTCCGCGCAAAATTCCCCTGAGTCTACCAACTCCGCCAGCCAGAATCAGTCCAAGGTCAAAGCGCATCACGATGGCAGCCTGCAAGACATCGATGCCATTGGGAACCGCAATGTGGGCTGCAAACAAGGCGTCGGCAACTGGTACAGCCTGGACAAGCAAGTTGCCATGGGGCGGTCTTATGCCGAGCAGGTAGAGTCGACTTCCAAGCTGATCACGGACCCGGTCGTTACCGAATATGTGAACCGCATCGGCCAGAATCTGGTAAGGAACTCCGATGCGCAAGTGCCCTTCACCATCAAAATCCTCGACAGCGACGACATCAACGCTTTCGCTCTTCCGGGTGGCTTTTTCTACGTGGATTCCGGTCTTCTGGTGGCGGCGGAAAACGAAGCCGAACTGGCGGGCGTGATGGCGCACGAGATCGCTCATGTCTCCGCATGCCACGCGGCCCGGGAAATGTCGCGGGGACAGTTGATGCAAATGGCCTCCATTGCTTTGATCTTCGTGGGTGGCGGGATCGGATACGCGGTGCAGCAAATCGCCGGACTGGCCATGCCTATGGGCTTTCTGAAGTTCACGCGAAGTTTCGAAACCGAGGCCGACTACCTGGGTGTTGAGTACATGTACAAAGCAGGATACGATCCGCAAGCGCTGACCGCGTTTTTTGAAAAAGTGAAGGCCTTGGAGAAGCACAAGCCCGGAACCCTTGCCAAAGCCTTCGACACCCATCCTCAAACGCCAGACCGCATTCAGAAGACACAGCAGGAGATCAACACCCTGTTACCGCCCTTACCGGAATACAAGCTGGACACCTCGGAATTCGAGGAAGTGAAAACCAGAATGATGGAACTCGAAAACCGTCACGGGGTGGATTACGACCGATCTCGTCCCTCCTTGCACCGACCTTCTCACCCTAGCGGGGATAGCACGGATAGCGGCGACCAGAGCGACAAGGGCGACCAGGACGATACCCCAACCCTGAAGCGTCGCAACCCCAGCTCGCAATAAGCTTCCCGGCTGGCCAAAAGGCCGGTGGTCGTGCCAGCTAAATAATCTTTCCCTGGGCAAGATCCTGTACGAAGCTTCGATCCGCTTCCAGAAAGTCGTAGGTTGGCAGTTCTGCCCGGGAAGACCAGCGTAGGTCGCGAAAGATTCGGTTCTCAATCTCGCCCTTGAACTCACGCACCACATAGAAACGCAGTTCGACGGAACTGCCGGTCTTGTAGTGATGGCGAATGTGCGCTATCTCCTCGCCAATCTTCGCGTCAATGCCCAGCTCTTCCTCGAGTTCCCGGCGCAGGGCATGTTGCGGCTGCTCGCCATCCTCGATCTTGCCGCCGGGGAATTCCCATTTGAGCGGCATCGTCTGGTGGCGCGTGCGCTGGCACACCAGCATCTTGCCATCTTGCACAATCAGAGCTGCCACGACCTGTTTCATCGCCAGATCGACGTCCCCCGGGGATCACCTGCGATTCTTTCACTCATTGCGTGGTCTGCGTGAGCCGTCTGCCGACCAGGTTGGCGCAATATTCGATAAGCTCGCGGTCTTCTCCGCCAAAAGCCGCGGGGAAGTGGCTGTCGATGTCCAGTTCCCCGGCTACCTTGCCGCGACAAAAGATGGGAACCGCGATTTCCGACTTGGTCTCGAGCGAACAAGCCAGATATCGCGGATCTTTGCTCACGTCATCGACCACGACCGTCTTGCCGCTGGAAGCGGCTGCCCCACATATCCCCTGGTCCAGTGGAATCCGGGTGTGCGGTGTCATAGCTCCTTGGAAGCTACCGAGAACCAGCATCGGCGGTTGCGGAGGCGGGCCATGCTCCAACATGTAAAAGCCCACCCAGTTGTATTTCAGCATGCCTTCATGGAGGACTTTAACCATACCCGCCATGAGTTCCTCGGCCGAATTTGCCTCGGAAGCTAACTTTGCCAACTCCGTCTTAAGCTGGTCGATTTTCGATGGCATATCTATGGCATATCTAACGACTCTGGACCACCACGGGCGCGGCTACGCTCGCCATTGATCTTAGACCGGGAGGTTGTGGAAAGTCCTGAGGATGGATCACCGCCGCTAAGGCTCGCAAGCCATGGACCAAAGTCGGGGCGGGAGTGTTCAGAAATTCGTCGCGAATCAAGTACACCCGCCCATGCCGCGCGGCTTTCATGGTTGACCATTGGCGCACACGAATCAACTTTTCCAGCGGAACCCGGTCTCCGACCCCGCACCAGGCGGCGACCAACACATCAGGGTCTTCCGCGAGAACGGCTTCGGGTGTGGTTTCGCTTCCCGGCACCCCAACGAATTCGCCGCCCGCAGCCTCAACCAGTTCTGCCACCCAGGGCTGCGATACGATCAGCGGCCGGCCCCACTCTTCGCAGAAGACCCGCGGACGCGATTTACCCTGGGTGCTCCGGCGCACGCTTTCGATCTCGCTCTCGATCTCCCGAATCCCCTGCCGACCCCGATCCCCTGCGCCCACCATGCCCGCAATGGTGGCCATGTCGGTGTAGATATCCAGCAAGGTCTTGGGCGCCAGCCCGAGGAAGCGGGTGCCGCATTTCAGGATCTCTATCACAGCCTTTTCCCGATAGGGAACGGCGGCAATCACGAGGTCGGGCCGGACGGCCATGATCTGATTCTGGTTCGCGGTCCAGGAATCGGGTACGATCGCCAGGTTCCTTTGGGCGACCTCAGGGCAAAGATCTGCGCAGTACTTGGTGCAGGCGACCAGGCGATCGAGCTCCCCCATCGCGGCGAGCATGACCGTAGCACTGGGCTGGAGAGATACGATTCGCCGTGGACCATAATCGGAGGACATTCTTCTTTAATATTACAGGCATCGGGCGGGTTGGGCGCGTGGCGCGGGCACGGATATCGCCAAGAGTTAGAATTGACAGACATGTACTCGGCACGCCTGCTCGATTATTTTCAGCACCCCCGCAACGCCGGGGAAGTCGCCAATCCCGACGCGGCAGTCGAAGTCGAAAATCCTGCGTGCGGCGATATTCTGCGACTGACGATCAAGGTTGAAGGCGGA
>DASPTQ010000263.1:0-44913 GCA_035623335.1 Terriglobales bacterium
TCATTCTTTGGGTCTGGGCTCGTTCCTTCGTACAGTGCGGCGAAAGGCGCGATCGTCCAACTAACCAAATCAATGGCCATTGAGTTCGCGCCGCACAACATTCAAGTCAATGCCATCGCACCAGGGTGGATTGAAACCGATATGACAGCCCCTGTCCGTACGACGCCCATGAACGACGAGATTCTCGCGCGCACGCCGGCGGGCCGGTGGGGTCAACCGGAGGAAGTTGCTGGAGCAGCCGTGTACCTGGCCTCCCGGGCGTCCGACTTCGTTACCGGCGACACCATTCGAGTCGATGGCGGTTACGCTATTCGATAACACGGGCATACGCCGCGATCATTGTTGTGAAATCCCCTTCGCCTCAGTTTGCACTTTCTCTTCGCCAATTGATGAAAGTGCGGTGCTGAAGCTGGTGGATGACGGGAAACCCGGAAGTTGAAACTCAGGGAGGCAGGCGGGCCAGAGGTCGGCTTCTGGGAACCCGTCGTCAGTACAGCGGTCGCGTCACGGGCAATCTGGAGGTTCAGCCACAAAGCGAAACGGCCAGAATTGGGCTTTCGGGACTCGCGGCATGGTAGAGTCGAGGACGAGCGCGGGTGCCGCCATCGATAGCGGCTGCGAAGTATATCATCACGTGACCGTAACACCCCAGGCGAAAGCGAGGATAGGTGACTTCTTTAAAGTAGCCCGGCACCCAAAATTCGCAAACATTGGATAGTGTCTCAGTTGAAACTGAGACACTACCCAGCCGGAGAATGATTTTCAGGATTTTCGAGCCTGTGGTATTCTTCTCTGTTTTCCACGACAGACGTACGCAAATTGTGAACGCGGGAGATCTATTAGATGGGTCTCGCTCTTCTAGTGATTATCTGGCTGATCACCTTCGTTAGCACCTACTTTTTCGTAGCCCAGACCTGGTGGTTGCCGCATGGTGCCTCCGCCGCTGCTCCCTGGATCGATCACCAATTCGCTCTGACGTATGTGCTCATGGGCATCGTCTTCGTCGCCGCTCAAGGCGGATTGGGCTGGCTGGTCTGGAGACATCGTGATGGTGCTTCGAGTAAGCCGGTCGAGTATTCGCACGGCAACACCACCCTCGAGCTCCTCTGGACCACGCTGACCGCCATTCTGTTTGTCGGTCTGAACCTGATGGGCAGCCACGTCTGGGCCAACGAACGTTTCGAGCCGGCAGCGGCCGGCTCGGTTCCAATCGAGGTCACCGGCATGCAATTTGCCTGGTATTTCCGTTATCCGGGTCCGGACGGCAAGTATGGGCGAACCGATCCGAAGTTGATGGACCCCTCGGCGGGAAACGAGGCTGCCCTAGGCTTGGACACCTCAGATCCGGCGGCCAAGGACGATGTGGTGACCGGTACCTTGTATCTTCCCGTCCAGCGTGAGGTGGACCTCACGCTGCGAGCCGTGGACGTTATTCACAGCTTCTTTGTTCCGGCTCTGCGTTTCAAACAGGACACCGTGCCCGGGCTCGCAATTCATATGCACTTCACACCCACCGAGATAGGCGATTATGAGATCGCCTGTGCCGAGTTGTGCGGACTCGGCCACTACAAGATGCACGGCATGGTGCATGTGGTATCCCAGGACGACTTCGATAAATGGCTGGCAGCTCGGGAGGCTGAGAAACAATAATGGCGACGTCGGCTTCAGTACACGCGCACGCAGCTCCGCAGGGGTTTATTCGCAAATACATCTTCAGCCTGGACCACAAGGTCATCGGGCTGCAGTACTACTTCTTGGCCTTAATCGCGGTCTTTGTCGGCATGTTCTTGTCGCTGCTGATGCGGATTCACCTGATCTGGCCGACCGCGGTTCTGCCTTTGGTAGGAGAGATCAAGCCGGAAACCTATCTCAGTCTGCTGACCATGCACGGCACGATCATGGTGTTTTTCGTGCTCACCACGGCTCCGCAGAGCGGGTTCGGAAACTATTTTTTGCCCATTCAGATCGGAGCGCCAGATATGGCGTTCCCCGTCCTGAACATGCTTTCCTTTTGGACCACCTTCGTAGCTTTTGTGGTCCTGGTCTCGGCTTTTTTCGTAAGCGGCGGCGCCCCCCTTCATGGATGGACGGGATACGCGCCACTGAGCGCGCTGACTAATTCAGGGCCGGGTGAGCAACTGGGCGCCGATTTGTGGATCGCGAGCATTGCCATCTTCTGTATTGCCTCGCTGATGGGAGCGCTCAACTTCATCACCACCACGCTCGACTTACGGGCCAAAGGCATGACCATGATGCGCATGCCCTTAACCTGCTGGGCGTGGTTTATTACCGCGATTCTCGGGTTGTTAGCCTTTGGCGTGCTGCTCTCGGCGGGCATTCTCCTTCTGCTCGACCGCAACCTGGGCACCAGCTTCTACGTTCCCTTGGTGGTGGTAAACGGCCAGGTCATGGCACATCGGGGCGGGTCCCCGCTGCTATGGCAACACTTGTTCTGGTTCTTCGGGCACCCTGAGGTGTACATCGCGATCCTTCCCGGCATGGGAGTTGCCTCGCAGATTCTATCCACGTTTTCGCGCAAGCCGATTTTCGGCTACAAAGCCATGGTGTACGCCATCATGGCGATTGGCATTCTGGGATTCGTGGTCTGGGGCCATCACATGTTCATGAGCGGCATGAGCCCGTATTCGGCCTTTGCTTTCTCCATCATGACTATGATGATCGGGGTACCATCGGCGATCAAGACCTTCAACTGGTTAGGCACCATTCACAATGGCCGGGTGCGATTTCAAACGCCTATGCTGTTTGGCATCGGCTTTGTTTCCCTGTTCGTCTCGGGCGGGTTAAGCGGACCGTTTCTGGCTCAGCCCGTGCTCGATATTCCCCTGCACGACACCTACTTCGTGGTCGGACACTTCCACCTGATCATGGGCGTGGCTGCCATTTTTGGCATTTTCGCCGGGACCTATTACTGGTTTCCCAAGATGTTCGGACGAATGATGAGCGAATCGCTCGGTCGCGTGCACTGCCTGATCACGCTGATCGGCACTTATGCCATCTTCATGCCCATGCACTATCTGGGAATGGCTGGGCAAACGCGGCGCTACTCCCAATTCACAGAAGTGCAATACATGACTCACCTGATTCCGCTGCAGACCTTCATGACCTACGCGGCGTTTATCACCATCGCTGCGCAGTTTATCTTTCTCTTCAATCTTTTCTGGAGTATGTTCAAGGGCCCGAAGGCCAGCGACAATCCCTGGGAAGCAACCACCCTGGAGTGGACGACCACAACCCCGCCACCGCACGACAATTTCGGGGGACGCACCCCGGTCGTCTATCACGGACCGTATGAATACAGTGTTCCGGGAGCTGCCAAGGATTACGTGATGCAGACCGATCCGGCGGGAGTGACCACGCACTAAAGCATGCGGACACGAGGACCCGCCCTCGAAACGTCCGATCGCTCATCATGACAAGTTTGAGCCCAACAGTACCGGTTAGCGTTCCCGAAACAGGGCAGGGCGGCGGCTCGGCTCCCCCCCATTTCGGTGGCGACGACGGCGGTGGGGGAGACGGCTATCCCGACTACGGGCGACGCTTGCGGCGTGCTCGCTTAGGACTGGCCGTTGCCCTGGCCCCCATCCTCATGTTTTTCGTCTCCCTGGTCAGTGCCTACATCGTGCGCCAGGGATTGCCGACCTTTGACGATAAGACCAACACCTACGTACGCGAGTGGATTCCCGTCGAACTACCGCTTGCTCTGTTGCTGGTGAATACCGGGTTGCTGGCGGCCAGCAGCCTAAGTGCCGAGCTGGCGCGCCGACAAATCACTCGTCAGGCGGCACTCGCTCCCGTTCGTTCCATTCCCGGCGTCAGCCTAGGGAACGAAGCAGGCTTTCCCTGGCTGTGGGTTACGGTTCTGCTGGGCAGCGGATTTCTGGTCGGGCAATGGCTGGCCTGGCAGGAGATGGCGGATCGCGGCTTCTACCTCGCCACCAGCGCCAGCAGTTCTTTCATGTATCTGCTGACCGCGGCTCACGGAGTTCATCTTGCCGGAGGCGTAGTGGTGCTGCTCTATGCGGCGGTGGTCTCGTTGTTTCATACGCCGATTGAAGCGCGACGCATTGTCGTCGATGTGACCGCGTGGTATTGGCACTTCATGTTCTTGTTGTGGATTGGCATTTTTGGGTTGCTGTGGCTGATGCGCTAGTCGGCGAGCCAGCCGAACCCGGTAAGTACGGCGGCTGGTCCGCGCTAGACCGAGGCTGAGGAGATCGAACTTATGGCTGACATGGCGGTGCAGCACGGGCTTGGGGAGGCATACGAGCCGTCGTTGTTTGGCACCTATTCCAAGAAAATCGGGATGTGGTTGTTTCTCCTCTCCGACACGCTCACCTTCGGAGCGCTTTTGTTCGCCTACAGCTACGGGCGAATTTCCAATCCCCAATGGCCCACGCCGTTTCACAAGGAGAGCATCCTCAATGCCACGGTCATGACCGCGTGCCTACTCTCCAGTTCTCTGACCATGGTGCTGGCGGTCTTGGCGGCCCGGCGAGGCGACCGCAGCTGGACGCGCAATTGGATTCTCTTCACCATGCTGTTTGGCACCTTGTTCGTGGTTTTGCACGCCATGGAGTGGAGCAAGCTCATCGCCGAGGGCATGACACCCTTCAAGAATCCTTGGGCAGCGAGCGTGCCGCAGTTTGGCGGTACCTTCTTCACGCTCACGGGAATGCACATGCTTCACGTCACCATCGGCGTCATTTACCTGGGGGTGGTGGCGTTGCGCAAGAAATGGTTGCCCATTCTATTGCTGCTCTGGCTGGGAACCTGGCTGCTGACTCCCGCGGATAACGTATTCCGCGTGGGAGTTCACGTGCTTCTCCTGGGCACGGTGATTGCCGCCGTCATTGTTTTCCTGAAGCCCAAGGATTACGATGCCCATGACGTGGAGATCGCTGGGCTTTATTGGCACTTTGTAGACTTGGTCTGGATGTTCATCTTCCCCTTGGTGTACTTGATGTCGACGCGGGTGACGGGATGAGCCGGACGCGGAAGTAACCGAGCAAAGACTTCGGCGAAAGCCTAGGCCGAGGCAGGAACGTCGATCGACGAGGGAGAGCACGACAAAATGCAAAGCGTTGCCGCACATCATGACGAGAGCAAGAGCCAGTATTTCTGGGTTTGGGGAGTATTGTTGCTCCTGACCGCCGTCGAAGTCGTTCTCGCCTATCGGCAAGTCTTCCAGCCCGTCCAAATGCTGGAAGCTTTGATGGTTCTTTCCATCATCAAGTCCGTGCTGATCATCGGCTATTTCATGCACCTGAAGTACGAAGTCCGGTCCATGCGGTGGGTGATGATGACGGCCGTGGTTGCCTGCCTCTGCTTCATGTGCATGTTTTTTGCCGATGCCTTCCGCATCCTCCAGCTGGGGGTGCGATGAAAGCTCGTCTGGCCATGCTCGGCTTGGGAATCGCACTGTGGGCTGCTCCCGCCTTGGCTCAGGGCTGCGCTATGTGCTACAGCAGCGCCGTCGGGACCACCAAGGATGGGCAGCTCGCGATTAGCCGTGGAATTTTGGTCTTGCTCTCGCCTCCCCTCGGATTTATGACCGTCGGTATAGGTCTTGCCTTGCGCTACGGCAAGAAGCGAGACGAAGACGCTCGCTAGCCACCTCCCCAGCTTCCCTTTCCTCTGCCTGGTCTTCGTCGCCTTCGGCTAGCTCCGAGGAGTGTGCGAAGATGGGAGGAGTGACCAGCGAACTCCAAGCCGTCTTCTTCGATATTGGCAATACTCTGCTCTTCCCTGACCTCGCCCGCATTCTGGCGCCACTCGATCCCCCTAAGGTGGCCGTCAGCCGGGAGCGCTGGCACGAAATTGAGCGGGTCACCAAGAAAAAATTTGACCTTATCGTCGAGCATGGTGGCCAGGTTGACCACGGTTTCTGGTACCTGTTCTACTCCCAGCTGCTCGAACGTTTGGGCGAGCGGGACAGCGCTCTCCGGGATGCACTGGTCGAGGCAACGCGCATCTCCGCCAACTGGTGCGAGATGCGCCCTGGAACTCGCCAGGCACTCGAAAGAATTGCCAAGGACTATCCGTTGGGAGTGATTTCGAACGCCGACGGCAGGATCGCCCGGGTGATCGAAGACTGCGGCATCGCCGACTGCTTTCACTCGATCACCGATTCAGGAGTGGTGGGATATGAGAAACCTAATCCTGCCATTTTCCAGGCGGCTTTACAGTCCATGGGTGCCGACGCAAAAGGCAGCTTATATGTCGGGGACTTTTACTCGGTTGACTATCTGGGTGCGATTCGGGCTGGCATGAAGGCCATACTCTTCGACGTGTCAGGAGCCTACCGGGAGCGTGACCTGCCGCGAGTCGAGTCACTTGAGCAACTAGAGGCCACTCTTCGAAGCCGACAATGCTGATGCTGGCAGTGAGGATTAGGCTCCGACCAAGCGGGGTGGCCGGGGGCGGAAGTCTAGATTCCCCGGATCAACGTCTGGGAGGGAGGGGTAGCTCGGTGAACAGAAGAGCGTTTTTGAAAGCGTCCGGGGCAGCATCTCTTTTGGGGCTGTGGCCCCACGGCGTGTTGGCCAACCCCGGGTTTCACCGGGTACGTCCTTCCGATCCTGGGTGGCCGTCCCAACAGGCGTGGAAGCGCCTTAACGACGCGGTTGGCGGCAACCTGATTCCCGTCGACTTTCCGATCCAGACATGCATATCCTCGTCGCAAGGTGCGGATTGCCAAACGCTCGCCGCAAATCTGAAAAATCCCTACTACATCGGCGACACCCCTGGCCTAACCCAGACCCTGGGCTGGGTTGACGCGTGGACGACCAAACCCAGTGTTTATGCTGTCGCCGCGAGAGATGCCAACGATATCGCCGCCGCCGTAAATTTCGCCCGCAATAACAATCTCCGCCTTGTCGTCAAAGGTGGTGGCCACAGCTATCAAGGCACATCGAACGCCGCCGATTCTCTCCTGATTTGGACGCGCCACATGCACGATGTCACCATCCATGACGATTTCGTTGCTCAGGCGTGCCAGTCCGTTCAGGCTCCGCAGCGGGCGGTCACGGTTGGCGCCGGAACCATGTGGTTGCAGGCCTATGACGCCGTCACGACCAAGACTGGAGCCTACGTACAAGGCGGCGGCTGTACAACGGTCGGCGTCGCCGGCTTGATTCAGAGTGGCGGCTTCGGCAGCTTCTCCAAACATTACGGCACGGCCGCCGCGGGCCTCCTCGAAGCCGAGGTGGTTACCGCCGACGGCAAGGTGCGCATCGCCAATGCCTGCTCCAATCCCGATCTGTTTTGGGCTCTGAAAGGCGGCGGAGGCAGCACCTTTGGTGCCGTCAGCCGATTAACCCTGCGCGTGCGCGATCTGCCCGAATCTGCCGGCGGCGCTTTCTTCCGCGTCCAAGCTTCTTCCGACGACGCCTATCACAGCTTGATCCGCCGTTTCGTTGGCTTTTACCGCGAAGCCCTCTTCAACCATCATTGGGGAGAGCAAGCGCATTTCTCTCCTGACAACGAGCTCGAGATCAGCATGGTCCAGCTGGGATTGGACACGGAGCAGTCGAAAAAAGTCTGGCAGCCGTTCCTCGATTGGTTAGCACGGTCTTCCGCCGCCTACACCATCGAGTCCGAACCTGTGATCGTCGGCCTGCCCTTCCGGCATTGGTGGGACGCCGATTGGCACAAAGAGCATCATCAAGACGTTTTCCAGGCAGACTCTCGCCCGGGTGCCAGCCCCATCAACGTCTGGTGGAAAGGCGATGCCGGCCAAGTGGGCTGGGTCGTGTGGGGTTTCGAGTCGCTTTGGATGCCGGCTTCGTTGCTCAAGGATGATTCACAAGAGAAGCTGGCAAACGCTTTATTCAAAGCTTCCCGTTTTAGCGAAGTCGAGCTTCATTTTAATAAGGGTCTCGCCGGCGCGCCTGTGGAAGCCATCGCAGCCGCAAAAAATACCGCCATGAATCCTGCGGTGTGCGACGCCTTTGCTCTCGCCATCGTGGCCGACGGGCAGGGCTCGGCCTATCCCGGAGTTGCGGGTCATGAACCCGACGTTGCCAAGGGCCGCAAGGCCGCTGAGGCCGTGCATCGCTCCATGAGCGAACTCCGCTCCCTCGTTCCGAACGGTGGAGCCTACGTTTCCGAAAGCAATTTCTTCGAATCCGACTTTCAGCATTCCTACTGGGGAACCAACTACGCTCGCCTCGCAAAAATCAAAAGAAAATATGACCCGGAAGGTCTCTTCTTTGTTCACAACGGCGTCGGCTCAGAACAATGGACCGCCGACGGCTTCATCAAGCTCTGAACTTTCGTGTCAGCCATCAACTCACCCTCAACTTCACTTCGGCCACGGTGATGGCCATCCGTCCCTAGCATCCCAACCTGCATCGTCATGGGGAATTCCTCCGCTAAGAGTTCCGTCCATTTCCGAACACTGCCTATTCGAAAACGAACGAGCTGATGCCCGCCGATGCCGAAGCGGCCGACGTTAGTGGTGTAATTTCAGTCAACTAAAGGACCAGTCGCATTGGCATCAGGGATGCACTTGTGCTCGAAATGCCTTTCTCGAGTTCGTTGTCGGTTCTGCTCAAGGACCTGCGATACGGATTCCGCCAATGTTGCCGCACACCCGGCTTTGCCGTTGCGACCATCCTGACCCTGGCCCTGGGTATCGGTGCCAACACCGCAGTTTTCAGCGTCATGAATGCGGTCATTCTGCGCTATCTGCCGGTCCCGGACCCTCAGCGTCTGGTAATGCTTCGTTACATCGACCAGCCGGAAGGCTCGTACCAAACTGGTTATGACGATACTTCTTTGCCGGAGCAGACGTTGGAGCGATTTCGTACCCAAAGCGACATCTTTTCCGATCTGATGGCTTTTGTGCCGCTCGGCCTGCCGAAGATTCCAGTCCGCTTTGGCCAGGATCCCGAAGAGGCTGCGGCCGATGAGGTCAGCGGGAACTTTTTCTCCGGGCTAGGTGTAGAGGTTCTGCGAGGCCGCGCCTTCACCCTTGACGACGAGAGGCAGCACACTCAGGTCGCAATCCTGAGCTATGCCTACTGGATACGACGTTTTACCGCGGATCCTTCGGTGCTGGGCCAAACCATCTTCCTTAAGGGTGTGCCATTCATGGTGGTTGGGGTGGCGGCACGGGATTTTGTTGGACTGGAGCGTGGCAATCCGACCGACATCTGGGTTCCCTTCCAGATCAATGATCAGCTCAAGCCCTGGGGTGAGTCGGGGCCCAGCCAAGACAGTCTTTACGGCGCCCCCAAATGGTTCTTTCTGATGATGATTGGGCGCCTTCGCCCGGGGATTTCCCCAGCTGGTGCCTTGGCCCGGCTCAACCCGGTTTATCAAACTACGGTCTATAGTGCCCTGGGACAGCCGAAAGCAGGCGAAACAATTCCCCAACTCAATCTCACACCCGCACGCGGGGTGGAAGGGCTCAACCAAGATTATAAAGAGCCCTGTTCGATACTGATGGCGATGGTAGGCCTCGTCCTGTTCATTGCCTGTTCCAATGTAGCCATGCTGCTCGTGGCCCGCAACACCAGCCGTCAACGGGAGTTCAGCGTGCGCGTGGCCTTGGGCGCCACGCGTCCGGCCATGCTTCGCCAGTTGTTGGCCGAGAGCTTGTTGCTGGTGGCAGCCGGCGGGGTCCTCGGATGGCTGTTCGCGTCGTTGGCCACCCGCGCCCTTGCGACTTGGGCAAAATTGGAGATCAGCCTGGCCCCGGACAAACTGGTATTGGTTTTCGCTGTCGTGATCTGCGCGCTGGCCGCCTTGACGTTCGGGATCGCTCCCTTACGCAGCGCTCTGAGAGTACCCGCCGGACTGGCGCTCAAGACCATGTCGGCTGCTTCGGGGCAGGAGCGACGGAAAATTCGTGCCGGCCACATTGTTGTGGCCTTGCAAGTTGCCCTCTGCGTCATGTTGCTGGCGGGCGCTGGTCTTCTGGTGCGTACCCTTTTGAACTTGGAGAGAGCCAATCTGGGACTCGAGGCAGAGGGTTTGGTGGTGTTTGGGGTGACGCCTCCCGAGAGCGTCAGAAGCGATAGCCAGACGGTGCAGTTCTTTGGCGCGATTCTCGACCGCCTGCGCTGCTTGCCGGAGGTGGAATCTGCCACCCTGCTGGAGAATCGCCTCGGCGTTGGCTGGAGCAACAACACGGGAGTATATGTGGACGGTGTGGTTCCGAACGGCAAAAAATTCGCGCCTCTGCGCTGGAATACCGTCGGCTCGGATTTTGCCCATGTCCTGAATGTCCCGCTGCTGATCGGACGCGATTTTAATGACGCCGATTCGTCCACCTCGGCGCCAGTTGCCATCGTCAACCAGACCTTCGCCCACAATTATCTGAAGGATCGCAATCCAATTGGCCACCGTATCTCCTGGAATGAGGACGTGGGCAAACCGAGTTACACCATCGTGGGAGTGGTTGCGGACAGCAAGTACACCAAGGTACGCGAAGACCCCAGGCCTATGGCCTATTTTCCTTTCACTCAAGTACCGGGCATGGCCACCATGCAGTTTGAGTTGCGGACTCGTGGCAATCCCCTCGCCGCGCTCGACGATGCCCGGCGAGTGGTAAAGAATTTCGGTCCCGACCTGCCCTTGCTGCAGCCGATGACGCAAGAAGACCAGTTCAGAAATTCGTTTTCTGACGACCGCATGTTCGCCCGCCTGGCCGTATTCTTCGGATTCTTGGCCGCGGTCCTGGTAGCCACAGGCCTGTATGGGGCTTTGGCGTACCGCGTCAACCGACGGACGGCCGAGATCGGAGTTCGCATGGCTCTCGGGGCTCAGCGCCACCAAGTCCTGTGGATGGTGTTGCGCGAAAGCCTTCTGATCTCCGCCTTGGGAGTAGCTGCAGGTTTTCCGGCGGCGATCGCTTGCGCACGGCTGCTGCGATCGATGCTTTTCAACCTGACGCCGGGCGATCCCTTTACCTTCGTGCTCGCGCTGGCCGGCATCAGTTTGGTTACCGTGCTGGCGGCCGCCGTCCCAGCGCGCCGCGCTTGCTCGGTCGACCCCATCTTAGCGCTACGCGAGGAGTAGCGTGGTGCGATAGCGGATTTCATGAGGAGTCGGTTGCGCTACATCCAGGACGGCTGGAGTAGGCTAGTTTTCAACTGACACCCCAGCAACCCAGTATCTAAGCCAGCGCCGAAGCGGGTGACCGCTTGCTGTCGGCCAGCCCATTCCTTTAAACTTCGCGGTTCACAGTGCACCGCTATGCAGCGATCCTTTGCTTTTCATCTTTGGGCACTATTCTCACTTCTGACCCCATCCTTCGCTGCCAGTGCCGCAGCCGATCGTGTGTATCGCAATGGCACGGTTTTCACGGCCGACGCCAATCATTTCATCGCTCAGGCCATTGCCATTCGTGAGGGTCGCATCATTTATGTCGGCAGCAATCAGGGCGTCGTGCCGCTGATCGGCGCTTCGACGAAAGTTACCGATCTCGAAGGACGCTTTCTCATGCCCGGACTGGTAGATGGCCACCTGCATCCCTTGGAAGCTGGGATGAAGCTCGAGAAGTGCAGCCTGAATTACGACTCGCTGACGGTTGCGCAGTTCGAGCAACGGATCCAAGCTTGTCTTGAGCAAACACGCAACCAGGAGCCCGATGGCTGGCTGGAAGTGGTCAACTGGTTCCAGGAGAGCATGCGTCCGGCGGGTGTCAAGACCAGCCGCGCCACGCTCGATGGGCTGCCAACATCGAGACCGATCATCGTGCGTTCGTCGTTCGGCCATACCGTGCTGGCGAACTCGCGGGCCCTGGCCATGGCGAAAATCACAAGAGACACGCCGGATCCAGTCGGTGGCAAGATCTGGCGTGACGGAGACGGTAACCCTACCGGTCTGCTCGAGGACTCTGCGTTTGCAACCTATTCCGATCTGATCCCGAAACCAACTCCCGAAGAGAACATCGCTGCCGCCAAGGCCGCGCAACAGGCGATGAATCGGCAGGGCGTCACGTCTTTCCTGGATGCGGATGCGGCTCCGGAAAGCATGGCGGCATTTACTGCGGTCCAGGCGGCCGGTGCACTCACCGTCCGCGCACATTTTGCCCCCCAGATCGCCCCCACGGAAGCCTCCGACCCTGCCACGGCGGTGGCGAACGTGGTTAGGTATCAGAAGCAGTACGACCAGGGCGGAATCGAAGCCAGGCCCGGCCTAACGGTGCGGAACGCCAAGCTCTTTCTCGATGGCGTCATCGCCGCCCCGGCGCTGACAGGCGCCGTGCTCGAACCCTACCGCACGAATTTGGGAACGCAGGAAAATCCACACTGGGTAGCCGGCCAGAGTCGTGGTCCCTCTGTCTATTTTCCTCCTCGGGCGCTGGCAGAAATTCTGGTGCGGCTGGGCCGGGCTGGGATTGATCCCCACATGCACGCCGATGGTGATGCCGCAGTGCGCGCCGCTCTTGACGCCGTCGAAGCCATGCGCAAAGAAATTGCTCGAGCCGATATCCGTCCCGCGGTTGCGCACGACGAGATTGTCAGCCCTGACGATTATCCGAGGTTCAAAGCTCTCAACACGATACCTGTCCTTTCGTTCCAGTGGGAAAAACCGGCAGGGGACACGATTGGTCTAACCAACTACTTCGGTCCCGAACGCATGAAGATTCTCGAACCCGCAGGTTTACTTGCCGCCGCGGGCGCTCGCATTGCGTTTGGTAGCGACTGGCCCGTAGATCCCCTCGATGAATGGTTTGCCTTCAAGGTCGGAGTGACCCGCACCAATGCAGCGAACGCCGCGGCGGAATTCCACGGTAAATTGGGGGACGATCCGGGTCTCTCTCGCGAGGCAGTCTTGCGCGCTGCCACCATTGATGCTGCTTACGAGTTGCACGAAGAGGACGTGACCGGCTCACTAGTCGCCGGCAAATTTGCCGATGTGATCGTCCTCGACCGGGATCCCTTCAAGATCCCCGCCGAGGATATCGCCAACGTGCAGGTGCTCGAGACGGTGGTTGGCGGGCGGACGGTTTACCAGTTGAAGCCGCAGCCCTAGATCTTCACAGCCCACAGGATTGTCTTCCTGGCTCGGCTGTCAATCGGCGCCAGCTCGACCACGACTAGCGGCGACTGACTAGGCCTTCTCGAGTCAGATCGCGATCACCTGATGATCCAGGCAATCGGTGCGGATGGCGTCGTAGAAACCTTGGAGAAGCTCCGTCCCATAGCGCGATAAGAAAGAAATGCCTGCCAGCTCGCGCTCCTGCAGTGTGTGCTTCGGATAGAGGGCGTTGGTAAGCACTTCACCGTGGCGCCTTAAGACCTCGGTTTGCCGCAATTCGGCGCGCGCGGCGCGGGCGCGCAAACCATCCAGCTGGTGTTCGATTTTCGCGGCGGCATTGTCTGCCGCGTCCACCAAAGTCTTGTCCAAGCGGGCAAGGGAGTCGCGAATTGCCTGGAACGAATGCTTGAGGGAAATCCCAGCCTTCTCAAAAGCCGACTGCAATTCGGCCGGCAGCGCGCGGGCGGCCAGAGCCTCGCGCAAATGCTCCGGGCTGTGAAACAGATCGGTCAGGTTCAATTGGTAGTGGTCGAGCAGGCGCTTTGGTTTTGGTTCTACGATGGTGGCGGAAAAACGCGGCACGATCGGGGTGGTTCTCCCCAGCAGCTTTTCATACAGCACGCCGACTTGAGCAAAGTACGCAATCTCGGCAGCGCCTCCCGTGTAGGCGAGGGTTGGCAGCAAGAAGTCTTCGACCACAGGGCGAAGCAAAACATTACCGCTGAAAAGCTGGGGCGAGGAAGCCATCCGAGCCAACAACTCCCCTTGGCGAAGCCGCTGTTTGCCGAACTCAAAGGCTCCGTCGTCGGCATCGGCCGGACTGCGTTCGAGGAGAACTCGCGCTCCGTCGTTCAAAGTAAACAGGAAGCTCGAGGCCGGTGTCACCTTGACTTGCTGATGATATCCAGCCGCTTCCAGCTCTTCGCCGCGCGTCGAAAGAGCGGCATGCAATTCCCGATTGCGCTCGATGGCTTCGCGATAGAGCGGCTCGGCGATGTGGTGAAGTTCGGGATCCGAGGCGTCTAGCAGGACGACACCCCACTCGGCAAACAGCAAAGCGAACAGTCGAGCGAAAGCGCTCCCGAAGGTCTCACCCGGCCGGTAGCTGTCGCGCAGCGCTTGGGTGGCCGGGGATTCGCCGAGCCATGTAGCAGCTCGTTCTAGAAGGGTCAGAATCTGCGCATCGAACTTGAGCATTCCCACCGGCGCATCGGCCTGACCTTCGATCGATGCGGTCAAGGTTTCGAGAGAACCCTCCGGCCCAGGAATCGAGACTCGATTGACCTCAGCCAAATCGTGGTCTTCGGTCGCTAACCAGAAAACGGGAACACAATCGACACCCAATTCCGTGGCTACACGGGCCAGTTTGATGGCCGTAAGTGCCTTATAAAGCGAAAATAAGGGGCCACCGAATAAGCCTACTTGTTGGCCGGTCACAACCGCGGCGGCTCCAGAGCGGAGGCGAGCGATGTTCGCAATGGTCTGCGCCGAAGCTCCCCAGGACTGGTTCTGACGTTCGAGAACCTGAGAAACGGCCTGACGGCGCTTCGCCGAGTACCTAATCGAAGAGGCTTCCTCTCTCAGCCATTCGGTGATGTGAGGAGATCTTCGATAGAAAGACTGAACCCGAGGATAGTCATACAGGAAATCGGTGAACAAGCGGCTGACATGCGGAATGCCGCTAAAGGGTAGACACTCCGACTTCACCTGACGTTCTCCTCCTGGCATTGGACGGCAAAAGCCATGGAAAGTTACTCCGTCCCCTTATCACGTTCTACTTGAGATGGTTTGATCGACCGGTGCGATGCACAAAGTAGGGTCGAAAAGCCGACCGTCCGCTCCCGGATCGGCAAATATCTCTTCCTGGTCTACCCGCCTGCTCAGCTCGGCTCATTCGAGCAGTAACCAACAAAGCATAACGTATCTACCCGATTGCCAGGAGAGCTTTTCGAGAGCAAAGTTCGGCTCTAAGGATTGGGTACTTCTCAGGAGGATTCGATGAGCTCACCAGTCGAGGCAGAGCACCGGTGTGATGCCGCGGTCGGTAAACGCCTTGCCGGTACTGGTCCTGAGCGTTGTGGCAAAGTCGCTTGGACCCTGTGCGCAGCCTGTGGTGCGGCGCTATGCGAAGTTCATGAAATGGTGTGCCAGCATTGCGATCGCAGCTTCTGCTCGAGTTGCGGGCACGTCTGTCGGGCTGCCGGCCAGGCGGCATGATCTGCCGAACCGGTTCCCTGGTCCCTCACACCATAATTTCAGCGCTGTGCGTGTCGAGAATGGATGCGGATTCCGAGGAAGGAAATCGGGATCGCTCCGAACATGCCCAGCCCAATACCGGCGAAGGCATTCCATCCCAGATCTACGGTGCGAAGGCACACCACCAGAGCCCAGAGCAGGGCCGTGGTCTGAAAGGCATACAGCATCATCTGGCGCATCATCTTTTTGCGTCCTGATCCCCTCAGCACCCGGGGAGAAGCTTCGCTAAATGTCGAAAGGTCCATGCACTTCCGGCAGAATTGCAGTACCGGCTGCTCCGATACCACACCACGCCGGACTCGTGGACAAGATAACGAACGAGATTCTCAAGTGTTACCTCCGGAAAATACTCAAGCTAGGACCCGCCGGGGGTAACCGTGGGATGTGACTTGCGGGGAGTTTTCGGTTTCTGCGACTCTGATGTGCACAGCTCGCATGATCCATCTCGTGCCTACGGTAGGCTACTCGGTTTACCCGAGGCAGCATCGGCACGAATCGGCACGAATCGAGCCGAGGACCTTCGGAGAAGCAAGAGGACAAGGCAGAACTCTTCGATGAACCCTGTGCGGGAATAATGTTCTTGCGCACGGCCTAGAGAACCCGTTCACGCAGGCGGCCAAAATCCGTAGAGCGGGAGAAAGATGACCTCCATCGGCATGCCCCAGGGCGGACGCCGTCAAAGTCCATGCCTGGAAGCTCCACTTTTTCAATGACCTGCGCGCTGGTCCTGACGGATATCCCTTGTCAAACCTAACTGCCTGGTCCTTCTGACCCGCCTCCCCCAAGTAAGTGACGATCCGGTCTGCGAGCATTTCTGTCACTCCCGGCCCAGCCTCGCGGTTCGCCACAGCCTGGCAAGGCCTAGTTGCAGGCAGCCGAGTGCAAGATCACAGCGAAAGGGTGCGCTAAGGCCAAGTAAAAGCTGGCGGAATCTGCTTGGTTAACTATTTGCATATTGGGCCATAACCACCAGAGCTCGCGGTGTCGAAAACGACCAAGCTGGCGGCAGCCGAGGTGAGCGCGAGCGCATCGAAGAATGCTCTACATAAGACTTGAACATTGATGTGCTGTCTCAAGGCTAAATCGGCCAGCGTTGTCGGTTCGAAAAGCGGTCAATTAGCGAAGTCAGCATGGTGTAAGATAGTGTCCGCTTTCCTTCCCCGCCTGTAGTAAATGGCCGAGGACCAGCCGGATGAGCGCAATTTCGCAGCCAGCCAAACCGCGCACATTACTCTCGCTAGCCATCGCTCTGTTATGCCTGTGCGTGCTTGCCACCTATCTTTCGTTTACTTACTTCAGAACCAGTGAACGATGGGTAGCTCATACGCAAGAAGTACGTGCCGTTCTCGGCGACCTCGAAGCGACGATCAGTGAGGCAGGACGCATGCGAATGAGCTACCTGCTGTCGGGGAACGAGTCCAATCTGACGGAATACCGAACCGCGGTCGCAAGAATTGCCGAGCGAATGCGCGAACTACAGGCGCTCACCAGCGACAACCAGACTCAACGCGAACCTTGTGACCGGTTGGCATCCATCACCCACTCGCGTCTCCGGGTGTGGGAGAATTCCATCGCCGAAAGGCAGCAAGGCCAATCCGTGGACCTTTCCAGTCTGTTGCGGCAGAACGTCGATTCCGGCTCGCAGGGAGCGGCCGCGGCTGAGGCCATCAGAGTGGAAGAGACTCGCCTCCTTGGCCAGAGGACGAAAGCCGCTCAGCTACGGTTCTTCTTGGCAAGCGCCCTGATGTTCTCAAGCTTTATCTTGGCACTCCTTTTGCTGTACCTCTACCACCGCATGTTGAGCGCCGAGCTCGAAGGTCACGAGAAGTCCGAACAGACGGTTCGCGAGGCGTATCTGCGCGAAGCCGAACTGCGGCGAAATGAGGAACGGTTTCGGCTGTTTGTCGAGGCGGTGGAAGATTACGCAATCTTTGTGTTGGATGCCGCGGGAAATGTCAGCAGTTGGAACAAAGGAGCCGAGCGCCTGAAAGGCTACGCGGCATCGGAGATTCTCGGCAAACACTTCTCCTGCTTTTACCCCGAGGTAGATGTGGCCAATGGCAAGCCAGAGTGGGAGTTGGATGCAGCAACCAAAGAGGGACGCATCGAGGACGAGGGTTGGCGTATCCGCAAGGACGGCTCGCAGTTCTGGGCGAACGTCGTTATCACGGCGACGCGCGACGAACAAGGTAAGGTCATCGGTTTCACCAAAGTTACCCGGGATTTTACGGAACGAAGGCAAGCCCAAGAAGCCCTGCTCAGCGCTAATACCGACTTGGCGACCGAGGTGGCGGAAAAACGGTCAGCCGAGAAGAGATTGGCCATTTCCGAACGATCGCTTCGTGGCCTTTCGCTTCGCTTGTTGCGTATGCAGGATGAAGAGAGAAGACGCATCGGCAGAGATCTTCATGACAGCTTGGGGCAATACCTGGCAGTCTTGAAGATGAACCTTGATTCCTTGGAATCGGTCCTCAACTCGGGCTCCAACGGAACCGGCCGCGACGTTGCCCAATGCGCCCGTCTGGCGGGAGACGCAATTAAGGAACTACGAACCATATCGTACCTGCTCTATCCTCCCATGCTCGAAGAAATGGGGCTGAAATCGGCGATACCGTGGTACCTCGATGGGTTTTCCAAGCGCAGCAATATTCAGACCACTTTCGTAGCGGACCCTGATTTCGGCCGGCTGCCAGCCGAGGTCGAGTTGGCGTTGTTTCGCATCCTGCAAGAGAGTTTGACCAATGTTCATCGGCACTCCGGCAGTTCGACAGCCACCATTCGCCTGTCCATGGAAGACGGAACCGCTTTGCTCGAGGTCAGGGACATGGGAAAAGGAATTCCGCTGACCCTCTTGGAGCAATCGAACGAGGATTGGATGGGTTCTTTAGGAGTCGGCCTGCGGGGCATGAACGAGCGGATGCGCCAACTGGGAGGCAAGCTTGAAGTGTCCTCCACCGAGAGCGGAACCGTGGTCGTAGCCAGCGTTCCCGTCGGGGAACCCTTCAGCGCCATGACTCGGTCAGCCTAGTTCGATTCCGCCCACCGTTCGTGCGTCTTAGTCCTGCTTCATCGTCCGCAGATCCTGTCCTGTCATCTCCTGGGGCTTCGCAATACCGAGCATGCCTAAGAGGGTCGGCGATATGTCGCGCAGGGAGCCGTTCGGCTTGAGGCTGAACTGTCGGCTGTTGGCGGAAATGACGATGCACGGAACCGGATTCGTGGTGTGAGCCGTGTGCGGTCCTCCGGTCACGGGGTCGACCATCATCTCGGCGTTGCCATGGTCAGCGGTAATGACGATGGCTCCGCCGCGGGCACGAACCGCCGCCTCAATTCGCTCGAGGCAGGCGTCGACGGCCTCCACCGCCTTCACGGTGGGCTCGATTTTGCCGGAGTGGCCGACCATGTCCGCGTTGGCGAAGTTCACGATGATGACGTCGAAGGCCGCGTCGCCCACGGCCTTGACCACGGCATCGGCGACGCCCGCGGCGCTCATCTCGGGCTTCAGATCATAGGTCGCGACCTTCGGGGAAGGCACCAGGATCCGGTCTTCGCCGGGAAACGGCTGCTCCAGTCCTCCGTTGAAGAAATAGGTCACGTGCGCATACTTCTCGGTTTCCGCCACCCGCAGGTTGCGAAGCTTCATCTGGGCCATGACGTTGGCCAAAATGTTGTCGAGCGATTCGGGAGGAATCACCACCGGGAGCGTGAAATTCTTGTCGTAGCGGGTCATGCAAACGTAGTGGAGATTCCTGGGCACGCGATCCCGCGGCAGGATGGAGTCGAGATCGTCCGCACCCGGCAAGTCGCGCCCGGCGTTGGGGTTAAGACCGCTATTTCGGGCTAGAGCCCGGGTGATTTGCCGCACACGGTCGGCGCGGAAATTGAAGCAGATGCAGGCATCATCCTCGCGGATCATCGCCCGGGGTTGTCCGTGGCTGTCGGTACAGACAAAGGGAACGATAAACTCGTCGGTCACTCCCTGATTATACGAATCCTTCACTCCCTGGACGGCCTCGACGTACTTTTTGGCCTCTCCGTCCGCGTGAACCATGGCGGCGAATGCCTTCGCGATACGCTCCCAGCGGCGATCGCGATCCATGGCGTAGTAGCGGCCATTCACGGTCGCAATCTTGCCGCAACTGTATTCCCGCATCTTCTGCTCGAGTTGTTCAAGAAAGCCTGCTCCGCTGGTAGGCAGCGTGTCCCGGCCATCCATGAAAGCATGCACGAAAACGCGGTCGACTCCGTTCTGCTTCGCCATTTTCAGGAGCGCGTAGAGGTGGGTCTGGTGGGAATGCACGCCACCATCGGAGACCAATCCGAACAGGTGCAAGCGCCGGCCTTCCCGCGCGTGTTCGATGGCGTTCAGCAGCACCGGCTGGCGGAAGAACTCGCCGCTTTGAATCATCTGATCGATGCGGGTGATGTCCATGTGCACGATGCGACCAGCACCGATGTTGAGATGCCCGACTTCGCTGTTACCCATCTGCCCCTCGGGCAGGCCAACGTATTGGCCGCTGGTGTGAAGGAGGGTGTTGGGATAGTCGCGCAACAGGCGATCGTAGGTGGGCTTGCGGGCTAGCGCGATGGCGTTAGCCGCGGTTTCCGCACGAAAACCCCAGCCGTCCAGGATGACTAGGACGAGAGGCTTGGGACGATTCATTTGCCGGATCACGCCTCCCTTCTCTACGGGTTCTGAGGGCTCGGCCGCTGCGGCTTGCCCCCTTGCTGGTCTTCTTTCACCGTGTCTTCCACCCTCTGCATTACCGCATCCACCTGCTTCTCCATGTGTCGATAGGAAACTTGCATGGCCTCCTGGGTAATCTGCGGCATCTCGTTGACCAGCTTTTTTCCCGTCGGCGATTGGTAGAAGTCGATCATGGCATCCACGTCGGACTGGTTGAGGTACTTCTGATAGACGGGGATCATGTCGTCCAGCATGGCATCGAGCGGCATGTCTCTCAAGATCGACTGGGAGATCTTGGTCAGCTTGGCCAGTTCCGCTCCCGAGACTTGCGGATAGCGTTGTTTGATCGTTGCCGCACTCATGGCCTGCATTTGCTGAACCATCGATTCCATCATGCGATGCGTCTGCTGACGAACATCCATGACCGCAAAGAGCTTTTGAATTTGTTCGCTCGTGGCCGGAGTATCGCCGGCAACCGAGACGGTCACCTGCGCAACCGCCGCCGGAATCCAGATCCCCAAAACCATGGCAATCAGACAGTTCGCTTTCATTGTGATTATCCTTCCTGACAGCCTATCAAAAAAGCGCCACCCAGAACGCGCGAGCAGGCCGTCCGAACTTCTGCCGGCGCGGTCCCATCACTGCGAAGGCCGTGGAAGGTCGGAAGCTCTCCGGAGGGGTATTCGCTCTTCCCTAGCGAGCCTCGCCGTATTGGGAGTGGTTCTCGCTAAGCTTCGCGATCTTGCTCCTGCGCCTGCCGTTATTTTACATTCAGGGTGCTATGCAGAACCGCACCGATACCCTTGAGGTCGGGTCACGGGCACCCTCGTTTTCGCTCTCCGCAGCCAACCGCGACGGACTTTTCTCGCTTCCCGCGCTGCTCGCTCGGGGAAAGGTTCTTCTCGAGTTTCTGCGCGGGACCTGGTGACCCAACTGCCGCAAGCGCATGGCTCAGTTTGAGCCGCTCAAGAGTGAAATCGCAAGCGCTGGCTGCGAGCTTCTCTACATTGCAGCCGAAAAGCGCAGCGGTCTGTTCAAACCGGCTAGGTTTCTGGCCAGGCATCCGGTTTCATTTCCCTTGTTGCTGGATGAGGATCGCACCGTAACCAAGGAGTACGGCGTCTATCACCGCTTAGGACACGACGCGATTCACATCGCGCGTCCGGCCACGCTCGTCATTGACGACGGCGGCGTTGTGCGGTTCATCTACCGCGGCGCGAACCAAACCGATCGCATCCCGGTCGCAGCGGTTCTAGAAGTGCTCAAGAAGTTGTCGGTCCGCGGCCCCAGCTGATCAAAAGCGACGTTTCTCACCCTTGACTCTACGCCATTTGGCGTTACGCCTGCGGATCGAGCCGGGCGGTGGACTGAAAACGCTCGCCACGCGAGGCCGAGTCGGACACCGCACATTCGGCCAATTGGCTACAGCTTGCTATGAACCAACTTGGTGCGCACTTCTACCGCGCCAGTTGATCTGTGTCATCATGCGTTTGACTCAGAAAAAATCGTTTATGGCCGTGACATTCTTCGTCGGCAGTCGGCGGGGGAATCAGTTCGATGATTTGATCTGGGAATGCGTGGAATGGAGAGGAGGTTTTGTGAAGCAGCTTCTGGTAGTCATGTCGGCAATCTTGCTGTCCGGGGCGGCGCTCGGGCAAGACAGCGTCTCGTTGCCAGGCGGCACAATTCTAAATGTCAGGCTGGAGAAGACCCTGGCCACGTTGACCAGCAAACAGGGTGATCCCTTCTCGGCTCGGGTTACGCAGGCAGTGCAGCTCGACGGAAAGTCGGTGGTTCCCGTCGGCGCCACCGTTGAAGGCCGCGTCAGCCGGGTGAGCGAACCGCGCAGAATCAAGGGTAAACCAACCATTGCCATCCTTCCCGAAACCCTGATAATGCCGAATGGGGAGCGCTTCGTGCTGAATGCCCAGTTGTTCGACACGAATCTTCACAACGGCACCACGGTCAACGACGAAGGTCAGTTCAAAGGAAAGGGCTATGACAAGAAGGACTTGACCGAAATTGGCATCGGAACCGGCGGCGGGATGCTGATAGGCGGATTAGCTGGTGGCGGCAAAGGGGTGCTGATCGGCGGCGCCATAGGTGCGTCGGCCACCGTGGCCCATTGGATGAGCAAGAAAAAGCGCACGTCCTTGCCAGCCGGAACGGAATTGGTGATGCAGTTGAGCCGCCCGCTGGAGATGCGAGAGGCGCGCGCTGGACAGTAGGCTTGGGCATCGCTTAGCTCTGGCTTGTTTGGGGATGCCGGGTTGGGTGGAACCCTGACGGCTAAAAGGCCAGAGCGGCCAAACCCGACTCGCTCAGCAGTTGCAGTTCGACCCAACCTTCGACCGGCAGCGCATCGACCGGCAAGCGGTTTTGCCAGAGGCTGAAACGCACGCGCAGCTTGGTAACTAGCGGCAGCGAAGGGTTCGCTGCCGCGGTTGGGGCGGATGCGACCGGGGTTGCCCAAAGCCAAGACAATGGAACCTTCCACTCGAAGTTACGAGCCAAGGCGATCCTGACCTCGGTGGTCGCCTGCTCAGAAGTCACGAGCGGCATTTCTTCCTCGGGCGAACTGACCTGCCACGAGGTCATTTTTCCCGCTTCAATGCGCGCCTCGACTCGCAGCGCACGACGCGCACGTCCGGCGTTCGCTGCCCAGGATTCCAGATTGACCACCAACTCGAAGTCCATCCCTGGCAGCCTGTCCAGGAAGTCCAAACGGCCGTAGACGTTACTTTCGTCGATCCCGGCATACACCGAATCCAGAAGGAAACGCTTGCCATGCATGGCGCCAGCGCGGTGATTGGCGCGGTAAACGGCCGCACCCATCCATTCAAAATACCGCACCAGATCTCCGGTGATGCGGGGATGGATATAAGCTGTTTGCGGACTGAACTCCGGGCGGGCGCGGCTGGCGGTGATGGGTTGAGCCAGAGAGTCGGGAGGACTTGCCCCCAGGGCTTGGTAGACGTTGGATAAGTGCTTGCGGTAGAGCTCATCGAACTCGCGATCGTTGGCGGAATGATGCTCGGGACCGTACCACCAGTTCCAATCGCTGCCTTCGGCTATCAGCAGCTCCTCGAGTGCCAGCTGACGTTGCACTTCGCTCGCCTGGGTCGCCGCCTGCGCGTAGAAATTGCGCGCGTGATACAGATAATCCCACGCTTTGTTATCTTCGACCGCTCCGATCCAAACGTTAAAGTTGGCGTTGATCCAGGAACCCGGCACTAAGGCCGTGAGCTGGGCGAAATCCCGGTGGCGGGCAATGGCTTCGGAGACCGTAACCGCTTCGACCCCGGCCTCCCGCTCGAGAAGATCGTAAAAGCGGCGCAGGAACTCACGTCCCGAGCGGGGATAATATTCCCAGGCGTTTTCGCCATCGAGGATGATAGAGAGGACCGCGTCTTTACCTTTGTCCAGAACAGGTTGGGCGGCTTGCCTAATATTTCGCATGAGGTGGGCAGCAGCTTCCTGCTCATTCATCCCCGAGTACACAAAACCGATCAGGTCGGAGATCGTGTGGTCGCGAAAAACCAGGTGCATTCGGGTCCGGGCGCCTTCAAAGCGGTAGATGGAATACAGTTGCTCCGCCTGTTGATCGGACAGACGTCCCGAACCATCCCGCGCAAAATTCACGCCCAGCGACCGCCCTAATACGCCTTCGTCGGTCGCCATCCAGTTCACGCCCAGTTCGTGCGCGATGGTCAAAACCTCATCCGAAACGCTTCCCTCCGACGGCCAGACTCCCACGGGACGAAGACCGAAAACCCGCTGCTGAAAATCCAGGGCCCGGCGAAGTTGTTCGCGAGCATCTTCGGGATGGCGAAACCGATTTTGCGGCAGCGACAAGCCGGGACTGGACGCGGCACCGTGGTTGCTGTCACAAACCAGGGGCAGGATCGGGTGGTAGAAGGGCGAAGTGGAGATCTCGATTCTTGCTTGCTGTGCCGCTCGCGCATGCGCGGGAATCACTTCGCCAAGCAATTGCCGTTCGCGGGTGATTACGAACTTCTGATCGTCGAGAGTGTATCCCCGCCCCTTCCGGATCAACCCAGCGATCTCTGGATCCTCGAGGAAGAACTCATCAAACCAGGCCAGCTGCGAGAGCACCTGCAGATCGGTAAGATCTTGGGGATGAAAATAGCGGTCGGCGCGCTCGGGGGAGTGGCCGACACTACAGAAACGCTCCCACAGGTCGCGATAGCGCGGATAGCGCCCAATCATATGGGTGGCATTCGCCTGAAACAGATATTGCAGCGCGAACTGGCGCTCCTCCGCCGTGAGATCGCCAGCCGGCTTCGCGGCAACCTGGAGAAAGGGATCTTCGGCTGTTCCCGCCACGTAATCCTGGATTTGGTGAATCAGGGAGGGGACCAAGTTGAACGTCTGATGAACCGCGGGGAACTCATCGAGGAGCTTGACCATCCCGAAATAGTCTTTGAGGGCGTGCAGGCGGACCCACGGCAAGCGATACTCGCCGGTGACTAAGTCTTTGTAGAAAGGCTGATGCTGATGCCACAGAATGATGACGCGCAGAACCGGCATGAAAACGATAGTTTAGCACGTGGGCCGACTCGCCTGGCCAGGTGCAGAACCCGAGGGCGGCGCCGCAGCCTATTGATTGTTAACGACTTCTGACCCCACGATCTTGGTGTCAGCGCGGAATTTCTTGTAATCCGTGTAGGTGATGTCCGCGGTCAGGTTGAAGTTCTTAAGCAGCGCGATTTTAGCGTCTAACCTCATCCAAACGTGCTTGGGAAGCCAGACCTCGTCGTTGATCCGCGTTTGCTCTACGACGATGTGGGTGCCGGGATGCACTCGGGCTAGAAAAAGACCCCAGGAGAGGGTGTCCAGCGCCTCGAGATCGACTTTCACCCACTGGCTGTCTGCCCTGTCGATCCAGATGCGACCTCGGACTTTGGACAGATATTTGGCTTCCTTACGGCGCGCTTGAAAACCCGGGCGGGGATCGGCGTCGATTACGTAGGTGTCGCGCCCGTCGACGCTTTCCAGGCCGGCAACATGGAAGATATAGGCGTCGCTTACCTCTCGGACAAACTCACGTTCTTCCTCGCGGTCCTTTGCCTCCCGTTCCAGCCGTTTCTTTCGCTCCTCCTCCGTCTCGTTCTTGCGCTTTTCCATGATCTTTTGGATTCTTTGCTCTTCCTTGGAAGCCTCTTTCTCCGAGAGCGGCTGATCGTTTCTTCTGACCAAGCGCTCGACTGGTTCACCGTACAACACCATGATCTCGCGGGTCGTTGACTCGGTGGACTTTACCTGGCCTGTTCCGTCCAATCTGTGCTCCTCGGCGCGCTCGGTGTAGGTGTAGTCCCGCTGTTTCTGGTCGTTGACGATGTCGTTCTCGGCTGCCTTCTGAATGAGCAGGCGGACTTCTTCGTTTGAAAGATCAGTGGACGCAGAAGCGGAGGGAGCGGAGGCAAGATTCGCCCCGGCGGGCAGCGCGCCCGTCGCGGTGGCGAGTGGAACGGGCAGCGCAGGGGGCTGATCCGACTGGGCCAGGGCGAGCGAGGGCGCCAGCGTCAGGATCAAGCAGCAACAGACTTGGGCTTTCCCCATGACCAGATGTACGCCCTCGGCATTCGACACGTTCCAGGATAAATCAGCCGCCTCGCCGCCAGGCAACGGGTGGAGACGAAAATCAGGTGACCTAGGGCACCGAGGTGACTGACTAGAACTGCCGACTTCGAGGTCAGGATCGATGGCTGGGAGGCTTAGGTAAGGTGCTGCCGCCGCTCCACCCACTGCTTACTGGAGAACACTTGCGGCGCCACCTCGATCAAGCGGGGAAGCATCTTGAACACGGAGACTGCGCTCCAGCGGCTGCCCCTGCGTGTGCGGAAGCCCTTCTCGTTTAATTCCTCGGCAACTTTTGAGAAAGAGTTGTCCAGGATGAGAAGATCCATCATCAGCACAAGCGCTTGCTTTTCTACCGGCTCTTCCTCGAGGGCATGGCAATCGTCCGCCACGCGTAGCCCGTAGGGGGTGTCCTCCCTGGTCTCCGGTTCCGGGCCTTCCCCAATAACTTGACGCTTCCATTCCAGGGCGACCAGTTGCCACCCCGCAGCGGCCCTTTGCTTCATCTTCTCGGGGTCGATCGGGCCGGATTGCAATTCACGCATGTACTCCACTCGTGCCATGACCCCTCCTGCGGCTTTTCCCCTTAAAGGTGATCCACCGATAACCTTCCCTGGCCGGGAGGTACTGCCGTGGAGGTGAATGCAAATGACCGGCCAAAGTTACTCTAGCCAGACGTCAACCGAGAAGAGCCAAGTGACTGAAGGGCAAGCGGATCCCACGCCCCTCCACGGTTATCGAGGCCGCCAGTGACCGTTTCTGGGATTGTCGGCGGCGGAAACGAACAGGGTTCCCGTATACACTTTAGGCACTCGTAACGACGCAGATTGCTCGAAACGGGCCGCCGGACTTTGCGATCATTGCAATGTACCCCGGGCGATTGCCGAAAGCTGAAATCCAAGGCAAGCTAGGGACAACCGAGACCGGGCTTCTGAGCACTCAGCGGAACACGGCTGCTGGCCGCAATCGGAACTGCGAAGGCCATGAACACAACCGAAATACAACAAACCCGCTCTGATTTCAGCCGGTTGAGCGCGCAAGATCTGTATCTGTTCAACGAGGGCCGCCATTACCGTGTCTACGAGAAGCTCGGAGCCCACCCAACCCGTGCGGGCGACGAATCTGGCGTCGCGTTCAGCGTCTGGGCACCGAATGCCCAGGAGGTGAGCGTCATCGGCAGTTTCAACGATTGGACTCCCGGTACCCATCCCCTACGCCCCAGGGAGACTTCGGGAATCTGGGAGGGATTCGTTCCGGGGGTGAGCAAAGGATCGCTCTATAAGTTCCACATTCGCTCTCATCATCAGGGACATGTCGCGGAAAAAGCCGACCCGTTTGGCTTTAGGCATGAGAGGCCGCCACGCACGGCTTCGGTGGTTTGGGACCTGGAATATCAGTGGTCGGATCGGGAGTGGATCGAGAAACGCAAGAGCAGGAATTCCCACGAAGCGCCAATTTCCATCTACGAGGTGCATCTCGGTTCCTGGAAGCGCGTGCCCGAAGAGCACAACCGTCCGCTCTCCTATCGTGAGATGGCTCTGCACTTAGCCGAGTATGTCCAGCGCATGGGCTTCACCCATGTCGAATTGCTGCCCATCATGGAACATCCGTTCTACGGATCCTGGGGATATCAGACCACCGGATATTTTGCCCCGACGGCGCGTTATGGCATGCCGCAGGACTTCATGTACCTCGTCGACTATCTGCACCAGCACGGGATCGGGGTAATTCTCGATTGGGTTCCATCCCACTTTCCGTCCGACGCGCACGGTCTCGCTTATTTTGATGGTACGCATCTGTTTGAACACGCCGACGCCCGCAAAGGACTTCATCCGGATTGGAAAACCTACATTTTCAACTACGGGCGCAACGAAGTGCGCAGCTTCCTGCTCTCGAGCGCAATGTTTTGGCTGGACCGATATCACGTGGACGGACTGCGAGTGGATGCCGTGGCCTCCATGCTGTATCTCGATTATTCGCGCAAGCCGGGAGAGTGGCTGCCCAACCAGTACGGCGGCCGCGAAAATCTCGATGCCATCGAGTTCCTGCGCCAGTTCAATCAGGAGGTTTACCGCGAATATCCTGATGTCGAGACCTTCGCCGAAGAATCGACGTCATGGCCCATGGTTTCCCGGCCGGTCTACCTCGGCGGGTTGGGTTTCGGTTTCAAGTGGGATATGGGATGGATGCATGACACGCTCGAGTATTTCCAGGAAAATCCGATCCATCGCCGATATCATCACGACAAGCTGACATTTCGGATGCTCTATGGTTTCACCGAGAACTTTGTGCTGCCGCTTTCCCACGATGAAGTTGTCCACGGCAAGGGTTCGTTGCTGGGGAAAATGAACGGGGACGAATGGCAGAAGTTTGCCAATCTGCGCCTCTTACTGGGATACATGTACGCCCAGCCGGGCAAGAAGTTGCTGTTTATGGGAGGCGAGTTTGGACAGGTACGCGAGTGGGCGCACGATACCAGCTTAGAGTGGAACGTGCTCCAGTATCCCTTGCACCGCGGCACGCAAATGTGGGTGGAGCAGTTGAACCGGGTTTATCGCGAGCAGCCCGCCCTGCATGAACTGGACAACGATCCTGCCGGATTCGCATGGATCGATTGCAGCGACAACGCCTGGAGCACAGTCTCCCTATTGCGCAAAGGCAGCTCGAACAGCCACGAGGTCGTCGTGGTTTGTAATTTCACCCCCGTCCCGAGGATCGGCTATCGCATCGGCGCTCCCCGAGGAGGATTGTGGAAGGAACTTCTGAATAGCGATGCCACCGAATATGGGGGCGGCGGCATGGGAAATTTCGGACAGGTACACGCCGAACCCATCCCGGCGCATGGGCGCCCCTACTCGCTCAACCTCACGTTGCCGCCACTGGCAGTCCTTTTTCTTAAGCCTGAATAGTCGCCTTAACGTCCCATTTGGTGGGTGCGGGCCGTTGTCGACGATCCTCGGAATGGAAGCCTGGGCAGCCCGGCTTTCCTAGTCCTTGTCCGCCTTGATCCTCAGCGCTTTTAGAAACCTCAAATCGTGATCGGAGAACTTGAGGTTCAATGTTTCTTCGTTCGAGGGTCTTCGCGGGCGTACCATCGCTTCGTCGGCTCGACCCCGTGAAACTCGGGGCGAAGACTGAACCTGAGCATAAGCAGAAAGATCGAGACAGATCAGGACCTCGTAGCCGGCGCTTTCAATCTCCGAAGCAATCCCTTCGAAGCGATCGCTTGCCCCCACAGCCTTATTGACTATGAGTTCCAACTCCTCGCGATAGCGACTCTTCATGATTACTGCGCTGGCGGCGCTTCTCAGTTCCTCCGTCAGTCTCCCGACCTGTTCGACCGTAGCCGAGCTTGGGACTTCGGTTCGTCCGGGCAGGAGAAGAACCCCCTCCTCCCCTCGGATGCGGATCCTAATCCGGGGCACAACCGAGCTAAAGACCCGGCGACCGCGCGCCTCAAGGTCGCGGATCGCAGATTGAACCCGAGGATCATTGTTGATCTCCCACTTTAGTACCTGTAGGACCTCCGAGAAGGCCGAATCCCTTTGCAGGGACTCCTCCGCCTCGCGTTCCATGTTCTCGAGCAAGGATCGCATTACCTTCTTATTCATCATGGCTAAGTCATCCGCGCCAACCTCAGGTCACGAATCCGCTGTTCTCAAACCTGCGCTTCGGCCGACTGGGTGGGTGCTGCGGCGTGTCCACCACAGTTTAGGGGCTCCTCGCGAGCCTACGGATGTTCCGGAGGTTCATCCTCCCTTTCTTTGGTAATCTTGTCGAAAGACCCGGATCGATTGGGAAAAGCGACCTATGTCGCATCTGGAACTTTTGGGTTTGCGCTGGCTCAGGAAGGACTTTGCCCCAAGCCTGAACCCGGCTTTCGACTCGAGGAAAGGAACGAAACCTCGGCAACTGACCCTCATCGGCGAAATTCCGCCACTCCCAGCCTCGAAGCACAATCCGAAGTCGCGAGGTTCGGCTCATGGGGTAAGGGCCAGTCATCCGGACGAAGGCCAATGTTTGCATGCTAGACTGCCTTTAGATCGCGCCCCATGCGACTTCTTACCCGCTACATTCTGCGTGAGGTGACGGCGCACGCTTTGATTGGCGTCGCCGTGTTCACCTTCGTTCTTTTTACCCGCGATCTGGGACGGATCCTCGAGTTAGTGGTTCGCAACAGCGCTCCCTTGCCCAGTGTCGCCCAGGTGTTTTTCTTCATTCTGCCCACCTCTCTTACCATCAGCATTCCGGCAGCGGTGTTGGTCGGCATCCTGATCGGCTTGAGCCGTCTGGCAGCCGACAGCGAAATCACCGCCATGCGCGCGAGCGGCATCGGTCCTCTAACGTTTTTGAGGATCATTTCGATTTTTGCCGCCACCGCCTGGTTGCTGGCACTCGGCAACGCCCTGTATTTGGCGCCGCGATCGCAGGCCGCTATGGCACGCCTGCAAGATCGTCTGAAGTCTTCCCAGGCATCGTTTGAAGTACAACCCCGGGTGTTCTACGAGGGATTCCCCCAACTCGTCCTTTATGTCGAGAACGTAACCGCCGCCCAAGGCGCTGCGATTTGGAAAGGTGTCTTCATCGCCGATACCAGCACCCCGGCCGCCCCGCGCATTACCTTGGCCCAACAAGGCATTCTGGTGAGCGAAGGACCGAACACTCTCCACCTGCACCTCAGTAAAGGATCCACCCACGAAACTGATCCTGCGGATCCCAACCACTATCAGATTTCCACCTTCGAACAAACCGACATGCCGATTCCCCTGCCGGAATCAGAGAGTCGGAAGCTGCCGGAGCCGGTTCCGCTTTCGCAGATTGCGACCACCGAGCTCTGGCGCCAAAGTGCCGACAAGAACAATCCCACCGCAAAGTGGGAGCTGATCGAGCTGCACCAGCGCTTTGCCCTCCCGACCTCGTGTCTGGTGTTGGCCCTGGTTGGCATTCCCTTCGGATTGGCGTCTCGCAAGGGCGGAAAATCGACTGGCTTTGTCCTCACCATTCTCCTGGTGTTTGCCTACTATTTGGTGTCACTGGTGGGAGTTTCCATGGCGCGACAAGGAAAATTGTCGCCCGCCTTGGGGGTATGGCTTGCCGACCTGGTGTTCTTCGTTGGCGGAGCGATTCTTTGGGGGCGTTCGGAGCGCAGGCCGATTGATCTCTCGTCGTTTCGCAACCTATGGAATCCCGGGCGACCACGACCCGAAGGCGCGACCGTATCGCTCCGCTCGGCGCGCTCCGCGGATGCCTTTGCGCGAGCGTTCGCCAGGCGCCGCGTCCTGACGGCTCACTTCCCCATGATTCTCGATGATTACGTGTTGCGGGAATTCGTCGTAAATCTGGGCCTGGTGCTGGCCACGTTCCTGCTGCTGCTGCTGGTCTTCACGGTCTTCGAGCTGTTGGGAGACATTCTTCGCAACCAGATTGCTCCCTTGATCGTTGCCGAGTACCTGCTCGATGTCTCCCCTTATTTCCTCTACAACATCGCTCCTTTGGGGATCCTGCTGGCGGTTCTGGTTACCCTGGGCCTCATGCAACGCTCGAACGAAATCACCGCCATTAAGGCCACCGGGATCAGTATCTATCGCATCGTTACGCCGCTATTGGTGGGCTGTGCCGTGCTGGCCACGGGATTGTTCTTCTCCGACCAGTTGTATTTGCCGTATGCCAACAAGCGCCAGGATGCCTTGCGGAATATGATCAAGGGCAAGCCGGCGCAGACCTATTTGAATCCCGACCGGAAATGGATCTTCGGCGAGCATTCCAACATTTACTACTACGAGCTGTTTGATTCCGAGCGCAACCAATTTGGCAAGCTTTCCGTCTTTCAATTCGATTCCCTGACCTTCGAGCTGACCCACCGAATTTACGCCGCCCGCGCCCGTTGGGACGAGGACTTGCGGCAATGGGTCTGCACCCAGGGCTGGGTGCGGGAGCTGCGCGGCCCTGCCATCGCCGACTACCGCAAGTTCCAGTTGTCCACCTTTCCTTTCGTGGACGAGCCCCCGACGTACTTCAAGAAGGAAGTGAAGCAATCCTCGGAGATGAACGCCCAAGAGCTGCGGCGCTACATCCACGATCTCGAGCAGAGTGGATTTGATGTGGTGCGACTGCGGGTCCAGCTGGAAAAGAAATTTGCCTTTCCCGTGATCGCCCTGGTCATGGCGGTGCTGGCAGTTCCCTTCTCGTTGTCCGCGAGCCGGCGAGGGGCCATCACCGGGGTGGCCACGGCGGTGGCCATCGCCGTGGTGTACTGGACGGTCTCCGGCTTGTTTGAAGCGATGGGCAACATTAGTGAGCTGCCTCCATTTCTGGCGGCCTGGTCGCCCGACTTGATTTTCGCGCTTCTCGGTGGCTACATGATTCTGAAGGTACCCACGTAGAGGACGGAACGGCTCCCTGTTCCCACCTGAGCCGCGTAAGGCGGCCAAACACCTGCTTCAAGCTAGGCGCCGGCCCCTCTTGCCAAAAGGCTTTGCGACGGGACTGCGGCTGGAAGGAATCGAAGATAGGATTCGTGCTTAAAGCCAGCTTACCGTGAACCCGCCGGCGGTGCGTCGAGCACCCCAAGTACGCGTCCGACTTTCCAGGATCCGTCCGGCTGCCGATTGAGTCCGACAACCGTGATGGAATGAACGTGTTTCGATTCCCCAGCCAAGTGTGGGGTGAGCCGGCTTTCGACTTCCGAGATTTCAAAAGCCCATCGGCCGCGAACGACCAGCTCGGCCGCGGAGACGTTCTGCTCGAGGGAGAACACCGCGAAGCCCTTCACCAAATCGGCCTTCAGTTCCTCTCTGCCGTGCACGCAACGTCCGTCGCCATGCACCACCACAACGTCGTCAGTAACCATGTCGGCAAGCCGTTCAGCATTGCCGGCTCTGACAGCATCCAGCCAAGCCTCTCGAAGCGCAGCAATCGTTACAGCAACGGTATCGACATCTGGTTCCCGAAAAGTATCCACCAATACCTCCTCTCGAACAGGGCAGCCTGCATGGAGCGATATTCCTTTTTCCGCAGCCCGTCAGGGCGCGGCTACGGCAGATGGATTGCCGGCAATATCGGTGCCTGGGCCTAAGGGGGTCAGGATCCCGGTCGTGGTGTTCAGGGTAAACGCGGCGAGCGTCGAGGCGCCGCTATTAGCGACGTAGATAAAGTCGTTGGGCTCGGTGATGGGGTGCCCCGCATTGCTGCCCGTCGCCCCGGCGATGATGACGAAGGAGAGCGGACTCAGACCGGTAGAAGCCGAAGGGGTAGACAGCGGAGTCAAGATTCCAGTACCCGGAGAGAAGGAATATTCGGAGATTTGCGACGACCCATTGTTCAGAACATACAGGAAGTCGAAATAGGGATCGGCGGCAACCGCAATCGGACGTTGTCCGGCCGGGAACGGGGAACCCTTTACCATGGTCAAGGTGCCATCGGCAATGTTCGGATTGACGCAGGTGTTTACGACCTTATCGCAGATGGCAAAGGCAGAGACGTTCGACGTACCGCTGTTGGCGACATAGAGAAATCCTCCGCCCGGAGTGATGCCCAGTCCGGAAGGAGCGGTTCCCGGCACCGAAGATGAGCTTAGCGTATAGGGCGAAGCACCCAGGGCCGCGAGCGCGCCTGAGGAAGCAATGGAATAGGCGCCGACCGAATTGGTAAAGTTGTTCGCCACGTAAAGGAAGTTCCCGGTGGCGCTTACCGCCACCCCCGTAGGCAGAGTGGCTTGTGGCGAACCCGCGGCCTTGGTCGTGAACGGGGAACCGGCAACCTCCTGCAAGCTCGTTCCATGGATTGCGTAGACCGAAACGGTGCTCGCCGCCTGATTGGCGACAAACAGGAACCTCCCCAACGGATCAATCGCCATGCCCATGGGCGACGCTCCGGTCCGGGTGATGCCCGCCAGGGTCCCGATTGAGCCATCCGAATTGAGGCTGTAGGCAGTGATGGTGTTCGAACCGTTATTGTCCACGAACAGGGCCTCGAGCGAGGGCGTGATGGCAATGCTGAATGGCATACTGCCGGTGCCTCGTGAGGATCCAAACTGGTTGAGCGATCCTAAGCTGAGCGTCGCAGAAAAGGACTCGATGTAGCCGGGGTTGCCCAGGACAGCAGAATAGATGGTGGCGTTTTTAATTTGCGTACTGGGAGTGGCAGGTATGTTCTTAGAGCCGCATCCAGCCAATCCACACAAAAGAATTGTAAGCACACAGGACCAAAAAGGGGGCCTCATCCCGACGCCGGCTCCTGGGTTTTATGGCGGATTTGGCAAACCGATCCGCGCAATTCGATGTTGAGAGCTACTTCGAAGGTTGTATCAGGAACGCAGGCAAAGAGCAAACTCCGCCGTCCACGGTTAAGTGCGGTCGCCTCCCGAGACTGGAACCGGGACTTCGAGCACGGCATCCTGGGGAAGTTCCGTGGTGACGAGCGGCAAGCGAATCTCGATGATGAGACCGCCTTGGGTTCGGTTCCGGGCCTCGACACTCCCGCCACAGAGAGATACGGCGCGGGCGGTGATCGAAAGTCCCAACCCGACGCCCCCGGTCTGGCGCCCGCGAGCGTCGTCGATGCGATAAAAAGGTCGGAACAGCTTGTCCAGCGCATCTTCGGGTACGCCCGGACCGGAGTCTGTCACTCGCACGATGGCTTCCAACGGAAGGGCGTCGGAGCGCTCCAGTTGAATCTGCACGCTCGTACCCTCTTCGGTATAACGAATGGCGTTGCGCACGACGTTTTCGATCGCGCTATGCAGGAGGCTCGGGCTGCCGTGAACCACGCAATTCTCCGCAACGTCCACCTCGACGTGCAAACGACGGCTCTGGGCTTCGAAGCTGGCATCCTTGGCGATCTCGCGGATCAGCTGTTCGAGGTCGACGGGGCACTTTTCGAGCGAGTCTTCCCCGCCTTCCAGCCGTGCCAGGGTCAGCAAGCGCTGAATCATCTCATTGAGACGGGTGCTTTCCCGGTCAATCCGCTCCAGCGCGCCCGCGGCTTCCGCACCGCTCCTCTGCCGGGCTAATTCCAGGGCGACATTCAGCCGGGCCAGAGGCGACCGCAGTTCGTGGGAGATATCTGTCAGCAACCGCCTTTGCGCCGCGACTAGGTTTTGGATGCGCTCGGCCATGCGGTCGAAATCCCGCATCAACTCAGCGGTCTCGTCATGACCACCGAAGGTCGGCACTCCGGCGCGGGCGCTTAGGTCGCCGCCAGCCAGCTTCTGGGTTGCCGCCCTCAGACGCACGATCGGAGATGTCAGATACCGCGCCAGCAGATAACAGACCAATCCTGACGAGATAATGCCAATCAGGATGCCGATTCCCGGCCCATGAGAGAAGAACCACGGGTGGGGGTCGGGCACCAGCTCGGTGATGATCGTGTAACGATGGCCATCCGGCCCCGTCGTCGAAGCTCGCAAGAACTGAATCGGCCGGAATCTTCCCCAAAAGGTGTCGGCCGTGCTCATGCCCCCGCGTTGGGCACGCTGCACCCACTCTTTTGTGTTGCGTCCCAGAATGTCCTTGCCCGCCTCATTCAGAATGTAAAGGTGCACGTGATGGGCGTCGTGGATGCTGCGCAAGTACTTCCAAGTCGGCGTCTCCCCCCCGGTTTGGTAAGTCTGGAGCGCTTCGCTAAGAAAGGTCACCTGCTGGGCCTGCAAATTGGAAATTTCCCGGGAGGGTCGTAAAGCCGAGGCCACCAGAATAGCCAAAATGAAAAATAACGCCTGCGCCAGCCAGTAGCAGAGGAAGATCTTGACGAACAGCCTTCTCATTCGCCACTCCCCCCGTGATCGCGAGGATGGGCGAAAATGTATCCCACGCCCCGCACCGTCTTAATGTGGTCGGAGCCGTCGTCGGTATCGCCCAACTTCTTGCGCACTTTGCTGACGTGCATGTCGATGCTGCGATCAAAAGGCGAGAACTTGCGGCTTAATACCTCATTGACCAGGTGTTCGCGAGTCACCACCCGACCCGCTTCCCGCAGCAAGACATGAAGCAGGTTGAACTCGACCGAAGTCAGATCGACGGGACGCCCCTTATGCAGCACGGTTCGGCTGGCTGGATCGAGTTCCACGTCCCCGACTTCGAGAACTTCGGGGATTTCACCGGCTGCACCCTTTTCCCCGCCCTGACTTCGCCTGAGAATGGCGCGGATGCGGGCGACCAGTTCCCGCGGATTGAATGGCTTGGGGAGATAATCGTCGGCGCCGATTTCCAAGCCCACGATGCGATCCACATCCTCCCCTCGGGCGGTGAGCAGCAGCACCGGAACCTTGGATGTCTGGCGAACCCTGCGGAGGACGTCAAAGCCGTTCATGCCGGGCAACATCACGTCGAGCACCACCAGCCGGTGATCGCCGCTCAAAGCCCGATCAAGACCATACTTGCCGTCCGAGACGGCTTCGATCGAGAAGCCCTCCGGTTCGAGATACTCGCCCACCAGGCCACACAGTTCCGTGTCGTCGTCAATTACCAGGATGCGGTCCACGTTGCACCTAACAGTTGTACAATAGCACCCGCCGAGAGGCAGTAAAACAGGGTCTCGGCCGCCTCCGGCCGGTTTTACAAAACTTTACTCCCGTTGACGGACAATTTACCCCTCGCCCGAGCAATCAGTGTTCTTATCTAACAAGAACTCGGGAACTTCCGAGAGCAGAAAGATCAAGGAGAAGATCATGAGATTGGTTCGTTTTGCCCCCATTTCCCTCGTCGTGGCCACCGTGCTGCTCACGGGGGTGGCGACAGCTCAAGGCCCCGGTGCGCGCCACGGTGGGGATTTCTTGGGACCGAGGATGATGGACATGCTCGATCTTACCGATGCCCAACAGGCGCAGATCAAGCAGATCTACCACAGCGGCAAAGCCAGCATGACGCCTTTGTGGAGCCGGGAGCGCGAAAGCCATTTGGCGATGATCAAACTGATTACCAGTGGCGCTTTTGATTCCGCCAAGGCCACGGCCATTGCCAACCAAGAATCGCAAGTCCGCGCCCAACTCGAGGTCGAGCACGCCAAGTTGGCGGCCCAGGCCTACGAGATACTCACTCCCGACCAGAAAACCAAGCTGAACGAATTCCTGGCGAAGCGTGAGCAACGCGCGCAGCAGCATTTCCAGGAACATTCCCCGGCACCCAGCCCGGAATAAACTTGGGATCGATCAGGCTTAGTGCCGGGCATTGTCCCGGCCAGGCCCTCCCGCCCCGGCAGCTCCCGACGCCGAGGTAGCTGCACTCCTGGCATCGGTCAGCGCGACGAATTTTCGGAATCCCCACTGGTACAATCGTGCTCAGACATAGGTATGCTGCCGAAGAGCCTCCGCCCGCTTGTCCCTTATCTCAAAAAGTACCGAGGCGCTTATCTAGTGGGGACGGCATGCGTCGTTCTCAACAACGGAGTCTGGATTCTGTTCCCCCAGGTGATCCGTTGGGCGGTTGATGACCTCCATCTCGGTGTCACCCGGCAAAAGCTCGTTACCTACGCTCTGTTGCTGCTCGCGGTAGCCTGCACCAAGGGCATTTTTCAGTTCCTCACCCGCTGGATTGTAATCGGCATATCTCGCGAGATCGAATTTGACCTGCGCAACGATCTCTTCCGTCATTTGGAAAAACTGTCGGTTTCCTACTACCAGCGCACTCGCACCGGCGACATCATGGCTCGGGCGACCAATGATCTCAATGCGGTGCGCATGCTGCTCGGACCCGCCATCATGTACTCGGCGAACACGATCGTGTTCACTGCCGGGGCGCTGGCGTTTATGCTCTCGATCAGTCCTCGGCTGACGTTGTATGCCTTTCTGCCCCTGCCGCTGGTCAGCATCGTCATCCAGTACTTCGGGCGGCAGATTCATGAGCGGTTCGAAAAGATCCAAGCGATGTTCTCCGATATTTCAGCCCGGGCGCAGGAGAATTTTTCCGGGGCTCGGGTGATTCGCGCCTATGTGCAGGAAGAGGCGGAGATCGCCAGTTTTGAAGCGTCCAACCGGGAATACATTCGACGGAGTTTGAAACTTGTCCGCCTCATGGGCATGCTCTGGCCGACCCTGGAAATCATGCTGGGCTTCGCCATCGTGCTTGTGCTCTGGATGGGCGGGCGTGAAGTGCTGAACGGACAGTCCACCGTGCGGCTCGTCTCGTATCTGGGGGCCAGCACGACGCTGCGCCTCGAGGGCGCGATGAGCCTGGGTGCTTTTGTTGCCTTCAACACCTACATGGTGCAACTCACCTGGCCGGTCATCGCCCTGGGCTGGGTGCTCAACATTTTTCAGCGCGGAACCGCCTCGATGGGCCGGATCGAACAGATTTTCCTCGAATCGCCGGAGATCGCCGATACTGCGGAGGTCAAGTACGAGAGCTCGGCGGCGCCGCTGCGGGGAGAAATCGAGTTCCGCCGTCTCCACTTTTCCTACGACGGCGCGCCGGTGCTGAAAGACATCAGCCTGCGAATCCCCGCGGGCAGCAGCCTGGCGATCGTGGGTCCGACCGGATCGGGCAAGACCACGCTGGTCAGCTTGATTCCGCGCATCTTTGATGCGGCACCAGGCATGGTGCTCATCGACGGACGACCCATTCGCGAATATTCCCTCGAGTTCCTGCGCAAGTCCATCGGTTTCGTACCGCAGGAGACCTTTCTTTTCAGCGAAAGCATCGGCGAGAACATAAGCTTCGGGGTTAGCGGAGCCACCGACACCGAAGTCGTCCGAGCGGCCCAAGGGGCGAGCATCGCCGATGACATCGAAAGCTTTCCCGAGCAATATCACGCCCTGGTGGGGGAGCGCGGCATCACCCTCTCCGGGGGCCAGAAACAACGCACGGCCATTGCCCGAGCCCTGCTGCGCAATCCTCGCATTCTGGTTCTGGATGATGCGCTGGCCAGCGTAGACACCCAAACGGAAGACAAGATCCTGAATCATCTGCGGGAAATCATGCAAGGCCGCACGACGATTTTCATCTCCCATCGGGTGTCCACGGTGCGAAATGCCGATCGTATTGCCGTGTTGCACGGGGGAGCGATGGTCGAGCTGGGCACGCACGAGGAGCTGTTGGCGCGGAACGGCTACTACACCGACCTCTACAATAAGCAGCTGCTCGAAGAAGAACTGGCCGAGGTCTAGGAAGGACGGAGAGAACCCGCTTCCCTTCGGCGTCTCTCGGGCGCGCGTGGGTCCAGGCGCGCTTGACTCTCCAACCTCCGCACGAACATGCCACAAGGGGACGAGTTGTCACCATGCAGCGGGTGCGAAGTGATGAACTTCTCGATAACGATTCCGGTACTCCGGATGAGATCGCGGCCTCTCTCGCCGATCTCGCCAGAATCAATCACTGGTTCGGGGGAGTGGCCACAACCTGCGCCATGATCGAATCCGTGGCCGAGCATACCGGAAAGAGATCGCTGTCCCTGCTCGAGGTCGGCGCGGGATCGGGATATGTGCCCAGGGCCGCCGCGGAACGGCTCTCACGACGCGGTATTCACCTCCAAGTCAGCTTGCTCGACCGTGTTCCTTCTCACCTGAGGGTTTCCGACTGCGTACCCCGGGTCGCCGGAGACGCACGCGCGCTTCCGTTTGAGAAGGAAAGCTTCGACTTGGTTTCAAGCTGTCTCCTTGCCCATCATTTCCCGTCTCAAGATCTGTTGCGGTTTGCCAACGAAGGCCTACGCGTGGCCCGAATGGCGGTGCTGATCAACGATCTGGTCCGGCATCCGCTGCACTTGGCGCTGGTGTATGCTGGCTGGCCACTGTACCGCAGCCGGCTGACCCAACATGACGCCCCGGCTTCGGTTCGGCAGGCGTACACGCCCGACGAGATCGGGGAGATCCTCGAATCGACGTCGGCCGCAGGGGTCGTGATCGAGCGCCACGCTTTGTTCCGGATGGGAATCGTGGTATGGAAGCGAGGATTGGCTAGCCCGCTCGTGGCGCGCACTAGCTGATTGCCAACTATGTACGATCTGATGGTCATTGGCGGTGGTCCGGGTGGCTCCGCCGCCGCCATCACTGCCGCCCGCGGCGGGGCACGAACTCTGTTGGTGGAACGGGGACGCCTGCCGCGTCACAAAGTGTGCGGCGAATTCGTTTCCCCCGAGGCGCTGGGGCTTCTGTCCGAGTTGCTCAGCGAGCACGAGCAAGGCCTTCTCGAGCAGGCAATCCGGATTCCGAGGGCCCGCATCTTCTTGGACGATCGCATGCTCGAGGCTCCCATCGAGCGGACCGCCCGTAGCATCGCGCGACTGGACCTCGACGCAGCGCTTTGGCAATCGGCCGAGCGGGCTGGGGTGGAGGCTAAGCAACAAACCAGCGCCCATGCGATCCAAGGTTCCGGGCCATTTGTAGTGCGCACCTCCGTTGGAGATTTCGAGGCCCGCGCGGTGGTAGACGCCTCCGGCAGGTGGTCGAGCCTGAAGCCCGCGGGATCGAATCCGGGCACGAGCCGGGCAAAATGGATCGGCGTGAAGGCGCACTTTTCCGAGTCTTTTGCGAGCGAATCCGTGGATCTCTATTTCTTTGACGGCGGTTACTGCGGGGTACAACCGGTGGCGCTACGAGCCGAACTTGATCGGCGTTCGATCAACGTTTGCGCCATGGTGCGGGCGGATGTCGCCAGCCGGCTTGAGGATATATTCGCGCTCCATCCCGCGCTCTACCGCCGCTCCCATCGATGGCAGCCACGCATGCCGCCGATTAGCGTGGCGCCTCTGGTCTTTGCCAAGCCTGAGGCCGCACGAGACCGGCTTCTGGTGGTAGGTGATGCGGCGGGATTTGTGGATCCGTTTGTGGGCGACGGAATCTCGCTGGCGCTGCGCAGCGGCGCTCTCGCGGCCCGCTGCCTGGGCCCCTTCTTCGAGGAGAAGATTATCCTCCACCAAGCCATCGATCTCTATCGCCGACAATACCGGAGGTCTCTGGTGCCGGTGTTTCGCTCGTCCGCCAAACTCCGCCATGTGCTTCGGATGCCGCGCGTCGCGCGCAAGCCCCTGCTGGTTCTCGTCGAGAGTTCACCCGCGCTCGCACGGTATCTGGTCCGCAGCACGCGATGAGCTGGTTGGCCGGTACTGAGGAAGGCTCGGGGGCTAGCGTACGACCAGCACTTCCCGGACGTTGTCGCGAGTTAGAAAGAACTTGATCGAGGTAAAATCCCGGAAAAGATTCTCGATGTGGCGGTTGTTGAAGACGCGCTGCAGGCGAAAGCTTCTTTCGCCCGCGCCCGTCGGACCTTTGCGCAAATCCCGTTGCGCCCGGACGTGCTGCATTTCGAGGATGTCCGGGCTCACGATGTGGTAGCGATAACAGGGCGCATCGGGTCCGGCCTCGCGCGTGTGAAAGAAGGCCAACAGCACGCCTCCCGGTTTCATCACCGACCACAGGCGCGCCACCACCGGCTTGACCAGGCTCTCGTCCAGGTAGTCAGCCAAATTCCAGCACAGCACCAGGTCAAACTGGGCGTTCGAGTATGCCAGATTCTCGCTGAAGAAGTGCTTGTGGTCGAGCAGTCGCTGTCCGTCCACGTCTTTGGTGACGAGTTCGGGATCGGTCGAGGCCTCGAGCAGGTCTTCGCTGTAGATTTTATGTCCCCGTTCGGTCAGATAACGAATATTGGCCGCCGAAGTCGAACCGAGATCGAGAACGCACAACGGTTCTTCCGACTGCAATAGGCGTGCCAGTTCTCGAAGGCCGCTCGACCGCCGCGTCAGCCGCTCGACCCCCGGAGCCGGTTTGACCTCCGGCGACACTGTGGGACTACGAAATATTTTCATGAAGAGACGAGTTCAATCGCACGAACCTCTGCATCTTTAACATACATCAAGACGATCGTACGCTGTGCGGGCGGCCACCGACACCCACTCTTACGATTTGCGTACTGACTCGCCGGGGGTTCGAGGCGCCGCCGGGCTGGGGTTGGTTGCCGGTTGCGCCGGGGCGAGCTTTGGGGTCGTGGGTTTCGTGGCTTCCGGCTGGACATCCACCTTGCCTACGAAAGACGCCCCGTCTTCGACCACGATGCGTTGGGTCGAAATATCGCCAACCACAACTGCCGTCTTTCGCAGCTCCGCCCGCTCGGTGGCTCGGATGCTGCCTTCCACCTTGCCTTCGATAACAACTCCCTTGACCTGAACCTTGGCCTTAACCTGACCGTTGGGCCCGATGACCAGGTTGTTCCCCGCCAGATCGATAGAGCCTTCGACCACGCCACCGACATACAGGTCTTCAGTGCCGGAAAGCTCTCCTTTAATGTTGACAGACTTGCCGATATGAGCGAAATCCACCTCGGTAGCCATGGTTGGGATCTCCTTGAGCGATTTTGCCGCCGGCTCGACGCGGAGACTGGATTCTAACCGATTTGGTCGCTCCTCGGCAGCCCCCGAAAGGGAAATGGTTACCAAGGGTTACTGAAACGGCCATCGGCTAGGCTTAGAATTTAACTGAGTGCGGGAGACGCATGTGGCATCGGCACATCAGCCCGCCAAGCCGCGATCTGGTGCAAGGCTTCCCGAGGTTGGCGGAAAGTGGCGCAAGCCCCTCAATCCTTTGTGGCTAATCGCTGTCCTTACGCTGGCAGCCGCCGTGGGATCTTCGAGCGGGCAGCAGCCGGCTTCGAGCTCGCCGCGAGAGCTGATGCGACAAACCACGGAGAACGAGATCCGCGCGAGCGCCGGCCCCACGAGATTGATGTTCCAAGACCACAAGGAAACGGCGCGTGGCTGGCAAGTCAACCTGATGGTCGAAACCAACGAAGGTACCGCCGGGCTGCTCATCGAATCCGATGGGAAGCCGCTCACGCCGGGACAACGCCAAGCGGAAGAGAAACGGCTGGAGGCTCTGGCGCGCAACCCCGCAGAGCTCAAGAAGAGGCAGAAAGCGGAACGCGAGGACACGGAGCGCACCATCCGAATCATGAAGGCGTTGCCGGACGCTTTTCTCTATGAGCCTGACGGTACCGACAAGGGCAGCGAAGGGATCGGCGTCCCCGGGGATGAACTCGTGCGGCTCAGCTTCCATCCGAACCCGAACTACAACCCGCCTTCGCGCACGGAACAGGTACTGACAGGTATGCGGGGGTTTGTCCTGATTGATGCGCGGCAGAAGCGGATCGCGAAGATCGACGGGACGCTCTTCAAGGATGTGACCTTCGGATGGGGAATCTTCGGCCGCTTGGATAAGGGCGGCCGGTTTGTGGTCCAGCAGGGATTCGTCGCCGACCGAGACTGGGAGATTACCCGCATGGACCTTGCCTTCACCGGTAAAGAGCTTCTGCTCAAGAAGCTCGTGATCAAGTCGAACGAATCTTTCAGTGATTTCCAGCCCGCTCCGGCGAATCTGACCTTCGCCCAGGGAGTGCAGTTGCTAAAGAAACAGGAAGCGGCGCTGGCGGGCCAGGCGGAGAACGGCGCGAGCCATCACTCCGCCAAATAGCTCCCATCTCGCTCAGGGTCGTATCACTTCTTTGCGCAGCGTAAGCCTTTCGATCAAATCCTCGCGCACGCGATAGCCAGTGCCCGGCTGGTCGCGAACCACGATCATGCCTTGCGGGGTCACCTCGACTTCCGGATCAATGATGTCCTCTTTCCAGTAACGCTTGGACGCCGATACGTCCCCCGGCAGGCGGAAGTTCTCGAGCGTGGACAGGGCAATGTTGTGCGCTCTTCCCACGCCGGATTCGAGCATGCCTCCACACCACACCGGAACGTTGCGCCCGGCACAGACGTCGTGGACTCGCTTGGCCTCGGTGAACCCGCCAACCCTGCCCACCTTGATATTGATGATGCGGCAGGCCCCGATCTCGAGCGCTTCGGCCGCATCGCGGGCATGATGAATGGCTTCATCCAGACAGATGGCCGTGCGTATCTCTTGTTGCAGACGGGAGTGATAATAGCGGTCGTCATCCCACAGCGGCTGCTCAATCATTAGCAGGTTGAACTGGTCGAATTTCCGCAGGTGTTCGAGCTGGTCGAGGGTGTAGGCGCTGTTGGCGTCGCAACTTAGCACGATCGTCGGCCAGCGGCTGCGAATCGCCTCGAGCACCTTGATGTCCCAGCCGGGCTTGATCTTCACTTTGATACGGCGGTACCCGGCCTCCAACTCGGTTTGGATTTTCTCGAGCAGTTGCGGCAGCGAATCTTGAATGCCGATCGAAACCCCGCAAGCAATCTCCCGCTGCGTGCCGCCCAGCAGCTTCCAAAGAGGCTGTTGCTTCTGCTGAGCCTCGGCATCCCAGATGGCGTTCTCGATGGCGGCTTTGGCCATACGATGGCTGCGAACCTGCCGCATCAGAGGCACACTCTCGGCCGGGTTGGACAGATCGCGGCCGAGCACCGTCGGGGCGAGAAACTGCTTGATCGTCAACCAGGCCGATTCCAGCCACTCCGAGCTGTAATAGGGATTTTCCCCGGCCACACATTCGCTCCATCCGGTGATCCCGTCGGAGTGAAGGCTGAGCAAGAAGATCTGGCGATTGTAGGTGCGCCCAAAGCTGGTCTCGAAAAAATGAACCAGGGGCATGTGAATTTCGCGCAGCGTGATGGCTTCAATTTTCATATCCCGACCTTGGGAGGAGACAGAAAGCTGGCGTTACCTCGAGTAACCCCACACCTCCTCCCACCGCCCCAGCAAGAATCGCCCCTTCCCGTCGGCATCGCGTTCATAGCCGAGTACGGCGAGCCCCTCTGCGAAAGCCTTGAAGAACGCCTCCCGATTTCGATCCTGCACGGCCTGTGCCTGACTCCGAGTCTCGGGTTTTGCCCTCCAATCATAAATCTCAGCGGGAACGGAAATGGCCGCAAGAGTATGAAAGCTCGGCTTGACGCCGGTAGCGAGCAAGGTCTCGACTCGTTTCGATTTCAGCCACCACTCGGCTACCAGCCGATCGCTGGGCAGGCTGCCCTGCAAAACCGAGGAGGTCAGGCCATACAGGTTGGTGTGATAACGCCGGGCAATCGCCCCCAGTTTCTCGACATTGAGGTAGGCATTCTTGATTTCCAGCGGATCAAAGGTCCACTCCATAAGCTCGAAGCCGCGGGCCAGGGCATCTTCCCTCTGAAATAACTTGAGGCGTCGTCCCAGACCGCGATTTCTGTACGGTTGGCGGACGGCGAGCATCTGCGAATGCAAGAACGCATGCCCATGGCGGGAGCCGGGAATGGCGAAGGCGAACCCCACCAGCTCGCCCCGCTCAAAAGCTCCGATCACCTGGCCGCCGATCTTTTCGCCCACCACAAACATGCGCAGGGGCACAAGTTCAATGTCGGCAAACTTCCAGACGTCTTTTTGCAGAGCTACACAGGCGCGCATCTCCTCGAGGCTCTGGCACTTGCGGATGAGAAGCGAATCCTGGCTCACCGCTCGGGTTGCTCTTGTCGTTTGGCTTGTTGCCACA
>DASPTQ010000264.1:0-5034 GCA_035623335.1 Terriglobales bacterium
CAGCAAACAGGACATTGAGGGCAATTGGTTCAATGGAGGTACTGATCTTCCTGCTTGCAGCAGCAGTACCCCTCGTAGCTCGTGGTTGACGTTTAAATCGCGGTTGCACTCAAAATTCACCGTGGCAGGGGTTTTGAGCGAAATCGCCTGTTAACATTTACCTCCCAGCCTGGAACAGGCCGAATTTCACGGCTCGTCGAAATCCAGCGCGTAGACTTCCTGGGTGCCCGTGTCTCGCATCAGCAGCGGATCGCCTTCGGGCGTGAGTCCCATCCAGGTGCCAGAGGGGAGAATAGTGCGGCGGAGGTTCTTCAGGCTGACGACGGTCTCAAGCTTGTGGTCTGAGATTCGAAGGCGGTAGATCGCGGGCTCGGCGCCGGACTGGGTGTCAAAATATACATACTCACTGTCGCGGGACCATGATATAGCGCTGACGCTGACCTGCGCCGCCGCTTCCGACCACTTCTGCGAGTCGACGTCGAAAATCATCAGCTTCTGGCCGTCCACGTTGGTAGCAGCCAGATAGCGGCCGTCCGGTGAAACAGTCGTGTTAATCCGTCCTTGCGAATCGGGGATGGTCGTTTCCTTCAGGGTCTTCAAGTCCACGGATTGAATGATCATCTCTTCAGGCATGCTGCTGTTATCCGATACATAGATCGAATTTCCGTCGGGCGCCCATCCTTCTTCGACAACACTATTTCCACCAACCGCCACTTGCCGCGAAACTCCAGCCGCGGCCGGCACCAAGTACACATGTTCCCTGGTTCCTGCCTCAATGCCGGTGAAGACGATCTGGCTGCCATCGGGTGACCACTCGGCCGATTCGACAAACATTGGCTGAGATGTCAGCTGGAGCTTCTCACTACCGTCCACCCGGCACCGCCACAACTCCGAGTCAGGCCAGGTAACGTACAACATCCACTTTCCGTCTCTTGAAAAGTCCACGCCTGTAGCAGAGATACCGCTGAGATAAGGAAGAAATTGCCCAGATTTCGCATCGTAGCGAACCAGCTCAGCTCGAAGCTGCGAGCCCACTGCGAAAATCTTTTTCCCATCTGCGCTAGGCTGAGGTGATTCCAGGTTGAGAGGTCCTGAAGTCAATCGGACGGGGTCATGGCTGACCTTGTGCCAGAAGTCTCCCTTCTCCTGTACCGCCCAGAGATCGCTGCGGCTGCCAGGGACTCCCCAAAAGACAAAGTACTTTCCGTCTGGAGTCCAGTTGCCGCCACCAACCTCCTTCGCACCATGCCAATCGGCGTAGAGCTGGTGCAGATGAGAACCATCCGGGTTCATCTCCCAGATGCTGTCGCCTATGGGTGTATTGGCCATGAAGCGTAGAACCTTCCCGTCGGGCGACCAGCGTAACCAATACACGAAGAAATTACTGGGTAACGATGCCAGCTTCCGCTGGTCTCCGCTGCTGCTGATCTCCAATAACTGGTTGTTTTGCGCCAGCAGACGATCTCCGTTCGACTTCCATACCGCGTCGGCACCAAGTTGTTCGATAAGACGCCGCGGAGAGCCGCCCAGCACAGGAACGGCCCATATCGGCTGGAGTGTCTCACTGCCGGAAAAGCTACCCACCACCAGCTCTGATTTGTCGGGCGAAATGTTATCAAGAGCAACGTTCGGAAATGGCATTGGCATCGGGACGGTGTCGCCGCCTGCTACCGAGACCTGCCCAACGATGTAGCGGCCATCGAGATTCTCCTGAATGTAGACACGGGAGCCGTCCGTCAGCACAATAGCCACCGCCTGTCCCGCGAAGGTCTTGGCCAGCCCGTCGTGCGTAAGCTGGGTGTAGCCAGTGATTCTCGGAGGCGGCAAGGTTGGGCGCAAGAGGTAAGCCACGACGGCCAGAATCACCATCGCTGCGGCGGCGATGGTGAACCACTTGGCGCGCGAACGAGTTTGGGCGGCGCCGGCCGCAGAGACGGCAGCAGCGGATGATACTGGGCCGGGGGAAATAGCAACGCTGCCGGTTCGCCCCGATTCGATCTCGCGCTGCAGGCGCTTCAGGTCCACAGCCATTTCTGCTGCGCCCTGATAGCGCAACTCGCGATCCTTCTCTAGTGCCTTGTTGACGATTTCTTCCACCTTGGTCGGCAAAGCCGGGTTCAGCCGGACTGGGGCGACCGGCGTTCGGTTGAGAATGGCGTCGAACACTTTCGCCGTTGTGCTTCCCGAGAAGGCCGGCACCCCAGTCGCCATCTCGTACAGGACGGCTCCAAACGAAAACAAATCCGTGCGTGCGTCAAGTTCCTCACCGGAGGCCTGCTCTGGTGACATATAAGCGATCGTGCCCACCGCCGTTCCAGGGCTGGTCAAGTGAACCTCGCTCATCACCGTTGGCGCCACGCCCAGCGAGGTGGCGGAACTGTGTCTCTCGGCTGCGACCTTGGCCAGCCCGAAGTCGAGAATCTTCGCATGGCCGCGCTCGGTCACGAATATGTTGCCGGGTTTGATATCTCGGTGAGCGATTCCCTTGGCGTGCGCCGCATCGAGCCCCTCGGCGATCTCAACCGCAGTCGAGAGCAGACGGCCGGTTGGCAGCGGCCTGCCCAGGATGCAGTCGCGCAGCGTCCGGCCTTCCAGCAGCTCCATTACAATGAATTCCTGGCCTTGGTGCCTGCCGATCTCGTATATGGTGCAGATATTGGGATGATTCAGAGCTGAAGCAGCGCGCGCCTCGCGGCGAAAACGTTCCAGAGCTTGCGAATCCTGAGCCAAATCTTCGGGCAGGAATTTCAGGGCCACAAAGCGGCCGAGTTCGATATCCTCGGCTTTGTAGACGACGCCCATGCCGCCGCCGCCCAGCTTTTCCAGGACGCGGTAATGGGAGACTGTTTGACCGATCATGGCGCAACGCCATGTTATGCAGGAGGGTATGGCAAGTCAATGAGAGCGAACGGGTTGACCGACGAGCGAAAGTCAATTGATGAAATATCCCGGTTGCACTCATCTATGCACACCTCTCACGAACTTTGAAGGACTTACGCAGCCACCTAAGACCTGTTAAGTTGTTGCTGATACTCCTTAACGCCAGTCTGAAAAAGCTGCACTCAACACGTTGCGACAGGCACACCCGCCGGAGTGTGGTCCTACTGTGGTCCAATCGCGGTGCTCTGGAGTCTTTCCAGTGCCCCGTGTCGTTCTCGGCGACGTCAGGTCGTTGAGATGAAATGCTGTCGTTTATGTTGATGGGCTCATAACCGCAAGGGCGATGGCTTCACTCCGGATCAGCCAATTTGGGTCCGATCTGGGTCCAATGAGCCGGCCAATGAGTTCCCATGAGTTTCCTTAGAGGACTAAGAACGGGCTGTCAGTACCGTTAAGTTCCAATAAGTTACGTCGGCCAGCCACTCTGTCACGGCAGAGGCCGCGGGTTCGAGTCCCGTCGTCCCCGCCACATTCTAAAGAACTTAGAGATTTAGCCCAAAACAAATCAGGGGGATATTAGGGGACGATAAGCCGCAAACGCCCCTTCCTCAGCTTTCGCCGCCTGAGTTTCGTCGCCGGTTTTTCTTACTGAATCAGGCTGGTTTTGGGCAGCAGGCCGGTAGGCAGGATCGCTTCGACCAACTTGTCCTGCGCGTGCCGTTTCGACTTCGAGGTTGCCTGCAGGTACTTGTTGGTCACGTGAAGATTGGAATGCCGTAGGTAGTCGCGAATGGTCAGCTGATGCTCGCCCATCTCGGCCAGCATCGTTCCCACAGTGTGGCGAAACGTATGCCAGCCCACCCCCGCGATGCCCAAAAGCGGCCGTTGGAGGGCGGCTACCAGCGCCAGAGTTCTTCTTCCCACCAGCGAAGCACCAAGGAAAAGTCTTCGTTGCGCTCGCGTGCAATATTTCGCAGCCTTTGACCAGCCGAAGCCGTTACATTTGTGACCCTCTTCGTCAAGAAAGGGACTCCATATAGGGCCTCATGACATTAGCGACACGGCACACTTTCGCCGCCTCCCAGAGTTGATCCACGGTGGCTTTTTTCTTGCGAAGGCACTCTCGAAGCGCTTCCACGGCAATATCACTGCCGATCTTGTATCGGAACTTGAAACAATCGGCTACGGTTTTTGCAGGACTATAAACTCGTACTCTTCCGCTCTGGACATCATGTTCCTGTACACCAAACCGCAGAGCCTTGCCCGAGAAACGGACAATCCGCACCGGAGGATATTTGATTTTTGGAGTCCACGCCTTGACATCTAGCGCGATCCAGACTTCGCTTGGCATTTGTGTTCCGATGTCGTGGAAACGCAGCGCCGACAGTAGGCAAATCACCGCTTTGGGAATTCTCGCGGCAACTTCGACTAGGGTCATGTGCTCGGAGGACTTAAGTTCGGGCACGCCATAAAGGCCTCGTTCAATCTTGCGAAGCTGGCCGCGTTCTACAAGACGATTTAGATAATTCCGCGGAATGCCGGCCCTATCGAGATCACGAGATCTGATTACCTGTTTCCGGGTTAGAAGCTTGAGGAACGTCTCTGTTTTTCTAGTCACCACTACAGGAGTGTAACAAATCATCGGTAGAAATCAATAATTACCGAGGAACTGTTACAAGCAGTTACCCTCTGAAGCTGAAGAATGATGAGCATGCGCGCCAGCCAGAGAAACCTCAAGCAGGATCTCGCAGACACGGTGTCAGTCGATCTTTAGCGCACTGGCCTGCGCGTTGAACGGCACCAGCCGACATTGGAGTTGCTGCAGATTCACGAACTTGTTTGCAGCACCGCGCTTCACTGAAGCGATCTTTCTCCCGCGAGCTGACTGCTCACATCCGGGTACAATAAGGGGACGATAAGTCGTGCCGTTCTTCTTATGCCAATTCGTATCGATCTGTGCCCGCCGACACCGTTTAATTCCAGTGAGTTACACTACAAAGTTGCCCTGTCACGGCAGAGACCGCGGGTTCGAGTCCCGTCGTCCCCTCCATTCATTCTTAAGTAGTTAGTGAATCGCGATCCCACTTCAGCTTACCCACAATCTCACCCACACTCTTCACTGGACGCTTCCAGATTCACATCCCACGGCGTTCA
>DASPTQ010000265.1:0-4734 GCA_035623335.1 Terriglobales bacterium
GGTTGCACCAAGAGGGGACTTACTTCTATCACTCGCATATGGCAATGCAGGAGATGATGGGGCTCCTTGGCGCCTTCATCATGCACCCGCGCCAGGCCTATCAGCCAGTCGTCGACAAAGACTTTGCCATCCTGCTTCAGGAATACGCCGTCCTGCCCAACAACACCATTCCCAACTCCGGGAACATGGAATTTAACTGGCTTACTCTTAACGGCAAGGTCGCTCCGGCCACAACTCCGCTCATCGTGAGGCTTGGAGACCGGGTACGCATTCGGATGGTCAACCTGGGAATGGATCATCACCCCGTTCATCTCCATGGCAACACCTTCTCCGTCACGGGAACGGAAGCCGGCCGGCAGCCACCAGCAACCTGGGGCACGGGTAATACCGTGCTGGTTGGCGTTGCCCAGGCGCGCGATATTGAGTTCGTGGCCAACAATCCGGGAGACTGGATGCTCCACTGCCATCTCCCTCACCACATGATGAACGCCATGTCGTCGGTTGTCGGGCGCATGACGCGTGGACCTGGCGGCATGCCCGCCGGCGCCGGGATGGAAGAGGGTATGGGCATGATGCGGCAAGGTCCTGCCTTATCGGAGGACAAGGGGCCGAGCCTAGGACGGGGACTGGGAGTCGGCGCCACCTTGGATGAGCGCACATCGAACGGTCTTCTTTCCAAGAGCCAGTCTATGCAATCTATGCCCGGGATGTCGCACGAGAAGGGACCGGTCATGGAGCACGGCCAGATGCAGCCGGATATCGCGCCGGACGCAAATGCCACGCCTGGTTTTCCGCAAGACGCTTTCATGGAAGGCCCGATGATGGCCATGGACAAGATGCTGGATAAACCGGAGAACTACGGCCTGCGACCGGGTTGGAGCGGATTCATGCAGGGCATGATGACCTTCGTTCGCGTGCTGCCGCCCGACAAATATGACGAGGTAACGTCCAAGATGCGGCAGAAGCGACCCAACCAGCAGCCGATGCCAGGCAAGGAACGTGAGCACGGGGCTTAAAAGGAGTCGGACATGAAACTGATTCTAGGACTGGCGCTAGGGAGTTGCCTTCTCTCGATTCATGCGGCAGCGCAGAATAATCAACAACCAACGCCGGCAATGAATACACCCCCATCTCAACTGCCGATGCCAGCCACGAAGATGAATGAACCCGAGCCGCAGTCGAACGGAGGGGTCCTGAGCCTGGAAGACCTGGAGCGGATGGGACTGGCCAACAATCCGACGCTCCGGCAGGCGGACGCGGAGGTCCGAGCCACGCAGGCCCGGCAGCGCCAAGCCGGTTTGTACCCAAACCCCACCGTCGGCTATCAAGGAGAGCAGATCCGCGGCGGTTCTTTTCGGGGAGGTGAACAGGGTGCTTTCGTCCAACAAGATATTGTTCTGGGCGGAAAGCTTGGCGCCGCTAAGAACGTCGTCGCCCAGGAGCTCAAGCAGGCCGAGGCAGAACGCGAGGAACAGAAGCTCCGTACCTTAAACGGGATACGGATTGCCTACTATCAGGCGCTCGCGGCGCAGGCAACAGTTGCGCTACGCGCGCAGTTGCTGAAGCTCACGCAAGACGCGCTACAGACATCCAGGCAGCTCTTGAATGTCGGGCAAGCGGACCAACCGGACGTGCTTCAGGCGGCCGTCGAAGCTGACCAGGCGGATTTGGTTCTCACGGCCGCGCAGGAGAACCAGCAGAGGGTTTGGAAGTCGCTCGCGGCCGTCGTCGGAAAGCCAGACCTTACCTTTTCATATTTGAGCGGCAATCTGGAAGACGTTCCGGAGATCAACCCCGATGAATGGCTACAGAAGCTTCTGACCGAAAGCCCAGCCATCAAGATTGCCCAGTTGGAGGTAGCACGAGCCCAAGCCCAACTTGCCCGCGCCCAGAAACAACCGATCCCGGACCTTCTACTTCGAGGCGGCATCGAGCAGAACCGAGAACTTATGGAACCCTCCGGTCAGCCTGTCGGGCTGCAGGGGTTTGCTGAGATCGGCGTTCAGTTACCCCTTTTCAACCGAAACCAAGGCAACAGTCAGGCTGCGAAAGCCGAAATCGAGCGCGCGCAACTCGAAGTCAACCGCGTTCAGCTCTTGCTGAGAGAGCGCCTTTCCTCTCCGATGCAGAACTATCTGACCGCAAAGGCAGCCGTGGACCGCTATCGCACGCGGATGATTCCGAATGCCGAGAATGCCTACCAGCTCTATCTCGAGAAATACAGCCACATGACGGCAGCGTACCCGCAGGTTCTCATCTCGCAACGGACACTGTTTCAGCTGAAGACCGATTATGTTGCGGCACTCGAAAGCGCCTGGTTGAACGCCATTTCTCTAAAAGGTTTCCTGCTGACCGATGGCCTGGATGCCCCAACCGCGCCGGGTGAAATGGACCGGCCGGTGCGCGAGACCAACGTGCCTACCGGTATGGGCGGGCCGCAGAGATAGAGATCCTGCGGCCCATGACGCAGGCCGCACAGCATCGCCCAGGCGTCGGGCAGTCATGCCAGTAGGATTGGGCGATGGTCCTCACGGATTGTCGTCGCTCTCCTCCGGGCTATCCATTCCCCTGGCAGGCCTCGTCCTTCACGGGCTTGTGGCGAACGATTCTCATCTCCACCTCGCGACCGAGTTCCGGCATCCAGACGCAGAGCGTGTGTTTGCGCAGAAGCACCTGTACCGGATGGTTCGGTGTGATAGAAGACGGGAGATAGTTGATAGCCGACTCGTAGCGGCCGACATAGGTGGTGCAGTCCACACGAATTCCGACGTCGTAGCTGTACTCACGGGGTTGCAATGGCGCGTCGATCGGCGATCCGACGTAATACGACTGGGGTACATACTTGTCGACGCTGAGAACCGTGCCCGGCTGATAGCTTTCCTGTTTGGCTTCTTTCTTGGTGACAGCATGCGCGTAGACTAACTCTGCAAGCAGAACGATTGCCGGCAGAATCAAACTTTTCTTCATAACAGCTTTCCTCATCATAGCGTTCCTCCTCGAAGCAGCTCACATCCCGCATTAAGCCGCTTCGCTCTGGGGCACTGCGGCGCGGATGGATGAATCAGCCCTCGGCCAGACGCAGGAGATCAAGTGCCAGTTAGAGCCGGCTCGATTGAGTGAAAGAACGTCAGCAGGAAGGAGGAGGCCGGTTGTACAGCTTCTCCTCGAAGAGAACGCTAGCCAGCGGAGGGCCCGCAGGCGCCACATAGGGATAGAACGTAGGAACCTGTAAAGGCGTGAAGAGTGGGACCGGAGGCACCCAGCGATCGGCATCACGGTTCATATGCTGCCGCATCGCTTGTGCGCCACCTGAAATGACGCTAACACCGTGAGGAACCTTCAGCCGGAAGGTACGAGTTGCCAGGCTGACGGTTAACCCGCAGATCGCAAAACCGATGATGAAAACCTGCCACCCTGGACAGGCGCTCCTTACTTGGCTGCGATCGTGTGGCTGTCCCATCGCACTACCTTCGGAGATTATACCAACCTAAAGCTCCACGCTTTCCGGACTCTCAATCAACCCTTAAGCAGGATTGCGCTGGCGTCGTCGCGAAGAGATGTGCCCTTCGCGAAAGAACGAACCTCGTCCAGTAAGGTTTCCAGCGATGCGTCTGGTCTGGCGAGGTGAACGGCCAGCCGCTTCAGCCCGAATTCCTCCTCCTCGCCGTTCGACGCCTCGGTGATTCCATCACTGTAGAACAGGAGACGCGAGCCCGGCGGGATCTCGACCTCCACCTCGGAAAAATCGCTGTCTCCAACCCCCAGCGGCATTCCTCGCTCCGTATCGAGGAAACGGGCCACGTCGTTGGTGAGCAACAGCGGACGGAGATGACCGGCGTTGGCAAAGCTTAACCTTCTCCGCTCAGGGTTGAGAACGGCATAAATCATGGTCACAAAGCGTCCGGCGGGAAGGTCCTCGACCAGAAGACGATTCAGCTTAGCGAGCACCTCGCCCGGAGACGAGCCCGCTTCGGCGAGCGATCGCAACATCCCGCGAGTCGCGGACATGAGCAGAGCAGCGGCCATTCCCTTGCCGGAAACATCCGCCAGTACTAATCCCCAGCGGCGCTCGTCGAGGGTAATGAAATCGTACCAGTCCCCACCCAAGGCGCCTGCGGGTATCGACATTCCCGTAATGGCAAATCCCGGTATCCAGGGAGACGATTTAGGCAGTAAGGCTTGCTGAATGGCCCGCGCCTCGCGAGCCTCACGGCTCATTTGCTCGCGTTCTCGCTTCTCCTTTTGGAAGCGATGGGCGTTGAAGACAGCCACCGCGATATGGGCACATAGCGCCTCGAGCAGCCGCAACTGTTCGGGTGGAAAAGCATCCAGCTCTCGATGCGAAGCCGAGAAGACGCCCAACAATTGTCCATCCACTTGCAGGGGAATCGCCACCTCGGACCGGGTCGATTCTTCGCAGGCAATATAGTAGGGATCCAGCCGCACGTCCGGGGCGTAATGCATCCTTCTGGTGCCGGCCACGTGGCCTACCATGCCCTCTTTGCCAACCTTCTTGCGATCGCCTTTGCCGTGTCGCGTGCAACCGTGGACGCCGGTGAGGACCAATTCTCCCCGGGGCTGGTCGTGCAGGTAAATCGTCGCCTCCAGGCATCCGAAGGTGTGCGCCACCTCATTTACCACTTTGTCGATGAGTTGATCGAGATCGAGGATCGAGTTGATCTTCCGCGCTGCTTTCTCCAGCCGCAACAGATCGTCGATCGGATCAATGCCAAA
>DASPTQ010000266.1:0-10932 GCA_035623335.1 Terriglobales bacterium
CCGATGCCAAGACCGGCGCCGGCGGAAATCATCTTCATGAATGTTTCTTGCTTGGTTTTGGAGCTGACGGCGATCCCTGCGCCCCGGGCCGTGCTCAGCAGCAACAGGTTCGTTCCCATGTTATTGAAAACGGCATATCCGGCAGACTTTTGGATAGCTGCCTGCGCGGTGGGTTCCAGCTTGTACAAATCCTGCAGGGTTTGGGCTGCCATCTTGCGAGTCTTCTCCCGTTTTTCGTCAGGTGAGTCCCCCGCACTCGCCAAACCTCCAGCCAGCAGGATCACAGCAAGGCTTGATGCAATTATTCTGAATCTCATGGTGCTCTCCTTATCATTGTCGAGCTGATCGTGCCACGTCCCTGATTATCGTGTCTCTTGTCAGTGTTCCTACTGAGCGGAACAGATCGTATGACGTTGTCTGAACCTGCCGGAGTTACTTCGGCTTCTTCCTCCCGAGGAGACCGCCCAGTCCTTGAGTGCCAGCAGTCTTTCCTGATACCGCGTTCTGCACCGCACCTTTCGCGACACTGCCAGCCACGCCCGATACGTCTGGAACGAAGCTCGGGTTCGATGTCGTTCCCTGAATTGAGAAAGGAATGCCACTACCTGTGCCGCCCCCAATCCCCGCCCTCTGCGTCAGTCCTCCGGCCATGCCCCCTTGCAGGTTGGCCAGCATCCGGAAGTCGAGCGCTCCGGCTGGACTGACCGTGCCGGCTCCGGTGATAACGCCGATCGCCGGAACCGTCAGATTGATCGCATCCGCTCTCGTGCCCTCAGGCGCCACGCGCGCATTTAAGCTGGCATTCTGAATCGACGTGTCGCGATTTGCCGGAGCCTTCCCTGTAAAGGCCGACAGCGCCCCCAGTTTCGAGCCCAGATCAAACCCAGCCAGCTTGCTGTTCGCCAGCCGCACTGGGCCCGTGATCACTAGCTTGTCGACCGGACCGCTAATCGCCAGCTCGGTCGAAAGCGTTCCCCCTTGCAGCTGGGATCCGGAGGGAAGGACTATCCCCAGCGCCGGCAACATCGCCTCCAGTTCATCGACCGGCATGTCGGGAGCGCTGAGCTTCAGGTTCACGACCTGCACTTCCCCTTGGGTCTGAAATCCGCCGGTGAGGTGGGCTACGGCCTTGCCGATCGCAACGTCCCCTTGCGTGATCGTGCCCGCCTGTTGGTCGAGGTCCGCGTTCACTGTGTACTTGATCGTGACCGTTTTGGAAGCTGGCGATCCCTTGGGGGAGAGTTTAAGCTTGTCGCAAGTTACCAGACCGACCGCCTTACCCTGGCTTCCATTCGAGTTCAAGGTTCCATCAAAATCTGCAACACCACCTATGCCGCTCGCCAATCCCGAGGCCGCTAGGTCCATGTTGTTCACCTTCACGGACCCATCAAGAGGAGTTTTGGCCGCATCCTGCGGATTAATCGGTCCCGCCTTTCCCGACACTTTTGCGTTGCCTCCTCCTGGGAGGCTGGCGGTTAACTCGAAGGGAAACTGCGAGGCCAAGGAGAAGTTCGTCACTTCAACATTCAACTTGTCATACACTTGCGGCTTGGCCGTGGAGTTTGCTTTCCCGACCGTCAGCTTCCCATCTTTGATCTCCAACTTGGCAACGGAGAAATTCTGAGGTGCAGATGCTCCTGTCTTCTCCGTTTCAGGCACCTTCTTTGCCCCTGCCCCGCCCAGGCTCGAAAAATTCCATGTCCCATTGACCGCTTTCAACAGCATGATCTGAGGCTCATCCAGTGCAATCCCTGTTACGTTCAGCTGCTTAGAGAAAATGAGTGGCATCAGCTCGACGCCTACCTTCAATGACTTCGCCGTTACGAACGGTGACTTGCTGAATGCCGGATCGTCAGCGATGCTGATGTCGTCTACTCCAACTGTGCCTGTTAGGATCGATAGGCTCAGATTCCCTAACTTCACCGGGCGCCCCAGAGCATTCGTCGCTTCCGACTCAATCTTTGGACGAAAGCTGTTGATGTTGATGAAAAGGGGAAGCGCGATCAGGATGACCAACAGAACTGCGACGACGATTCCTGCGATCTTTAGATTACGTTTGCTAAGTTTCATGACGTTGCTCCTATATGCCCGCCCTTCGATACCAACTTTGTCGCAGCGACGGAGGAAAATCTGGCTTCGCCATCGCTGCGGTTCGGCGACGCACAGGAAAAGCGCGGGCCCTCGACCGAGCCTATCTCACTTTGGTTTATTAGAGATTGCAGCGGGCAGTCTGTTGAACTGTCAGAAGTGACAGCATTTAGATGTGATGACAGCCATGCCCGCAGCACAGGGCCTGGTCCCACAACGGTAGGTTGATGCGGCGGCCTTGACTGTCCGAACATCGTCCTCTGGCCCTCCAAACTTACGGTGAGAACAATTACCCTGCTTTCTTCAGTTCTGTTGCAGCAATAAGATCTTTGGCACCTGATCCCCACCGGGAGACGACGCTGACGGCCTGCGTAAAGGGAACGTTCAGCGGATGCACACGATCCGGGCTGAGAATATAAACCGCACCAGCGAAGGGAGTGGGCACAGAGGGAACGAAAACGGTGAGTCGCCCGTCGTCAAGTTCTTCGATAATAAACGCCGGGACGAGGGACTCCTCAATCTCGGCAAGGGCCGGCCTCCATGCCCTGCCCTCACTCTCGCCCGCTAATCGCTGAGTAAGACTTCGCAAGAGGGGATAGCCCGGGATTCTTTGGAATAGCGACTTCTCGATTTGCTCCCAGATCGCGTGCCCCATCCGAGTGCGAACTCCGAATCCAGTGAGGAAGCAGACAATCAAGACAAGAAGCAAAGAAAGAATCTGAGCCCCGGGTAACCATTCTGGGAGCAACTTGGCGAGGGGCCCGAGCACGGTGCTCAACGAACGGATTGCTTTGAGCAGCAGCAATATCGCTAAGTAGATCGGAGCAAGGACGAGCAACCCGGCAACTAATGTGCTCAATAGAGATTTGCTAAACTTATTCACGGCACAATCCGTCCTTTCCCTTCGAGAGAAGATCCGACTCTCCGGCTCACCACTTGTAAAAGTCGTACTTCATGCTCACCTGAATACGACTGCCGTATCCCTTGTCATCACCCTTCGCTATCAGCTCGCCGTACAGGTATTCCGCCCCGAGATTGAAGTTCCCGACAGGATTCCAAGTCGGCGTCAGTCCATCACGCGGACCTTCCCTGGGGATCCCGTCGCACCGCTGAGACCGAGAGTTGTTGCTCAGCGGCGAAGAGGCACGAACGAGTGCAGCGTGGAGCTACGTAGTTGGGATAGGAGTTCTCTTCCGATGTTTCCCAAGTAGTCTGGTGGCACTGCCGGAAACAGAGGCACGGTGACAGCGATGATGCTGATCAGTTGATCCTTGGCCAGGGCCCGTAGAGGGTTTGCAACACTGCTTGGATTCAAAACGAGGATTGGAACTTCGGGATAGCCGTCACCGTCGGCATCCAATGATCCCAACTGCGGCTCAATCGAAAAGAGGGTGATTGCAACGAGTAAAATTTTGGCAAATGAAAGAATAGACGTTTTTGTGAAACTAATCGACACGATTATCAGCTCTTGCTTCAGTCTTTCTCGCCCCTTTATGCTCCAAGTTCCGCATATTGCAATTCAGTGACCTTAGACACACGGGTTCGTGACCTGGAGGGCGGGACCATCGGGACGATCAGTTCAAGACGCTGTGCTGGTTTGTCGATGGCTTAGTCCCCGTCGTCCCGATTGTCCCGGTGGGAAGAATGGGAAGAAACGAGGTGATCGCGGTGGCGAGAAAGTTAGGCGTCTTGCTGCATGGGCTGTGGGTGAGCGGGGAGGTTTACGAACCTTTGCGCAACAGTGGTCAGTTCGTGGCGGCGGCCGCGCAACTTCGGAGCAAGCCAATGGGCAGCACAAAGTCCAAAGCCGAGTTCGGTGACTGCGTCTATCGCCTGGCCCAACTTCTAATCCTGGCGATAGAAGCCGAGGTCGACTAACAGGTGGCAGCACCGGCTGTTGGACACCGAAACAAGTCCGCAACAAACGGCAACAAATCAGCAACAAACCCAGGCGGAGCCCATCCCTATTTGCCCGCAAGTCATTGGAAGAATTGGTGGCGGCGGTCGGACTCGAACCGACGACCTAGGGATTATGAGACCCTCGCTCTAGCCACCTGAGCTACACCGCCAAGGGGAAGGAAAAGGCGAGGCGGGAATCGGCAAGTTTCCGTAGCCTGACCGCCACGGAGTGGCTTCCCGTTACCACAGCCAACTGGATTCTAAGATTCGTCGCGCCGGAGTGTCAAACTTCTGGACAATTCGGCGTTTGATATGTTTCTTGGGTAATACGAGAGCCCTAGCTAAAGCCTGTCGTAAAAATTACACGTTGCAAAACCCCGATTCTTGCGGGAGCCCCGTTTTTCGCGGGTTCGGGGGTAGTTTCCACCCGGGCGGGCCTTGCAACTTCAACCGCGGGGCCGTTCGAACCAACACTGGGGGCCCGCAGAGATCGATCCAAGGCGGACCGGTATCATCTGCGCGCAGCGGCACATGGTCAAGGGAGAAGTTGGAAAGCAGAGGAAGACATTCGTTGGAGTCGGCCCGATTCCGTCTTGCTTCCAGGTGCAACCAGAACTTAGCCGGCTTGACCGCAGGATCCGTGACTGCAGGATTAAATACTTGAGATAAGTCCAGGCATAGCGCTCGCCCGATCGGCGAGTCGAGGAACACACGCGTAGGTCGATCCGGAGGAAAGCCCAGAGTGAGGAGGATGGCAAGGACGAATGCGACGGAGAGCCACGGGGCGTAGCGCTTCATGGGGCGTCGCCCGCGCGCGCTTGCTGCAAGTTGCGCTCTTTGTTCATCTCCGCCAACTCTCGCAAGCAGGATTGCAGTTCCTGCCAGGCAGCTACTCCTTCTCGTGTGGCCGCTTCGGCCTCTTTGGGCACATAGTAGCCGGTGGTCTTGCCTTTCTCGCCGCGGTAGCTGATCTGCAGGTGGGGCCCGTGCTTGGGCCCTCCGCTCTGGCAATGGCAGCCGGCGCGGCCGCAGGTGCGATAGGTTTCCGACAACGTGCCGAAGATGGCGATCTCGGCCAAGCGCTCGATCTGGCCGAGCAAGCGGCGGCGTTGCGCTGCGGATCCTGTTGACTGGGACATGCTGCTTGCTCCTTCGCGGCCTGTTTCCGCTTCTGGTATTCCTGGTAACGCGCGATCGAGAAAAGGTTCTTGCTGATGATGCTCCAACCCACGTAGCGCTTGAAACCACGTTCACCTTTGTACATGGCGCGCAGCATGGAGAAGCCATGCTTCAAATGGGCGACCGTCGCTTCGCACCCGGCGCGGAAGTGCAGGCCGCGGCGAAACCAGCGCTCCTTCTGTCGTTTCGTCCGCTTCTCCCCCAGCGGTCCGCGTGCCGGCAGAATCACGTGCTTCACCCCCATGGTCTCGGCCTCGCGTTCGTTCTGGGCCGAGAAGAAGCCGCGGTCTGCGGCGGCCATCTCCGGAGGTTTCCCGAAGCACTCCTGGTGATGTTCGAGCGCCGGCCGCCAGGACTCGGTATCCGCCTGGTTGCCCGCTACCACCTCGTAGCCGCTCACGATGCCGTTCTCTACTTCGTCCAATCGCACCAGTCGGCCAAACTCGTTGGGCTTGTGGGCCTTGCCTTTGCGGATCACCTGGGTATGAGGCTCGAACAAACTCAGGACTTTCTCTACGGCCTCTTTGCCCAGCACCACCCGGTCCTTGGTCTGACGGATGACTTTCTGCGCCAGCGGCAGGAAGTGCTCCAGCTGCGCCATCTGGATGAACACCGCCAACTTGCTGCCCACCACCGGGAGGCGTCCCTTCTTGAACCGCTCCAGCACCTGCTGGGACTGCCGCACCACGCTTCGGGTCAGGCCCAGCAGTTTCTGGTAGCTGGCGCGCATACGCGCACGCCCGGCCTCGGTTTTTGACTTGGCGGCGCGGCTGATCTCCAGCAGGCGATACTTCACGGCGCGCGCGTGCTCGATGACTTCCACAGCTCCCTGTTTGCACTCCTGGGCGATCTTGCCCAAGCTGCGGGTGAGTACGCGCATGGAGTCTCCCAGCAAGGAGCTGTCGGTTGGATAGTGCACGTTGCTCTCAATCACAGTAGTATCCACGCGAAATTGCTTTCCCTGCACGACGCCCTGTTCGCAGGCGATGCCGACGACCCGTCGCAACACCTGCTCGGTGACGTCGGGACCGAGCAAGGCAAAGGTGCGGCTGAAGACGGAATGGTCAGGGGTGGGATCGGCGTCGTAGTGGGTGAAGCGGCGATAGAGGAGATTACTGCGCACTTCGCGTTCGAGGTCGCGGAAACTCCAACCCTTCATGTGCTTGAGGATGCAGCAGCGCAGGAGGCGATCGGGGGAGATGCCGGGGCGGCCGGTGCGGGAGGAGTTGGGGTTGCGGCCAATCAGGCAGGCGCGCACCCGATCGACGAGTTCGTCGTCGTCGAGTAAGTGATCGACGGGGTCGAGTAAGTCGTCTTTGAGGAGGGCGATTTGTTGAGCCAAGGGGGTGAAGAAGAGGAGGGATTGGTGCTGGGTCGTGGCGATCATCGTAATCGACTATATCGTTTAAGATAATAATTTGTCAAGAGAACTCTTTGACAACATTTGACAACACGGAAAAAGTTTGTGAAATTTGCGACGAACGGAGCGGAGCGTGGCTACGGAGTCGCGCCGTGAGCCGCAGGGCAAAACTGCGAGAATCGCCACCCGGCGAGATCGCCGGTCCGCGTCAATCCAGGGGTTGAGCCCAGGGTTTTGCGACAGGCTTTAGCTAGGGTCTCTCAATCTGCTGGTTGAACGCCGAGACGAGACAATAGACGCGGGACCCATTAAGGAGGCCCCGCCATGCCCGGGTGGTCTGGGATGGGCTCAGAAGCCCTCGCGGTCGTCCAGTGAGCCCGATCAGGGTTCGTGCCATTTGAGTAGCACGCGGGTGCTATTCCCCACACACCATCAAGCAATTAGGCTGGGGAAGCGAGCAGTTCCGGAGGAGGGCTGTTCGACGGCTGTCCGCGAGTCTATGAGTGTGGGGCGCTTCGTATTAGGGCTTTAGGCGAGCAACTGAGAACATACTCATACTTCTCACTGCCAACAGGGCTTCAGGCATTGCTTAGGAGCAAGCCGGACATTGCCTCAGCGCAGCGGGCGAACTGCTTCTGTTGTGCCATCTTCTTAAGTCCTGGACAGCAACCGGACCGTGACTTCGGGGTTCAACTAGATTAGGCAAGAAGCTCCTTGGCTACGTCCACCATCCGCGTTCTGGTCGTAGATGATTACGAGCCTTGGCGTCGCTTCGTCTCTTCCACGCTTCGGAAACAGCCACAATTGCAGGTCATCGCAGAAGTGTGGGACGGCTCAGAAGCAGTTCAGCAGGCCCAACAACTGCAACCAGACCTGATCGTGCTGGACATCGGGCTACCGAGCATGAATGGGATCGAAGCGGCTCGGCGAATCCGTGAACTTTCCCCCAGATCCAAAATCCTATTCGTAAGCGAAAATCGCTGTCGGAACATTGCAAGAGAAGCTTTGTGCACGGGCGCGGGCGGCTACGTGGTCAAGTCGGATGCGGCGAGCGACCTGTTGCCCGCTGTGGAAGCAGTTCTTCAGGGCAAGCCGTTTTTCAGTGTCGGCTTGGCAAGTCGCGATTCCAGCGCACCCATGAATGACCACGGCGCAGCGATCACGCGTTGCCATGAGGTTGCGTTCTACGCAGATGACACTTCTGTGGTGGATGGCTACGCACGCTTTATCGAATCCGCTCTGAAAATTGGGCATGCGGTCATTGTTGTCGTGACCCCGTCACACCGAGCCAGCCTTGTTCCGAGATTAGAAGCAGATGGTGTGGACGTGGCTGCGGCCATCGAACAGGGCAGCTATATTCCGTTGGATGCCGCTGATACGCTGTCAAAATTGACGGTGAATGATATGCCCGATCCCGTTCGCTGTGTGAAAGTGGTAGGCAATCTCATTATGGGAGCAGCCAAAGGCGTAAAGGGAGAAGGTGCTCGGGTTCTCGTTTGCGGAGAAATCGCGCCCACCCTGTTGTCAAAAGGCAATGCGGAGGGTTCGATTAAGCTCGAACATCTGTGGGACGAGATCACTAGAGGCTACGGCGTACATACTCTGTGTGGCTATCTGTGGAGTGCTTTTCCCCATCACGAAAACGATCCAGTTTTCCAAAGAATCTGCGAGGAACACTCAGGTTTTCATGGACGGGAATTAGGATACTAACCGGCTGCTCGTTCGGAGAATCTCTCCGACCTGAAGGGCACGCGAACATGGATGGTGGTTCCACCCATCGGTTTCGAATCAATCACAATCGTTCCATGCACCAACCGAACTCGCTCCTGCATGCTAGTGAGACCCAAACCTCGGCCTTGCTTTGCTGCTTCCATGTCGAACCCCTTGCCCCAATCCCTGATGATGAGATGAATCTCGTCTGATTCTTCGTGGAGTCGCACTTCAATCCGTTTCACCCCACTGTGCTTGGCGGCATTGTGCACAGCCTCTTGCAGAACTCGAAACAGGCAGAGTCCGATTTCGGCTGGCAAAGTGCCCTGCACATCAGGACTACAGTCGATTTGCATTCCCTGCCTTTCGCCGAATTCCTTGCACCAGCTTTTCATGCCCGCAACGACACCCAGATATTCTAATTGTGAGGAGTGCAAATCGTGCGACAAGGCTTGAACGCCGTTCGAAATTTCAATCGTCTGTTTCCGGAGTTCTTGCACACGGCTCCGAACCTCAGAAGGATCGCCTTGCAGTTGTTCGAGTTCGATTGCCAATAGAGCAAGACGTTGGTTGATGTCGTCGTGAAGCTCTCTCGCGATCCGGGCGCGTTCGTGCTCTTGTGCTTCAACCAACTTTCGGCTCATGTCCGAAAGCGCCCGTTCCGCCTGTTTTCGCTTCGTAATGTCCAAAACCTGACCGACGAAATATTGAGGAACACCCCCGCGGCTTCGAATCACAGAAGCACTGCTTTCGGTGTAGACGATCCGTCCACTCTTGTGTAAGCAGCGTTTCTCGAACCACTGGAAACCGCGTCCGTCTGTGAGGGCTTCTCGCAGCTTTTGTGAGAAAGCAGGCCAATCTTCCGACAAGGTAACCGACTCAACAGTTTTTGGGAGAAGCTCTTGCTCCGTGTAGCCAAGGCAGTCGCAGAATGCTTTGTTCGCAGCGAGAAAGCGCCCTTCGGGTGAGACTATGACCATACCCACTCCAGCATCCCGGAAAACGTTGCGGAACTTTTCTTCACTTTCACGGAGTGTTTCCTCCGCCCGCTTGCGCTCCGTGATGTCGCACACCATCGCCAGCGCCCCATCAAACTCTCCGCTGTCCTTAAACACCGGGGTGGCTGCCACTCGTACCCACAATTCCGAACCGTCCCTTCGCCGCAGCCGTTCCTCCAGTTGCTCCCGCAGTCCTTGCTGTCGGCGGCCTAAGACTTGCTTCTTGTGCTCAACATCCTCGGGAAAGTAGAAATCGAATACACTCCGCCCAACCATTTCTGCCGGTTCGTACCCCAGCATCTCCGCCATCTGCCGATTCAAATAGGAAGTGCGCAGTCTTGAATCGAGGAGCCAGACTCCTTCGTTTGCGGTCTCGACGATCCTGCGATACCGCATTTCGCTTTCCCGGGTTGCGTCCTCCGCCCGTTTGCGCTCGGTGATGTCAGCCACCATACCGATCATCCGCACCAATCTGCCACCCTTGTCGAACAATGCGTGGGCGGTTTTCTCCACCCATACGAGAGATCCGTCGGGGCGCAACAGGCGGTAGCTAATCTGCACATCTGGATGCTCAGGAGTCCGCTCGGTGATGGAAGCGTTGAATATTGCTCGGTCATCCGGGTGGACTCTAGCCAGTAATTGCTGGCGTGTGACCGACGCCTCGTCTGTCAAGCCGAGCACACCGGAAACGTCACCGGAGCGAACTATTGCATCCGTAGCCACATCCCACTGATAGGCGTACATCTTTCCTGCCTGAGCGGCCAGACGAAACCGTTCTTCACTCTTGTGCAGTGCCTCTTGGGCTCGTTTTTGCTCGGTGATGTCACGGGCGATGACAGAACAGCCCACCGTTTCGCCGGCTGAACCCTTAATTGGGGAAATACTCAGGGATACGTTGATTCTTTTCCCAGTTTTGGTTACCCCAACCCTTTCAAAGTGCTCAATGTGCCCCCCCGCCCTCAACGTTTCAAGAATTTTGTTCTCCTCATCCGGTAGCTCTGGCGGGACAAGAATGGTAACTGACTTTCCAACCGCTTCTGCTTCCGTGTACCCGTAAATACGCCCGGCACCTGCGTTCCAATTGTCGATAACTCCATCCAGAGTCACCGAGGCAATCGCATCTTCAGACGATTCGACAATTGCAGCATGTCGGAATCGAGCCTCCTCTGCCATCTTTTTTTCCGTAATGTCCTCCACCATCGCAAGGACGAGCGGAGATGGACGACTGCTCAGCAAAGACATACTCAAGTTCCCCCAGACCAACGAGCCGTCCCGCCGAAAATAGCGTTTTTCCAGTTGGTAGTGATCTATTGAACCTGCTCGCAACTGCTGAAAAAGTGCCCAGTCCTTCTCGGCGTCTTCAGGAGGAGAAAAGTCAACACAATGTTTGCTACGCAATTCTTCTTCGCTGAAACCTAATATTGCGCAAAGGGCTGGATTCACGAAGAGAGGCTGTCCCTCTAAGGTCTCCACCGCGATCCCGATGGGACTCGCGTTGAAAACATCACAAAAAAGCTGAGTATCGGGCGTTGGGGTTTCTGCTGTCTCTTCCATAGGACAAGGTGTATAGCGCTGTTAATGTCTTACCGCAACGAGATCGTTCCGCTGTTCCGCTGTGGGAGGTTGAAGCGCGAAAACCGAAGCGCTCAGAAACGGTCCGCAGGCAGTGGGCAAGTGTCGTTACCTGCGTCGGATCCG
>DASPTQ010000267.1:0-9905 GCA_035623335.1 Terriglobales bacterium
GGAAGTGGGTGCTGCGATCCTCTTCGAATCGTCCCATTTTGCGTGCTCTTCCCGATCCAACGGGCAAGGCCCCCGTCAGTGCGGAAGACTCTTCTAAGAATCACGAACTGAAGGGCACGTTGTCCCTGGTGGCGGGTTCGGCTTCCGAAGGATTCGGCAGCAGTTCGGATATGAACACGGGCTTCTCGGTGGAGCGCTCGGTCTTTGCCTCCGACCGGATTGGCCTTTGGGGCAATATCGGTTACAGCGGCCTGGCCGGAGTTGCGCCGGCCTCGGTGGTCCGCTTCTCCTTTACCCACCAAATGGACAATGGTTCCGAGCCGGAGTTTGCCGTGACCGTGCGTAACCTGCCGGCCACGATTCCTCTGCCCAACTCTTCTTTCCAGTCGGTGGCGATGACCACCTCCGACACGTTCAGGTTTGGCGAGGGGGTTGAGGTTCATTTGGGCAGCGACTTTGAAACCATTCAGTTCCTGGGGCGCGCCAGCGCCGTCCGCCCCTTTGGGTCGGCCGAAGTTCATCTTTCCCCGAACACGGTTCTCGAATACAGCTATGTCACGTCGGAACCGGACACCGAGACGGAGAAGGGCTTCGATGTCGCGCCCCCTGATTTGAGCGAGACGCAGCCGCGGGTCAGCATGGTGGATTACAGCCCATCGCTCGAACATGCGCGTCACCAGGAGCTTTCGCTTTCCCGGCACCTGGGGAGAACCAACCTGCAAGTGGCTGCATTCGCCGATCAAGTGACCAACCCTGCGCTGACCGGGGTTGGCGAAGCGTCGATCGAGCAGGGGATGGTTCTGCCGGATGTTTATTCCGGCACGTTCACCTACCAGGGAAATGACCTGCATACGAAAGGCATGAGGGTGGTGATGCAGCAAAAGCTCACCGGCAACATTACCTCGACCCTCGATTTCGCCTACGGAGGCGTACTCGACCTGGTGAATCCGAACGCAACTCTGGCGAACGTGCAGCAATCTATGGGGACCCGTAACACCTACAGCGCGGCGGAAAAGCTCAGCGGCGTAATCCCGAAGACCAAGACGCGCTGGATTGCCTCCTATCGCTGGATCAATGGCCAGGCGCTTACCCCCGTAGATATGTTTAATGCCTCGCCCGGCCAGGCAGGGCCCTACCTCAACATCTACATCCGCCAGCCCGTGCCGGTGATCCTCCCCGGACACGTCGAAGTGCTGGTGGACCTGCGGAACCTCCTCGCGCAAGGCTACGTGCCGGTTCTCGACCAAGACGGACGAACCGTCTACCTGGTGCAGTCGGCGCGGGCGGTGCGCGGCGGCTTGAACTTCACGTTCTAAGCCAGTTCCGGAGGTAATCCGTTCGTACACTCCCTTTCGGTAACCCTCGGTAACCATCCGTTTCCGCTGACCCAGCCGTACAATGACCTTTACCCGGACGGCCGTCTCCTGAATCTGGCTTGGGCCTATTGGAGTTGGTCGAAGCGCCTCGAAATTCTTCCTCGGTTGGGGAAGGTTGTCGAGAAAACCTGAGCTGGAGTTCCTAAACCTATGGCTTTCGGTTTCGGCTTCAAAAAGCAGAAGGTTCTCAGTACCGCTGAGAAATTCGTGCAGCAAGGCAAATTGCAGAACGCCATTGCTGAATACGAAAAGGTTCTGAAGACCGATTCAAAGGACCTGACGGTTCTGAATACTGTGGGTGACCTCTATGCCCGTCTCGGCAACAACGACAAAGCGGTGGAGTGTTTTAAAAGCGTAGGTGAGGCTTACGCTGCCCAGGGTTTCACGGTAAAAGCCATAGCGATGTACAAGAAGCTGAGTAAGCTGAAGTCCTCGCTCGAGAGCGTGCTTCGGCTGGCCGAGCTTTACACGCAGCAAGGCCTGTTCAATGATGCCCGGGCCCAATACTCGCAAGTGGCCGATGAGTTCGTGCGCGCCGGGCAACTCGATCAGGCAGTACGCATCTACCAGAAGACTTTGGAGATGGATCCGGAAAACATCGCCATGCGCACCAGGCTGGCCGAAGTCTACCTCCGGCTCAATAAGAAAAACGAAGCCTGGCAGATTCTAACGGCGGCCGTCGAAGCGCTCCGTGCCCGAGGCCAGCTGGCCCCCGCCGAGGAAATTCTGCAGCGCATGCTCAAGCTCGATCCGGGCAGCAGCTACGCCTTACGCTTGCGCGGGAGCACGGCCCTCGATGCCGGCGACAGCCAGGCGGCCATCGGCTATCTCGAAAAGGTTGCGGATCTCGACAGCAATCCCGATGGGTTGCGCACGCTCATGCAGGCTTATTTGCGGACCGGCCGCCTGGCCGAGGCAGGAAATCTGGCCACGAAGCTGTTTTCGGTTCACAACGACGCGACGGCGCTGCTCAGCTACGGGGATGCCTTGATTGCCGCCGGACAATTCGAACCGGCGCTCACCCTCTACCAGCAACATTCCGAACGATTGCTGGCCGCCGATTCGCGAAAGATTCTCGACACCCTGCATCCCATGATCGGCTACGTTCGGGACAATCCCGTAGCCCTCGAAATCCTGCTGGACTTGATGCAAAAGGCCGGCGATCCCACGCATTTGACCGAAGTCTACGAACTCCTCGGGCATGCCTCGGTACAGGCCGGAAAGCTCGAAAGAGCCCGCGATTGCTATTTGAAGCTGACCCAACTGGAGCCCGAGAACCTGCTGCATGCGCGTAATTATCAACAAGTTCTCAGCCGGCTTCGAACCTCGTCCAGTTCACGGGCGATCACACCCGAGGAAGGTGCAGTTCTGGTGGATGAACTGGAAGCCACGGTTCCGTTTGTCGATCAGCGCTATCCCGACGATATCGCGGCCGCCATCCGCAGCGCTCTGACCGATGCGGAGTTGTTCATTTCGTACAACTTGGCCGACAAGGCCCTCAGGCCTCTGCTCGCCGTGTTGCCGTATGCTCCGCGCGACTATCGGGTGAATCAAAAGCTGGCTGCCCTGCACACCCGCGCCGGAAGATTCACCGAGGCCGCCGTGTGTTGCCGGACCCTCGAAGGCGTGTATAAAGAGGCGGGGTTTGCGGAGGAGGCGGGCCGCTACGGGCAGCTGGCCTCGCAGTATGAGGACTGCGCTGCCGCGGCGAGCTCGGCCGCGACGGCAGAGCCCGCGGTTGGCATCACCGCTCCGGTTCAAGAGCCGACGGCGCAAGCTGAATTCGCGGTTCCTCCTGAGACCGCCGGGGCTTCTACCAGCGAGATATGGGCGGCGGGAGCTCCCCATCCCGAGATCGCAGGTCCTGCGGCGAGTCGGGCGGCGGGTGTGTTCGATACCCAGCAGGCCGGGGGAGTCGACGGGCACCCACAGGAGCCGGCCGAGCAAGAGATCGATATTTCGTCGGAATGGGAAGGCGGATTCAGCGACGAATCCGATGCGGTTCCAGCGGCTCGGTCCGAGGATGTCGCCACCGCTCTAGACCAGGCGAAACCTGCAAAGTCCAAGCAAGAAGCCGTCGCGGAGGCAATCGAGGAGATCCGTTCCTACCTCGCCGAAGGTATGGTCGAGAGCGCTCAGGCTGCTTACCAGAATCTCCGGGAACTCACCTCCGATTCCGGGACGCTCTCGGCGATCCACAAAGAGATTCAGACGGCGATGACCCACGCGGCCACCGCGGCAAAGGAAGAACCCGTCGAAGAGCTATCGGTTGAGGAGGAATCGGTCGAGGAAACCGAAAGCTTGCCAGAATCTAGCGTCGAACCGGCAGGAGTGCTCCCGGTCGAAGACGAGGTCGAAGAGGCGGAGGAACCCGAGACCGATGACCTGGGCGACCTGGTTAAGGATCTCGAGTCCTCCGTCGGCGATGACTTCCTGCCCGGAACGATCACGCCGCAGTTTGCTCAGGAGGAAGAGGTTCCGGTTCCCGTAGCTCACGAGGCGGCCGCGGTAACCGCCAAATCCGTCGGTTCCTTGAACCAATTCGTCTCCGACTTGGAGAGCTCGCTCGGGCCTGACTTCCTGGCCGAGGCTCCCGTCACCAAGACCATGCCGCCGGTTCGACCGCGGGAGGCGCAACAACCTGCTGCCGTAGCATCAGCTCCGGCGGCGATGGCCGCTGCCGCATCCGCTGCGGGTGCAGGTCTTCCCGTCAGCAGGCCGGTACCGGGCTTGGCCGCTCCGGCAAGGCCGATTCCCCCCTTGGCACCGCCCGAACCAGCGGTCAAGGCGCCGGTCGCAGAACCCAGTCCACGGTTGGACTTGGACGGTCTCTTTGGCGAGCTGCGCGAGACACTGGACGAACATGCTGTCAAGGAAGAGGAAGATCCCGAGACACACTACAACCTAGGGGTGGCATTCCGCGAAATGGGTCTGCTCGATGAAGCCATCGCCGAATTGCAGAAGGTATGCAAGGCGGCCGAACGCGGCCAGCGGCTGCCCCACATCATGCAGACCTACACCTGGCTGGCCCAATGTTTCCTGGATAAGGGAGTTCCGGAAGCCGCCATTCGCTGGTACAACAAGGCACTGCAGCTACCCAGCCTGGATCAGGAGACGCGCACGGCGCTGCATTACGAACTGGCTTCCTCCTATGAGGCGGCCGGCAAGAAGTCCGAGGCCCTCAACCACTTCCTGGAGGTATACGGCAACAATATTGATTACCGCGACGTAGCCGAGCGCGTTAAGAGCCTAAAGTCGTAAAATGCTGGGATGCGTCCAGGTCGGCTTTGTGCAGGTAGTTTCCGGTCTCAACTCGGGTCTCCGTTGAGGAGCACTCGGTGAACCTAGATTCGAACAGCTCTCAAGACCGGAGTGCGGGAAGCTTCCGCACCAGCATCCAGGCCCCGAATCCCAGCCAACCTTCCATGTTCTCGGATCCTTTTCTGAGAGGTTCTGGGGGGAGGCATACCGGGTTCGACCTGTGGCTTCATCGCCTGACGGTCTTGATGTTCGTCTTTGTCTGCGCCGTGGTGGGAGTCTTGTTGGTGATTGTTCCGTGGCGACCGGAGTGGACAGACAATCGTTTCCTGCTGGCCAATCCGGGGTTGCATAGTTTCATGGCCCACGGATTTGTGCGGGGTTTGGTGAGCGGCTTAGGCTTGCTCGATATTTGGATTGGTTTCTGGGAAGCCATTCACTATCACGAAGGGAATCGGGCTAAGTAGTAAGCACGGTTTCGGGCTTTCCGACTAAATCAGCTCTTTTGGGTTTTGGTGATGCCACCAGGAAAACGACCGATCACGCATGAAAGACAAGATGGGCGCTCTCCCCTGGCGTACGAAAATAAGCAATTCTTGAGCAGCCCGGACGGCCGGGTTCTCCGCATTCTCTCCGAGTATATTGAGCCTCTGGCCCGTTTCCGCCGGGAGCAGATTCAGGACACGGTGGTTTTTTTTGGGTCGGCCCGGTTCCACAGCCGCGAGGCCATCGAACGCGATCTGGCCGCTTCCGGCGACAATCACGTGAGGCTTTCTGAGGAACAGCACGCCAGCCAGAAGAAACGGACGCTCGCGGCGCTCGATATGGCCCGCTACTACGAGGATGCCCGTCGCCTGGCGTTTCTCCTGAGCCAGTGGTCGATTCAGATACCCGCCCGCCGCCGCCGCTTCGTGGTGACCACCGGCGGGGGGCCCGGCATCATGGAAGCCGCCAACCTGGGAGCCAAGGAAGCGGGCGCGAAAACCATCGGGCTGAATATTCATTTGCCCCTCGAACAGGAGCCCAATCCCTATATCACCTCCTCGCTGAACTTCGAGTTCCATTACTTCTTCATGCGCAAATTCTGGTTTGCCTACCTGGCCAAGGCCTTGGTGATTTTTCCCGGAGGCTTCGGAACGCTCGACGAGCTGTTTGAGATCCTCACCCTGGCGCAGACCGAAAAACTGGCGAAGAAGATTCTGGTAGTGATCTATGGCAGCGAATACTGGCACCGGCTGATCAACTTTAATGCCATGATCGACGCCGGGGCTATCGCTCGGGAAGACCTGGAACTGTTCAAGATCGTGGACTCGCCCGAGGAGGGGTTCGAGTTCCTGCGCGACGGTCTGGTTCGGTATCATCTCGAACCCGAGGGCGAGCACAAAGCCCACGCCATGCCGGAGATTGCCAAAACCAATCCGTAGAGCCCACACATCGCAGGTTGCTGCTTTATTACATTACCGATCGCACCCAGTTCCCGGGAGATGAAAGCGCCCGCCGTCGCGCCCTCCTGGCCAAGATTGCCGACGCCGCCCGCTGGGGAGTGGATTTCATTCAGCTGCGCGAAAAGGATCTTCCCGTCGGCGAACTGGAATCGCTTGCCCGGACTGTGGTCGGTGTGGTGCGAGAGCAAGCGAGTGAAGCCGCGAGCTCCGGGAAACGAAGTCGCATTCTCATCAATTCCCGTGTTGACGTGGCCATCGCCTCGGGCGCCGATGGGGTTCACCTGCGCTCCGATGACATTTCGCCCTCGGATGTGAGGAAGGTATGGGGGCAGAGTGCGGTGGACGGCGAGCGCAGCCAGCCCGTGATTGGAGTCTCCTGCCACACCCACTCGGAAGTTGCCGAGGCTCGATCGGAAGGCGCGGATTTTGTCGTCTTCGCTCCCGTCTTTGAGAAAAGGGAAACGCCCGAAACTCCTCCGAGTGGACTGGACGCGCTCGGTAAAGCCTGCCAAGAGAACATTCCGGTCATCGCCCTGGGCGGCATGACGCTCGAGAACGCCGCTTCCTGCCGGGCAGCAGGCGCCGCAGGGATTGCCGGCATTCGGCTCTTTCAGCAGGCAGATATCGGGACGGTAGTCTCTAGACTGCGATCCTAGCCGGTCCATTTCTTGCCGGTCTTGAGAATGGCCATAACTTTTTCGAGCCGGCGAGCGCGCGTTTCCTCCTGCTTGGCATCGGTGATCGAGCGCGCAATTTCCTTCTGATGCGTATAGGAAAGCTGTGCCCAGTTTGCCTGGGCCGCCTTGCTCTTAGCCAGGGCCTTGCGGAGCGCCGGAGGAGCCTCTACCACGCGCTCTGCCGCATCCCGCTCCATTTGAACCGTGACGGTATCGCCGGCCTTGACCCGAGCTCCATCCCGGATGGTTTTGTTGACCACCAGTCGGTGACAACCGCCCATCGGCATCAGTGAAGAACGGAACGGGAAGCCGTTGATCGTTCCTCGCACCGGCACCCGGCCGCGGGTTTGAAAGACCTCCTGAATATCGAAGGGAGGTATCAAAGCCGCCCCTTCGGTGCCTTCCACGCCGTCCAGCTTCACTTTGAACTCGAGCTTCTTCAATCGTCGGTTCCTCCCGGGTTTCGCCTATGGTAGGCTCAGCTCAGGCAAAATGGTAGTTTTCTGCTCATCTATGGTTCATCCGCTCGCAGGGTGAGGTTTTGCCGCGGAACCAATCAGAGCGAGCAAACTATCGGCAGTGGGAAGAGTGGCTGGAAGAGGCGAGGCATTTATAGCAACAACCTTATCTTTACCCCGGAGGAGCGCGGGCAGAAGCCTGTGCAGGGTGTGGAAGCTTTGAGGTGCAGCCGATGGAGGTAAGAACCAACGACGTCGCGCAAGCTCTTCAGCCACCCCTCAACCGATGCCCAACCGAATCGAGGGCGAAGAATCTGCTCACCTTTGCCCACTACTATTTCTCTGGGCTGCGGTCATGTGCCTTCTTATTTGGCTGGGGCTTTCTGTGGGGACGCCATCGCGGGTCGATTTACAAAATCGCCTCCGAGTTGGGCGGCCTCCCGGATCCAAATAAACCAACTGCAATACTGCCCAATGTTCCATGGTCGGCCATCCTCCCTGCAACTGAGGATGTCAGCATCGTCGAGCCTGTGGCTCTGGACGGCAACGTAACCCTATTCGAGTTGATTATTATCAATCAATTATTGAGACGCTATCACGCTTCGAATTGCTTCGAGATTGGAACCTTTGACGGACGAACAACAGCGAACCTGGCAGCCAACTGCGCAGCGGATGGTTCCGTCTACTCCCTGGACTTACCGCAGGAAAAGCTTAACAGCGCCAAACTTCGCCTGGACAAAGGGGATGTTCGTTACATCGCGAAACAGACCTCCGGTCAAAGGTTCAAGGGCACAAAACACGAGGCGAAGATTTGCCAGCTTTATGGCGACTCCGCCGACTTTGACTATGCTCCCTTCGTTGGGCGCATGGATTTTGTTTTCGTCGATGGAGCCCACTCTTACGAGTACGTGCTGAACGACTCCTTGCACGCCCTCGAACTGCTGTCCCCGAAGGGCGGCATCGTCTTGTGGCATGATTACGACTCTTGGGCTGGAGTAACAAATTGCCTAAATGCTCTCTACACTGAGAACCTCGAGTTTCGAAGCCTAAGACACATCGAGGGAACCAAGTTGGCATTTTTGGCCAAGGATTTTCATGGGTGATGACTCCCCAACTCGGCCTGGGACCTAGTTCTGGAACGCTGGGCACGTAGGCTGGGCACGGCCAACCCTCCCCATTCACAAGCGTTGCCTAAACTGCTGCAGAGATGCGCAGTCTCAAACCTATCTCTGGCACTGAGGCAAGCGCTGGTTACTGTTGAGCAGCTGGCTATCGCGTGCTGGAGCCCACATTCAGGGAGTTTATTACTGCCCGCACGATCCGCCTTGCACTGGCCAAAACCACTTGCTTTGTCATAACTCAGGTGTCAAAGACGCCCATTCGGTGCCTTCCGTGCCGTCCAGTTTCACTTTGAACTCTAAAGTCCTCAAGGGCAGGTTCCTCCAGGTTTCGCCCTATGCTAGGCTCGGGGTAACATGGCAATTCCCTGTCAAATCAATCAAACCCAGAGGGCCAGTGCGCCGGGCTGGGCGCTGATTCCTTCCGGCTGGTTCGCAATGGGTTCCGATACCGGGCAGGATAACGAGCGCCCTCGGCACCAGGTCTGGGTGAATGCCTTTTACCTCGCCGCGCGTCAGGTGACGAACGGAGAATACGCGATTTTTCTCGATGCTTCCGGCGCTACTCCGCCGCCGATGTGGCACGATCCGAGCTTCTTGGGTCCCAGCCAGCCGGTCGTTGCTGTCAGCTGGTTCGACGCCGTCCTCTATTGCGAGTGGCTCAGTCGCTCGACCGGACGGAGATGCCGCCTTCCCACGGAAGCGGAATGGGAACGCGCCGCCCGCGGAGGCATGGAGGACAAGCTATTTCCCTGGGGGGACGACCCTCCCCAATCGCGCCCCGGCTACGGGAGCCGCTGGCAATCTGGACCGGAACCTGTCGGCCAAAGCCCGCCCAATGCCTTTGGCCTTTACGACATTTGCGAGAATGTACACGAATGGTGCAGTGACTGGTACCAAGCGGATTACTATCGAATCTCTCCCGAACGCAATCCGCCCGGGCCCGAAAGCGGCAGCCGGCGCTCCTCGCGCGGCGGTTCCTGGCGGCACCACATCAAGATCGCACGCTGCGCGGCGCGTTCGAGCATCCCGCCGGATTTCCGCTACGCGGACTACGGCTTTCGCGTCGCTTCCGATTGCGATTGAAACGGGATCAGTGCCGAGTGGAAAGAATGGAGAGAATGTCGCGCAGACCCTGGCCGATCTGTTTCAAGTCAGCCGGGCGTTTCTGCGGGAAGGCCAAGACACTCTGGTCCTTTTCGTTGCGCAGTTGCTGGCGTGCCCCGGCAATCGTAAAACCCTCGTTGTAAAGCAGGTTCTTGATGCGCAGCACGCTCTCGACGTCTTTATGACGGTACATGCGCTGGCCGGTGTTGCTCTTGACCGGCTTGAGCTGGGGGAACTCAGTCTCCCAAAACCGCAGCACGTAGGCGGGTAAGCAACACAAACGAGCCACTTCTCCAATGCGGAAATAGAGCTTTTCGGGAATGACAACCTCGGAGACGGTGGCGGTACGGGCTGTGGCTCTGTTTCGCGGCATCATTGGGGCTCCAAAAGATACTGACTTCGTAGTCTACGCGTTTCTAGCACGACTCCGCCATTTGGGGCAATCCCCCTTTTGCTGTCCATGATG
>DASPTQ010000268.1:0-6207 GCA_035623335.1 Terriglobales bacterium
TTGTTCGTAGGTGTTCCGGTAAAGCTGGGAGGAAAGGGCATCGAGCAAATCGTGGAGATCAAGCTCACCCCATACGAAAAGGCTGAACTTGACAAGAGCGCCTCGGCGGTGAAGGAACTGGTGAGTGTGATCGGAGTCTAGTGGGAGGGTAGAGGCGAAGACACGTGCTCGTCGACGAGAGCCGCGAGTGCCGAGACGCGAGGGCCTAGACTCGCTCGATCGCGACTGACTTTAGCACAACGTCCTTTACCGGCCGGTCCTGTCGGCCGCGAGGGACTTTAGTGATCTTGTCGACCACCTCCTGGCCTTCCACAACTTCCCCGAAAATGGTGTGCTTGCCGGTCAGCCAGGTGGTGGGCGCAACCGTGATGAAGAACTGCGAGCCGTTGGTGTTGGGCCCGGCGTTGGCCATTGCCAGTTTGCCGGCCTTGTCGAACTTGTGCGGCGAGCCCCTGGTTTCATCCTCGAACTGGTAGCCTGGGCCACCCCTGCCGTCGCCGGCCGGGTCGCCGCCCTGGATCATGAAGTCCGGGATCACGCGATGAAAAATCGTCCCGTCATAAAGCCGGTCGTTGCTCTTCTTGTGGCTGACCGGATGGGTCCACTCGCGTTTGCCTTCGGCCAAGTCCACAAAATTGGTGACGGTCTTGGGGGCATCTTTTTCAAACAGCCGGCAGACGATGGTGCCCTCGGTGGTCTGGAAGATGGCGTAGCTGCCCGATGTGCGAGTCATAGCGGTCCTTTCTGAGTCGGCGATGTAAACGCGACAATCGAAATTTCGTTTTAACCTTGCCTTTCGCTCTTTAGTGTGACGTTGCTCCGGCCTGCTCGATGGCGATGTGGTTGATTTTCACGGGACGGAACGGGCGGTCATTCGCATCCCTTCCCATGCGGGCGATCTGCTTGACCAGTTGTATGGTTGCTTCGTCGCACTGACCGAAAATCGTGTATCCGCCATTCAGGCTGGGGTAAGGCACCTCGGTGATGAAGAACTGCGAGCCATTCGTGTCGGGACCGGCGTTGGCGTAAGCCAGGCGCCCAGGGCGGTCGAACTTAAGCTGGGGGGAAGTCTCATTCTTGAACTTGTAGCCGGGATCGCCGGTGCCGCTACCCAGAGGATCTCCGCCCTGGATCATGAAATCCGGGATCACGCGGTGAAAAATCGTGCCATCGTACAAGGGAACTCCGTGTTTCTTGGCATGGGTTGCAGGATTGGTCCAGTCCTTGGTGCCGGTGGCGAGCCCAATAAAGTTTGCGACCCCGATGGGAGCTTGCTTCGGAAACAGGGTGCAGTGCATTTTGCCGGCGGTGGTGTCAATAATCGCCACCGGGTTAGCTTCTGTCGCAGCGGAGGGCTGCCCGGCCGTGCGATTGGGTGGGGTGGACGTCTGTGACCAGGCAGCGAGGGACAAGATGATAACCACGAACAGACTTGTACGCTGGTGCATGCAAGACTCCTTGTGAAAGCGGATCGGTTTCCCGCCGTCTTAGTTGTGATGATAACGTCACATTGTACGCCACGAGCCCGCTGACACGGATTAGCGCTCCGCCGCAATGGTTGGCGCCGACTGCATTCGGAGGCTGACCTGCTCGACCTCGCGGAAAACCCGCAAAAGGTTTTCCCCGAGAATCTTGCGGACGTCATTCTCACCGTAGCCGCGATCGAGCAGTGCCTGCGTAATCTTGGGCAGGTCGGCGGCGGAATCAATTCCCTGGGGAGTGGCGCCGCTGATGCCATCGAAATCGGAACCCAGACCGACGTGGTCCACGCCGGCGATCTTGGCCACGTGGTCGATGTGATCGATCAGGGACTCGAGCGGAGGTCGGGGGATGCGGGCCAACCACGCCCGCTCGATGCGGTCGTACGCAACGTAGGTCACCGGCTTGCCATCCGCTTTGCTTTGCTCGACAAGCGCAGCCACGGCGGCATCGCGGTCCTTGCTTTGGGCTTGGGCCGCCTTCCAGTAGTTCTCGTCGATGAAGCCGCTAAAGAAATTGACCATGACCACGCCGTTGTTCTTGGCGACAGCTCGCAGCATGTCATCGCTCATGTTGCGGGGCGCGTCGGTTAGGGCCCGCGCCGAAGAGTGAGAAGCGATGAGCGGCGCCTTGGAAACCGCCACCACGTCATAGAACGTCTTGTCAGAGACGTGAGAGATGTCGACCATCATGCCCAGCCGGTTCATCTCTAGGACGACCTGCTGGCCGAAGTCAGTAAGCCCATTGTGGTGTTCAACCTTGGCGTCTGTGATGTCGCCGGAGGAATCCGCCCACGCGTTCGTATTGGACCAGGTCAGGGTCATATAGCGAACCCCGAGTCGGTAGTAGTCGCGCAGCAGGTCGAGGTCGTTCTCAATGGCGTGGCCGCCCTCGACGCCGAGTAAGGCAGCAAGCTTTTTCTGCTGGTGAGCCTTTTCGATGTCAGCCACGGAAAACGCCATCATCATGCGATCGGGATGCCGCGCCGCCTGCTCGTAGACGGAATCGATCAGATCGAACGTGTGCTTGGCGAAGTGGCCCTGATTGCTCTCGGGCTCGACCCAAATCGAAAAGAATTCTGCGCCAAGATTCCCGCGCTTCGCTTTGTCGAGGCTGATGTGGCCGACGTCGTTGGGATCGGTCGAGCCGATATCGAAGCCTTCGTCGAGGAAGCGCTGCGGCGTGTCGGCGTGGGTGTCAATGACGATGGCCGATTCCTGGATGGCGCGGGCCCGCGCGCTGACTGCAATCTCGGAATCATTCGTCGCAGCGGTCGGCGTTTGTGCGGCAAGGGAAGCGAGCAATACAGAAGCGAGGAGAAGGCGCAGTGGCATAGTCGATGGCCCCAGGAAAAGAGCGGACGGAATCCTGATTGTATAGGCGAAGCAGACGATTAATAAAGCGGCAGACTGAGCGTTAGTGCCGCCCCCACCAGTGCGTCATCCTGAGCGCAGCCGTTGTTCAGGCGGAGCGAAGGATCTTGCGCGGGGCATCACCGGTTTCGTGTTCACTACACGCGAGATCCCCATTCGACGCGGTCGCTTCGCTCCCTTGCTCAGGGCAGGCTCTCGCCCCGCTGGTGAAAGCGCGGGGCTTCGGGATGACGCCTCTAAGGAGAATACTGAGATCCAAAACCGAGCGCTGCTCGGAAGTCAGGCGGCACGACTGGTATGGAAAGGAACTAATTCGATCCGCTGCCCAGGGCAACTTCGGTTTCGGGCTTATCGGGCGCGGGTTTGTCCTGGTCAGGACGTTCGAGGGGAACAATATTCTGGGTTTCGCGCCAATCCGTGTAGTGGCCGCTGACCATGATATGGAAGCACCAGTGCCGGCGTTCTTCTTCCGGTTCCACCAGGCCGAGTGCTTTCATGTAGAACAGGTAGTGCTCCATCCAGGCTATCTGATCTCTGCTCATGCCGCGGCGCTGCAAATCCACCGTGACGCCGGCCAGATGTGACGATGCCGTGTCGCCATCTGCCGGCGCGGCATTCCGGTTGTGGCGGCGCAGTTTCCGCTGCACCTTCACCGTGCGTACGGCGGAGTTCACCTGAATCTGCTCATGGAAACGGTTATAGTAAGCCTGGCTGAGGTCGTCCACGAAATCGCGTGTCCACGGCCGGCAGTAGCGCCGTGAAGGATCAAGCGAGTGTTCGATGCGGAGCGTCTCGCCCGGAATGATCGGCACCAGCGAACCGTAAGCCTTCAGCGCTTCCAGTTCGGTTTCATCCTGGATGCGCGGCAGTTCCAGCCGGTCAATTTCCGCGTTTTGGATTAGCAGCGATTCGTGCGACGGACGGAACATCGGATGCCAGCGCAGCCAGCGGAAGTGCCGGCGATGCGTGTGCGCAACCGAGTGCACGGCAAACGCCGAGCCCGACAGCGCCAGGAGAAGAAGAACAACGAATTGGAACCGAACTATGCGTCTCACGAAGTGGCTTCCGTGTGGGGCTTCTTGCCCCTCAATCGCCCTCGCCCGTTTTTCCGTGCGAGTACCGGTATTCTAAGCCCTGCTGTCAACCGGCCCAACTCCGGATTGGCAAAAGGTCATTACTTGAGTACCTAGTCAGCCCGGTACGCGCCCAAGTTACCTTGATTACCGGCCATCGCGAGCGGACCGGCCCTGGTCTTTTATCGGCACTTTGCGGGCCATTCCTGATCCTGCCTTAGGGCCCGTTTATAGGCTCTCCCAGCTACAACTTGGCGGGATTCAACATCTACGCAGGCTAACTGTGCTAGCGCAGAGTGCACCGTTGTGTCACAAATCAGCGCCGGAAAAGGTCACCGGGTGCCCATTTCTCGCGCGTTCTTTGCGCGAGAAATGCGGATTTTGAAAACCATCCAGGCAGGCCCTGACTAAATCCAATTTTGTCATTCCGAGCGAAGTGGGATTGCCCGTCCTTCGGGCAATTCCGCGAAGTCGAGGAACCTGCTTCTTGTTTTCCCCGAACTTAATCGGAGCTTCCCTACCGCCGGAAAAGGTCACCGACCGCCTGCAGCATGACCTGACCGCCAACCTCAGAAATAGCCTTGGTCAGCGGAATGTCCTTGGGGCAAACTTCCACGCAATTCTGCGCGTATCCGCATTCCTGGATGCCGCCATCGCCCATCAGCGCCGCCAGCCGCTCGCGCTTCAGTTCCTTGCCCGTGGGATGCGTGTTGAACAGCCGCACCTGCGCAATCGTGGCCGCGCCCACGAAGCCGGTGTCTTCGTTGAACTGCGGGCAAGCCTCCATGCAGCAGGTGCAGGAAATGCAGCGCGACAGCGGATACGCCGCTTCCTGCTCCTCCGGCGACAACCGCGGGCCGGGGCCAAGATCGTACGTGCCATCAATCGGAACCCACGCCTTCACTGCGATCAGATTCTTGAAAATCACGCTGCGGTCCGTGGCCAGATCCCGCACGACCGGGAACTTCGAAAACGGCTCGAGCTTGATCGGTTGGTCCAGATGGTCCACCAGCGCCGAGCACGCCATGCGCGCCCGTCCGTTGATCAGCATGGCGCACGACCCGCAAACCTCCTCGAGACAATTCGAGTCGTACGTGATGGGTGTGGTCGCCTTGCCCTCGCGCGTGACCGGATCGGCGGCAATGTCCATGAGCGCCGAAATCACGTTCATGTTCGGCCGGTAGGGAACCGAAAACTCCTCCCAGTAGGGCTTGGAACCGGGAGCGTCCTGCCGCTTGATCTTGATGATGACGGATTTTTCAGCCATTAGCAGTTAGCCTTTAGCAATTGCGCTTAAATCTTCCCAAAATGAAAATGCTTCGCACAAAAACCAACCGGGAAGGGCACGAGTTCCACTCGTGCCGGTTTAGCCTAAGCAAAGATCGCGGCTTTTCAGCCGCTGAGGTTTGCTCTTGAAGCCTGGACGACTCATCTCTCCGCCCGGAACTTATTTCGTATCTTTCCAAACCTGGCAACGACGCCGCTTGTTCATAGTCGACAATTACGTTCGACTCTTTCTGCAAACCATGTATCGCTACCGCCGCGAAGGCCGATTTCACCTCCATGCGTTCGTCGTTATGCCGGAGCATGTCCATCTATTACTCACCCCAGCCGACGACGTCACCATCGAGCACGCCGTGCAACTCGTCAAAGGCGGATACTCTCACGCCCTTGGCGAAGTTCTCGGCCGCAAACGCGAAGTATGGCAGCGAGGATTCACGGATCATCGCATTCGGGATGCGCAGGATTACGCTCATCACCGAAACTACATCCATCAGAATCCGGTCGAGCGTGGACTCGTTAATGATTCCGCCGAATACCACTATTGCTCCGCGTTCCCCGGTTTCCGCCTGGACCCATGGCCCGCAGCGGCTAAAGCCGAAATTTCAAAGAGCGCCTGAATCGGCACGAGTAGAACTCGTGCCCCTCCCGGTTTGTAAACCACTGAGGAGACTGGGAAGGGCACAACTTACAGCCGTGCCAAACCACAGTCTCCGATAAGGGCTTTAGCCACCGTGGAGACAAACACTTCACTCATCCTTCCACTCAAATGACCTAGCTCCAAAATCCTCACAGAGTATTGCCTCTAGGGCTTGACGGGTCGTTGCCCACCCACCGTCAACAATTTTCGGCGCAGCGGGATGCCTCCGCGCCGTTCCAATCCAAGTGATTCCATCACACTTAATGTGACGCGGCTGGCAGTTCGCATTCAACATGATAGTCACGCTGAATCCCTCGAAGCTGACGCAGAAAACCGCACCCCAAGGTTTTCCTCGCTTAGC
>DASPTQ010000269.1:0-16745 GCA_035623335.1 Terriglobales bacterium
TCACCTATCGCCAGAATACGGAGCTCATGGTCGAAGCCTGGCACTGGAATCCCAACGGCCGGTGGAGCAATCCTGAAAAACAGGAGGGATATTTTGTCGGCAATGCTGAGCCGACCAGCGAAATGATCCGTCATGGATGGGCCGCTCCGCTGCCCCATCGCGGATTCAGCCGCGGCGACGGCAACGGATGGTCGCGCCTGACCGACGGCGATCCGAAGAGCTACTGGAAAAGCAATCCCTATCTGACGAAAGCCTTCACCGGCGAAGATGATTCGCTGCATCCGCAGTGGGTGATGATCGATTTGGGCAGCAAGATCGAGGTCAACGCAATCCGCATTGCATGGGCCGAGCCGTACGCACGGAAATATTCCGTGCAACTCTGGACCGGCGAACTGGAGCCCTTTTACGAGGGCACCACCAAAGGGACATGGCAAACATTTCCTCTCGGCACGGTCACGGAAGGCAAAGGCGGAACGGTCACACTCAAGCTGGTTTCGTGGATGATTGCGGTGCGCTATCTGCGCATCTGGATGACCGAATCGTCCAACACCTGTGACAGCCATGGCTCGGTCGACAAACGCAACTGCGTTGGCTACGCGATGAATGAGCTTTATGTAGGTGCGCTTTCCGCCGACGGCCAGTTCAACGATTACTTGACGCATTTCCCCAGCCGCAATCAGACCGTGACTTGGCCCTCCTCGGTCGATCCCTGGCACGCAGCCACGGACATGGATGAATCTCGCGGCGATCATGTTGGGTTCGATTTCTTCTTTACCTGCGGCGTCACTCGAGGCTTGCCGACCATGGTGCCGATTGCCATGCTGTATTCGACGCCCGAAGACGCGGCCAACGAAATCGCATACCTTTACAAACGTCGCTATCCGATTTCCTGGATCGAAATGGGCGAAGAAGCCGACGGGCAGCACATGCTGCCGGAAGACTACGGCGCGCTCTATCTGCAATTCGCCACAGCCATCCATAAACTAGTGCCCGACGCGAAATTGGGCGGCCCGCCGTTTGAGGGAACTCTTGGCGACGTTGAAGTCTGGCCCGACGCCAACGGGAATGTCTCGTGGCTGGGAAGGTTTCTGAATTACCTGAAGGCGCACGGCCGTCTAAGCGACTTTACGTTCTTCTCCTTCGAACATTATCCCTATCAGGACCGGCCCACCTACTCCTGGGCTGATCTATATCCCGAGCCAGAATTTGTGCGCCACATCGTACAGGTGTGGAAGGATGACGGACTGCCGCCGAACATTCCATTTTTTATGACCGAGGGCAACCTTGGCGGAGGCGCGCCGCCTTCAACGGTAAAGAGTGCGCTATGGCTAGCGGACTACGTCGGATCGATGATGACCGCCGGTGCCGGCGCCACCTACTATTTCCATTACATGCCGTATCCCGATCATCCTGGTTTTCTCCTGCTGGATAAGGACTTCAACCTGAAAGGTTATGCCCCGCAATACCTCGCCACGCAGGTAATCACAAGAGAGTGGGTGCAGCCCATCGACGCGCCGCACAAACTTTACAAAGCTTCGACCGATGTAACCGACGCCGCTGGGAACTTGCTGGTAACGGCCTACGCCGTCGAGCGGCCGGACGGTGAGTGGTCGGTGATGCTCGTCAACCGCGATCAATACAATGCTCACTCCGTGAAGCTCGTGTTCTCCGACAGTGACAACAACCGCTCTCGTCATTTCGCCGGAAAGGTGGACCGCATTACTTTCGGCTCAGAACAATATGAGTGGCACCAGGAAGGAATAAGCGGGCACGCAGATCCCGATGGTCCACCGGTGAAATCGGTCGTGCCGGGTGGCGTGGGAGAGCTGTATCAGCTTCCGCAAGCGTCGATCACAGTTCTGCGTAGTGAAGTCGAGCATTAACCAAGCTGCGCGATTGCGCTCGCCCCGGCGGCAATGTCACGGGTCATCCCAGCCATAGGTCCGCATAAGACGCGTCAGAACCTATGGGAACTCGGTGGGTTTTTGTTCAGGCGAGTTCTGTTAGCGCAACCTATTCTTAGCGCTTCAGCTCACCCGACACGCTTACTCGCGGCACGTTGCCTAGGATGGTCATCGGGGCCCAAACGGTAACTGGCTCCATTGATCGTGAGCTCAACTGCTCCTTCGCGGGCAGGATGATGCTGCGGATGCGGAGATCGATTCCGGGGCAGAGTCGTCTCATGCCCTTCGATATGTTCGCCGGTTGCCAGTTTCCCCTTCGTGACCGTACGTACCGATGTGTCGCCAAAGTCCTGCAGGGGGCATGCTTTCGAAGGCAAAAGTTGCCGATGGTAAGGGCCGAAGGTTTTGCAATCCCCATCCTGTCAAATCAAAATCCATCACCGTTGCACCGTCGGGAATTTCCTTCGGTAAAATCTCCGACGTAGGATAGAGGTTCTTGCAGCGAATTGGTCATCACCCAAGTCTGGAAAAATGTCTGAAGCGCTCCACCGGTTCGATGGCTTTTGCAAGCCTGTTAGCGAAAAAGCAGCGGCACCGCAGTAAGGCAGAAGTCTGAGGACGATCGGCCATGTGTCAATCGAGGAACGACGAGCTACAGGAGACGAGATCATGAACGATGGCCCACTTCTCGTGTTGACGGCACCCAGCGATCAAAACATTCCACTGCTGCCTGAGCTGCGTCAGCGGGCAACGATCGTGGTCGGGGATTCGGCGCGGGATCTTACCCAGGCTGCAATCGATGCCGAAATTATTTTGAATTGGTCGGGCTCGCTTGTGCTTCTCCGGGAGGTGTTCCTTATGTCCCGTCGAGTGCGCTGGATACATTCGCGGTCCGCCGGTTTGGAACAATCGCTCTTCCCTGAGCTAATCGCAAGCGAGGTCGTCCTCACAAACGGCAGTGGTGTTTTCAGCCCTTCCCTGGGAGAGTTTGCCTTGGCGGCGATTCTGTACTTCGCCAAGGATTTTCGCCGCATGATTCGCAACCAAATGGCCGGCGTTTGGGAACCGTTTGATGTAACCATGGTCTCGGGCCAAACGCTGGGCATCGTGGGATTCGGAAGTATCGGACGTGCGGTGGCCGCCCGGACCCGCGCACTGGAAATGCATGTGCTCGGATACAGCAGACGCGTTTCCCAACAAGCAAAAGAGGATTCGTTGATCGACCAGGTCTACGGATCTGAGCAGCGCTTAGAGATGCTCTCTCGATGCGATTACATCGTTGTAACGGTTCCACTCACTGAGCAGACGCGGGGTCTGATTGCAGACGCCGAATTCGCTGTCATGAAGAAGAACGCTGTGCTAATCAATGTCGGCCGCGGCCCCACCATTGACGAACCGGCCATGATCAAGGCGCTCTCAGAGAATAAGATTCGAGGCGCTGCCCTGGACGTGTTTGACCAAGAACCACTGCCGCAAAACCATCCGTTTTACTCTTTGGAGAATGTCTTATTGTCTCCGCACTGTGCTGACCACACGCCCAACTGGTTGGATAACGCCATGCGATTTTTTCTTGTGCAACTTGAAAGATTCAAGCATGGAGAAACTCTTTTGAATATCGTGGACAAGACATTGGGGTATTAAGGGAAACACTGTCTAGTTAGTGCCAGGCCTAAGACACGAGATTCCGCAGGAGATACCGGAACAAGCTGCCGCGCGGAGAGGCATTCATTTTCGAGGGTGGGCCAATCTGCCGCAATTCAAGTGGTGCGCCGCCTAAGACAAAAGAACTCTGGTTGCCGCTCTTCTGCAACACACCTGAGATTCGAAATTTCTCCCATTCGGTGACGGAATCGTGCAGTGGGAGTCCAGCGAGTCCTTCGATCAAATGCGCATTGTTGGGATCGAAGGTCTGCTGCAGTTGTAAGTGTTCCGTCAGAATCAGGCGTCCCTGAGCTTGCAAGAGGGTGCGTGCCACAATGTGTTCCAATTTGCGAACGTTGCCTGGATAGGATCGTTTGGGGAGGATTAGGTGATATGGAACCAACCGAACGGCGATGGCGTTCCGCAGCTGGACTAGGTGCTTACTTCACTACCCGGATATTGCACGCTGCCTGGCATCTTCATGAAACCCAACGCGGCCTATGCGCCCAGAAAACTCGTCTTCTAGCTAAAGGGACCTCTCGGGACGGGACCTTGGGCAGACTTTCAGCCTGTGAGAATTTGTCCGAAGACTTCCGCATAGGACAAAAACTCTCTTGACGATTGCTCTTGTTTCTGACAAATATGGAAGCGTCTTAATAGCGTTTCAGGCTTTTTCGCACGTCCTCGACTGCGGCCTGTCCGGAGAACTAGCATTCCCACGCACCGGGCTCAGCTTATTACTTTCAGCTCGCCGAGACTCACGGCCTCTTCGCCGAATTTCGACCACGCCACCGTTCGCACATGTTGATATCTGGCCTGCCGGTGAGAGAAACGTCAATCAGGATTCTCGGCACAGGTTACGATCGAATGCGGGCAGATGAACAGCGATGAGCCCTCCCCCCCGTAGTCCGCATCTCTGATCAAGCATCCCTTTCGGCCCGTTAACGCCTTCCAGGTAGAATATAATACGTGGCGAGGTTTCTCTGTGCGCTCAACCCTGCGCTTACCTCTATTGTTTGTCGCCTCTATTACAGCCTGGGGCCAGGCTCCTCAGCACAGGGTGGCCGTCTTCGATTTCGATAACGCCGCCGTCCAGGGCGGCATTACCAGCCCATTTTTTCGAACCAATACTGCTGACGTTGGAAAAGCGGCGGCTGACCTGCTGATTGCGAAGCTGGTACAGGACGGAAACGTCCGGGTGATCGAACGGAACGCCATAGACAAGCTGCTCAGCGAGCAAAACCTTAGCAACAGTGATCGCAGTGATCCCCAGACGGCAGCCAAGTTAGGCAGAGTGCTGGGCGTTGACGTAATCATTTTGGGGAGCATTACCCGCTACGATTATCTCGACAAGACAACCGGTGGAGGTGCCCATCCTTTCATGGTCGGGCCGCCCAAGATGAAGCACGATATTAGCGCGGAAGTAGGGATCAGCACTCGGCTGGTCAGCCCCGATTCGGCGGAGGTGCTGGCAGTTTCCCAGGGTAGCGGAAAGATCAATCGCAAGGGTGTTAAAGTGAACATATATGACAGCAACAGCAGCTCGTTAACCGGAAACGCCAACAATCCCATCATCAATGAATGCATGGACAAAGCCATCGTAGAGCTGGCCACGCAACTTGAGCAGGAGCTCGTTAAACTGCCACATCGCGAGCCGGTGATTGAAGGCTTGGTAGCGGATGCCAGCGATTCCGGACGACTGGTCCTGAACGTGGGTGCGCACGATGGCCTCAAACCAGGCGACCATCTGCAAGTGTGGCGGGCGGGAAAAGAAATTCGCGATCCGGTGACCGGTAAGCTCTTGTTACGTGATGACAAGCTTTTGGGCGAAGCAATCGTGACTACGGTAGACGATAACTTCGCTATCGCCCGCTACCAGGGGAGTGAATCGGTCCAGGTTCGTGATCTCGTAAAAAGCACCCCCCAACAGCACTGATTTTTCCAACTTACGACTTACGGCAAACGGCCACCCATGGCGGGCACTGTTTATCTTTCACCCCCGTCTGGCGTTGAGTCCAACAGAAATCACTGTTGAAGAGCGGTTCTCAGCCAGCGGTCCTATACTGGTAGCCCCGGGCTTAAGCCGGCCGACATATACCTCTGAAGTGAGGATCGGTTCACGGTACGTTTCTCCGGAGGTTTGGTCCCCCTGCATGTGCTATAGCCCTATGCACCCTGGATTCGACTTTGACAACCCGTGCGAATGACCTCTACCGCTTCCTGCAGGCCAAGCATCTCGGCAGTTGTCGGGGCTAAAGAGGCGAGTATCACCACCTTACTCTGATGTCGTGCTTCATCTTCGTCGAAGGTCCACCCAGGAAATGCTCGCCACATCGGCATTCTTGTTAACATAGTCGTAATGGGTGATGGTCCCGGTTACGATTGAATCTACACCTGAAATCTTGCCGAGCTGGGCCGCAGTTGCGCGGGATCGATGGAGTACTCATACCACCCTAAACGGCAGTATTCTGACATCAAAAATTGGTACTGTATTGTCCCCGGAGCGCGAGCCGGCACTATTACGGCTGCTAGAACCTGCAAAAACGATTGAGGAGCCCGCGCGCATCGCCATACCTTCTCGGTCAAACACCTCTGAAAGGTACTTTGCCCTCGCGTCGGTACTCAACGCCCCAAGAACCTCTCAAGATTCTCCACTTCGGTTTCTGCCAATTCCAAATATCTCCGAGCACCAGAAGCGTCATTATTGTTGAGGGCGGATTCTGCCCTACCGAGATACTTCTGCATGCGCTGCTGAGACGCTGCGACGTCCCCTCGGAGCGACATTCCTTGCGAGCGCTCCGATTCGCGCAGCGCTGTCAGAGTGTCATTGACGCTATCCGCTCGGCTAGATAATAGGTCCAGATCGTGGGTCAGCTGCTGCAAAGCCGTTTGGTCGATAACCACTGGTGCCGAGACGACATTAGCAGGCGGCGCGAGCACATGTCCTTCGGGCGGAAGAGGTCCCCCGCTCTCGTTTGTTAACGGATTCAGTGGCGGAACCGGCCCGGGTGTATGAGGCAAAGATTGCTCTTTACTCGCCTGCGATGTCACTTTCATCCCGCGATTCGCCGCAGCTGGTCGGTTCGGAGACGCGAGTTGCTGTTTCTCGCCGGAACTATCTTCGGACGCGCCCTGGCCTTCCGCTGGTTGCGAATTCGGGACAGGCTCGGTCGTATCGGTGGAGTTTGGAGAGACGGGGGCCGGCCTTGCGTCTACAGCTTCCCACCCTGGATTTTTCGCCTCTGGACTTTTCGTATCTACACCCTTATTGGCGAGGCTTTTCGTATCTAGGTTTCTCGTGTGCGGTGACGGAACATTTTTCAGGTCTCTCGATGATCCAGAGTCCGAGTGTGTCCGGAGAGGAAAATACAGCCCAGCGGCAACCAACACCACCAGTACGGTGAAGGCACCCAGGCTCATGTAAAGTGCACGATGCGAAGGGAGGGCAGTTGAAACTGGTATTGGGGCATTCTGATGCAATCGCCCCTGTTGTGCACTTTGTGGTTGCGTCTGCATGGCAGTTTGCATGTTGACGGGCGCACCCCTATTTTCCTCAGCCACAGGCCTTGTGATACCCAGAGTGGTCCCTGCTGCCGCGCTGTAAAGTACGGTGGCCGGATCTCTGATATTTGCGGCCCGTTGCCGCTCAATCGCCAGATGCCTCAAAGCTTGACAGAACTCATCGGCTGACTGGAATCGCTGGGCTGGGTTTTTTGCCATGGCCCGCAGAATGATTTCGTTTAATCTAGCGGGTAGGTCCGTGCCCAAGATTACCGGCGGCTGAGGCTGTTTGTTCAGCTGAGCCGCCATAATCGAGTAGTTGTTATCCCCCTCAAACGGCCTCCTGCCCGTGACTAGTTCATACAACGTAATGCCAAAGGAGTAGAGGTCAGAGCGTTCATCAACCGGTTCACCTTTTATTTGCTCCGGAGAAATGTAACAAGGCGATCCCAGGGTGGTTCCCGTCTGCGTCAGTACAGGATCGTTTGCCCCGCGGGCGATACCGAAATCCATTAGCTTTACCGTGTATTGCGGGGTTAACATTATGTTTGCCGGTTTTACATCGCGGTGAATAATGTGCCGGCTGTGCGCGTAAGCCAGCGCCGCAAGCACCTGCTCTGCGTAATCGACTGCGTCGCCGAGGGGAAGTGCTCCCAGCATCACACGTGCGGCTAGAGTCGTACCCTCGACATATTCCATAATCATTACCAAGGAGTTATCCCAAGTAAGCGCCGTACGCAGGCCGGCAATATTCGGGTGATCCAGGCTGGCGAGAAGTTTGATTTCCCTGCGGAAGCGATCGCCTAGTTCTTGTTGGTTTGCCAAGTCCGGCAACAGAATCTTCATGGCTTCAATGCGGTCAGTTATGACATTCCGCACCTTGAAAACATTTCCCATGCCACCTTGGCCAAGCACACCTACAATCTCGTAATCACCGACCTTCAGGCTTGGTTCTGCATTCATAGGATTGCCTCCATCCGCTGCAGGAGTTCGATCGTTCAGAATAGGAGCTTTCCGGGCCGGTGTTCGACGCCGTCAAAGTGATTGGACTCCGTGAAAGGGAACCCCAAAACTGTCGCATATTATGATCTCGCAGCTAGAGGCGGTCAAGGTTGCCCTAAGCTGCAAAGGTCCGAGGCCCCGTCGCTGACGCAGCGGACTTTGTCCGTTGCGTACGACAACATGTCCGATCGCGACCGGGTGAATTGATCGCAAAAAGGGAATTTCTCCATTGCCCTAACATTGTGGGCGGTTTCTACTACCGTTCCCATCTTACCTATTCCGTCCGGCAGGTAGGGACCCCGGAAATGGCCAAAAGGGACCGGGGCGCGGGAAGGGCAAGTTAGGGCGGTGATTTATCAACAACTAGCAGTTGTCGCGTTTCTTTTAGAAAACCCTACTCGCCCTTGACAGTAGTGAAGACACCTCACTATCGTGTCCCGATGGCCGAGCCCCAGAGTACATCTAGAGATTGTAGGCCGGGTTACCGGCTAGACGCCAAAGGACGCCAAGCAGCCGAAGACGACCGGTTGAGTCTCTTGGAACAGATTTTCGATCCCCTCTCGGCGTCGTCGTGAACTCGTTTAACCAGGCTGGCGGTGCCTTGAGGTCGGCGCGGGGCGGGGTTCGATGGCCATCTGGCTGGCCAAGCAGGTTGGGGAGAGCGGCCACGTCCTGGCGACCGACATCGACCTTACCTACTTGAAGAGGCGCGATGTCTCGAACCTCGAAGTGCGGCAGCACAACATTCTCGACGATTCACTGGACGCCCTTGACCTGAGCTCGTTCGATCTGGTTTGCTCACGTTTGATGCTGTTCTGGCTCGCCGGCAAGCAGGAGACGGCTATCGAGCGCATGGTCGAATGCTTGCGACCGGGTGGATGGCTGTTCGATGAGGACGGAGACTGGGGAACGATTGCTCCGGTGAACCCGTCTCATCCGTTCTCCGCCCGCTGCCAGGGCGCGCATCGGGCTGGCGAATGGTGGACCGCGCGGGAATATGACCCAACGTTTGGAAGGAAGCTATCAGTGCTATTTGAGCAGTGCGGTCTAGAAAATATCCGTCATGAAGTCACTGCTGAAGTGGTTAACGGGGGCAGCCCGTGGGCACGAGTGGCAGCAGACCTTAGAGGCCATTCTTGCCAACCAACGTGATCTGCTGAGACTGTCGCTGAGACCCTCTGGTTTGGAAAACGTTCGAACTTCATTGAGTAGGGCGAGAGGCCATATGAGAGTTGGCATCGTAATCACGATTCTGCTGATGTGTTGTTGGCAGATTGCATCAGCTCAGTCTACGGGTGTGCCTACGTGGACTTTTGCTGTTTCTGGGGATTCGAGGAATTGTGGCGACGTTGTGATGCCTGCAATCGCAGAGGGAGCAAAGCGCGACCGTGCACAGTTCTATTGGCATTTAGGCGACTATCGCGCAATTTCCAATTTTGACGAAGATTACAAGCAACTCCACTCTTCGACCAACATCGAGAGCTACGAGGGGAACGCGTGGCAGGATTTCATTGAGCATCAACTGATTCCGTTTGGCGAAGTTCCCGTTTACCTTGCGTTGGGTAACCACGAAACAATTCCTCCAAAGACGCGTTCCGAAGCTATTCAAGTGTTCGCGGACTGGTGGGATGATCCGCTGATCAAGTCCCAAAGACTCCGAGACAATCCGCGGAATCACACGCTCCAAACCTACTATCACTGGATCAAACTACCGGTTGATTTCATCACGCTGGATAATGCATCTGACGACATGTTCGACACAGGCCAACTCACTTGGTTCGAGCATGAGCTCAAGAGAGCGGCGGTGAACGACCAGATTCGCAGCGTAGTGGTGGGAATGCATCGGGCCCTTCCAGACAGCATTTCCACTGGACACAGCATGAATGAGACGGCACAGGGAACAGCGAGTGGAAGGCAGGTCTACGAGGAGTTGGTGAATTTTAGGAGCGCAACACAGAAAAATGTCTACGTGTTGGCCAGTCACTCGCACTTCTCGATGGGGAATGTCTATAACACACCGTGCCGGCGTTCACACCCGGAAATGATCTTGCCTGGCTGGATCACTGGCACTGCCGGTGCCATTCGTTATCAACTGCCCAAAGACTTGACTGGTGCAGAAGCACCGCAAAACGAGTTTTACGGATACTTGCTGGGTAGTGTCGGACAAGATGGCTCGATTCGGTTCGAATTTAGGCCAATCGCGAAAAGCCTGTCGGCCATTCCTGATGAAACCCGGAAGCTTTTCACGGACCCATTTATTCAGGAGTGCCTGGACGGGAATCATTCTACGTCTCAACCCGAAGGCCCACCGGCACCCCCAAATTGTCCCCAATAAGGCGAGTTGTTGGGCAGTTGGATGCAGGGTAAGCTCAGAAGCCTAGACGGCGGATCTGTCTTTCACTGAGGATTTAAATGTGCGTATTTTCGTAACCGGGGCCACAGGCTTTGTTGGATCAGCAGTTGTCCAAGAGCTTACTAGTAATGGAGATAAAGTATTGGGACTTGCCCGCTCCGAGGAATCAGCAGAAAAACTTAAAGCTCTAGGGATCGAATTTCTGCTAGGCGACATTGAGGATTTAGCAAGTTTGCGCAGGGGTGCTGCCGTATGCGCTGCGGTCATTCATACGGCCTCGGCATTCAACCAGAATGACGACGCGGCAAAAGTTTGGCAAAAGAGCGAAAATGATCTTCAGGCAATCGAGGCAATGGGTAAAGTGCTGGAGGGTTCTGAACGCTCATTTGTTATCACATCGGGAACAGCGTTAGTAATGCCGGGGAAATTAGCAACCGAAACTGACCGCTCTATTTTTACTCCGGAAAATGCTGGTATTGCAATGGGTGGTACAGGCGAGATTAATTGTAATCCGTTAAGAAATGCCATACTCCAGACATTACCAAGCGGTGAAAGTGTTTACCTATGGCGGAGCAATTGCACGAGCATCGGCTTACAACTGTTTGCTCCGCAATCTAGGTTTACTCTTCTCGATGGTTCAAGCTTTAATGCCTATAACGTTGCGAACAACTTCATCACTCCGTTGTTGGGCAATAGAACTATCATTTCAACTCGCGATACAACTAACACCTTTTGTGGCGGTCAAGCCGCAACTCCTGTCTATATGTATCGAAAGGTGCCACCGGTCAAATGAAATCGTGCAATATTCAGTCCAGACTCAGACAGATGGGGAATGCGTCGTCCGCAATAAAGCCGGGAAGCTGATCTCTAAGCATGGTGACAGCCTGAGATTGGCTCTTCGGCCAGTAGCAAAGCTGAATAAAAAGCTCTTGACAAGGAAATCTAAGTGAACTGCGGCAATCTCTATTGGTACCGCATACTACGAACGTGACGATCCGTTTTGGGGAGATCCGCTGGGCGGCGAAGGACAGCCTGCCCAGCAATAGGGAAAAGCAATCCTGGACTGGCATCCGCAAGCACCACATTCTCGGCGAGATAATGATTCCAAGTCCAAATCGTCGGCCTCGCAAGTAACTTGTTGATTTGCGCAAGAGATGAATCGTGCAGGTCCAGACTGACTGCGGTCACAATAGGGGCAACTGTAACGGGGCCTGGCGAGGTACACCAAGAAGGCACGATTCGGAAGTATCGCGGGCAGATGATGTGGCACGCCGTTGCGGCGATCAGTGTTTCCGGAAGAGACAAACCAAACTCTCCTCAAACGCCACGTTTCAGGGTGACCAGATCCTTGATGCCTCTCATTCGAAGGTACTGTTCATCACGAGCCCGGCTCTGGACGACGATGGCGGGGCGGACTCCCTGGGCGATGAGTTCCATGAAATGTTTTCCTACCTCCCAGCCGGGCGTTTCCCCGCTTCCCGAAAAGCGGTCGTCGGGAACCACGAGAGCTACCGGGCGGGTTAGTGCGTCAATGGGCGTACGGCGCATCTGTTCGGCAAGTTTGGCCAGCACCTTGCCGATTGGCTTGACTCGGTTCTTTTGATCGAGAACGCCAAGCGTGTATTCCAGACTGTCAAAGCCCTTAATAGCGGGGTCGATATCGTGGGAACACCACCAGGTAAATCCCCAGATGTTCCCGCAGCTGGCGGCGTTCTTTAATAGAGTGGCGGCGTATTCTGGGATGTATCTTTCCGGCATCCACTCGCCGGATGCACCCACCTCCTCCACCCACACCTGGCGTGAAGCGTTTAGTTGGTAGGCTTTGGCCAGTTCCACCATGTATTCGAGAAGATGGAGACTGCCGACATCGTTGTAGCGATAGTATTTCAATGCTCCGGTCCAGTAGGCGTAGCAGTGAAGAATAGTCGCGGTTCCGGTGGTGGCAAGATTGCGCCGGCTGAAACCAGAATCTGAAAACCAGGGACCATCGTCGGCACCATTCACGTGAAACCTGCCTGGAGCAAGCTGGGCAAGCCTGGCGAGCAGATTGGTGGCCCAAAGATCTGATTCACTCAGACTGGCGCTATTTCCGCTCGTCGCTTCCTGCAGAACGTTGATCTCGTTCCCCAGATCGAAACCGAGGAATCTTTTGTATTGGCCAATCACTTCAGTCAGAGACTTAAAGAGAGAATATTCGGCTTCAATGATGTCCGGATGGGTAAAGATATTCTTTCCCTTGGCTAAAGGCGCGACCCAGGAGGGCAGGAACGAATCGCCGCTCAGCCAACCGTCCAGCACCGTGACTTCGACATCCAGGTTCGCTTGGGAGGCCAACTCGAGCAGTTCGCGCAGGCGATTGAGTGCAACCGGGCTGACATAGTTGACTCCTGGCTGGAATATGGGCCATAAGCACTGGATGCGGATGTGGTCCATACCAAGATCGGCAACGGCGCGGAAGTCCTCGGATATTGATCGCGCGTCCCAATCCTGCCAGGTGTACCACCAGTTCTTACGGGGAACATAATTGAGCCCGAAGCGGATCGCCTGTCTTCCAAGTTCAGCCGGAGAAACCTGGCCTTGAGCCATCCATCGACACGGTGCGGCGCCAGCGCCCAGGGCCATAAGGCCCAGTTTCAGCAGAGCACGGCGCGAATGGCCGTTCTCGAATGGGCTGCTCTCTACGGCCTTACGCGCTTCCTTTGGGTCTCGCGAGAACAGCGCTCTACCTCCTGGTAATCTGCCAGTCAAACTATCAATAGAGATCGGACGATCGTGAGCGATCACACCGTTTCTACCACTGCCCCTCTGCCTTCAGCGCAACCTGATGGAGAACGTTGGAGGCGATGGCGCAGTTTTGCAGGTTCTTATCGATGATCTGCGAGCACGCACAAGTCAGACGGCGCATCGGAGCGGGCAAGTTGCACTCGAGGTTTACGATAGAAAGCAAATGACAGTCAAGCAAAACGACACCAAAGACCGGGAACATTTGGGGAACTGGCCTTGGGTAGCGGTCGAGAAGCTCCACTGACAAGAGGTGTTCTCCCGATGTGTGAGTCTGGCAGGGGTAATAACCGTTCTGACTATCGCAGTGGCTGCAGGATCCGGTGTGCCTCGTGATGTAGCCGCGGTGGAGGTCAGTTCAGCTAGTCCAACAGCCAATTGGATGGAACTCGCGAATGGATGGCGAATCACTCCCGCGGACCACGTTTGAGATGCGGATGCGGCCGTGTCCTTGCCCAGTTTCGACTCGTCAGATACCCTTGCACATCTTCACATCCATCTGGGGAACCTAGCTGTCGATCGGCATCGCCGCACCGGGCATGTCGGGTTCGCCGATCTTGAACGACCGAGGACGGGTGGTTAGGGTTTTTGCAATTGGCGCAGAAACAACCAATAGTAAGGGGAAGCGTAAGCAAGAGGAAGAGCAGGGGCCACAGCCGATACTTGCCCACCACCTTCCGGGCTGGCTCCTGAAGTAGCATCGGCGCACACAAGGAAGTCGCTGGCTGGACAAGCAGTTTGGTTTTGCCCCCAATAGCCTGAGGAACTAAGCAAAACGATTGTGTGACTAACCGTTTGGTTAGAGCAATGTTCCTTCGCCAAGCCATCCTGCGAATCCGCCTCCTGCAGCATGATTGGGTTTAGCACTCGGATAGTGAGCGAGTTACCAGCCTGTTGGAAAACGCTTTCAAGGCAGCAAGCCGTTGTGGCACGCAGCCTGCAGTCAAGAAATTTGTGAGCTGGATGATGTCGGCGAGCCATGTTAACCCGAGTGATGGGAGAAATGGTTAGAGGAGATATGACCAAGCTGAGGGTGGGGTACGACGTAACACGCGACTTGGACAGTCGTCTATCCAGGCGCAGAACAATTGAAGCTGCAATCCACAGACACAAATGGAAGGATGCTCATCGAGATTCGTTCATCTTTCGGGACCACATTGCCGGCCCGGTCCTGAACACTTTCCTGAAGGCCACGAGGCTCTACTCGCGAGGTGTCCGCAACGCTCTCCGCCCAATCGTGCGCTACGTGCGACTCGAATTTGAGGACCTGCCGCCAAGCTTTGACGGCTTCCGAATCCTGCACCTTGCAGACCTGCATATCGACGCCTTAGATGGCCTGGCTGAGGTCGTAGCGGACCTCGTTGCTCCCTTGGACGTCGATTTGTGCGTCATGACAGGAGACTACCGCTTCAACGCTCAAGGCCGGTGTGACGGAATCTATCCCGGCCTGCGGACGATTCTTTCCACCATCCGTACCGAGCAGAGCGTTCTCGGCATTCTTGGCAATCACGACGAATCCGAAATTGCGATAGAACTTGAGAACCTCGGTGTACGCATGCTGATCAACGAAGCGGCCGAAATCTCCCGGGGAGACGAGTCGCTTTATGTGATCGGCGTCGACGACCCGCATTGCTATGGCTGTGATGATTTGGAGGGGGCGTTAGAAGGTGTGCCGGAGGATGGCTTTAAGGTTCTGCTCGCCCATACGCCAGAGATTTTTGAGAAAGCTGCGAGAAGTGGAATCCATCTTTATTTGTGCGGTCACACTCACGCCGGACAGATCCGATTGCCTGTTATCGGCGAGGTTTTTCAGAATACCGATTGTCCTAGAGCTTATGCCCAGGGCGAGTGGCGACACGATCGCATGCTGGGGCATACAAGCGCAGGGGTGGGCTGCTCGGTTGTCCCGGTCCGATACAACTGTCCTCCCGAAATTCCCGTGATCGAGCTCGCGAGAAAGTGAGTCCCGTCCGCCTACGGGTGAAGCGAACCCACCTGGAGTTCCTGTCTACTCGCCTCGAAACCAAGGCCCGCGGTCGCTTCCTCTAGGATGCTAGACCCGCTGACGAGGCTAATGGTCTGCTTGAGGATCCAGGAAATTGGCTGGGTGCCAATGTCAGCTCAGCCCACCGGTTGTTGACAATGAATACATTCGATAGGGCTAGCAGTCGGAAATAACGGTATTTTTGCCGGTATTTGGTACGGTTTTGGGTACGGTCGCTCAGTGGGCCGCGAGCAAGACAATGGCCGGGTGTGGCCCCTGCCGGCCGTGCTTTGGCACTTCTTATTGGGAAGCAGCGCTGAACGTTCGCTTTAGAGTCAGCACCGCCACCCCTCAAGCATTCGAGAGCCGTCGGCTGGGACGGCATAGTCTTCGCTGAGTACGTTGATGTGGCGATAGCTGAGGTTTTCAACTCCAGCGCCTCGACAATTTTGTGGTGCGGAACTGGCCAGCGAGTTCTCGCTGCTTGGGGAAGGGGGATCTGTGCCAGTTCCGTCCTTCCCACTTGGATCACAGATCCGGCGATAAGCGCGCTTGTACTGATGATTGCATCCTTATCTATATTTGTGGATTGAAGATCAGCCGCTGATATTCGGCCAAAGATCCAGGTCTCTGGTTGGTTAGTTCCAGCTGACGCGGATTCCTGTTCCGGAACCACGGGTTAGGGAAGCTGCAGTCCGCTTTGAAGAGGTTTTGCGTGGTTGACATTGTAGCTTCATGAAGCTACATTAGGGACATGAAGAGCGTGGGCCTTCGGGATTTGAAGAACCGATTGAGCGAGTACGTTCGGGAAGTCCGCTCGGGCGAGGCTATGCTTGTGACGGATCGTGGGGAAGTGGTCGCAGAGCTCACACCGCCGGGCAAGGTGGGGGATGAGCCTGGAGTGCCTTGGGTGCTGGCCGCACTGGCAAAAAAAGGCCAACTGACGTTGGGCCTCTCAAACAACGCGGCGGCATATCCGAAGCTCTCGCGTCTTCTCAAGCGACGTCAGGCGGCAGAGCTTCTCAATGAGGAGCGTGGCCAACAGTGAACATTTATGCGGAATCGAGCGCCGTGCTAGCGTGGTTGCTCGGCGAAGATAGGGCACTCTCTGTGCGCGAGGTGCTTCGCCGCGCCGAACTCGTGGCCGCCTCCGATCTTACACTGGTTGAGTGTGATCGTGTGCTGATTCGCGCCATCGCGACAGGAGAAATCGATGAAGCTGCGGCTGCGGACCGCCGAGCCCACTTGAATGCCGCAGCCAGCCACTGGCACTTGTGGCGAGTCAGTTCGGACATTGTGGAACGCGCAAGGCATCCGTTTCCCGACGAACCAGTCCGGACGCTTGACGCGATTCACTTGGCATCTGCGTTGGCCGTGCGCTCGGCTGTCCCGGGCGTAGAACTTCTGAGTCTCGACGACCGCATTCGCCGAGCTGGGAAACAACTTGGTTTCCACCTTCGGCCTGAGCGAGTCAACCCTGCTCGAATCTGAGCAAGACATTTCCGAGAGAATCGATCAAAATCCAGACTTCAAAAGGTCGCACCACCCCACCGGTTGTTGACAATAAAGACGTTAGATA
>DASPTQ010000270.1:0-2774 GCA_035623335.1 Terriglobales bacterium
TAGCGATCGGCCATCGATTGTTCGCCCACTTGCACAATGCCGATCATGGGCACCAGTGTTCCCAGAAACCAGAACCATCCCACCGCAAGATAACGATGGGTGCGCCAGCGAATTACGATTGCCGTAACCAGCAGCAGCACCGCGGCCGACCCAGCGATCTGCCAGAGCGGTGGGGCTCCAGGATGCGGATAGATCGGCGCCAGCCTGACCGGCCATAGGGTGTGGGCGATGTAGCGAACGTAAGAGACGACCGCTGTCTGAAGACGCACCGACAGCGAGTACTCGTTAAGACTGCGCAGAGCGCTGGCCTGGCGTTGCGCCCATACGGTTATCGCAGACGCCACAGCCGCGAGGCCAAATAACGGAAGCTTCTCCTTGATTAAGTATGAGAACGACCGCTGAGCGATCGCAGAGGTGCTGTCAGCTGGCGTGGACATCCTGCCCAGAGGCCAGTAGTCCCACAGCAAAAGAACGCATGGGAGCGTGATGATCTGCGTCTTGGACATCAATCCCAGGGCAAAGAGCACGATCACCAAGACGTAGCGCTTCGCTCCTCCCTGACGCACGTACCGGCCGTAGGCCCAGAGCGCCAGCATGAAGAAAAACATGCTGAGCGTGTTCTTGCGCTCCGCTGCCCAGGCCACCGACTCCACATTTTCCGGATGCAGCGCGAACAGGGCCGCGACCACCAGGCTCGGCCATCCCGCGCCGGTCGCCTCCAGCAACAACAGAAACAGAAAAATCGCGCTGCCCGTGTGCAGCAGAAGGCTGACGTAGTGGTGTCCCGTCGGATTCATGCCGAACACGGACGCATCCAAAGCGTGCGAAAGCCATGTCAGCGGATGCCAGAAACCCCCGAGTACCGTGGAAAACGCCCATTGCACGGTGTCCCAGGTCAGGCCGGCACGAACATGAGCGTTGCGCGTTACATAAGCGATGTCATCGGAATACACAAAACCGCAGTGCGCGACGGGATTGTAGAAGGCCAGCGTTGCGACTGTGAGCAGCAGACAGGCAATCGCCCGGTTTTTCTGCGGAAACGAAAGCTCGAGGCCGCTCTCGGGCGATTTGCTTTTCTGCATCTTGGTTGCCGACGACGGCAAAGCGCACCCCCGCTGGTTGCAGATGGATTATAGCCACACAGGATCGCTCAGCCGGGGCCGGGCCATCGAAGCGTGCGGTACTTTTGTAACGGTGCTAAACGTGGTTCGCGAGCGACGTCCGACCATTCTCTAATCCACATTCATGCATTCCGCGTACATCCGGTGGAAGGCGTGCACGCCTTTCTCTTGTTTCACGCTGTACCTTCCCCGCGAATAGCTGCGGGAGCGGAGGTTCTTCTGCACGGCCTCGCAAATGCCCACGTCCTCAATCTGGATCTGATCGCTGAAGTCGACCGAAGACTTTGCCGCAGGCGTCTGATGATCCTTCTCCGGCAAGTACCACTCGAAGATCGCCAGCGACCGTTCCGGTTCGAGCGGCAGCACAATGTTCAGCGAAACGTTGTCGGGATAGCAGTTCAACATCCAGTTGGGAAAGACCCAGAAGTAGTCGGTGGTCAGGCCCTCGCGCGCTGCCTGATACCGCCGCGGCGTGGTATCGCCCGGCTGTGCGCCGCGGATCGGGCTGAACTGCCTGACGTATCCTGCTCCGCCCCGCGGGTAGGGCTCGACTACGTAGGCGTTGTAATCCAGTTCTCGGTTCAATCCGGGATGCACGCTGGGCAGATGGTAGCCTTCGAGGTAGTTGTCGACATACGTCTTCCAGTTGCACTTCATGTCGTAGGTGCGCCGCTCGAAGAGCTTCATCTCGCCAAAGGGAAACTTCTCCGCCTGTTGCGGCAACTCCCCGAGGCTTTCCAGGAGCGGGCGGGCCTCGGGGTCCAGGTTCACGAAAACCAGGTTGAACCACTCTTCGGTGCGGACCGGCTTCAGGGCAAAGTCCGCTTCACAGAATCCTTCCACGCCCTCGATTTCGGTGGCGCTGATGAGCGCGCCGTCAAGCCCGTACGTCCAGCCGTGGTATCCGCAGCGCAACAGCTTGCGCGAGCCGCAACCTTCCGCCGCAGGCCCCCCACGGTGGCGGCATACGTTGTAAAACCCACGCAGTTTCGTATCAAGCCCGCGCACTACCACAAGCGGCTCGCCTACGAGCTCGCCGGTGAAATAGTCGCCCGGATTCACCACCTGGCTGCTGTGACCTACAACCTGCCAGGTGCTCCTGAACACTTTGTCGATTTCGGCTCTGAACGTGCCTGGGTCTGTATAAAAGGTGGCGGGAAGCGTCCAGGCACGAGCAATGTCCGCGTCGATCAGCACAGCATCCTTGGTTATGGTCATCGGAGCTCTCCCGAACAGCGACCGAATATTCTACGGCAGGGGCGAAGGACCATGCCGGTTCCAACCTGGAACCAGGCCCCACGATTGCAAGCCCTACGCAAGTTTCTGGGCCCGCGCCGTTCTAAAATAGGATTTGTGTATTCCAGAGTGACACGAATTGTCAGTCGTCGCGACGCATTTTGCCAGCAAACGGGCTTTTCGGGCAGTTTACGATTAGACTGAAGTTTGACCCTGCAATGAAAATAAAGCCCTTGCCCGGAGCCAGGTGGGAACCAAGGTAACTAGCGGGTTTGGCCCGGGAGGTGCAAAGATCAGGACGACTGCGTCATTCGTGACCAGATACTTCAACAACGAGACCAACGAGGGGAAAATCGAGATGCGGAAACAGAAGGGTTTCTCACTGATTGAGCTGCTGATCGTGGTGGCCATCATCCT
>DASPTQ010000271.1:0-16034 GCA_035623335.1 Terriglobales bacterium
GATGGTGCAGATATTGGGATGGTTCAGCGCCGATGCCGCCTGGGCCTCTCGACGGAAACGTTCCAAGGCGTGCTGGTCTTTCCCAAGGTTCTCGGGGAGGAATTTCAAAGCGACGAAGCGGCGAAGCTCGGTGTCCTCAGCTTTGTAGACCACCCCCATCCCCCCGCCACCGAGCTTCCCGATAATGCGATAGTGAGAGACGGTCTGGCCCATAAGCTCTGGAAATCGGACGGCTGTGGTTGACCAGCCGGGCCCGCATTCCAGAAAACTGGAGCGAGCTTGATCATCGGCGTCGAGGAGGGATTCAACTTCATGGCGCAGGGACGCATCCGGGCAGGCCGAATCAAGAAGCGCCGAGCGCTGTTCCGGTGAGACCTGCATTGCCCTATGCCACAACTCTTTAATCTGTTCCCACCGCTCGGGGGTCATGCACTACAGCTCCAGCACATTTGGCGGAAATGTTATGACGTCATCGGTCCGGGGGTCAATGATGAACCAGCGAGCTAGTCTTTCGAAACTTGGTCGGACTGACGGCAAGATAATCCGGGAGTTCTTGACCCAGATCGGACGCAAGGGCGGGAAAGCGAGGGCGAAGAAGTACGACAAGACCACTCTCAGCAAGTGCGCGAAAAAGGGGGCAGGCCACCTAAGAATGGAGGTGGGAAATGAGCGTCTTTCGCAGAGGGCAAACCTGGTGGTACAAGCTTGGTTCAGTGGGCAGCCTATCAGAGAGAGCGCCAAAACTGACTCCAGGACCGTGGCAAGGGAAACGGAGCAGGCTCGGCGACGGCAGCTAGAGAGCGGCTATAACCGCATCCCCAAGCGCGAGCGCGTGCCGCTTCTCTCACTCGTTGCGGACGTGCAAAGCAGGCCGCAATTCGCTGCCTCGAAGAGCAGTCCGATTTGGAGTGATAGGGGGCCAAAAATGGGAACAGTTCGGAGAAGACTGATGAGGTTATAGACTAGCTCACCCGGGCCGGACCCCGGAAGCTAATGGTGGGCCACTCGTACAGATTTTGAACCGTTTGCTAGACCTGAAGCTGTTCCTAGCCAGCCTGACAGACGTGGTGAAGGTTCCTGCTGTACAGGATGCGCTCGTGGAGGTGCAGCAGAGAGGGCTTGTCTCTGTCTACTAAAATCTATGGGCGAGCAAACGAACAATCGCCACCTCCAGTTCAGCCGGATCAATATAGACAATCTACTTTCCGTCGCTGTTGGCGACAAAATCGCGGCTACACGCTCAAAATAGCTTTCGGCATGGGTTTTGAGCGAAATGCTGTCTGTGACACTTAGCGGTGAGCATCATCAACCAATGGGGGTAATATGGAGCGATGAGGCATCAGGCGAACCCCTTCTCATCATGAGTCTGATCGCTGCTCCGAGTATTAATGCGGCACCAATCGCGGCTTCAAATGCCGGACACAAAAGAGGCTCGTTTGACTCCCAAGTCCATCTTCGCATTCCCGATGCTTTAGCCGATGGAACGGGTTCGCCCTCGATCCTCACAGCCTGAAGGTCGCGAGTGCGGTACGTTGCCCGGAGCAGCCAAAACTTATCGGTGCTCCAAGCTGCGTCTGGTACGTTACCCCTCGCAGGAACATAGACAGCACGATAAGGAACATCCACCCAGTCTTCCGCTGGTGGATAACCCAGGTCGTACAACCAAATCAATCCTGAGGCCGAAGCCGCGTCTCCTGACGAACGGTCCCACCCGAGTACGTAGCCTGAGAACGTAGCGTGAGGGCTAGATCGTAAGATCGTGTCGAAACCGCCATGTGTCGATAACGCGATTCCTATGAGAAGCAATCCTGCAAGGTTATTCCTGTCCCACAACGTCTCGCGTTTGGTGCCAGCAAATAGCGAAAGGCCCAAGACGACACAAATAACACCGAGCATGTCAATCCAAAGGCGCAGTTCCGAGTACACGCTACACCTCACGAGGGTTAGACACCGTAAGGCGCACCGTAGGTCGTGACCAACGTTATACGCCCGTAACACTTCATCGGCGGGGATTTTCAGTGAGAATCGGTAATGTGTGGGCCCTCCAGGATTTGAACCTGGGACCAATGGATTATGAGTCCACTGCTCTAACCGCTGAGCTAAGGGCCCTCTCGTACAAAAACCCTACACTAGAGGGACTTTGCGGCCAATTCTACCATCGGCGGCTCGAGTGCCGGAAAGTTGCTGCTACCCGTTTTGCTACCACTTTACTCCGCAAGTGATTACGACGCGAACGGCAAACTTCGCCATGAAGAATTGGACATTGCCAGCGAAGAGTCAGGGAGAGGCCGGGCTTAGCGAGGCATCAATTCCTGCTGATTCATTGCAACTTTGCGTACTCAGTCCTAGCTTGTTTCAGGATGGGGATGCCGGGGTCGGCATTCTTCCAGAGGTTGAGGTGATAGGCGGCTTTCGCCTTGGCGGTGTCACCTGTCATCGCGTAGCCGCGACCAAGTCCTACATGGGCCAAGGCGCCTAGAATAAAGTTCCCACCGCCCAGCTCCTCGATGATGCCGTAATGCGAGAGTTTCACCAATCAACTCAAAGGAGCAGGGCAAGTCGATGCGGGGAAGTTGCCTCCCAGTTATGGCTTATTGAAATCGGGAGAGTCGTGTTCGCAAGTATAACTCTTACGAGGGCGTTGCGTTGCGCCAGGTTTGATTCAGCCTCGGGATGGAGGCCCAAAACATAATCCTGAAACTTTACCGTTCCATTGCCGCGTGCTCATTTAAAAACTGGTCCATCGGCTCATGGCGCTGCATCGATTTGCAACACTTAGCATTTGCAACAGATACCATTGGTTTTCACGATCTTCCATTGGCCTTTCCTGCCGGGTAGCTCCTCCTCCAAAGCCGACCGACCATCCTGGAAACTCGCGCTCGGCAGTTCTGTCACGGAGATTACCGAAGTTTGCGTCAAAGGCATGTAACCAATTGTATCTAGGAGAATTAGTTGCTATTCCTTAGAGTTCGGAGCGGGCTCCCGAGTCCACCTCGTCGAAGCACACAGCTATGAGCAGCGAATTAGCAGGTCGGCCACAGTCCTGGCAACTCCTGCCACCTGGAGCCAAATACTTCATTAGCTTCATCGCAGCCTTGGGGATGGGCGTACTCGGTTATGGTGTCGTTTTTCCTTCCAGCAAAAATACGGCCGAATTCGTTTGCTATCTCGGCGTGGCCATCCTGGCATCGCGGCTCAGAGTGAATCTGCCCGGAGTCGCAGGCACCATGACGATGAGTTTCCTCTTCGTCCTGCTGGGCATCCTGCAGCTAAGTTTTTCCGAGACGTTAGTTCTGGGTAGCGCCTCGATGGTAGTGCGGTGGCTGTATCCCGACCGGCCCGACAACGTTCGGTGTATTTTTAACGTTTGCTCGACCATGGTTTCGAGTGCCCTGGCCTACATGGCCTATCACCTCATGCTCTCCCACGGCTTTATCGAAAGCCATGCCTTGGCTTTGGGAATTGCGGGGAGCATCTACTTCGTGGCCAATACCGGTTCGATAGCCACCGTGATCTCGTTTACCGAGCCCAAGTCGGTGAGGGAAATCCTGGTCGAATGTTATTTCTGGTCGTTCCCCTACTACTTGGTTGGGGCAGCGATCGCCGGTGTCATCGGGTGGCTCGACGAGGCTTTTTACTGGGAAGCTTCCCTGCTGGTCGCTCCCGTAATTTATGTGATGTATCGCTCCTACCGCCTGTACCTGGGCAAGCTGGAAGATGAAAAGCGCCATGTGGAGGAGATGGCGAATCTGCATTTGCGCACGATCGAGGCCCTGGCCCTGGCCATCGAAGCCAAGGATCACGCTACCCACGATCACCTGGAGCGGGTCCGAGTCTATGCCATCGAGTTGGCCAAAGAGCTGGGCATAACCCAAGGGGAAACAGAAGCGCTCCATGCCGCGGCTCTGTTGCACGATATCGGGAAGCTCGCCGTTCCGGAGCACATCATCTCGAAGCCGGGCCGCCTTACTCAGGAAGAATTCGAGAAGATGAAAATCCACCCTGTAGTCGGGGCAGAGATTCTCGAGCGGGTGCGTTTCCCTTACCCGGTCGTGCCCATTGTGCGGGCGCATCACGAGAAATGGGACGGAAGCGGTTACCCGTTTGGTCTGAAAGGTACCGAAATCCCCATCGGAGCACGCATTCTTTCCGCCGTGGACTACATCGACGCTCTTGCGTCCGACCGTCAGTACCGCCGGGCTCTGCCGATTGAGGAAGCTGTGCGTCGCCTGGCAGCAGAATCGGGGAAAGCCTTTGATCCGCGGGTTGTGAATGTGCTCATGAAGCATTATCGACAACTGGAGAAGCGGGTTGCGGCCCAATGCCGCAAGGAGAAGGATGTGGATCCGAAGCTCTCCACGGATCTGAAGATCGAGCGCGGTTCGGCGCCCGCTGCCGGCTTCGAGGCCAGCGCAGTCAAAGATGCCGCCGGACGCGAAGCCAGCTTTCTGGCTTCGATCGCGGCCGCACGGCAGGAAGCGCAAACCCTGTTTGAGTTGAGCCAGGACCTGGGTGCTTCGCTGAGCTTGGGAGAGACCCTGTCGGTCTTCTCGGTCAAACTAAGGCTACTGGTGCGCTACGACGCGATCGCGATCTATCTGCGGCGCAATCAGGAACTGATCCCGGAATACGTCAACGGCGACAACTTCCGGCTGTTTTCTTCGCTGCGAATTCCGGTGGGACAGGGGCTGTCCGGATGGGTCGCACATAACAAGAAACCCATTATTAATGGCAACCCTTCGGTTGAGCCCGGGTATTTGAACGATCCCACCAAGTTCAGCACTTTGCGCTCGGCACTGGCAGTGCCGCTCGATGGCGTCAGTGGGACCATCGGAGTACTCGCGCTGTATCGCTCTGAGCGGGATGCCTTCACCTCGGATGACCTCCGCATTATCTTGGCGATCACCTCCAAGATGGCCCTCGCGATCGAGAACGCGCTTAAATACCAGCAAGCGGAGAGCTCCGCCACCACCGATTATCTGACCGCTTTGCCCAACGCTCGATCGCTCTTCCTCCAGCTGGACCGCGAACTAGCCCGCTGCAAGCGTGAGCAGACATCCCTCACCGTCATGGTCTGTGACATGGATGGCTTCAAGCAGGTCAACGACCGTTTCGGCCACCTGGAGGGAAACCGAGTGCTGCGGCTGTTCGCGCAGGCCATCAAAGAAACCTGCCGGGAGTACGACTACGTAGCCCGCATGGGCGGAGATGAATTTGTCGTGGTCGCTGCCGGCCTGCCGGCGGATGCTGCGGAGAAGAGAGCCAAACAACTGCGGGACCTGGCCAAGCAAGCCGGAATCGAAGTTTGTGCCGAGGACATCCTCACTCTGAGCGTGGGGCAGGCGGTCTATCCCACCGACGGCACCGATGCGGAAGCACTCTTGGCGGAGGCAGACCGGCGCATGTATCTCGAAAAACAGCAGCATCCTACGCGCAAAAACCGGCGCTCGCATCCTCGCATCAAGTGCCGGTTCATGATCGAGTTGCGTTCGACCGATGGCGGTCCGGTCATCGGGAGCGTGACCGATATCAGCATGGGTGGCTGTTACGTCAAAACCAGTGCTGTCCTTCCTCCTGGCTCGCAATTGCACCTCAGCTTCGGGGAGGGAGACATGCAACTTAAGACCGAGGGTTTGGTGACGAGAATGGATCTCGGGTCCGGGGTGGCCGTGCAATTCAAAGAGCTGAACCGCGAAGACAGAGATCGTATGCAGCGCATCTTGCAGTCGGTTCAAATGACCAACATATCCCCCGAGAATGATTACCTGAGGCTTCTGAGCGGAAGAGCTCCTACGCAGGGCTGAAGAGAAACCCCTCCCGCCCGACAGTCCATTCCCCCGCGTCATCCCTGCCCGAAGAACCTGCAGGAACGACCAGAACCATTTCACAACCGGTTCTTTCGCGCCCGGGCGACACCGGCCGCCAGTCCTCGTTGAACCGCCTTTCGATATCCTGCTCGGTTCGTCGAATCCATCACCGTCGCGGCAATGCCTCCGGGAGTTCGCGCCTCGTCGAGCAACTCCTCCAGGGAAGGGCCATCTTCTCTCCAGGCAAGAATTCCGTCGGCCAGGGCGTGAGCCGCCGCCGCGAACGCGATTTTCCGACGCAACCCCAGTTTCCGACCGGCTTCCGCCAGCGTGGCCACGGCATGATAGCCATGGCTGGCCGAGTAGGTTACGGTAAAGGCGTCAAACTGGCTCTCGGGAATCTCGACAACTTGCCCCAGCTGGGAGAAAAGACTCTTAATCTGCCGTCTGACAGGCCTAGATACGGAGCGATCGAAGACCACCGCGGTCAGGCCGTGCCGGCTGCGGCACACCGGGCTCGGCATGGCGCGAGCCCATGTGACAGGAGGCCCCAGCCGGGCTCGCAACTCGGCGAGAGGCACGCCCGCCGCCAGACTCACCGCACAGAGCGGGCGCTTCAGGCCTCCAATCTCGCTGAGAAGCTGGGCGACCGAACCCGGGCGGACGGCAATGATCACGAGCTCGGCCTGCTGAATCGCCTTGGCAAGATCCGGCTCAACGGAAACCCCGTAACACCTTTTCAGCTGGCGCAATTTCTCGGGATGGCGATCGTAGACGAGGAGTGGACCAGCATATTTCGCCAGCCGCAAGCCTCCGAGCAGGGCGCCCGTGATGCGTCCTCCTCCGAGAAAAACCGTGGCTTTCATCCGAGTTCCCGGCAAGCCTGGTCGGCCGCGTCGAGCAGCTGCTGAATGTCGGATTCCGTATGGGCGGTGGTAAGAATCCAGTGCAGTCCGTTCGAGGGAGTCATGTAGATGCCACGTTCGAGCAGCAGGTGGACAAACCGGGAGTAGCGAGCGGTGTCTACATAGGCGCAATAGTCGCGGTAGTCGTCAATGGAATGTCGTTCGGTGAAATAGATCTGGAACATTGGGCCAAATCCTTGCACGATAGCCTTCCGCTGGTGGCGGCGAAACACCTCGCCAAGACCGGCGATGGCGGCGTTGCCAAGCCCGTGCAGCCGAGGGTAAACACCGCTTGCGCCCAGCAAATCGAGATTGGCCGCGATGACCTTCATCGTCAATCGGTGGCCATTGAAGGTTCCGTAGTGCAGGACCATGTGCTCACCCCAGCGCATTCGTTCAAGAATGGCCCGCGGGCCGGCTACGGCTCCTACAGGGAACCCTGCACCCAGTGCCTTGCCAAAGGTAGAGAGATCGGGTCGAATGCCGTAATATTCCTGGCAACCGCCCGCTGCGTAGCGAAATCCAGTCACGACCTCATCGAAGATCAGGAGCACGCCGTATTCTCGAGTGAGTTCACGCAAGCGGCCGAGATAACCCTCTCGCGGCGGGATGCAGCCCATATTGGCCATGATCGGCTCGGTGATGACCGCGGCCAATTCCCTCCCGTGTTGCCGCAGCACGCGCTCGAGGGCCGGGACGTCGTTCCACGGAGCCAGCACTACATCATCAAAGACAGCGGGCGGAATGCCACTGGAGTCAGGAATCCGAGCCGGCGCGTCCTTCGTTCCCAGCGCTGCCGGAGGGTGTCCGTGAGCGTTGAGAAGATAGGGGTCGTACCAGCCGTGATAATGGCCTTCAAATTTCAAGAACTTTGTCCGTCCGGTATGAGCGCGTGCCAGCCGAAGTGCCAGCATGGTTGCTTCGCTGCCCGTGTTCGTGAACCGCACGGCCTCCGCCGAAGGCACCATGCGCCGGAAACGTTCCGCGGCTTCTACTTCCGCCGACGTGGCGGCAGCAAAGTGAGCCCCTTCACTCATGGCTCCTGATACGACCGAGACCAGTTGCGGATGAGCGTGACCATGGATGAGGGCGCCGAAGGACATCATGAAATCGACATATTCGTTACCGTCGGCGTCCCACACGTGAGACGCTTTGCCCCGCTCGAGGACGACCGGTCCGCCGGAATAGACGGCAGCGCCGCGCGAAGGTGAGTTCACCCCTTCCACCAACGACTGCTCGGCACGCTCAAACAGTTGCTGCGAGCCTCGCCGGCTTCGAGTCATGAGAGTGGATGACATAGATCTTGTTCGCACCAGCCATAGCGCATGGGAACAGCAATCACCGGCAGGCGCTGAACCAGACGTTCAGTGCGGGGCGACTACTACTAACCCGACTGTGCCAAGCCTCCGCCGTCAACGACCAGCACCGTGCCAGTTACGAACGAGGATGCCTCGGTCGCCAGATACAATGCGGCTTGGGCCACTTCTTCCGGCCTCCCCACGCGCCCGAGTGGCCGTCGTGCCGCCTCCCGCAAGAAACCTTCCTCTTCTTCACCCACCTGCTGAGCTTCCTGGCGCAACATGCTGGTATCGGTATCGCCCGGGCAAATGCAATTCACGCGAATGTTTTGCCGACCATGGTCGACAGCCATGGCTTTTGTCAGCAGGACCACAGCCCCCTTCGAGGCGCAATACGCGGCGGCCCGCGGCCCGCCTGCGAGTCCCCAGCCGGAAGCCATATTGATGATCACGCCACCGCCGGAGCCAACCATGATCGGCACAACCAGTCTGGCCAGAAGGAAGATCGATTTTACATTCACCGCCATCACTTGGTCCCAGTCGCTCTCCGTGATCTCGACAACGGTGGCGCGGCGAATGATTCCCGCATTGTTGACGAGCACGTGAATGCCGCCGAATTCGCTCACCGCCCTTTCGACGAGACGCCCGCAGTCCGTGCCACGGGTCACGTCGGCGCGCTCGAAGATCGCCTTCCCTCCCCGGGAAAGAATCTGTTGCCGCACCGCTTGCCCCTCGGTGTCGTGAAGGTCGGCAATCACCACCGAGGCACCCTCACGGGCGAACAGCTGTGCCGTGGCGCGCCCAATCCCCGAGGCTGCGCCGGTGATCAGGGCAGTCTTTCCCCGGAGGGCCTCGCCCGAGTTCGGATGGGCAGCAATCATCGCAGTTGGAATTATCGGCTGGCCAGGCCTCCGGCTGTTTCTCCGCCATCCATCGTATACACCTGGCCGGTAGCAAAGGCCGCGTCGTCGGAAGCCAGAAATGCGAAGAGGGCGGCGATTTCTTCCGGCCGGGCGTGCCGGCGCAAGGGAATTTTGCGATTTACTTCTTCGAGCATGGCCTCGGTGTACTCGGCCCGCTGCATCGGCGTGAGCACATATCCGGGAGCGACCGCCGCGACCCGTACCTTGGGTGCCAGTTCGAGAGCCATGGAGCGAGTCAACTCGATCACACCCGCCTTGGTCGCATTGTAATCGGCGTAATAGGGATAGCCCATGATGCCGTTGGTCGAAGCGGTTTGCAGGATGACTCCCCCTTGGTGTTCCCACAGGTAGCGGGCAGCGGTCTGCGCCACATAGAAGACACCCGTCAGGTTTACGGCGAGGACCCGGTCCCACTCCTCGGGGGTGATCTCCAGGAATTTGTGGCGGATGCTGATGCCGGCATTGTTGATGACGACGTCCATGCCGCCCATGATGCGCACTGCATCGGCGAAGGCAGCCTGCACTTGCTTTAGATTACACACGTCGGCGTCGAAAGTCCCGGCCAGGCCGGGCAAGGCTTTGCGCACGACCTCGCGTGCTCGGGGATCACGGTCAAGGATGGAAACCGCGGCGCCTTCTTCGAGGAAGCGCGCGGCTGTGGCCGCGCCAATTCCGCTGGCGCCGCCGGTGATCAGCACGCGCTTGCCTTTGAGACCACGCATGGCTCGAAAAACAGAAACGACGCCCGATCTGGTCGTTCGGAAGGCTGGCTATCCCTTGACCAACTCTGGGCCACACGAAATAGGATTCTCCCCTGGCGCTAGAAGGGCCGCCCTCGAAACAGCCACACCAGCTCGATGACCAGGATCACCACCACCGTCAACTCCAGGAAAAAGGCACGACTCTGGTTGAACTGGTCGACCATAAAGCGATAGAGCTCCTCGGCCGTGCGCACCTTCTGGGTTACAAGGTCCTTGTAATCGGGAACTCCGACTTTCGAGGCCGCGAGCTTGTACAGACGCGCCGAAAACATGTCGCTCAAGAACTTGATGGCATTGTCGGCGTGCTCGGTGAGCTCGGCGACATCGAGCAGCACGGTGTGTAACTTGGTTGCTGCCCGCGCCAATCGCCAGCGTGCGAGCAGGCCGGTTCCCTTGTCGAGCGCAGCGTATACGCTTTCTAATTCGCGAGTCAGCAATTCGTCGTAGTGGCGGAACTCGAGCAATTGGGAATTCGCGTACTCCAGCAGTTGAATCGCGGTCTCCGCCCCGGCAGCGCTGTCGTAAAGGAAGGCAGCATTCCAACCAATGACCGTAAGGTCGTTCGTATAGTAGGAGATGCGCGACTGCAGGATCTCGTTGCGTTCGCCTTCGGACAGTTGCACGGTCTCGCCACGAACGATCTGGGCAAGCCGCCCACCATCGGAAGCAACCAGCTCGGCAGCCGAAGGATTGCCGGCCAGCTGGCGCACATGAAAAATGAAATAATCCTCGCTCAGCCAGTCAGGATAGGGTTTCACCAGGGCGGGCGCCGCGCGCTCGAGCTTCTGGCGCGCGATGCGAGAAGCATGCCCGGCAAAATCAACGTCCCACACCCAACGGCTTCCTAAGCGGATCAAGGTATCCCAGTCGCCGGAGAATGGCAGCTCAAACACCACGCTCACTACACCGTAATCGTAGTACTTGATCTTGCCCTCCAAACGCTCGCCACTATCGAGTACCAGGGCTTCGATCGGCTCAACCAAGGGAGGCCGCTCGTAACGGATGTAACCCGGAGCAGGATGTTTCAGGGGAGGATGCTCCACCTTGCGCGCTCCGAAGATCTGTTGCAGCCGCTCCAGGCGAATCTCCTCGCAGACGTCAAACTGAATGAGGACCAGCACGGATCCCTGAACCGAGGCATCCGGCACATGTGTCAACTTGATGTCGCCCTCGGTTTCCGAAACTGTGATTGAAGGCTCGCTATCGCGGATCATACTTTTCATATTTGGCTAACGGGTAGTGCCGTTCCCATGACGGGATGCTGATTTCGCAGGCTATAATGCCGCCCTGGGCCTGGCACCAAACCGATGCCGCCCTAGGCACGGGGTCGGCTTGGCATCCAGTCTTGGCGGACCCGAGACCACCCAGGACGCCCGCTTTCCCTCTTCATTTTCCCAGAATTCGGGTGTCCTGGCGAGGTGTCGAATCTTGTATTGGATCCGCTACTTTGGCTAACTCATTGAATACAAAGGATGTGTAGAACAGTCCGCGCCCAACTAAGCCGGAGGCGCTAGCGGTCGAAACCGCATTCCTTCCATCGCTTCACCGAACCATCCCCTGGGACCTCCCATTCACCCATGCGCGCCCAGACCCATTCCGGATTCGGGCCGGACTCTGGGTAGCTAAGTGCGATCAATCCCGAATAAGAGCCCACACGAGGGCTCCAGCGGCTATCGTCCCGGCCAGACCGAGAACGGCTCGGGTCATGGACAACTTTACCTCGGCTTCGAATTGCTCGGCCTTCTTGCGTTCTGGATAAGCCGCACCCAAGGCCTCGCCCCGGAGTGCCATTTGAATCACCTCCGCAAGGTGGAGGGCACGCCGGTTTGTACCTTGCGCGATCTGCTCACGGCAACTGAATCCATCGGCGATGATGAGGCAATCCGGAGCAGCTTGGCGCACGGCGGGAAGCAATTCGAGCTCCCCCACGGCGAGCGAGAAGGCATATTTGTCACGTTCAAAGCCAAAGGATCCCGCCATGCCACAACAGCCGGGGGCGGGAGCGTAGAAATCGATCCCTAGTTTTCGCAGTACCGATTCTTCGTCGCTCATCTTCAGGATCGACTTGTGATGACAATGGCCGTGCACCAGGGCCCGAGCCCTTTCCTCCGAGCTACGGTTTTCGTCTGAGGCGGACACTCGCTCCCCCCGCTCTCGATCCACAACCAGTTTCGGAAGGGAGAAGTGCGGGGCACTTTTCTCCAGGAACTCGCTCAACAGGAAGGTCTGCTCGGAGAAAGCTAGGGCGCGAGCATCGTGAGGAAACAGGTTGCGCAATTCGTCGCGAAAGACCGCAGCACAGCTCGGCTCGAGCACCACCACGGGAGTCTGGCGCTTGATTTCAGCATCAAAGACGTTGAGAATTTCTCCCAGCAACCGCTTGGCGCGGTCGAGCATGCCCCAGTCGTAAAGGGGTCGTCCGCAGCACAGACTTGCGCGCGGTATGCGTACCCGAAATCCAGCGGCCTCGAGGACTTCTACGGCAGCTTTCGCCGTCTCCGGCAAGAAATGATTGTTGAAGGTGTCGGGCCAGAGCACCACGGGGGTTCCGTTCGGGTTTCGTACTGGTCTTCGACGGAACCAAGCTCGAAAACTCTGAGGTGCCAGTGCGGGAATCGCCCGTTCCTTGGCGGCGCCCGAGATCTCCTTGGCTAGGTCTCGGAGCCCGGGAAGTTGGGTTGCCAGGTTGGCAAGGCCGGGCGCATTCGATGCCAGGCGCGCCCAGCGATCAATATTCCCGAAGGCGTACGCGCTGCGTGGTCGCGCTCGCCCCTCGTAATAGTGGGAAAGAAACTCCGACTTATAGCTCGCCACGTCGACGCCCACCGGACAGTCGCTCTTGCATCCTTTGCAGGCGAGACACAGATCGAGCGATTCTTTCACCCTCGGATCACGCCAACCGTCCTCGATCACACCGCCCTGGGTCATCTCCCAGAGCAGGTGAGCCCGTCCGCGGGTGGAATGCTCTTCTTCCCGGGTGACACGAAAACTCGGGCACATCACGCCGCCGGCGTAGCGCCGGCACTTCCCTACTCCCACACAGCGCAGCGTGGCGCTGGCCAAGCTGCCATGGTCTTCAGGGAATTGGAAGTGAGTCTCGGGCTCCCACGGGCGGTAGTCCGCGCCCAGGCGGAGGTTCTCGTCCAGTTTATAAGGCTCGACCACCTTGCCGGGATTCATCTGCCAATCCGGATCCCACAAGGCCTTGAATTTTCGGAAGGCTTGTACCAGCTCCGAGCCAAACATCTTCGGCAACAGCTCGGCGCGGGCCTGCCCGTCGCCGTGTTCTCCGGAAAGTGATCCGCCGTAGCTGACGACCAGGTCCGCCGCTTCTTCTATGAATTTCCGGTAGCTGGCGATCCCTTGCTTCGACTGCAAATCAAAATTGATTCGCATATGGACACAGGCATGGCCAAAATGTCCGTACAGAGCGCTGCGATAGCCGTAAGCTTTCATCAGCTTATTGAGATCGCGGAGATAGTCGCCCAGTTTCTCCGGGGCCACGGCGGAATCTTCCCAGCCTTCCCATCCCCAGGGCTCGCCCGGAACATGCGAAGTTGCGCCCAGCGCGTTCTCCCGCACTTCCCAGATCTGTCTGGCTTGCCCGGGGTCGACGAACAAACACATTTGGGGAGGACGGGAGCCTCGAGCGAGCGCATCCATCAGCTTTCGGGCTTCGGTTTCGGCCGCAGCCTGGTTTTCGGCTCCGAATTCGGCGAGCAGCCACCCGCCCCCCTCGGGAAACAGTGCAAGCCCATGGGGGCTAAGTCCCTTGCGCCGCGTAAAGTCGACCAGGAGACGGTCCACTCCTTCGAGCCCGATGGGTTTGTGGGCCATGATTTCGGGAACCGAATCGGCACAACGATAAATGTCGGGATAGGCCAGGACGAGGAGCACGCGCGCGGGCGGGCTCTCGACCAACCGACAGGTGGCTTCGAGCACAACGGCGCAGGTCCCTTCGGAGCCGACCAGAGCGCGGGCGACATGGAATCCGTTTTCCGGCAAGAGATAGTTGAGATTGAATCCGGAAACCCGTCGGGGAATCTTCGGATAACGTTCCCGCACCCGATAGCCGTATTGCCGGCTCAGAGATTGCAATCCGGCGTAGATCTGAGCACGACGACCGCCCTCGCGGATGATCTTTTCGAGCACGGCATCGCTGGTCGGGCCTACTTTCATGCGCAGGCCGTCATAGGTCAAGATTTCCAGCTCCTCGATGTTGTCGTCGGTTTTCCCCGCCATGACCGAGTGCACGCCGCAAGAATTGTTGCCAATCATGCCGCCGAGCGTACAGTGATCGTGGGTTGCAGGGTCGGGACCGTAGGTCAGGTGGTGGCGTTCGGCGGCAGCGCGAAGATCGTCCAGTATCACGCCGGGTTCGACCCGCGCGATTCGTTGGCCGGGATCAACCTCAAGGATGGCTGCCATGTATTTGGAGAAATCGAGGACCACGGCGACATTCGTGCATTGTCCCGCCAGCGACGTCCCGCCCCCTCGGCAAAGAATCGGAGCGCCGAATTCGCGGGCCGTCGCCACCGTGGCGATGACATCGTTGGCATCGCGTGGAAGCACAACCCCGATGGGAACCTGGCGATAATTCGAGCCATCGGTCGAGTAGAGGGCACGGCTGCCCCGGTCGAATCGCACCGCCCCGCGAACATGGCGCTGCAGGGCTGCCTCGAGCCCCTGGGCATCGACGGCGGCGGATTTCGCGGCGCGAGCCAGCTCGGTAAAGTCTCGGTTGAATTTCGGTCCGCTGGTCACTGGGGCTACTCGTCAGGGTTTCTCTCGACCGAGACGATGACGAGCGGTTCCCGCAGTCGAAGGATCACCCTGCCCATTTCGGGAGTAGAAAGTTTCGACGCTAGCCGGAATGGATCGCTCATCGCTCAAATTCGAGAATCAGACATGACTGGCGGCGCGCGTTCTATAGTCAGCGAGGCTAAGGAAAAGCAGGATCAAGAGCCAGAACAGAGAGCAGACGATGACCATCTTCGTCAGCCTTTCACTGGCGTATTTCACATGCATGAAGAACAGAACCACGAGCAGAGCCTTGAGGGTCGCAATTACCAGCGCAACCACGGTATTGAAGCGACCCATATCGACAAAAGCCACGGTGGCGGTGATCACGGTCAGAACCATCAGGACGGCCCAGATTCCGACGTAAAGTTTGCTCGAAAGAATAGGCTCAGACATGGCAGCTCACGTTAACGGTTTTCGGTCAATGAGATACAACAACGGAAACAGATAAATCCAGATGAGATCTACGAAGTGCCAATACAGTCCCCCGATTTCTACGGGAGTGTGGTACTCCGGCGTATAGCGTCCTTTCCAGGCGTAATAAGTTAGATAGCAGAAGATTCCTACGCCAATGACCATGTGCAAGGCATGCAGGCCGGTCATCGCAAAGTACAAGGAGAAATAAATTTGCGTTCGCGACGGATCGATATGGAGTTGAGGATAGTGCTCTATCAGATCCTCGGCACTGAAGGAAGCTCCCGGTACGTGGTGCTCCACGAACTTGTCGTGCCACTCGACGGCTTTGATTCCCAAGAAGCCGAGGCCGAAGGCCAGGGTTAACAGAAGGAGCAGAACCAACAACCTGCGCTTGCCCATCTGCGCCGCACGAACGCCCAGGGCCACCGTCAAACTGCTGCAAATCAGGACTGCGGTGTTCACCGTACCCAGCCAGATGTCCAAACTGCGGCTTCCCGCGGCAAATTCATGGTAATACCAGAGGCGGTAGATGAGGTAAGCGCAAAACATGCCCCCGAAAAACATGACTTCCGTCCCCAGAAACAACCACATGCCGAGCGAGGCGGCATTGCGTTGCTGGTCGCGATCCACGAATTGATGGTGGAGTCCTTCCTGGTGCTCGACTACGAGGGGGCTATCGGCCAACCGGCACCTCCTCGGGCGCTGGAATCTCGTCGTAGTTGTAAGCTTCCCAGTTAACCGCCGGAATTTCTTCAAAGTTCACGGTGGGCGGGGGAGACGCAGTTTTCCATTCCAGTCCGGCGGCGCCCCAGGGATTGGCGTCGGCAATCTTGCCGTAACGCATGGACCACAGGAAGTAAATCATGGGCAGAACATAGCCCACCGCCAAGATCGTAGAACCCGCGGTCGAAAGTACGTTCAAGACCTGGAATTCCGGAGGATACTGCCAGTAGCGGCGCGGCATGCCCAGATAGCCCAGGATAAATTGGGGGAAGAAGGTAAGATTGAAGCCGAGAAAAACGGTTAACGCAGCGAACTTGCCTAGCCACTCGGGATACAGCCGTCCCGAGATCTTGGGCCACCAAAAATGCAAGCCACCGAGGTACCCCATCACCGCCCCCCC
>DASPTQ010000272.1:0-15485 GCA_035623335.1 Terriglobales bacterium
GATGGTGCAGATATTGGGATGGTTCAGCGCCGATGCCGCCTGGGCCTCTCGACGGAAACGTTCCAAGGCGTGCTGGTCTTTCCCAAGGTTCTCGGGGAGGAATTTCAAAGCGACGAAGCGGCGAAGCTCGGTGTCCTCAGCCTTGTAGACCACCCCCATCCCCCCGCCACCGAGCTTCCCGATAATGCGATAGTGAGAGACGGTCTGCCCCATAAGCTCTGGAAATCGGACGGCTGTGGTTGACCAGCGGGGCCCGCATTCCAGAAAGCTGGAGCGAGCTTGATCGTCGGCGTCGAGGAGGGATTCAACTTCCTGGCGCAGGGACGCATCCGGGCAGGCAGAATCAAGAAGCGCCGAGCGCTGTTCCGGTGAGACCTGCATTGCCCGATGCAACAACTCTTTAATCTGTTCCCACCGCTCGGGGGTCATGCACTCCAACTCCAGCACATGGGCGGAAATGTTATGACGCCATCGGTCGGGGGGTCAATGATGAACTAGCGAGCTAGTCTTTGGGAACTTGGTCGGACTGAACGGCAGAAGCGCGGAGAAAGCTCGGTTTGAGCTGAATGGTAAAGGACTGAAATAACCGGTCGATCAAGGGGTAGGAGGTAGATCAAACAGAACCCCTTGGCTGCCGCCAGACCTTCGCAAAATTCTTTAACTCTTTGATTTTTAAAATACTACAAATTTGTAGTACGAAATTTTAGTTCAGAGTTGTGATTGGTGTGGCGATAAAGTGTCGTCCTTCGCGCTCGTCAATCTCAAAGACCACAAAGATGTTGGAATGGTTCAGGGCAGACACAGCCTTGGCCTCGCGCTGAAAACGCACCAGTGCTTGGGGGTCGTTGGCGACATCATCGGGCAGGAACTTGAGGGCTACAAACCGACCAAGCTTTACATCCTCTGCTTTGTAGACCACACCCATCCCACCGCCGCCTAACTTCTCGACGATGCGGTAGTGAGATATTGTCTGCCCAATTAATTGGGTAGATGTTCCCATTGGCGGGAATGTTACGAGGAAGATTGAAGGGAGTCACTGCCGAGGTTCAGGTACCTCCTGCTCCGAGCAGGTCACACATCTCGGCGTCGTAGTGGCGGGGCATTTTCCCAAAAATCAAAAAATTGGGCCGTGCAGATGGACGCGTATCTTGGCCACCCCCGGTTTTTGGGCGCTTGGAAGCTGCTACCGAATTTGCTACTAGTACCGGTCTCGACAGATTGCTACCGATTACTACCATCCTTCGAGTGAACCCTTCAAAAGCCGCGCCAGTATTGCTATTTCGAGCGATGCATTGCTATGCGTTGATACGCGCTATCATCTTGAATCTTCGTGAGTCAACGGCTACGAACCAGAAGGTCGGGAGTTCGAATCTCTCAGGGCGCGCCACTTTCCTCTTCTCTTCACCAGTGAACTGAAACGTAGTGCCTCTCTTGCAGCCGATGGTCGCCGCATTCGGACTGGTGTGCGCGTGATCGACGGCGACCTACTTAATTAGCGCAGTCTGGGAGGCGACAGCCAGCCACTTGCCATTGTGCTTCACAAAAACGTCAGTCCACACGTAGTGCTCGGTGGATTCCTTGCCGTCCTGCATGGTGGTTTCATCGTCGGTGCCCGTGACCACGGCAGCGTCACCGAAAACCCGCACGTTCATGTCGCCCAGAGTGGCGGAGATTGTGCGGGCACTCTTGATCTCAGCGGCTCTCTCAGCCTTGGTCTGGCTCTTGCCGTCCGGGGTGATGGCGATCCAATCATCTGCCACGATTTTGGCGAATGCCGCCGCATCGTGATTCTTCTCGGCGTTCAGCCCACTCCTGTTCTATGGCTTGCAAGCTCTGCGAGATGGCGGCATCGGAATCGACTTTAGGCTGCTGCGCCTGTACCGGCACAATAGCGGGAAGAACCAGACTGAGGAGGCAACCGAGAACAATGAGTCGTTATGAGGCTCCAGCAATGGTCGTGCGGCAGCCGTAAGTGTACTCTTGTTGGCAGTGTCCCTGTGGGGGAACTTGACACTGGGTCGGCTGCTAGAATTCTCCCTGCCATGACCAAGCAGCACTACTTCTTCCACTGATTGAACAGATTCGAGATTTACCCGATGCAGGTTTCCGCCGCACGCGCCAAGGGACCCCACCTGATTGGGGGTTTTGAGCATAATCACGATCCACGCCACTCAGGCCAGCCCAAGCGCTCTTAGCCGATCACGATGGGCACGCGCGAACCATTCTGCGACAAGTGGTCGGTACTCTCGTTGGATGTCGAGGGGGAGCTGGAAGAAGTCCCCTACCGTGGTGCCGCTACACCGCGCCGCACCGCAGTGGCAGGGCCACGCGGTACCCCCCGTGATATTGATGTTGTAGTCGCAGGTAACCTCCTCGCCCGCCGCAATATCGCGGCGTGCCACGAGGAACGAGCGGTCGCCCTCGTAGAGCACATAGGCATTGGGGTCGCAACTGTGATTGACGTGTCGATCCGGGTAGCCCAGTAGGACGATCTTGCCATTGGGGTAATCGCAGTGATCGGCTCGCTCACCGAGTTCTTCCCGCAACGGCGAGGTGGGCGTGACCTCCCGCACCACGTTGATCTGGCGAATGCGTTGCCCAGCACAGAACGGTCGGGCTGCAAAGAGTCCCAAGCCCTCAATGGGGGATGCCCTAACCTCGACATTGCTCATGGGAGTCACTCCTGCTGCGCCCGTTCCGACAATGTCGTGTGCAAGGTCAAGTCTTGCTCTCACAGTTCAATGTGACCTTGACGTGAATCCACCGTAGGTGAGGTACACGCCCAAGACGAGCGAAATAGCTCCGTACAGGTAGAAAAGCTGCTGGTAGTGAAGCTGCTGAAAGAAAAGTCTCATTTCCATCTCAGGCGGCAGGAATAAAAAGAATAGGCTCTTGATCAGCGTTATCCAACCGACGAGGGTGACCACAACCGCGAGCGCACCGCCCGACCAGATGTTGTGAGCAAGAACCACCGCCAGCCCAGCCGCGAGCGTGATTATGCCGACGATCAACATCATCGACGGGTTCTGAAGAAGGGCGGTCACCGTCTCCACCGTGGCTTGTCTGCGAGTCATCATCGATAGCGCGACGAGGATGCAATACAGCCCAATGAGCCTGCTCAGAAAGATTGTGGGCGACGACATGGTAGCCTCCCCTGCTGGATGTACTAGCGATTCGTCCTGGGCCCAGTTGATCCGGCAGCGCTTACAAGTAACACCCTGCTGCTCTTGCCAACGGGCACAGAGTACCATGTGGATATCAGCAGAATACGCCCACAATGCTTCGACGCAGAGTGTTCGGATCGCTCGGCACGAGCCGATGTCTTTCTACGGGAAGAGCCGGACGAGGAGGAAGACGAAGAGGAGGATGAAGGAAACGGCACGGACGATGAAGCTGACGACGATGAGGAGCACGATGGAGGCTACTCGGTGCAGGTGTACCGTTTGTGCCAGTGGTGAATGATGAAGCGCGAAGATTTCGTTAAGGTTGCGGAAGAGACCTTGGATTCGCTGCCGGAAGAATTCCGCAGCCGTATCCAGAACGTCGCAATTCTGGTGGAGGATTTTCCACCGCATCAGTCGCCGCACAAACCCGGACAGCGACGGCGATTGCTTCTAGGCATCTTTCATGGCGTCCCAGCGACGAAAAGGAGCGTCTTCAATGTTTCGACGGGTCCTTCCCACATCGTGCTTTATCAGAGGAACATCGAAGCGGTCTGCTCCAATGAGGCTGAAGTCCGACATCAAATCCGGCAAACGCTCATGCACGAACTGGGGCACTATTTCGGCATGACCGAGGAGCAACTCAGGGATGTGTAGGGGTTCTGGCTGATTCGTGTTGAAGTTTGCGAGCGAGAGCTTATGGAACCAAACATACTTGCGCGACTGAAGCGGGTAGCCGGAAAGCAGACCACGAGACTGACCCATTATGGGCGCAAGACCGGGAAGCCGCACGAGGTCACGATCTGGTTCGTTCTGGATGGCGACAGGCTCTACATCGGCACGGCGAACGTGAACCGACAGTGGGTGCGCAACGTGCAGAAGACGCCGAAGATCAGCCTATTCGTGGGTGACGAGAAGTTCGAAGGAAGCGCGCGGTTCCTCACCGACCGTGCCGAGCACGAACGCGCCATGGCTGCGGTTCGGCGGAAGTATTGGATGTATTCGCCCATCATGGCGCTGGGACGCATTCTCACGGCCATAGGCTTGATGCGCGACAACACGGGATCGTTCGAAGTCACTCTGGCTGGTAGTTAGCACACCCGTGAGGCAACTCGATGGGGCCAATCGGACATTTCTCGGTGGGATTGGCAGCCAAGCCTGCGGCTCCGAAAGTCCCGCTTGGCATTCTCCTGCTAGCCACGTGGATTCTTGATGTTCTAGCCATCGCCTTTGGGTTCGCAGGCATAGAGAAAGCGGGCACCGCCGGACTCCCTTGGTCTCATGGTCTCTTCATGTCGGTCATCTGGTCGATGGTCGCCGCTCTCTTGGCTGCACGCATGTACCGTGACCACCGCGCAGGGGTGGTCGTAGGTCTCTTGGTCCTCAGCCATTGGGTGCTGGACTTTGTTTCTCATCCCATTCCCTTCTCCAGCTTTTCTTGGCATTTGTGGCAGTGGAGTTATGGGCATCCGCTGCCATCTGATCTGCCGCTTCTTTTCGGTGGATCGTCGAAGGTGGGACTCGGCTTGTACAACACCATAAGCGCGCTTGAAGCCACGGCATTGGAGTTTGGAATGTTCATTCTGGGAGGCGCAGTTTACGCAGTGCATCTGCTCAAGAAGAGAGAAGCTGGAAGGTCACAGGCTGCATGAACCGAACGCTGTCCAAGAAAGTGCAGCCAACCGGCACTAGAACTATCATTCCTCGAAATCGAGCGGCACTGGAGATGAACCGATGAGGAACCGAGCAATCCTCTTGTTGGTATTCAGCTTAAGCACATGGGCACAGCAGCCGAGCGCGAAGCCACCTGCCCTCTTATCCTTCTGCCGAGCCGCTTAGCTTCGCCGTGTTTATCCTCTTTCTAGGTTTCGTGGCAGCCGACAAGGTTTTCACCGATGAGCGCCGTTTGCTTTCAATTGACAATGAACTCGCCATCGCCCGCGAGATACAGACCTCAATTCTTCCGAGTTCCGTTCCCGAAATCAGCAATCTGTGCGTCAGCGCCACTTACCGTCCTATGACTGCGGTCGCTGGAGACTTCTATGAATTCATTCTTGTCGACCCCAACCGGGCTGGCTTCTTGATCGCCGATGTTTCTGGACACGGTGTTCCAGCGGTCTGATTGCCTCCATGATTAAGGTCGCCATGCAGTCGGTGGTGACATGCGCAGACGAGCCGGGATTGGTGCTGCGCGGAGTGGAACGCGCTCTTTTCGGGCAGCTACGTGGTCAATACATCTCGGCAGCGTACCTATGGCTCGACACCGAGAGCCACGAGGCGCTGTACTCGGCTGCCGGACATCCGCCGCTTCTGCATTGGAGCCGAGACAAGCTGGAGAGCATCGAGAGCAACGGTCTTGTCTTTGGAGTGCAGTCGGGCTGCGACTATCCGGTTCGTGAGCTCTCTATCACCACAGGTGACCGCTTCCTGCTCTATACAGACGGCTTGATTGAGCCGGAGAACATCAAAGGCGAGTCATTTGGCGACCGCAGGTTGGAAGAGGTCGTGCGCCTGAACCAGTTGCGACCTCCTTCTGAATTGTCTGACCGTTTGCTCTCCGAACTACGGGGCTGGCAGCCTGCCTCCGCAGTGCAGCAAAACGACATCACTCTCATCGTCATCGACGTGCTTTAGAGAGAATGTCACCTACCAGAGAAAAGGGACGAGCGGAAAGCGGGTGTGGACGCAGTATTCCGCATAGCCCGGTAGTTCTTGACGCAGAACCTTTTCCTCGTTCAGGAGACGAAGAACGATCAGCGGGATGATGAGAACGAAGGCAGGCAAGGTCAAGTATGATCCGAGAGCCAAGGGCGTGAACAACCAAATCGCAGACACGCCCAAATACATGGGATGGCGAACGAGGCGGTACGACCCGCTGAAAATCACTTTCTGATTGGGTTCGACCTGAATCGTTCGCGATGCAAAAACGGTTGACCTTCACGACCCAGAATGTCATCGCGTAGCCGCCGAAGACGACCGCTTGCGAAAAGACCTTTACCCACAAGGGCAAGTGAGACCAACCAAATCGGTGATCGAGACCGGGGAGCACAGAGGCGATCAGCCAAGCGATGTAGACGAACGCCATGATGCGCTTCTGTTCGCGCACTTCCTCTTTCATCCGTAGCCGTTGCTCGATCAGTTCTGGATCATGTCTGTAGAAACGCGAAAAGAGCGGAAACAAACGAAGTCAGGATATAAACCCGGCCCTGCCAGAATCTCAACGACCCAGCGGGAACGAACAGCAGAGCGCCGAACACAACTATCACAATCAAGAACCGAAGGATCAATCTCGATTTTAGACTCACCTGATGACACTCCCGTGGTTCGAGTAGCGTCCGGCTCTCAACGATTGTCGCGGTCGAAGCAAAGGCTGGGCAGTGACGGCAGTCACTCGAAGAGCTTGATCGGATTAGCAGAACAGCTATTTTGGAGACGCGGTTGGGGAGCGCGGCGTAGCTTCGCGGGACGCTGAGGCTTCTGCGAACCGCCTGATGGCTTCCCGATAGCTCTCCATCACTAGCATCGAAACGCCATGCTGATGCCCCATGTCGATCAGGTCGTCGTAGAACGTCTTGACCTCGACAGGGTCACCGAAGGCGTGAGCAGAGCACCGCTTCGTATAGTCGTCATGCCGAAACATCCAGCGCGTCATCCAGATATTGAACCGTCTGCTCAGAGCGGAACTCGTCAGAAACGGCGTTGCTTCTGCGTACCGAGAGAGGTCAACTCCTCGTCGCTTTACCACCTGTAGGCATTCGCGCGCAGCCCCCAGTGCCGCCGGAGTCGCTTCGCGGTCACTCAATATAGCGTCGATGCTTCCAGCTTGGATGAGTGCTGCCCATAGACCTCCAGTAATCGCATATTGAACCCAGAGGTAGTGCAGCATGTCTGAATGAAGCCCAGTCTGGAAGTCAGCGGAAGCGAACAGTGCCTCGACCTTTCTTGCGAGTACCGAAGGTTCGCCCTCGGGCGACCCGATGTCTACTGCCTTTAGAGCCGCAACGAGGGTTCCTTCAGAAAACGTGCCGCCCGCCTTGGCGTCGCCGTATATGTATCGCGTACGCGGCAGTACAAGGTCGATGTCGTCTGTGCCGCGCCAGTTCTGGGTCAAGAGTAAGAACTCAGCAGACCCGGTTTGGGAAACGATTCCCTTGAGGGTTTCCACCAACGCATAGTGCTTCACGGGGACGATAACCAAATCGAAAGGGTCGGTTGGTGAAAGCGTTTCTACGGCATTCAGTCTGTACAGTCCTCGGAAGTTCCGTTTGTGTCTTTTGCGTCGGTCAAAAATGTCGAGTGTCAGACCATCGCGCAATTTGGAGGCTCTGCCTGACCGCACTAGGTGTACGACCTGATGTCCGCTTTTGGCAAGCGCCCAGCCGTAGATTGAGCCAATGATCCCGGCACCGACTACAAGTACGCGCATAGAGCGACCGTTTGTTGGAACTGCAAATATACTCCCGATGCCACACCGGACGACGGTTGTTCAGAAGCGATTAGGCAAACAGCTTTTAGCATTTAAGGACGAACGAACTCGCAGAATAGACTGGAGCCGTCTACCTCGGTGATGCGGGGTGTAACTCCCAGACGGGCGGCGAGCTTCTCAAAAGTCGCCCTATCGGCAGTCGTTGCGCGAAAGCCGTCCTTGCAGACAATGATTCCCTTGCCTGTCGCTCGGTAATCTATCTCGCCGATCAGGTGGTGTGTGGACTGAATCTCAAACCATTCCAGCCGATGCTCCCAGAATTGAGGAGCGTAGCTCGAAAACATCACAAGCCCGCCTGATCGGGTCACCCGAATCGCTTCTCGGAGAAGCTGCTGCTGATCAACCGCGAAGGCACAGATGCCATTCTGGATGCAGATGGTTAAATCAAAGGTGCGGTCGCGCAAGCCCATTTGAACGGAGTTCATGCAGGCAAGGTGCAGTGATGGTTTGCGTCCCAGATATTCCAATGACATGCGCAGGCTGGACAGCGACGTGTCGATTCCGCATGCCATGCGCACTCTGGGAAGAAGCTGCTCAAGAACTCGCCCGTAGCCACAGCCCAGTTCCAAGGCGAGCATGGAGGATGTCGTCTTTGCAAGGACAAACTCGATCTCCGCTTCAAGGTATGCTTTGGTGCGAGGAGGAGCGAGATCATAGCAAGCGCGGAGCCGCTCGGCAGCAAGTCTCTCAGTGTAGTAGCCGGGCATGACGCGATGTCGCCATAATATAATGAATGCCACACAGTTAAGGTGCTGCCGTTTGAGAAGCCACTGAGATACTAAAGAAATTCGAAACCATCAAATGAGAAAGAATGGCGATCTGAAAGACCGCCTCGCCCAGTACCGCCAGATCAAGCTGACCGCGGTCGGCATAGCTGTTTCCATTATTAGTGCGGTCGCTCAAACGCCTATTCCGCACCCACTCTTGGGACAAGGATGGGGCGTCGATCATGTGGGCGTGTGAGTTCGCGACCTCTCGACGGCAAAGCGCGATTACGAACAGCTTGGGTTCAAAGTCAGCGAAGGCGGACACTTTCCCGGAGGTCTTTTCAACAGCATCATCGATTTTGAAAATAAGACCTATCTCGAACTGCTTTCCGTCAAAGAATCCCAAGGCAACGCTGCTTCCCAAGGCGATGCCGCTGAGATCGCCGATTTCCTCAAGAAGCACGAGGGGGCAATGTTTCTTGGCTTGAACGTATCGTCAGCCAAGGTTGCGGCGAGTTATCTCAGGACGCAGAACTTCGATGTTGAAGGCCCCGATCCCGGCAGCCTCATGAAAGAAGGCGAGACGAAACCGCCGCCGCCGCAGTGGTATTCCGTGGGCACTGCCGACAAGCCTGCTCCTAACAAGCAGGGGTTCAGCGTGCCGATTTTCCTGATCGAATACCCCTCCGGCGATTGGTACGACAAAGCACGCAAAGAGGGGCGGACGGAGCATCCCAACACGGCGATTGACATTCATGCCGTGTGGTTTGCCGTACACGATGTAAAGTCCCAGCTACGCACACTCCGTGATGCAGGGTTCGAAGCCGATGAGTCCCGCGACGTAAAGCTTTTGGGTGCTCATGGACGTGTGTTAAAGGCTGGTTCTGGAGCGATGATCTTGCTGGAATCGAGCGACAAGAGCAGCGTGCTCCAGAAGTATCTGTCCGGACATGACGAGGGGATTATCGCGCTCAGTGTCGAAGTGTCCGACTTACGGAAAGCCCAAAGCATGGCTGAGTCCGTTACGGGCGGCAAAATGGACACATACAAAGGAACCTATGGTAAAAGCTTCCTGCTGTCCCCAGACGCGACTCATGGAGTTTGGCTAGAAATGTTCCAGAGATAAGCGGAAAAAAATGAAGGCTCAACTTTCACCTACACGACAAAGGACCAGGAACCATCAATTCCGTCTATTCGGAGGGCTGGGGAATCGGCTCAGCAACAGACGCCATACCGCCCGGGGCGGTTAGGAAGGTAAAAGTTCTGAGTCATCGCTGCTCGACTCGGGTTGACCCTCCCTGCGCTTCGCCGTAACATTCCCGCCATGGCAGTGCCCTCTCAACCAGTGGGGCAGACGGTTTCCTTCGACGGTAGATTGGTTCGAAAGATAACGGCCTTGCCAACGGTCTTGAAGGCGGTGGAAACGTCCTCTGCCCTTCCAGCACTTCTCGGCGCTGGGTTACTGGTGGATGGAACAGCGAGGTTTTTTTGCCCAGCCCAATCTGCGCGGGGGCGGCGAATACGGCGAAGCTTGGCACAAGGCGGGAATGTTCGAGAACAAGCAGAACGTGTTCGATGATTTTTTCGCTGCCGCGGAGTATCTCATCGCGCGTCATTACACCACCGCTTCGCGGCTCGCGATTCGTGGAGCCTTTAATGGCGGACTGTTGATGGGCGCAGCCATGACTCAGCGGCCCGAGTTGTTTGGGGCTATCTGGTGCGGCTATCCGCTGCTCGATATGATCCGCTTCCAGAATTTTCTGGTGGGCCGCTGGTGGACTGCGGAGTACGGATCGGCGGAAGATCCGCAGCAATTCTCGTATCTGCTGAAGTATTCTCCCTATCAAAACGTGCAAGCGGGAACGAAATATCCGGCGATCATGTTCAACACCGGCGATTCCGATACCAGGGTCGACCCCCTGCATGCACGTAAGATGACCGCCCTAATGCAGGCTGAGAGTGGTAGCGACCGTCCGATTCTGCTGCACTACGAAACCCAGGCTGGTCACAGTGCCGGGGTGTCGATCACGCAACTCATCAGCGACACGGCAGATGAGCTTGCATTCTTGTGGAATGAGACGGAGAACGACTGAAGATTCGGAAGCCGGGTTCGGATGCTCCGCCCATGCGCTGTGGGCAGACCCGACGACACCTTCAGGGGACATTCGCGGCGATCCTGCGCCAGGTCCCGTTATGCGGAGAAGTCGTTCCCTTTCAGGCGAGGTTCTTGGCATCCGGTCGTGGCGTGGCTGGTTGAGGCAACCGACAATGGCGCGAGAGACGGTATCGATTGCGATTGAACCAGCGATAACCTCTCTCAAGGATCCAATGAAAACCTGGCAGACGGAAGACTACGTAGAAAGGCCAAGCCCACCAAAACTCCCGCGCCACGAACAGATAGGCGTTGGCGCCAGATTCCAAGTTTCCCCCTGGAGTCAAAACCAGGATATCGTTGAGCAGATGGTCTGACGCTATTTGCAGGCTTTCGTCAGCCGATGCAGACTGCAGGTCCTTGAGAGCAAAGCCTCGCGCTTGGAGGACCTTCTCCCATATGTGGACCCAACGGAAGCAGAACCCGCACTGGCCGTCGTAGAGTATCCAGCCCTTGCGAGGGGAAGTTGACCCCGCTGCTCGTGCCGACTCCTTCATGGAATTTCCTTCCCTCTAAACACTACGACCGGTGAGCCATCGGCAAGGAAGGCAGAGTCTGGGCGGCGCCGAAGAACCGCTCCAAGCTCGCTGCCATAGAGACCCGTCGAATCTCCTTCCAAGCGGGCGACTGTACTCGTCCACACATTCCAAGGTACATGCGAAACGTTGTATTCGAGCACTCGGCCATTTCGCCGGGCGGAATAGCCCCAATAGTGCTCCGTGATGAATTGTTCGAAGCTGCCCTCCTCGGCGGGATGGGCAGAGGCGGTTGCCTGCGCGTAGAGCTTGCACCAAGCACCCTTCAGTCGCCACTCATACTCCGCCGTTCTGCTCGTTCCATTCATATGGATGCGGTGTTTCATCGGAAGGCAGTGATAATTTTCTCCGTAGGCCAGGCGAGCGACCCGTGCAACCGCTCGCTTGGGAACAATCTCGGCGATAAAGACAACACCTCTTCGCTCCTCCTTGCCATCGTTGCGGCGCACATAGAATCGCAGGTTTACCTCTTCGAAGTCGGCATGGAAGGGGACAGGCAGACAACCGAAGAGCCTGGTACGACGAAATCGGAAAGCCACTAAGCTGACGTAGGTTTTTCCGCCGAATGAATCAAGCGTGGTCCCCTCAGGGACGTAATCGTTCAAGAGTCTGCCGTCAACTTCGTAGTTCAACACCACTAGGTCTCGCCATTCGGCAGACAGGAGGACTTGTTTTCCCTGAAGCATGGGTTCGTAGGAGCGAGACGCTCAGATGAAGACTAATCTATCAGGCAATAGTTAGCGGCCCTAAGTTTGTCTGGTTCGCGACCAGCTAGACGAAAGGGGGGCCTAGAAAAGAAGCTTGCTGAAAGCCGACTTGGGTATTTCACTCCCAGTACTTTAATTTGGGAGATTACGGGTTTTACGGATCACGGCTGGCGGCGCAGAGTGAGCCTTTGCCTTTTCTGCCCCGGAGCACTTTAGCTGCCAACGAACCGCGATCCACAGGTTACGAAAGTCATTTTCCCCTCGTTGTTCAAGAGGTGTACCGGTTGCCACAAATGAGAAAAACTATAGCTTCGCGTCAGGGCCACCCAAGATCGGCAGCAGCAAGAACCCGATCCGAAGCAGTGTGGATGTCGCGGCCGAGCGATACTTGGGATCGCTCCACACAAAACGGATCCAAGCCTTGTTCATGAGGGGAGAGAATCTTCGGTACAGCGTCACTGGCTCCAAGCAAACCTAGCCGTACTCGCGAGAGCCGTGTCCCATGCTGGAGACCCGCGCCCATCAGGCCTTACACGCCGATCTCCCATCCCTGGGATGCCGTTGTAGAAAGCTTTGCTGTGGCGGAGATTCTCGCTGCCGTCGTTTGAGAAGGCCTGGCAAGGACGCCTGGCGATCGTTGGGCTCGCCGCGGGCTCGACTATCCAGAACCTATGACGGCAGCGGCCGTGCAGTAGCTCAGCAGCGGCGCGCCGACTTAGCGCCATCGTAGCTAACCCCGGCCCGCTCCCGAAGAACCTGAATCAGTCTTTGTAAGTTCTACATCCAGAGCGGCCATCGCACATTACTAAAGTTTGGCAATGAGTGCGGCGTGCATTGACAAGCGTGTGAATCGAGCGCAGACTGCGCTACAAATCACTTGTTAAGGAGTTCTTCGCAGCAAAAATCGAATAGGGTCTTGAAAGGAGCCCTCCCCATGTATAACTACCTGCAACACCTCTGGACAGACGAGCAAGGGCAGGACATCGCGGAATACGCGGTAATGCTAGCGGTCATTCTGGTGCTTGTGGTTGGCACAGTTCGCCTCATCGGGGGCAATGCCAATAACGCCTTTTCCGCGACCGCTAGTTCGATTGCACAATAATCGCAGAGCATTCAATCGCGGCTGATCAAGGTGCTCGTTTAGATCGCGTCCGCTACCTAAGTACGGTGCTCGACGCCCTTTGATCCTCGCGGCGAATGCTCGGCCGATGATGCTCGGCTTCGGCGGTACGAGGGAGGGGCACCGACCGGTAGTCATTGCAGGATCAGCAGTCGTTGCCACGCTCCTCCCCAGCGACCGTCCAGCACAGGTTCGAGCGCTTCCTGGCTCCGTTGGCGGAAGATGACACCATGCGCTGTTCGACCCCCAACCAAGTTTCCCTCGGCTGGCTGCGCTCATCCTAGATGGTGCGTTTCATTAACCCCAAAGGTTTACCAACAATTCCTGGGTCTGCGCCTTCGCTCGGAACTCCGTCCAGCCTTCGGTGTTCTGTCGAGCGATGTCCGACATGTCGTTCAGCTTCCCCCTGCGCAACGAGCTGCAAAATTGAGCTTGTTCTATCTCGACCTCTTCCACCGTCATGGCCTTGAAGTGGGCATTGGCGGGCAGGTTTCTCCCAGTTGCTGGTGTGGAACCCAGCCGAGTCGCCCCATCTGAAAGCCTCGATCCCACCGTTGGTTTCGAGTAAGGCCCAGGGCATCGTCCGGAGACTTTGATCGGGGTTGAGGGGGAGCTGCGCGAGGTGTTTGGGTCATATGCGTGATAAAATTCCGTCGGTCTTGCGGCTGCCGTGAACCTACGGCAGCACTCCCACACAAACAAACAAGGAGGCTGCGGATGAAAGTTCTCAAGGGAGATTTGGCCATAGGAGCCGCAATATTGGTCGGGCTGGTGGTTTCCCCGCTCGCTAAGGCTCAGTCGTCCGAGACGTCCGAGGCGACTGGGGCTGCGAGCAAGCTCACAAAGCGACTGGTCGGCGATTACGGGTATTGGAGCAGATACCAGAAGCCGCCGTACTCGGCGGCACAGATTCCCTACGGAATGCTTACCCATATCAATCATGCCGGAGTGAGTCTCACCCCCGAGGGAACGCTGTCGGTGCCGCCCGGCTTTCTCGAACCAGCGCTTCTCAGCAAGGCCCACAAGGCGGGGGTCAAGGTGTTGCTGCTGTTGGGGGGAGATTTTCCCGCCCTAGCGACTCCAGGCCTAATGAATCTCGCTCTGGGCGAGCTCTGGACCTTTGTTTCGAAGCACGGGTACGACGGGGTAGACATTGATTGGGAATTTCCTTCCACCGCTCAGGACCGCAAGACGTTTCTTGATCTGATGACCGGCCTGCGGGAACAATTCCCGCGCCCTACCTACACGCTCTCGGCCGACATTCCGCCGTGGGGAGGATGGGCGTACGACCTCAAGGGTGTTGAACCGCAGGTCGACTACTACAACATCATGATGTATGACTGCGCCGGACCCTGGACCGATGACGCGCAGCTCAACTCACCGATTTTTTGGGATTTCCACGACCCTGAGCCCTGGGAATGTCAACCCGGAGGCAGCGCGCACGATGCAATTCGCATCTTCGTGGACGAGAATCAGATCTCGCGCGCCAAACTAAACATGGGAACACCGTTCTACGGATATTATTACACCGACGTCCGCCAGCTCTTCGAGTCGTGCCCCGACATCTCGACAACTTGGGACAACAACTGCGACTGGGCCGTTCTCACGGAAAACTACGGTACCTACATCAAGCAACGCATCAACCAGCTAGGCTGGCAAACCTTCTACGATCCGGTCGCTCTAGTCCCTTACATGTTGAAGACCAATGGAGAACCGGGCTTCATCACCTATGATGATTCCTTCTCCACGTATTACCGAACCTGGTACTCGGATTGGAACCAGGGGTTGGGCGGAACCTTCATGTGGTCCCTTGACGCCGACTACGACGGGCATACTCAGGATCTTCTCCAGGCCGAGTACTCCGGAAGTCTGAAACCAACCCAATAGCTGGGGAGAAAGCAGTGAAAACAATCGGCCAGTCCTTGGACGGCCGATTGTTTTCGTCCCTTGGGATTGCCACAAGCAAGTGTCCCGAAAGCCGCATCCGTGACCACAGGATTATTGGCAAAGGCCGGCCGCCCACCAACCATCGGGCGACCATCGCCCTTGAGCGACAGCCAGCTGTCTACGAATGACTCAGACCCGTCTGGGAGCGCAGTTCCGCCGTCTTCGAATCAGGTTGGGAGCTCCAGTCGCCATCAAAACCGTGGCCGTTAGGTTGGCCCGACTTGTATATCGCATGCTGCGCTATGCAATGCCATATACATCGCAGCCGGCAACGGGATTACAGCGGCATGGTTACAACCAGCCCATCCTGCTGGCTATCACGAGAAAGCTCCTTTTCCCGTTTACGGGAATAGAGGAACTCGTGGCCGGCGAGAAGGCCAGGATAATACCATTTCAGGAGTGCCTCCGGCTTGTCGTAGGGACGCTCGGCAAACTTGATTTCTGTTTTATCGGTTGCCTGGGGACGATCTGTGGGGATCGTTAGCAGCGTGGCGTAGAAGTAGGACGAATCTTGACTGAAGACCTGGACAATATTGCGCTCAGAATCACTGCGCAGCAAGACAAACCAATACGTACCCGGGGCCAAAACACGACCGGGAATCTCTACCGGCTCGGTGAAACTCATTTTTGTCTTCTGATTCCACTCGTCGGCTCTCGCAGCGGGCAGTA
>DASPTQ010000273.1:0-8173 GCA_035623335.1 Terriglobales bacterium
CAAGGGGATAGCATCTATACAACCATGGCAACCGCCACCGCACAGGCGACCAGTAAGCCACCCAAGCTGGTGCTAAGCGAGATCCTGAGCTTTGCCTACGACACGTTTTGTGCCAATAAGGTACGCTTCGCGCTCACCGCCCTGGGCATGATGATCGGCACCGCCTCCTTGATTCTGGTGGTCACCATTGGTATGACCGGCAAGCAGTATGCTCTCAACCAGATTCAATCGATTGGGGCAAACATGATCGATGCGGAATATCAGGGCGGCGAGCAACGGGGCATGACCCCGGATCTGCTGACCATCGACGATATGAACGCCGTGCTAACCCAGGTTCCGGGGATTGTGGCCGCCTCTCCCGTGGTTCCGCTCGACGACCGCATCCCGCTTGGGGGTGGCAAGGTCAGCGATTTGCGCATCCTCGGGGTTTTCCCCGACTACACCGCAGTGCGCAGCCTGCTGATCCTTTCCGGGCGCTTTTTTGACGCCCAGGACGAGCAGGCGCGTAACAAAGTCGGGGTGATGCAGCAAACGCTTGCGGAAAAAGTCTACGGATCGGTGGAAAATGCGGTCGGCAAGCTAGTCAAGGTAGGCGGGCTGCCTTTCACGGTCATTGGCACCTTCCGCGAGCGTGTGAATACGTTCGGGACGTCCGAGGTTACCGATAATACGCTGCTGATTCCCTACACGGTGTCCCGGTTCTTCACCGACTCTGCCAACGTCCGGCAGCTTTACTTCTCCGCCGCCGAACCATCCATGGTGATTCCGGTAACCGAAAAGGTGAAGAAGGTCCTGCAGTCGCGCCACCGGCCGGAGTCCATTTACGACGTACGGAACCTGACGGAAGTGGTCGCCGTTGCCGATCGCATCGCGAACGCTCTCACTCTGGTGTTGTTGCTGATCTCCGCCGTCACCTTGGTGGTCAGCGGTATCGGCATCATGAATATCATGCTGGCGACGGTGAGTTCGCGAATTCGCGAAATCGGCATTCGCAAGGCGATCGGCGCCACCAATCGTGAGATCTGCTTTCAGTTCTTGTCAGAAGCGATTCTTATCTCTCTCATCGGAGGCTTACTGGGCGTGGTGATCGGTCTGGCCGTGCCCTTTTCCGTTCGCTTCCTGACCGAATACCGCATCCCGGTTTCCGGGCTGTCGGCGATTATAGCCATCGCCGTCTCCTCGCTGGTGGGCATCTTGTTCGGAACCGTCCCCGCCACGCGGGCGGCGAAGCTCGATCCGGTTGAGAGCTTGCGCTACGAATGACAGCCGGGAACCAGCCGGCTGGCAGGCGTGAAGAAACGAAGAGCCGGGCTGGTTAACCCGGCTTTTTTGGTTCGCCGAGGGAGCAACTCGCTTCGTTGCCCCCAAGATCTCTGGCTCGACTACATCACCAGCGCGAGGTTTTCTAGCTCGTGCTGCAGCACTGGCATCGAACATCCCGACATTTCGACGCGTCCGGCGGCGTCCATCGCTGCTTGGGGAGAAACTCCATAACCCCGCCCCATTAAAAACACCTGCAGCAACTCCGCCGCATCCCTGGAATCGATAATACCGGCCTGCAAGAGGTCATTGCGCAAGGCGGTAAGTTCTGTCACCGAGAACCTGTCTTTCATGGCCGTCACCCCCGACCCTTTCTTGTTTAGACTCCGTCAATGCCGTCTACGTTACGTGCAATTTAGATGCCGCGATTCGAGACCGCTTTCGGGAATCCTTTCAGCAACTCCTCTACTACGTTAAACCCCTTACAATGCGATAAGTTGCGAAGGTCGAGCCGGGAAAGCGATGGCACGAAAGTGGGGTCTCAGATGTCTCATCGCGTGACACTCTGTGTCTTTCTGAGGCGGCAGGAAAGGGCAGGGCTGCCCGAAGAAGTCCGACGATTTTCGGGCGGCTTTAGGAGGGTTCGGTCACAGCCTCGTCCACCAACAGAATCGGTATGTCGTCGCGCACGGGATAAACCCGGCGACATTCTCCGCATCGTAAGCTCTCGTTATCCGGCGAGAGCACCAGCGGCTTCTTGCAAACGGGGCAGACCAGAATATCGAGTAGGTCTTGAGAGATCATAGGATCATTGTAGACGAGTCCGGGCGCGTTGAGTCGGGAGCGGCGACTTGAGCGATTCCCTCAAACGATGGAGCAGCTGCGGAGTGGCGTCAGTCGAAGCTTGTCCGCCGGTTCGGCCGGGACTCCTGGTCGCTCTCTCGCGCCGAGTCTGATTCCATCGGACTCCGATTCTTGTCCGATCTCTCCGGGTGATTGCCATTGCCGAAGTGCCCGGCAAGAGGAAGCGGAGCCCCAGAACGAAAACCCTTGTATCGGCTGCGGGCCAGGACCAGCTTCTCCAAAGCCTCCTCCTCCAAAGGTTCTTGCCGCCCCAGAATGTGGGTCACCAGCGTAATTTGGGCAAAATGCTCCACCGTCTCCATCTTCATGTAGGCACGTTCGAGGGTGTCGGCGTAGGTCACCACTCCATGGTTGGACATCAGAATGGCGTCATATTGGGGAACCAGCGGACGCAGAGTTGCCGACAGCTCGGGTGTTCCCGGAGTACCGTATTTGGCCAGCGGGATGGATCCCAAGCCAATGACCACTTCGCAAGCTAAGGGTTCATCCAGGGCTAGGCCCGCGGCCGCGAAGCCGGTGGCGGTGGGGGGATGCGCATGCACGATCGCGCCAATATCGGCACGAAGTCGGTAAATCAGCAGATGCATGGCGATCTCGCTTGAGATCGGGTGACGCCCGGCAAGGATCCTGCCCTCCATATCGGCAATCACCAGATCGGAGGGCCGCAAATCAGCCTTGCTCATCGCCGTGGGTGTCGAAAGAATGCGGCCCCCCTTGAGACGCACGGAAAGATTGCCATCCGTGGCGGCGACGTAGCCGCGCTCGTGTAGGAGTCTGCCGTAGTGGACAATATCGCGTCGGTTCCGAGCTTCGTTGGCCATGATCGATTACAGCCCCACTGCCCCAGCGCGCGTATGGTAACCTACACGCACCGCGAAAACAATCCATTGTTCTGCTTAGGTCCTCTTTAATCCTTTCGGAGTTAGTCCTTTCGGAGCCGCCGCCACCCCTATCCTGGGATGTCGCTCGAATCTCTATAATGAGATTCCGTGCGGCTGGCCGAGTTTCACTACAATCTTCCCCGAGATTTGATTGCCCAAGAGCCGCTGCCCGAGCGAGCCGCCTCCCGGCTCCTGCACCTTGATCGCAGCTCCGGCACCTACCGGGATCGACGGTTCCGGGACTTTCCCTCGCTGCTCAGATCTGATGACCTGCTTGTGTTTAACAATACCCGTGTCTTTCCTGCCCGGCTCTATGGCAGGAGAAGTGGCCGCAAAGCCCAGCCGATCAGCCCCCACAATCGGGCCGCGCGTGACTTCCTGAGCGGCCGGGTCGAGGTACTGTTGACCCGGCGGATCTCCCAGCAGCCCAATGAATGGGAATGCCTGGTCCATCCCGGAAGAAAGATCGATGTCGGCGAACAGCTGTTCTTGGGAAGCCATAACGAGCTCCAGGCCGAGATTGTCGGCCGGGGTAGTTTTGGCAAGCGCCGCCTGCGATTTCAACCCGTTCTCGACTTCGACGGGTTGATCGAACGGATCGGCCACGTGCCCCTGCCGCCCTACATTGATCGTGAGGATCGCCCCTCCGATCGGGACCGTTATCAGACCATCTATGCCCGGCAGCCAGGCTCGGTGGCCGCCCCGACCGCCGGCTTGCACTTCACTAAAGAGATCCTAAACCAAATCCGGGAGCGAGGGATTGAGACTACCGAAATTACTTTGCATGTGGGCCTGGGCACGTTCCAACCCGTACGGGTCGAGGAGATCGAAGATCACCGGTTGGATCGCGAGTCCTATGCGATTTCCGAGGAAGCAGCCGCGAAGATTAATCGCGCCCGGCTCGAGCGGCGACGCGTGGTAGCGGTCGGGACGACCACGGTTCGAACCCTGGAGGACTGCTCGCGGCGAGCGGGGAAGGGCTCGCTCGAAGCCGGAACCGGGGAAGCGGAGCTGTTCATCTATCCCGGCTATCAGTTTGAGTGCGTGGGGGGTCTGCTGACGAATTTCCACCTCCCCCAGTCCACCCTGCTCATGCTGGTATGCGCGTTCGCAGGAAAACAAACCGTGCTCGCGGCTTACCAGCACGCCGTCGAAGAGAAATACCGGTTCTATTCCTACGGAGACTGCATGTTTGTCGAGTGAGGTTCGGATCTTCCGGTTTCTCCTACCCGTTGGCGGGCGGGAAGCCAACCAGGCGGCTACCCTGCCGAAACGTGCAGTTTGCCCGTAATGGCCGAGGGCTTTTGCGCTCGGCCGGCCGCCGACGCGATATACTGGGGTCAAAAAGCGGAGTGCAACATGGGTTCACAGGCGGTGTCTAAGCACGTCTCCATAAAGAATTTTGTTGCCGAGCTGCGAAAATTTCCTGAAGCCAGCTTCGACCGGACCGACTCCATCACCCGGTTTCTTCTCACCATGCCGGTTGCCCCCGACACTCTGGAGCCATACTTGACCTGGGATCCCCAACATTACACTCGCAATCTGATTGACAAGACTCCCTGTTACGAACTGATCGCCATCTGTTGGGAGATTGGCCAGGTCAGTTCCGTGCATAATCATCGCGACCAGAACTGCTGGATGGCGGTGCCGATAGGCCGCTTAATGGTGCAAAATTATCGGGTGATTTGGCAGGACCTAAAGGCCGGTACTTGCCGGCTCAAGACCGCCGACAGTGTGGAAATGAACCCCGCCCATCCCTGTGCCGTGGATCCGAGCGAACCGGTGCATCGGGTCTCGAACCCTCGCGAGTTCGGGGAACGAGCCGTCAGCCTGCACGTGTATTCGCGGCCTTTCGATACTTGCGTGGTCTATTCTCCCGAGCAAGGCACATGCGGAGAGATCAAGCTCCACTACACCACTGAGTACGGACGATCCGCCAAATAGCGCCCGTGCGCTTCCTCACCAAGCTCCACACCTCGGCTGGCTGGGAAGACCCGCGGAAGTCCGGTGTCACTGCTACACTTTAGGGTTGCCGAGCAGAACGAAATCCGCCATGAAGGCCGACCGAGTGGTTTCGAGTCCGTCGTCCCCCAGCCCTTCGCGACCCCACGCGGTGAGCGCGGCCCAGGGGCGCATTTTCCTGATCGATGCCATGTCGTTCATCTTTCGGGCCTACCACGCCATGGCCCGACAGCGCGGAATGTCCACCAAGACAGGCTTGCCCACGGCCGCCACCTATGTGTTCGTCAACATGCTGCGCAAGTTGAGGGATGACTTTCGACCGCAATATCTGGCGGCGGTCTTTGACGTGGCGGCGCCTACCTTTCGCGATCAACAGGCAGGTACCATCTCGACCGTCCGCAAGTTCGACCTGAAAACGCAAACTTTTCAGGAGATCGAGTACCGCGGGTACAAAGCCAACCGTTCCGAGATGCCCGGCGATCTGGCGCAGCAGTTGCCCTACATCCGCCGCGCTTTGGAAGCCTACCGCATACCCATCCTCGAGCTCGCGGGCTACGAAGCCGACGACGTGATCGGAACCTTGGCACGCAAGGCCGTCGAGCAGTCGTACTCGGTTTATGTGGTATCGAGCGACAAAGATATGCTGCAGTTGGTGAACGACCGGATCCACGTGCTCAATCCGCCCAAGGATAATCTGATCTGCGATCGCACCAAGGTGGAGGAAATCCTCGGCGTCCCTCCGGAGAGGGTAGTGGACGTGATGGCCTTGCGCGGGGACTCGATCGATAATGTTCCCGGTGCCCCCGGCATCGGCGACAAGGGCTCGGTCGAACTCATCAAGCGCTTTGGCAGCGTCGAGCAAGCCATCGCCAGCGCCGCCCAAGTGGAGAAGAAGACCTATCGCGAGTCGCTCGCGAACAATCGCGAGGTCATCCTCCTGAGCAAGAAGCTGGTAACCATTGACTGTGACGTGCCGGTGGAATTCGACGTGGCTGCGATGGAAGCCGGCGAACCGGATGTCGAAGCCCTGCGCACTCTGTTTACGGAACTGGAATTCACTTCCTTATTAAAGGATCTGCTCCCGATCGGGGAGCTAGGACAGGGGCATTACTCGGAAGCCAAGACGGCCGAGGATCTCGAAGCGGTTCTTGAGGCGATGACGCCTGATACCCTCCTCTCGATGTCCCTCGAAAGCGCGATCCCGGCCGAACCCGAGGCGGAAGAACAACAAGAAGAGGATTCGGAAAGCACCCTGTTGCCGCTCGAAGAGGAATCGGGCCGGGAGAACTTGCCCTGGGCCATCGCCATTTCCTCAAAGCCAGGCGAGGCCGTCACGATTACCGCCCAAAGCCCGGAAGCGATGGCCAGGCTGGAGGCGATCCTGGCCGACGAGCGCCGAGTAAAGGCAATTCACGACTGGAAGAGCGCCAGCCATCTCCTGGAGCAGCAGGGGATCACTCTGCGCGGGGTCGAACACGATCCCATGCTCTATTCCTATTTGCTCGATCCCACCTACGCTTCGCATCGTCTGGCCGATGTGGCCTTGCGGCGATTCAACCTGCAGCTCAGCGGTACTTTGCCGGAGGCGGCCGATATCACCGGCAGGCTTGCCGCAGCGCTTCGCCGCGAGGTGGAGGCGCAAGGGCTACTGCGCCTGTACCAGGAAATCGACCTGCCACTGGTGCCGGTACTCGCGCGCATGGAGCGGACGGGAGTGAAGATTGACCGCCAAGCCCTGGCGGCGATGTCGGCTCGCCTCGAAGAAGCCATCGACAAGAAAGCCGGAGAGGTCTATGCCTGCTGTGGACAGGAATTCAATATCAGCTCTCCCAAGCAACTGGGAGAGGTTCTCTTCAACCGGCTAGGTTTGCCGAAGCCGGTGAAATATGGCAAAGGCAAAACCATTTCGACGGCCGTCGAAGTGCTCGAGGCGTTGGCGGCCACACACGAGGCACCGCGGCTGGTGCTCGAGTACCGCCAGCTCACCAAACTCAAATCCACCTACGTGGATGCGTTGCCCGCCCTGCTGAACCCCTCGACCGGGCGTCTGCACACGACCTTTAGCCAAACCGGCACCGCCACCGGTCGATTGTCCTCGGCCAATCCCAATCTGCAGAACATTCCCATCCGCACCGAACTCGGTCGCGAGATTCGGGCGGCGTTTATCGCCGAGCCGGGTCATTGCTTGCTGGCGGCGGATTATTCGCAGATCGAGCTGCGGCTGCTGGCGCATTTCTCCCAAGATCCTTTGCTGGTCGAAGCCTATGGCCGGGGGGAAGACATTCACACTCTGACGGCCTCGCAGATCTTTGCGGTTCCTCCCCTCATGGTGACCCCCGAACACCGACGTCGAGCCAAGGTTGTGAACTTCGGAATTGTCTATGGGCTCTCTCCCTTTGGGCTCTCCCAGAGTCTGGGCATCGAGACCGGAGAAGCCAAAAGTTTCATTGATGCGTATTTCGAGAGGTACCGCGGCGTGCGTAAATTCATCGATCGGACTCTCGAACAGGCCCGCCGCGAGCAGAAAGTGCGAACCCTGTTTGGACGGGTACGCCCCATTCCGGACATCCTGAGTAAGAATGCGAACCTGCGCGGTTTTGCCGAGCGCACCGCCGTCAACACTCCTCTGCAAGGCACGGCCGCCGATCTCATTAAGCTGGCCATGATTCGCATCGATGACGCCATCCGACAACGGAAGCTTCGCTCACGGATGACCCTTCAGGTGCATGACGAGCTGGTGTTTGAGGTACCCGACTCCGAGGTCGAGGAAATCGAGAGCCTGGTGCGCGAGCAGATGGAAAACGTGCATCCGCTCCAGGTGCCGCTGGTGGTAGAGATCGGAACCGGCCCGAGCTGGCGAGATCTGGAGTGACTCCAGGGTCTCCGATCGACGAAGAACCCGGTTAACTGCGCCAGGCCAGGGTCGTCAATGAATTCGCCTTCAAGGGAACCGAGGCCGTCATTTGCCCGAGCTTCAGTTCGATGCTCCTTGCCTCCTGCCGGTTCGTCACCACCAGGACCTGCTGGCCATCGGGATTTTCCAGAGCAACGTGCTCCAGATCCACGGCCCCGCTTTGCGAGTCGAAACGGCGAGCCCCGCGCCGGATGACACGCGAGTAGTGAGCCAGAGCCCAGTATTGTCCGCTGCGCGTGATCTCCTTGGTCTCGGAGTCGATGGTCACGACCCCGCCGCAGGGAAACGGCCC
>DASPTQ010000274.1:0-3643 GCA_035623335.1 Terriglobales bacterium
TTGGTAAGCCGCTACCGCCATGAACGCTTTCCCTTGGGCCAGCTGATTGACGTCGAGCAGCACTTCTTCTGGGGAATCCAGACTACCCTTCTTGCGGCATCGAATCTCGTACTGCTTTCCCTTTTCTGACCGTGCGTAGTAAAAATATTCCCCTTGCTTATAGGGAACTTCCACATCGGTTTCCTGGATGCGGCTCAGCATCTCGTCATAGAGACGCTTCTGGAAAGCCTCAGTGGGCTTCATCACCGCGTCGGTGTATGCATTCTCCGCCATCAGATAGGCCGCAACCTCGGGATTGCTTTTGTCTCGCAGCCAGAAATAGTTGTCCACCAGCTTGCGGCCATGGATCTCGGTGACATGGGGAACCTTCTTAGCGATCGGCGGCGCGGGGACATCGGCCGCAGTTAGGCTCAGAACGGCTGCCAGGACGCCAAACACCGAAATAATAAAGCGCCCACCCCTCAACATGAACTTATTCATCCGAAATCTCCCTTTTCGGTTCAGCCAGGTAACCAAGAGGCGATGCTGCATCTGCAGCAACGATGAGAGATCTCTGATTATGACGCATCCTCACCTGCCGCAGCTAGCCGCTCGCCGGGCATCCAGTTGAACATGCTCTCCCCTCCAACGAAGCCGAACGTACGACACTCGGCCGTTGTCGACACGACGCACATTGATATTCAGCAGAGAGGCTGGCCTAGACGAAGCGAACCCAGGGTGGGATGCCGTGCCTCGGAGGGTGGGAGCCACACCGGAGGCCTCGAACGGCGACTAGGGCCGGATGAGGGTTGGCGCAGGTCTGCCGCTCAGCACCGCGTCCACATTGTCCAAGGCCAGCATGCCCATTGCCGTACGGGTTTCGATCGTGGCGCTGCCGATATGGGGTAAGAGAAATGTATTTCTTAGGGAGACATATTCGGGGTGTAGTTTTGGCTCGTCTTCAAAAACGTCGAGTCCGGCAGCGGCGACCCGTCCACTCTTGAGAGCACGGATGAGGTCGTCGTCGACCACCAATCCGCCGCGAGCGGTGTTCACCACGATGGCCCCGAAGGGCAGAAGGCTTATGGCTTTGGAGTTCAAGAAATGGAGGGTCTGAGCAGTCTCCGGTGCGTGCAGGCTCAAGAACTGGCTGACGCGAAGCAGATCCGACGGATCCTCGTGGTACACGGCATCGCCTGCGATTTCCATGGGTAACTTAGAAGGGTTGCAATAGTGAATTTTCATTCCGAATCCTCGCGCTCGACGCGCCACGGCCTGTCCCACGCGCCCCATTCCGAAAATGCCGAGGACCTTGCCACCGACTTGCCATCCCAAGAGCATATCCTGACTCAGGGGCTTCCACGCTCCTGTTCGAACCAGTTCCTGAGCCTCGTAAGCGCGACGCGAAGCGCCTAGCAAGAGCAGCATGGCGATGTCGGCTGTTGCTTCACTGTTAACACCAGGAGTATAGGCGACCGGAATTTTCCTGCGAGCGGCGGCTTCCAGATCGATGTGCTCAAAACCCACCGAGTTCGTGGCGATGATTTTGACTGTGGGCGAAACCTTCTGAAAAAACCTAGAGTCCAACCGGTCTACTGGCGTGATCAACAGGGCGTCGGCTCCTTCGGCCGCGGAGAGCAGCTCCTGCTGGCTGATGGGAAACCGGTTCGGATCTCGTCGGGCCCTGTAATCGCGATCGATACGGTCTTCAATTTGCTTCGTATAACGGCTGGTTACCACCAGAATAGGTTTAGTCACCTTCAACATCTCCTTCTGCGGGACGGGGCAATGAAAAGGCCCACCTTTGAGTTCTCTCGGGACGTTCATGGAGAACTCTAGCCTTCAAGCCCCCATCATGGGAACCCTCTGGGGTCATCGCGGTGTACGACGGCAGTGGCCTTACCTCCAAAGGATCGAGACTTGAGATAACTTTATCAGCCGCCCACAAGACTCAAATCGCCCGAACCGACGCTCAGCTGAGTTCTCTAGACGCCAATCGACAGCAGGAGTTTACCTGTCGAACACCGGCCCTCTAGCTCATCGATCGTCCAGGAGCCCACATGGCGGTTGGGTATGGGCCCGACTACTCTGCCTATCGGACAGGTTTAGCCGTACGGCTCACGAAGAATGAAAGGAGGGATCAGGTGGCGTCCAAGCTAAAGATCACGTTCGGATGGCTGATCATCCACGGACTAGCTCAGTTTGTGATCAGAAGGTTTCTGTTCTGCCTTGTCCCTGCTGGGCGCAATACCCGGAGTCTTCTAGTGTAAAATCGGCGCTGCCTTGATTGAGGCACGGAGACCTGACAGTTGGACGACCTGGGGAAGACCAGCTTGGTCGGTCGCACGGTGGCCCACTACCGGATCAGCGCCGTCATTGGCGCTGGCGGCATGGGAGAGGTGTACCGCGCAACCGACACAAGGCTCGGGCGCGATGTAGCCCTCAAGGTCCTGCCTCTCGACATGGCCCGCGACCCCGAACGGCTGGCCCGCTTCCAGCGGGAGGCTCGCGCTGTCGCCGCACTCAACCATCCCAACGTAGTGACGGTCTACTCGGTCGAGCAATCCAATAACGTCCACTTCATCACCATGGAATTGATCGAGGGGCAGCCGCTTGAGCGGCTGATTTCTGCGAATGGCTTGCCCCCGGACCGGATCATCGAAATCGCCGGGGCAATTGCGGAAGCGCTCGCCGCAGCTCACGAGAAGGGCATTGTGCACCGTGATCTGAAGCCCGCGAATGTGATGGTGACGAATGAAGGCCGGGTCAAAGTTCTGGATTTCGGGCTGGCCAAGGACATAAGCGCCGACACTGCCAAAGACGCCACCATGACCTCGGCGGGCCACACCCAGTCAGGCATGGTGATGGGGACTCCGGCCTATATGTCGCCGGAACAGGTCTCGGGCCGGCCGCTCGACCACCGCTCCGACATTTTTTCCCTCGGCGTGGTGCTGCATGAGATGGCAACAGGGCGCCGGCCCTTCGAAGGCCACTCATCGGCTGAACTGATTTCGTCCATCTTGCGCGACACTCCGCCAACGGTTACCGATGTCCGCCCCGAATTGCCCTCCGACCTCGCGCGCGTCATTCGCCGCTGCCTCGAAAAGGATCCCCGCTACCGCGTGCAGACGGCGCGCGACGTGAGCAACGAATTTCGTGAATTGGCGCGAGCTAGTGCGCGCCCGTCGTCTCTGCCGATGGCGACCTCGCGGGCAATCGCTGCCGCGGATTCCAGCGGCGCTCGCGCCGATGAAGGTTTCTGGGTGGCTGTATTGCCTTTCAAGTGCAGTGGAAGCAACCAAGATCTCGCAGCTCTGGGCGAAGGTTTGACCGACGACATCGTAACGAATATGTCGAAGTTCTCCTACTTGCGGGTGATTGCGCGCAGTTCGACAGCGCAATATGCACAGCAAACAGTCGATGTGCGCACTGCGGCGAAAGAACTTGGCGCGCGCTACGTGATGGAAGGCAGCATCCGCCAAGCCGGAACCAAGGTTCGCATCGCCGTACAGTTGGTAGATGCCAGTACCGGCGCGAGCCTGTGGGCGGAAACCTATGACCGCGTCTTCACGCCGGAATCGATGCTGGATGTCTTCGACGACGTGGTTCCCCGCATCGTCGCCACCGTCGGCGACACGCAGGGGATTCTGCCACACAGCATGAC
>DASPTQ010000275.1:0-8688 GCA_035623335.1 Terriglobales bacterium
TGTCACTGAACTGACCTCCTGGTGAACTCTCGATCCGTCCTTATTTCAAAGCGCGTAAACCAAGGGCAAGACGGCTTATAACCACCAAGAAGACGCGTCCTGCGTCCTGAGGGACCGCCCGCCCAGGGAAGATCGCAGCGCCCCCGTCCTCCCGTGGCTCTTCTGCCTCATGGCACTGGTTCTTGGTCTGGAAATTCCGCTGGCTCGCATTCTGCCCTCATCCCATAGAGCGCAAAACAGCGCCTAAATAGCTCACCTGGAGGATGAAAATGTGCTTCGGCGGCCGAGCGGACAGCGAAATTAGGTCTATACCCGGACCACGGGTAGCGGTGACCCTAGTTGGTTGGCGATAAGAGGGGAATTTGCCGGCAGGCAGGAGAACGGGCCCTGGGCGTTCGGTCCCTTGAACCCTTCCCTGCTTCCACTTAAACTTGAGTTACATGCACACCCATGTGGGCCATGGCGTAGGCGAACGAACGTCGAAAGTGCTGCAAGCTTCGCTTCTGGTGACGTTGGCCTACATCGTCTTACTGATTGTGGCTGGAATCCGCGCCCATTCTCTGGCGTTGCTGTCGGAGGCGGGGCACAATCTGGCGGATCTTCTGGCCCTGCTGCTCTCCCTGGTTGCCGTCTACTTGCATGCTAGGCCGCCAAGCGCCACGAAAACCTACGGTTGGCACCGGGCCGGCGTTCTAGCCGCGCTGGTCAATGCGGGCTCCCTGGTGGCCATCTCTTTTCTGATCTTTTATGAGGCCTTGCGGCGGTTCCAGGACCCGCGGCTGGTACACGCCACCACCATGATCTGGGTGGCGGCTACCGGCATGCTCATGAACGGTGTCATTGCCCTGCTTCTCTATCGGTCGGGACAGGACGTGAACATTCGCAGTGCCTTCTTGCACGAAATCGGCGACACGGTCTCCACGGCGGCGGTCATCGTGGGTGGCTGGGCGATTCTTGCCACCGGGCAGTACTGGATTGACTCGGCACTTTCGTTCGGCATTGGGGCCATGATTTTATGGTCGGGGTTTGGAATCGTACGAGAGACCCTGAATATCTTGCTCGAGGGTACTCCGCGAGACATCAAGCTGCATCTGGTCGAAACCGCGATTCGCAGCGTCGAGGGAGTCAACGACGTTCATGATCTGCATGTTTGGTGTATCGGCTCGGAGACCCGGGCGCTGTCTTGTCACATCTCGATTGCCGACATCCCGCCCTCGGCCAGTGAACGCATCCTGCTGGCGGTGAAGCAACGGCTACACGATCAATTTCAGATTGATCACACTACCATTCAGTTTGAGCACATGCTCTGCGACGTCGCCCAAGGGTGCGTGATCCCTGGGAGCGACACCGAGCACCACCATTAGCCGGGTTCCCTCGGAAGATGCTTCGCCGGGATTAATTGGCGCTCTGCTTCTCATAGACCTGCTTCACCCTCTCCAGGGTGTCGGCCTCTTCGGCCAATTTGTCCGGTCGCAGGCGCACAATTCTGGGAAAGCGCAAAGCGTATCCGCTCGCGTGTCGGTCGGAGCGCATCACGTTGTTGAATGCGACCTCCAGTACGATCTTCGGCTCGACCATGAGGCGGAATCCTTGATCGTCGAGCGTATGCTCCAGGAACCATTGGGTCATTTGGGCGATTTCCGCGTCGCTCAAACCGGAATAAGCTTTGCCCACGTTCGCGAGCGTCGATCCCTCCCAGACCGCAAAGGTGTAATCGCTGAGAACGCCGATCCGTTTCCCGTGGCCGTATTCTACGGCCGTAACTACGACATCAAGAGTCGCCAGCTCACGCTTGAATTTCAACCAAGCTTTCCCCCGGCTTCCCGGCGTGTACAGTGACTCAGGGTTCTTGATCATCAAACCTTCGTTGCCGCGTGCCTGTGCCGCCGCAAATAATCCCTCGAGTTCCTCCGCCGAAGAAGCACGGAATACAGACGAGCGTACAACTTGCACCGGACTCCGAGGCTCGTCGGTCGCAAGCGCCAACCTCAGCTGAGGCATAAGCGCTTGAGGTCTGGTAGGAGCTCTTGCGGCCGCCAGCAAGGCATCGAGCATCCTGCCTCGCTCCGACAGCGGGCGGTCGATCAGCAATTCACCTCCCGCGTACAAAACGTCAAACACGAGATAAGCGACCGGGACTTGCCGCATCATAGTTTCGCTGACCGCCTTGCGGCCCAAACGCTGCTGCAAAACACTGAAGGGAAGTGCCCGTCCAGGTTCGTTCGCTCCTGCCGCTGGCGAATTCCAGGCCACGATCTCTCCATCGAGAATCGCACCGTGGCGAAGCCCGGCCAGCGCATCCCGCAAATCCGGGAATGATTTCGTAATCTCATCCCGCGTGCGTGAGAAGATGCGCACCTCCGGGGACAAACAGTGGGCCTGGGCGCGGATGCCATCGTACTTGTCTTCGACCCAGGCGTTGGCAAAATAACTGAGCGCCTCCTCGGCAGACGTCGCTGGGCTTGCCAGCATGAAACCCAAAGGATGGAACAGACGCAGGCTCGCTTCTGCCAGTCTGCCGGCCGCTGCCAGCTGGAGGGTCCGGCCAAGGTCGCCGAGCAGCATGTTGGCCCGCTTGATCTCCGCGAGCGTGCTTCCATAGGCTTTCGCAACCGCCTCCTCTACCATGCCTTCCTTCACCCCGATACGAAGATCGCCGGTTATGATTTTGATGATGTACTTGGCCTCCAGAGCAGTCGCTTGCGAGAGAAGTTCCCGAACCCGAGCGGCTCTTGCTGCCGTTCCATGCGCGGCAGCAATCTGACGAAAACGATTCTGAACTTCAATCGCGCTTAACTCTCTTGCGGCTTCCGGGTCCCTCGGGTCGCTCCCCAGGTAGCGAGCCTTCTCCACGGGTGAGGACCGAGCGAGCTTCGCCTCTTCGGGCGAGCTCAATACCTGTTCCGCCACCGCGCCGAGGTCGCCCCAACGCCGGTAAGCGGCAGATAAATCCTGGTCGGTTTTGCCGGAAAGATCTCTCAGCAGGTTCCACAACAGCCTGCCTCCCACTTGCAACTTGGTTTCTTCCCATGCCGGAAACGGCTGGCCCGAGAGAAAGAGGGTAGAGACGGCTGCCTCCTCGGGGGTCACCGTTTGAAAGTAGTCGGCCATGATGGTGATTTTTGTGAGTTTTCTGGTCGTGGCTGCGATCTGCTCGCAGGTCTCGGCAAGTCTCTTCATACTGTTGAAACTAAAGTTTCTCTGGCAAAGCCAGAAGCGGCTCATCTATCCTACTGCGGCACGGTATGCGATACTTATTAGAGGGTTCCTGGGACGCCAGGAAGTCATCGAATAGGTATGCGATTCAGTCTGCGCTGTTGGCGAATGTGGTGCCGTTTCCTTGTGTCCGTGCAGCTGCTACCCGCGCTCGAGGGTGGAGAAGAGACCCTGGTCGGGGGGCAGGCGGTGCTCGAAGGAGTGATGATGCGGTCCCCGCATGCCTGGGCGATTGCCTGTCGCAAGCCATCCGGAGCCTTGTCGATCCATAGCGAGCCGCTCGAACGGTTGTCGGAAAAGCATCCCTGGATGGGCTGGCCGGTGATTCGCGGCGTCGTCACCCTGGGTCATGCCATGAGCCTAGGGTTTCGCGCCCTCAAATTCTCTGCCAACGTGGCCCTCGAAGAGCTGGAACCCGCCCGTCACCCGGCAAGCGGGGAAAAGAGAAAGCTCGAGATCAGCGGTTGGGTGGCGACCCTGAACATCATATTTTCGTTGGGGTTTTTCGTTTTCATGTACAAATACCTGCCGCTGGTGGCGGCAACCGAGCTGAAGCAAATCGACCCCGCGCTCGGCGGACAAGTCATGTTCAACCTGGTCGATGGCATCATACGCCTGGCGCTGTTTTTGCTGTTCATCTGGGCGACCTCGTTGTGGCCGGATATCCGTCGCGTATATGAATATCACGGGGCGGAACACAAGACCGTCTTTGCCTTTGAGAACGGGGATCCCTTGGAGGCGGCGACGGTACAGAAGTATTCCACCTTCCATCCCCGCTGTGGTACGAGTTTCCTCATGACCGTCATGATCATTTCGATCATGGTCTACATGCTGTTTCCGGTCACCACTTTCTGGGCACGGTTTGCCTTGCGCCTCGCCCTTTTGCCGGTGATTACGGGGATCTCCTATGAAGTCATTCGGTTCGCGGCGAAGCATCGGGGATCGCTCTTCGCTCTTATGACCGCGCCTGGGCTGTGGTTGCAGCGGATTACCACCCGGCCGCCCTCGGACCCGCAGGCGGACTGTGCGATTCAAGCGTTAGATCAGGCCATGTCGCTCGAGAAGCAGCGTGGCGGTGAATTGGTGATCGCCTAGCAGAGACCGGCCTTGGGTCGATGGTCGATAACCCCCTTCTTCCCCAGGGGGTAGACGGCTCAGTCTCCCTACGACGAACCACCCACAACAGAAAGTTAAAGCGACCAACAAATGTTCGAACGCCTGGAGCAAATTGAAGCCCGTTACGAAGAGCTGACCCGCGCGCTCGCCTCGCCGGAAGTTGTGCAGGATTCAGCCAAATACCAGAAGACTGCCAAGGCACACAGCGAGATTGCCCTGGTGGTCGAGAAATATCGGGAATATAAGGATCTGAGACGCGGGATCGCGGATAGCCGGGCGCTGCTCGTCCAGGAAAAAGACGCTGACATGCGCGCCTACGCGCAAGAGGAACTCGACAAGCTCGAAGCCAGGGTGCGCACGGTGGAAGAGGAGTTGAAGGTTCTGCTTCTGCCCAAGGATCGCAACGACGAGAAAAACGTGATTCTCGAAATTCGCGCGGGTACCGGGGGCGATGAGGCGACCTTGTTCGCGGCAGAGCTGTTCCGCATGTACACGCGTTATGCGGAAACGCAAGGCTGGAAGGTGGAAGTGGTCTCGACCTCGGAGTCTACGGTAGGCGGTCTGAAAGAAGTCATCGCCACCATCCAGGGCGAGCGGGTGTATTCCCGCCTGAAGTACGAGAGCGGCGTGCACCGCGTTCAACGCGTCCCCCAGACCGAACAGCAGGGTCGAATTCACACCTCCGCGGTGACCGTAGCGGTTTTGCCGGAGGCCGAGGAAGTCGACGTGAAGATCGATCCCAAGGATCTCCGCGTTGACACCTTCTGCTCATCGGGGCCGGGCGGTCAGTCGGTGAACACTACCTACTCCGCGGTGCGGATCACGCATATTCCCACCAACACGGTGGTGAGTTGCCAGGACGAGAAATCGCAGATCAAGAATCGTGAAAAAGCCATGCGCGTGCTGCGCTCCCGGCTCTATGAGATGGAGATCGAGAAGCAGCAGGAAGCCCTCGCCAAGGAACGCCGGGCGATGGTCGGAACCGGCGACCGCAGCGAGAAGATCCGCACCTATAACTTTCCCCAAAACCGGGTGACGGATCATCGCATCAATTTGACCATTCACCGACTACCCGAGGTCATGGATGGAAGGCTGCAGGGACTGATCGAAGCCCTGGTCACGCATTTCCAAGCCGAGAGGCTCAAGCAGGAAACCGCCAGCGCAGTGTAACCCGCCGGAAAAGTAAGGGCTGAAAACGCGGTCGCGTGGGTACCTAGGGTTGTGCTACCCCCGCTAAGGTTCGATCTCGGCGATCCGCGGCTTCACGTTCCATCCTTCAACTTGGACTGCGGGGATGCCATGGCCGCCGTCCTCCGTGCCAAAGGTGGCCGTAATCTGTCGGGTTTCCCCCGGCAGCAGGGGGAAATAGTTATCCTGCCATAACACGGGCAGGATTTCGTCGTCTGGCGGGGCTTCCCGGCTGACCCGGCCGCTCGACGGGCGGTTCACCTTCAGGTGAACGGCAAAAGCCAGCATAGAGGCCGGATTGTGGAGTGTCACCGTCGTGGTGCTTTCCTTGCCACTTTTCTGGTACTGCGCCTTGGCGTCCAGATCCACTCGCGACAGCTGGTTCAAGGGCCGATAGTCGGCCAACGTTTTGCTCGGAGTCCAGGTCGAAATGTCGTATTCGCCGCTGGTGTCGAGTTCTTCACGAGCCCAGTCGAGCGTTTCCTCGCGGGTGGAAAGCCAATAGAAATTTCTGCTCCTCTCCTGGCCGGCGGATTCTAGCTTGAGGCTCAGGAAATAGGCCGTGCTTAGGCCGGTCAGAGAAGGCAACGTAAACACCCGCGTACTGCTGTCCGGATCCACGCTAAGGTTAGCCTCCTTGGAAAATTTTTCGGTTAAGTCAAGGTTGTACACCTTGGCGATGACCTTGAGGTCGGCGAACGGTTGGTAGTACGAGTTGACCACCACAACCGAATGATCGTCGTAAGAGTACTGCACATGCAGCGGCTCGCACGCTTTCTTCACGCCAAAATAGGAACCCCCAGGACGCAAATACCAGTCATACAGGTGCCAGATCATGCTGGGCCAGGCATTATTCAACATCCACTGAATGATTCCGGTGGAGGTGTACTTGTTGCGGCCATAGGCTTCCATCATGGCACGGTGCGCTTCATAGGCTTGAACCTGGGCCTTGATCGCGAATTCCTCGACCGAGTTCGCCGGCCCGTAACGTTGGTTGAGCGCGTCGATGAAGACGTTGAGCGTCTGCGACATTCCTCCGCCGTGATATTCCCAGACGGAGTCCACCGGCCAGAGGTGATCCGGCGGAAGCATGCGCCGCAGGCTCTCGATCGGCGGGATGGCTGGCCCCGGGCTGGTTTCGGTGTTGAAGCCGAAGGCGCCTCCATGTCGCGTATCCAGGTACCAGAACAAGGGCGGAACGTATTCATAGGGGCCCGTCATCTTCACACCACTGGGGCCAAGGGTCGTGGTTCTGGCTGCGGCGGAGGAAATGGATGGGTTCGGCCATTCCAACTCTTCGAAGATTCCCAGATACAGCTTCTCGATCGGCGGCGGCGGCGCGAAGTCGCTTCCGTAGAGAAAGGTAATGACCGAGGGATGGCGCTCCAGCCGGCGAATCTGGTCGCGCATCGAACTCCCTGCGACGTGTTGGTTCTCCTGATCCCAGGCCGGCCAGTTCTCCCATTGATCACAGCAGCACCAGCCAGGCAGTACCATAATCCCCATCTGATCCGCCAGATCGAAGAAGTGATCGTCTTCCAACTTGCCTTCCATGCGCACGGCATTGAGGTTCAGATCGCGAACGTAGTTGAGTTCGGCCTGCTGCCGTTGGGGTGACGATCGCAGCAGCATGTCAAAGCTGTAGCCGGCGCCGCGGATGAGAATGTTCTTGCCATTGATTTGGAAGACTCTGTGGCCCTTCTCGTCGAGGTTCGTAGTTACCTGGCGGATGCCGAAGCGGAGATGGGAGGAATCTGAGATTTGGCCCTGCACTTCGGCTGCGAGTTCCAAGGGATACAGTTCCTGCTTTCCCACTTGCGCGGGCCACCAAAGTCGGGGAGAGGAGATTTTCAGCTGAGGAAACTGTTCCGGCCGAAAGTGAACCACCTGGGTTTCCTTCGCCGCGAGGTGCAGGGATTGCTCGAAGCTGAGATCTTCGATACGTCCCCTCACCACGGCGTCGACCGGATGGTCCGCAGCGTTCGTCAATTCTGCGCGCACCGTTAGCCAGGCTTCCTTGGTCGAAGGCAGGTCGAGTTTGGTCAGCACCGCCGGGTACCGCAGGGCGACTGGGCCAGTCGCGAAGATGCGCACATCGCGCCAGAGGCCCATCTCTTTGTCAGGCGGCATGGGTGCCCAGTCGACCAGCGTGATGGCCAAGTCGTGCGGTTGGGGAGGAGCGATCTCGACGGCCAGAGAATTATCTTCACCAGGCTTGGCCGCAGGGGTTACATCGATTTGGAACAAGCGCCAAGTGCCCGCCAGTTGCTCGGAAGAAGCGACCTGCATGCCATTCATCCAAACATTGGCGCGATAGTTGATGCCATCCAAGCCAAGCCATATGGTTCTTCCCCGGTAGTCGGCTGGGAGCTTGAATTCGGTGCGATACCACCACGACTGCCTGAAGGGACTGGTGGGAGGCATCATGATCGTCGAGAAGTCTTCGAAGATCGGATAGCTGGTGCCGGGGATGGAACGCAGGTTGATCCCGCTATAGGGATCGGGATAGACCTTGTCGTCCACCAGAGCGCTCAGCACCGTGCCAGGAACCCCGGTGGGATACCAATCTCTGGTTGGAAAACCTACCTTTGACATCGCAGCTCCGTCTGCGTGCACGACCGCGGAAGATTGGATAAACCAGTTCTCCCTGAGTGACATTCCAGGAGAGTCGCTCTCCGCGGACGCTCCCGCGATTCCCGCGAGAAGACCCAGGAGAACGCCGAGGACAGAAAGCCGAATCATGGGTAACGCTCCTCTGCGCCACGTGACGCCGGTCGACCCAACTGATCTGGAGAAGGGCATAAAGCAGCCGATTATCTCATTTTCGAGCGCTGGGGCGGGCCACGACCTTGGCCCGGCGGTGCGGTGTATTCCATATACCCGTGTTGCGTTGCTCAGAAGGAGGTCGCGCAGACAAAATGACCCGGATGCTTGAGCAAATCCTAACCGGTGGGTTTCCCTTCCGTTACCCTCTGGCGAAACACTCTGCAGCCGTGCGCGGGGGCAATTCGGGAACGGGATGTTCAAGCATCCGGCACAACTCTACTTTCAACTTTCCCAACCCTTTTGCAGTGACGTAGGTCATCGTCTGCCGTGATGCTCGACCTCAAAATGATCTGGCCAGGCTAACTTGGAAAGACGTTACATCTGCTATCCAGTCTGATATCG
>DASPTQ010000276.1:0-22127 GCA_035623335.1 Terriglobales bacterium
CCCCATGTCGCAACCTACGTCGAAACCCCCGAGGAATGCGAACGCTTCTTTGACGTGACTTCTCACACCGGCGTCGGCTTGTGCCTGGACACCGGACACTGCGTGTACGGCCTGGGAGATGCCGTAGAGGAAGCGGACAAATTCAAGGGTGTTCTTCGCTTCGTGCACATCAAGGATGTTGACGCGAAGGTTTTAGAGGAGGCGCGCCGCAAGAAGTTGACCTTCGAGCAAGCCATTGAAGAGAAAGTCTTCACCATCATTGGCCAAGGGTCGATTGATTTCCCGGCGTTCTTTCGATTGCTGGCGAAAAACAATTACTCCGGCTGGATGGTGGTGGAGCAAGATGTCAAGTTCGGCGCTACCCCCATCCCACCCGCCGAGAGCATTGCGGCCAGCTTGCGCTACCTGAGGGGCGTGGTTAGCGATCTGGCGGCAGCACCTGCCGCCTCCTAGGCTGGACGGTTTCCCGATTGAGTTCCCCAACGAGCAGCGCTGCCCGAGAACACGCTCACGTCCCTCTGCCGCGCCAGCTAGGCCTGCTGAACGCCGTCTCCATCAACATGTCGAACATGGTCGGGACCGGGCCCTTCATCACCGTCCCGGCCATCATCGCCACCCTGGGCGGTCCCCAGTCGCTGATCGCTTGGGGCGTAGGCGCCCTGCTGGCCATCGCCGACGGCCTGGTCTTCGCTGAGCTGGGGGCCTCGATCCCGGCCTCGGGAGGCTCGTATATCTTCCTTCGCGAATGTCTCGGACGCGACCGCTGGGGCCACATGATGGCCTGGATTTTCGTCTGGCAATTCCTTTTCAGCGGCACCCTGGAAATCGCTACCAGCAGCATCGGTATGGCCGAGTACACAGGTTTTCTTTGGCCCCGGCTGATTGCCTACCAATGGGGAGTCAAGTTGCTGGCAGCCGCGATAACCGCCGTCGCCATGCTGGCCCTCTACCGGAAAATCAAGGATATCGCGCGTCTCATGCTCATACTTTGGATCGGCATGCTCATCACCGCGGCTTGGGTGATTTTCACGGGCATGACTCATCTCGATACCAAGCTGCTCTTTGATTTTCCTCCCGGCGCCTGGCACATCGGCTTGCCCTTTATGCTCGGATTGGGCAACGGAACGATGCTGGTGATGTTTAACTTTCTTGGCTACTACCAAATCTGCTATCTCGGGGATGAAGTCAAACGTCCCGAGCGAGTGATTCCCTTTGGCGTGATCTTTTCCATCCTGATTGTGACCGTCATCGATTTTCTGATCTCCGTCAGCTTCACCGGAGTCGTGCCCTGGCGCGAAATGGTTCAGCCGGGATCGCAGGCGTTCACCGCCATCGGCTCGGTTTACATGCAAAGAATTCACGGCCACTGGGCCTCGGCTCTGATGACGGTGATGGTCGAAATAACCGCCTTTGCCGCCACCTACGCCATGATGCTGGGGTACTCCCGCATCCCCTATGCGGCCGCGCTCGATGGAGCGTTCTTCCGCTGGTTTGCCGAAGTTCATCCCACCAAGCGCTTCCCGCATCGCGCTCTGTTATTGGTCGGTTTTCTGGTCATCATTTCCTGTTTTTTCGACCTGGTGCAGATTATTACCGCTCTGATGCTGGCCAGAATTCTTTCCATGTTTGTGGCCCAGATTATCGGCTTGCTGATCTACCGCCATGCTCGGCCCGATGCGCCGCGACCCTTCCGTATGTGGCTGTACCCCATGCCCGCCCTGTTCGCCTTAGCCGGCTGGTTGGGCACGTTTGTGACCCCAGCCCTGCAGCCCGGGGGTTGGCGCTATATGGCCTACGCGTTCGGTACCATCGGCATGGGATTTGCGGCCTACCTGATCCTGGCTTGGCGAAAACGGGAATGGCCATTTCTGCCGCCGCAGCCCGATGCCCCACTAGGACCGACTGCGCAACTGGAGCCCGAAGGCAACATTTAGGACCTGATGGTTGCTGCCGAGGAGTTAAAATCGTTTGGCCGATTTTGTTCGGTGACAGAGGAGGTCAGGTTGGCTAAGCTCGGCATCGGCGTACTGGGGGTGGGGGAAATGGGAAAGCGCCACGCGGAAAACCTGCGTCGCTCGGTACCCGAGGCGCGCCTGGTGGCTGTGGCCGATGTCGCCGCCGAGCGCGCCCGTCAGGTAGCCGCCGAGCTCGAAATCGAACACTCCTTCGGGGGCCTGGACGACCTGCTGGCGCGCAAAGACATTCAGGCGGTGGTGATTGTTACTCCCGACAAGTTTCACGCCCAGGGCATTCGCGCCGCTGCCCGAGCGGGCAAGGACATCCTTTGCGAGAAGCCGCTCGCCACCAATCTTGCGGATGCTCAGGCTGCGCTCGATGCGGTCAAGGAGGCGGGGGTTCGCCTGCAGATCGGTTTCATGCGTCGCTATGACCCAGCTTATCTGGCGGCCAAGAAACGGGTCGAAGCCGGCGATATCGGTGAGCCCGTGGTCTTTAAGTCGCTCGGCCGCGACAAGGATGTTCCTCCGCTCGCCGCCTATCAATCGAACGTCAATGGCATGCTGTTTTACAACAACACCATTCACGACTTTGATTTAGCGCGCTGGCTGATGAGGGACGAGGTAGCCGAGGTCCAGGCATACACCACCGTGGCCATCCGCCCGGAGATCGCCAAGTACAACGACGTGGTCGCCAGCGTGGTCAATCTCAAGTACGGTCACGGTGCGATTGGCAACATCGAATCCTATGTGCAAGCCATTTACGGGTACGACGTGCGCTCCGAAGTTGTCGGCTCGAAAGGTTCGGTTTTCGTGGGAACGGTGGCGCAAACACCGGCCGTTTTCCTGAGCTCGAGTGGCCGCACGCAGAATTTAGCCGACCACTTTCTCACCCGATTTGCGGATGCCTATTTGGCGGAGGTCCGCGACTTCGTCCAAAATATGTTGAACGACAGGCCTCCGCAAGTTTCCGGTGAAGATGGTCTGAAAGCGCTGGCCATTGCGGTCGCGGCCGAGAACTCGCACCGCGAACGGCGACCGTGCGAAGTTACCCTGAAAGACGCGGGTACTCCCGCGCAAGCCGGACTCGAATACCGCTAACTGGGGGAAACTATGACTCGTTCCGTTGCCGTGGCTTACAAAAGCCCGCTCCATGAAATGACGCAGTCCACGCCGACTTGCCTGTGGAATGACTCGGCTTCCCTCCAGGAGCTCACTTATTCCCTGGAGCACGGCGCAGTAGGGGCAACCTGTAATCCCGTGATCGTGCTGGGCGTCCTCAAGAAAGAGATGAACTTGTGGAAGGACCGCATCCGCCAGTTGATCGAGGAGCGTTCGACCGCGACGGAAGACGAAATCGGGTGGCAACTGGTTCGTGAGCTCTCGGTGAAAGCCGCTCAGTTGCTTAAGCCGGTCTTCGATAAGCATCGGGGCAAAAACGGCAGGCTTTCGATCCAGACCGACCCGCGACTCTATCGCAATACTTGCGCCATCGTCGAACAAGCCGAAGAATTCAGCCGCCTGGCTCCCAATATGATTGTAAAAATTCCCGTCACCCGGGCGGGTATTCCGGCCATCGAGGAGGCCACCTATCGCGGCATCAGCATCAATGCCACCGTCTGCTTCACCTTGCCGCAGTGTATCGCCGTGGGGGAAGCGGTCGAGCGCGGCCTCGTCCGGCGGGAACGCGAAGGCAAGGACATCGCCGGCATGGGGCCGGTTTGCACCATCATGGTCGGACGGCTGGATGATTGGTTGAAGGTTCTGATCGAGAAGGACAACATCGCCATCGATCCGGGATACCTGGAGTGGGCCGGAGTGGCGGTGTTCAAGAAGACCTACCAGATTTTCCGTCAGCGCGGCTATCGCATTCGCCTGCTTTCCGCAGCCTTTCGCAACCACATGCACTGGAGCGAATTGATTGGGGGAGAGATTGTCATATCACCCCCTTATGCATGGCAGATTCGTTTCAACGCCAGCGATGTCGAGGTGCGCGACCGGATTGAGCAGCCCGTGAATCCAAGAATTATCGAAGAATTGTCCCGGAAATTTTCCGACTTCCGCCGCGCTTATGCGGAGGATGGATTAGCGGTTGAGGAGTTCGACTCGTTTGCTCCCTCCCGCCGGACTCTGCGACAATTCATCGCTGCCTGTCACGATCTCGATGCTTTGGTACGCGAGTTTATGCTCCCGAATCCGGATGTTTCCTGACTCGGCAGGACAATTCCGTCCGCAGGAAGAACTCAAAATCATTTCTTGGAGGCTCATGTGGGAAAGCTGGCTATCACCGGTGGTGAACGGTCGCGAAAAACTCCCTTTACCGAATGGCCCATTGCGACCAAACAGATCGCCCAAGCTTTAGATGACGTGCTGACCAGCTCGAAATGGGGCGGGCAGCCATTTCCCGGCAAGTATGCGGTGTCGTTTGCCAAGCGATTCGCCGAACTGCATACCGCGAAATACGGGCAGTGCGTGAACACCGGTACGGTTGCCATTCAAGCCGCCTTGAAGGCCATCGGCATTCGTCCCGGCGATGAGGTCCTCGTCCCCGCTTATACCTGGGAGGGCACGGTCGGTCCGGTGCTGTTGGTCAATGCCGTGCCGGTCTTCGTGGATGTTGATCCCGACACCTACTGCATGGACGCCAAACTGATTGAGAAAGCCATCACCCCGAAGACCAAAGCCATTCTCCCGGTTCATCTCGGCATGCGCTTTGCCGATATCGACGAAATTCTGCGCATCGCGGCCAAACACAAACTCAAAGTCATCGAAGATTGCGCTCACGCCCACGGCGGGATGTGGAAGGGGAAAGGGGCAGGCTCGATGGGCGATGTAGGCTGCTTCAGCTTCCAATCGAGCAAGCTGATCACCTCCGGCGAGGGCGGCGCGGTCATCACCAACAATCTGGAATATATGGAGCTGGTCCAAAGCTATATCAATGCGGGTCGTGCCAGCCTGACCGACAAGTTCCATCACCGCATCATCGGATTCAACTACCGCATGGGTGAATTCCAGGCGGCCGTTCTCTGCGCGCAGCTCGATGGTCTGCCGGAGCAGGCGGCAACTCGCGAGCGCGCCATGAAGCGACTGGAAAGCAAATTGAAAAATACCGAGGCCATCGGCCTGCTCAAGCCCGATCCGCGAATCACGCGTTTGGCCCCCTACGGCTACGTTTTGAAATATTTCTCGAACAAGGCGCGTGAGATTCCCCGCGCCGAATTCGTCGCGGCGCTGCAGGAAGAAGGGGTACCTTGCGACGGGCTGTTCTACGAGCCGGTATATCGGAGTTCGCTGTTCCCCTTGGATCCGACCGATTTTCCGGCCTTGAGTTGGGGACGCGAAAAACCGCTCGATCTAAGAACCATGTACTCCTGCCCGGAGTCCGAGCGAGCGGCCTATCACGAGGCCGTCTGGTTCCCCCATCAATTGTTCCTGGGAGGCGACCAGGACGTGGATGCGATCGCGGATGCGATCCACAAGGTACTCGAAAATATCGAGGAACTTCGCGGATTGGATCACAAATCGATCCGCAACCAGAGGCTGAGCCGGGCGGATCGCGAGAGTTAGTTGTCGGGAAGGGGTGGCCGAGCGCTCTAGAAGAGCCGTTCTTTTTTCCTGGCTTCCACGTAGTGGATTCGGGCCGCGCGGACGGGCTCGACTTCGGAAACCTCTGCGATCGGAACATCCCACCAGGATTCGTAGCCTGGCACACGCTTGGCGTAGTCGGTCTCAATGACCACCACGGAAGTCTGCGGCCTTTTTCGGGCATCGAGCAGGGCCCGGCGCAGATCCTCGCGAGTGTGCGCGCGGACGGCGCACGCTCCCAGACTTCTGGCATTCTCCACAAAGTCCACAGCAATCACCTCGCCGTCTAGCTTTCCATCCCGGCGATAGCGGTATTCCGTGCCCATGCCTTCATTGCCGCAAGCCCTGGCCAAGCCGCCGATGCTCGAGAATCCGTGGTTATCGACCACCACGATGTTGAGCTTATAGCCCTCTTGCAGAGAGGTCACGATTTCCTGGGCCATCATGAGGTACGATCCGTCTCCGACCATAACGTAGACCTCGCGGTCGGGCGAGGCCATCTTGACCCCCAATCCACCGGCAATCTCATAGCCCATGCAGGAATAGCCGTACTCGAGGTGATATCCCTTGGGATCGCGCGTTCGCCACAGTTTATGCAGGTCGCCGGGCATGCTCCCGGCCGCACAAACGACCACGTCTCGCGCCTCGCAGACTTCGTTGACCACCCCAATCACTTCGCCTTGACTGATCGGAGGTCCCCAACCCAGGTTGTAGACTCGGTCAACCTCCTTGTCCCACTCCTCGCCGAGCGATCTTGCGCGCGCGGCATACGATTCCTGGACATGAAATGCGCGCAGCAGGTCGGTGAGCTCTTCGATCGTGACCCTCGCGTCGGCGACCAGTGGCAGCGCGGCTTGCTTGCCGGCGTCGAACTCGCAAACATTCACGTTCACGAAGCGCACCGACGGATTCTGGAAGGCAGTTTGCGAAGCCGTTGTGAAATCGCTGTAGCGAGTGCCGATGCCAAGAATCAGGTCCGCCTCCCGCGCCAGAATATTGGCGCCCGGAGTGCCGGTCACGCCCATGGCACCCAGCGCTTGAGGATGATCGTAGGGCAAAGACCCTTTTCCGGCTTGCGTCTCGACCACCGGAATTCCCGTCGCGCAGGCGAATTTCTCGAGCGCCGCGCTCGCCTCGGAATAAAGCACCCCGCCACCGGCCACGATCAGCGGCTTCTTGGAGGAGCGTATCCAGTCCGTCGCTTGCTCGAGAAGCTGGCGATCGCAGCGCGGACGCGGAATGACCCAAACGCGTTCTTCGAAGAACGTACCGGGGTAGTCGAAGGCCTCGGCCTGCACGTCCTGCGGCATGGCAATCACGACCGCACCGGTCTCGCTTGGCGAAGTCAAAACCCGCATGGCTGCCGGTAATGCGGTCAGGATCTGGTCGGGGCGTTCGATGCGATCCCAATATCGAGCCACCGGCTTGAAGCAGTCGTTGACCGAAATATCCTGCGTCGTGGCTGATTCCAACTGCTGTAGAACCGGCGCAACATTACGCCGGGCGAAGATGTCCCCGGGGAGCAGCAGCACCGGAACCCGGTTGATGGTCGCGGCGGCGGCCCCGCTTACCATGTTGGTCGCACCCGGCCCGATCGAGGTGGTGCACGCCAGCGTACGCAGCCGGTTGCTGGCCTTGGCAAAGGCCGCGGCGGTATGCACCATGGCCTGTTCATTGCGAACCAGGTAGTAGCGCAAACCGGGATCCTGTTCGAGCGCCTGTCCGAGACCGGCAACATTGCCGTGGCCAAAAATTCCCAGGCAGCCCTCGAGAAAACGGAATTTCTGGCCGTCGCGTTCGGAGTACTGATTCTTCAGGAACGCAATCGTGGCACCCGCCGTGGTCATTCGTCGGTTCATGGAATCATTCGCGCACAAGCGGCAAGCGAGAGTCGGTCTCCTTCCAGGTCGATCGAATCCAGACATGCTGAGGGTCTTCGGTCACGGTTAACGCTCGCGCGGACCCCGCCAGGAAATTCAAGTAGTAGACGTCGTATCCCGGCCCGGCCACCACCGGGTGGTACCCGCTGCGCACCAAAACGGCATCGCCGTCTCTCACCTTCAGGACCCGCGATTCGTGTTGCGAGTACAGGTATTGGAAGGCAAAGCCTTCAGCCTGACGGATGCGGTAGTAGTAGATCTCATCGAGATCGACTTCGGTGGGCGGATTATGGACATCGTGCTTATGCGGAGGGTAGCTCGACCAATTCCCGCCAGGCGTATAAACCTCGACTACCATGAGTTTGTCGGCGGGAAATGCCGGGGTCATGATATCGACGATTTGTCGCGACACGTTGCCCCCGCCTCTCAGGCTAGTCCCCACATCCTTAGGAGTGATCAGCCGCGGCGCAAACTGCCCCTGGGAAGGCACTCTGCATTCGGCAATCTCCAAGACGGTTTCTGCCGTAAAGGAGACCTCGTTCCCGGGCGAGAGATAGAGCGCGTAGGGGAAGCCATCGAAAACATTCTTGCGTTTTCCGATCCGCTGTGCTCCCTGGCCCCAATCGGCCACACCCGTGCCGCCCAGAAGCACGAACGCCGCTTCCTCGCCTGCCAACCGCGCCTTGTAAACGTCCGCTGGCTGCAATTGCCGGACAAAAAAGCTCATCCACTCCCATTTCGCCTTCTGTCGCGACAGCTGCAGAAGTTCGCCACCGTGTTCGGCAGGCAAGCTTGCCGAGTGGACAAGATAATCGTTGGTCGCGTCGTGTTCCATAAGCGTCTACATCACAAACCTTCGGCCGGATGGCATTATGTCATCAAATGCTTGTGCGGTTGTCAATTCGGAGCTGATCTAAATCGCACAGCTTTCGAGATCGATTGCCTGTCATGCAGCCATTCTTCTCATTGCCCCGATGGTCACCAGGGTTTGATCGGAAACGCGGGCAGGAACTTCCCGACGAAACGAACTTGATCCGAGACTTTTTCGATAAGACTTCCGCGGCGGTTCCGCGTACCGTTTTCGATTCGCCTGTCCTCCGCACTTTGGCTGGAACGTCGTTCGTGCTGGGAAAAATCAACGGCGTTCGAGTCGGAGCTTAGCCTCCACACGAAGTGCATGCCAGGACGCTATGGCACGGGTTACTGCCCTAAGCCTCGGATCGATCGGAATAACCCATAAGCAGGGGTCCTGCTTGAGCCTCGGGAAACGAACCTTGGTGGGCTGACGGTGCTCCGGGCCAGAGCGCCCGAATTTACGGCAAAAAGCTGCGGGCGCGTACCGTACTTGATGTGGGTGAGGATGGCCACGGCACGCGCCCGATTAAGTTGTCACTCATGCTAGGGGATAGCAGCCCTCGATGTCAAGATAAACGATCTAGAATCATGCGCTTATAAAAATGAGCCCGAGGCTAGCGGCCGGCACGGCGGCTGCTCGCGACGGGCGGAAGCGGCTTCCCGCCTTGAAGCTCAGGGTGGGCGTTCAGCTGTTCTTGGGCACGCTCGACCATGTCTCGCTCGCCGCGGTATGCAAGCTTTTGCACTGCTTGGTCGAGTGGAATCCACATCGCACGTTTGACCTCGACTCGCATGTCGGGCTGAATTTCGTCGATCTGGCCGGAGTGGTAGAGCAGCAGGTAGAAGCTGACGATCTTAAAAACTCTCTCCCCATCCCCCCAGGAGCGGACATAGACATATTTGACGTCGCCCAACTTGTTGATTAGGGTTGCTTTCACTCCAGTTTCCTCAAGCACTTCGCGTAGGGCGGTCTGATCCGGGTTTTCGCCCTGATCGACCAGCCCCTTGGGCAGCGCCAATAACATTTTTTGCCATCTTTTCCCGCCAGTCGCGGTGCCAGTCTTTGGCACCCCCTCCTTTTGCGGTTCGATAACCGCTATCTGCCAGCCTTGTTCGGAGGGCCGTACCACCACCCCGCCTGCTGAGATTTCTCGCACCATGCGGCTAAAGTTAACAAGAATAAAAGTCTTAGTCACGTCACGGTGACTATGGACAGTAATCTCCGGGGGTGATTACCGTAGAGTGACCATGACCTAGAAGCCTTCCTGGCCGATTGTGGCATCTCATTTGCAGAATATCTAGTGGCGTCATGGGCCGAGCCTGGTCGGGGGACAGGGTGAAGAGTCTCGGGAAGATCATTCGGTCGGTACAGGCATTTGGCCGGGAGCTTTCCGGGCGCAGTTCCGGAACAGCACCGGGCAGTTTGGGCATCGGTCTGGCTCTGGGCGGCGGTTTTGCCCGGGGCATTGCCCATGTCGGCGTCTTGAAGGTCCTCGAAGAAGAAAATATCCCGATCCGATATATTGCGGGCACGAGCGTGGGCGCTCTGATCGGCGCCGCCTATTGCAGCGGTCTGTCCTCGGCCGAGCTCGAGCAGGTCGCCACCCAGGTCCGCTTCAAGCACTTCGCGCGCTGGACTCTGTCGCGCTACGGATTTGCCAGCAACCAGCGCATGATAGGTTTCCTGAACCGCATCCTCAAGGTCAAGACCTTCGAGGAATTGCGCATTCCCCTGGCAGTGACCGCGACCGATTTTTCCACCGGCGAAGGCGTATTGTTTCACTCCGGTCCGCTGGTCGATCCGGTGCGCGCCAGTTGTGCGTATCCGGGAATGTTCTTGCCGGTGAAGATCCGCGGGCGGCTGCTGGTCGACGGTATGCTCTCCTACGCCGTGCCCACAACTCCGTTGCGATTGATGGGAGCCGATGCCGTCCTGGCCGTCCATTTGAAGGGGCGCTGGACTACCCGGGACGGACCGCGCCATCTGTTCGACGTCATCGGGCAGTGTTTCGCCATTGCCCAGGAGATGAATTGCAGCGTGTGGAAGCAGGCCGCCGATTTGGTCATTGAGCCGGATGTCAACGGCTACAAGTACGACGGCTTCGAACACGCCGCCAGCCTGGTGCACGCCGGAGAGGTCGTGACCCGGGCCGCGCTTCCCGAGATCCGGAAGTGGCTGCAGTCTGAGCCTGCGAACACCCGCACACCACGCAAGGCAGCCTCGGCGAATCCCGCCACCATGTCTGCCGACTAACCGGGGTTTGACCGACCGCGTACCCAGCCTCGAGCCAGGAATCTCCGTCTACTGGTACCTTGCCGCCATAAAATCTCCGATGGCGCGGTAGGCTTTCGTTAAGGTGGGCTCGTCGGGAAGGAAGACGATACGGATGTGCTTGGTTCCCGGCTTCTGGCCGAAGCCGGAGCCGTGGACAACCATCACGTGTTTTTCGCGCAGAAGCTCGCGGACAAAGGTGTCGTCAGGCTCGGGAATGTCGATGCGGGGAAAAGCATAGAAGGCGCCGCGCGGAGAGACACAGCTGACGCGCGGAGTCGAATTGGCCCAGCGCACCGTCAGATCGCGCCGGCCGCGGAGTTTCTGGCGAACGACCGCTAAGTGATCCTGGGGGCCTTCGAGAGCCACCGGGATGGCATATTGTTCGGGATGATTCGCGCACAGCCGGGAGCGCAGCATCTTCTGAATCGCTTCCGCGAAGCGCCCGACGACCGCGCGTTCCCCGCTCACCACGCCCCAGCCGATGCGCCATCCCGGCGCGAGATAGTTCTTCGAAAGTCCTCCGAAGGTAACCACCGGAACATCCGGGGCGATCGCCGCAATCGATTGCTGCTGCTGGTCGTCGTCGAGGATCAACTTGTCGTAGATTTCGTCGGCAAACACCACCAGATGGTGCTGCCGCGCCAGCTCCGCGATGGCTTCGAGCGTCCGGCGTTCCGAGACCGATCCTGTCGGATTATTGGGATCAATCAGCACCAGGCCGCGAGTGCGCGGGGTGATCTTGCGCCGTATGTCATCGAGATCAGGCTGCCAGCCATCTTCTTCCTTCAGGGAATACGTGTTCAACCCGATACCCAGCTTGGCGAGCACCGCGGAGTAAAGGGGATAGTCGGGGCTGGGGGTCAGCATATCCTCGCCGGGATTGAGCAGCGCGGTGAGACACAGGTCGACCGTTTCGCTGACGCCGCCGGTGACAAAGACATCCTGCACGGAAGCGATTCCCTTGCGCGCCGCCTCGCCGCGAATTGCATCCAAAGCTAGTGGAATTCCGGGCGAAGGGGCATAGCCGTTCTTGCCATCGCGCATGGCCTTGGACACGGCCTCGATCATGTGCGCGGGCGTTTCGAAATCGAACGCGATGGGATCGCCGATATTCAGCGGCAGAATCTTGTGTCCCTGCCGGGCGATTTCCTGCGCATAGCCAGCAAGGTCGCGAATGGCATAGCGGACATTTTCGAGCCGTGTAGCGGGTGCGATTTCACGGGCCTGGGTGATGGGCATAGGCACTCCTGAAAGGAAAAGAATACCGCAGAGTGCAGGGACGGCGCAGAAGGGTTGTGTCCCCCCGAGCACGCTCGTAATCTGGAGCGCTCGGACCAAGAAGGTTAGCGTGGAGGCAGGTGCTCGTTTGCTCTGGCTCCTGCTGCCACTCACACATGAGAGTGATCCTTGGGGGAACTTCTTGGGGAAGGGCTCTTTGTGGTTTAGGATGAGGCAGGGTAGCTACGGGAGTCAGATCGTATGATAGGCATTCACAAAGTCGCAATCCTCGGCGCCGGGACGATGGGAGCGCGCATCGCGGCGCATTTCGCCAATGCCGGCGTACCCAGCTACTTATTGGACATCGTTCCGCCCGACGCGGATGGCAGGGCTCGCAACAAGATCGCCGCCGCCGGACTCGAAGCCCTTCGCAAAGCAAAGCCCGCGGCATTCATGGATCCATCGCTGGCCCGGCTGATCACCATCGGAAATTTCGAAGATGATCTCGACCGGCTGGCCGAGGTGGACTGGATTCTCGAAGCCGTGGTCGAGGATCTTAAGATCAAGCGGGCGCTGCTCAAGAAGGTCGAAGCTGTCCGCAAACCGGGAACTCTCGTCACCACCAATACCAGCGGCCTGCCTGTAGGAAAAATCGCCGAGGGATTCTCCGCCGAGTTCCAGCGCTTTTGGTTCGGCACGCACTTCTTCAATCCCCCGCGCTACATGCGGCTTCTCGAACTGATTCCCACTCCCCAGACCGAGCGCGCAGCCATCGAGCGCGTAGCCGAGTTCGCGGATGTGCATCTGGGCAAGGGTGTAGTCTTAGCCAAAGACACTCCCAACTTCATTGGCAACCGCATTGGCACGTTTTCCGTGCTGAATATTCTGCGGCTGATGCAGGAGATGGATCTGACCCTCGAGGAAGTGGATGCGCTTACCGGTGAGGCTGTGGGCTGGCCGCGGTCGGCCACCTTTCGCACCCTGGATCTGGTGGGTCTCGATATTCTGAGCCACGTGGTCGCCAATTTCACCGAGCATGTGCGGGATGAGCGCAGCGATCTTAAGCTGCCCGAGTTTTTCCGGAAAATGATCGAGCGGAAGTGGTTGGGAGACAAAACCCACGGTGGTTTCTACAAGAAGGCGGGCGCGCGAAGGGCCGCGACCGAGGGCGCGGGCAAAGAGGAAGAACGCTTGGCGCTTGACTGGAAAACCCTCGACTATCACCCCCGGCAAAAGCCCAAGTTCCCCAGTCTCGAGATGGCGAAAAATGTCGAGGAGGCCGGAGCGCGGCTGCGCATGTTGCTGGCCCTCGACAGCCCACCCCAGAAGGCCGACAAAGTCGCGCAGTTTTTGTGGCGCGCCTTGGCGGATCTGTGGACGTACTCGGCCAACCGCATTCCCGAGATCTCAGATTCCGTCTTCGAGATCGATCGGGCCATGCGCTGGGGGTTCAACTGGGAACTGGGGCCGTTCGAATTGTGGGATGCGGCGGGGGTCGAACCGACTGTCGCGCGCATGCAACGAGAGGGACACCCGGTTGCCGCTCAGGTCGAGCGCCTGCTCGCCTCCGGCCAAAAATCCTGGTACGCGGACGATCCCAAGACGCCCTCCGGTCGCACCTACTTTGACCTCGAAAGCCAGCACCGAAGGCCGGATCCGGTGCCTAGCGGGGTTTGGTCCGTGGCCGCCGCCAAGAAATGTAAAGCCGTGGTTACCAAGAACCCGGGCGCCTCGCTGATCGATCTCGGCGACGGCGTCGCTGCCATCGAGTTTCACTCCAAGATGAATGCTCTCGGAGGCGACATTATCCAGTTCATCTCCCAAACCCTCAAAGCCGGAGGCCCGGGCGATACGTTTGAGGCCTTTGTGATCACCAATGATGCCGCCAATTTCTCCGTCGGCGCCAACCTGATGCTGCTCCTGATGTCCATTCAGGAGGAGGAGTGGGATGACGTCGACTGGGCCATCCGCCAGTTCCAAAACATGACCGAGGCCATCAAATTCTCGGCCAAGCCCGTGGTGGTGGCTCCCTTCGGAATGACGCTCGGCGGCGGCGCAGAAATCGTGCTGCATGCACCCGCCGTGCAGCCTCATGCCGAGCTCTATATGGGTCTGGTGGAGGTAGGAGTGGGCCTGCTTCCGGCCGGAGGCGGCTCGAAGGAAATCCTGCTGCGGGCGCTGGCGAGCGCCGAGCGAATCCGTCCCGGAGGGCGCGGCGAATCGGTCGAGCTGATGGAATCGATGAAAAAGTACTTCGAGACCGTGGCTACCGCCAAAGTCGCAACCTCAGCCTGGGAAGCGCGTGGACTGGGGTTTCTGCGCGACTCCGACCATGTCACGGCGAACCGCCAGCGGGTGCTCAGCGACGCCAAAGTGCGGGCCTTGGAGCTAGTGCGCTCCGGATACCAGCCACCAAGACCGCGCAACGACATACCGGCTCCGGGGGAGAACATTCTGGCGGCGCTCAAGCTGGGAGTGCACCTGATGCGCCAGGGTGGCTACATCACCGACTACGAGGTGAAGATCGGCGGCAAGGTCGCCGAAGTGCTTTGCGGTGGAGCGGTCTCGCCCGGAACCCTGGTCAGCGAGCAGTACCTCCTCGATCTCGAGCGCGAAGCCTTCAAGTCGCTGTGCGGCGAGAAGAAGACCCGGGAGCGAATTCAGTACACGCTCAAGACCGGGAAGCCCTTGAGGAACTAGTTTGAGGACAAGGATGTTGTTAAGGCCGCTGAGGCGATCGGCGCCTACCCCGAACGAATCGTCGAGAGCGTTCGAGGAAAGAGCCGGTGAAATCGCGGAAAAGGCGTCAAAATCGATGGAACGACCAGAGCTGGCCGATGGCCGGCGGAAGTTGAGTCTATGCGCGAAGTCATAATTGCTTCTTCGGTGCGCACCCCGGTGGGTCGCGCCATTAAAGGTACTCTGCGGGCCACCCGTCCCGATGATCTCGCTGCCATCGCGATCCGGGGAGCATTAGAACGCCTACCCCAACTCGATGCCAAAGAAATCGAAGACGTCATTCTGGGCTGCGCCATGCCCGAAGGCGAGCAGGGAATGAACGTGGCGCGTACTGCGTCGCTCAGAGCCGGGTTGCCCATCGAGGTCTCGGCAATCACCATCAACCGCTTCTGTTCCTCTGGGCTGCAATCGATTGCCTTGGCCGCCGAGCGCATCATGGCCGGCGGCGCTGAGGCCATTGTCGCCGGCGGGACCGAATCCATGTCGATGGTTCCCATGGGAGGGAACAAGATTTCTCCCAACCCCTGGCTGGTGGATCATTACGCCGACGCCTATCTTACGATGGGGTTGACCGCCGAACGCCTAGCCGAACGCTACAGCATCACGCGCCAGCAAGCTGACGAATTCTCTTTGCGCAGCCACCAGAAGGCGGTAGCTGCGATCGGGGCAGGGAAGTTCTCGGACGAAATCGTGCCGGTCGCGGTCAGTTTCACGCTGGGCCAGGACCAGACGGACGTCTCGTCCGCGCCCGGGAGCAAGGGCCGCCCCGCTACAGCGCAATGGAGACCCAAACGCCAGGAAGTGGTTTTCAAGGACGATGAAGGTCCTCGCGCCGATACTTCTCTCGAAACCCTCCTCTCGCTCAAACCGGCCTTCCATCAAAGAGGCACCGTCACGGCCGGCAACTCTTCTCAAATGTCCGATGGCGCCGCCGCCAGTGTCGTGATGTCTCTGGAACGGGCGAAAGCCCTCGGCATCAAGCCACTCGCGCGCTATGTTTCCTTTGCCACCGCGGGGTATAAGCCGGAAGAGATGGGCCTTGGCCCGGTGTTTGCCATTCCCAAGGCGTTAAAGCTGGCTGGGCTCAAGCTGTCCGAGATCGACTGCATCGAATTGAATGAGGCTTTCGCCGCGCAAGCGCTGGCGGTGATCCAACAAGCGCAGCTCGATCCGGAACGGGTCAACCCCAACGGGGGAGCCATTGCGCTGGGACATCCCCTGGGCTGCACCGGCGCCAAGCTGACGGCCACCCTCATCCGCGAACTCAAGCGGCGCAAGGCCCGCTACGGGCTGGTGACCATGTGTGTCGGTGGAGGTATGGGGGCAGCTGGTATCTTCGAGAATCTAAACTAGCGGTGTTCCCGAGGAAATGCTTTCGCTGCCATCTTCCTGGTGCTTTACGGGGTCTCGCCTCTCTTCGAGACCACCTCCTTTCGTTCCGGGTACAGACTTTCGCCATCTGGCAAATCCAGGGCAGTCCCTATAAACTTCCCTTTTTGGCGCATGGGAGCGCGTGTTCTCGACCGATAGCAGGACAGAAGAGGCGGTGCCTGGGAAATTTCGCCAAGGTGATTTGCGTCACAGGCTAGCCTGGCCCCGTTCGATATAGTTGGTGTCTGAACCGTCTTTCGTACCGCACTACGAGAGCGATCTCAGTTCGTGGCCCTCCGGGGCTCGAACGTCGCTCCTTCTAACTCGTTTCAAGGGATAGATATGGCTACAAGTACTGCAATTCTGAAGACGAAAATCTCCGGCGGAAGTTTCCTCCTCGAAGAGCGTGCCCCCGAAGATATCTTCACGCCCGAAGATTTCACTGAGCAACATCAGCTGATTGCGCAGACGGCCGAAGAGTTCGCTCTCAACGAGATCATTCCGAACATCGAGAAGATGGAGCACAAAGACTTCGCCGTAACCCGCGCCCTGCTGAGAAAGGCCGGCGAACTTGGCCTCAGCTCAGCCGAGATTCCGGAAGCTTACGGCGGCCTGGACATGGACAAGGTGACGGCCGCTGTCATCGCCGATCACATTGCCAAGTACGCCGGCTTCGCCACCAGTTGGGGTGGACACAACGGCATTGGCACGCTGCCCATCGTTTATTTCGGCAGCGAGGGGCAAAAGCAAAAATATCTGCCTCGTCTAGCTGCGGGCGAGATCGTTGGGGCGTACGCTCTTTCGGAGTCTACTTCGGGTTCCGATGCCCTTAATTGCCGCACCCGGGCCGTCCTCTCGCCCGATGGCCGCCACTATGTCCTCAACGGCGAGAAGATGTGGATCACCAACGCCGGCTTTGCCGATCTGTTTACGGTTTTTGCCAAGGTCGACGGCGAAAAGTTTACTGCTTTCCTGGTCGAAAAGACCTTTCCCGGATTTTCCATTGGCGCTGAAGAACACAAGATGGGCATCCGCGGATCGTCCACCTGCCCCCTCATCCTCAACGACTGCAAAGTTCCCGTCGAGAACGTCCTCGGCGAAATCGGCAAGGGCCACGTCATCGCCTTCAACATTCTCAATGTGGGGCGCTTCAAACTGGGTGCGATGTGCGTGGGGGGAGCTCGCTTGGCTCTGGAGCATGCGATCGCCTATGCGAAGCAGCGTCAGGCCTTCAAGAAGGTCATCGCCGATTTCGGCTTGATTCGCGAGAAGCTGGCCAACATGGCCCTGCTGATCTACGTCGGCGAATCCCTGGTTTTTCGTACCGTGGGAATGATGGACGTCGCGCTCTCTGCGGTCGACAAGTCCGGCGCCGAGGCTTCCCTAAACACCCGCAAGGCGATCGAGGAGTATGCGGTCGAGTGCTCGATCATTAAGGTGTGGGGATCGGAAATGATCGACTATGTAGTCGATGAGACCGTACAGATTTATGGCGGCTACGGTTTTGTGGAGGAGTACCCCGCCGAGCGTGCCTACCGCGATGCCCGCATCAACCGCATCTTCGAAGGCACGAATGAGATCAATCGCCTCATCATCACCGGATTTCTGCTCAAGCGCGCCATGAGCGGTCAGTTGCCGCTCATGCCGGCGATTAAGAAGCTGATGGATGAAGTCGTCGCCGGGCCGGTGGGAGGCGAGGATCGCGAGGGTCCTCTCAGCGAGGAGCGCAAGTTGGTAGCTCAGGCCAAGAAACTGAGCCTGTTTGCTGCCGGATCCGCCACCCAGAAACACATGCAGGCCCTCGAGAATCAGCAGGAGATCCTGGGCGCCATCGCTGATATGGTGATCGAAGTTTATGCCATGGAATCGGCGGTCCTGCGGGCTCAGAAGATCGCCGAAGGTAAGGGTCAATCGGCGGCTGGCTTGCCGATTGCCATGACTCGCGTCTATCTTTCGTCGGCGATGGAGAAGGTCGAGGCTAACGCTCGCAAGATCATCGCCGCGGTAGCCGAAGGCGACATGCTGCGCACCCAGTTGGCGATTCTCCGCCGCCTGGCCAAGTATGAGGCTTTCAATACGATTGCCCTGCGGCAGCAGATTGCTGAAAAGGTACTGGAACGGGGAAAGTACTCCCTGGCTTAGAGATCCACTCACCTCACTCGTGGCCTCAGCTGCTGGTGCCGGGATCGGTCCCGGGCTTAGCTTTCCACAGCCGCCTCAATGGCCCAATGGCTCACTCCCAAGTCACAATTTGGGCGCGTCGCCTGCGCGAATTCCTGCGCACTGGATGGCCAGGGCAAGAAAAAGGGCTACAACCAGCATTGTTTATCCGGAGAACTTCTCTGGCACTCGACTACCCGTATTGCGTGGGACGGCGATTTACGGGCAAGTGGATAGCCCAATTGCCGGAGATCAGATTTGTCAGTTTTAGGTAGGCAGCCCAATACGCCGCACCAATTTCTCATACCTTGGGTCATGGCGCAGCGGCTCGAACCTGCGTCCTACCTTGATATAAGTCAATTCCGGGTCATGCTCCGCATACGCCTTTTCGAGCCAGGCGAAAGCCTCATCGGATTCGCCCAAGGCTCCGTAGAGAATGCCAACGGAACCAGACGTCGCCAGTCCTCGATGGTGTAATTCCTTCAGCTTGGCGAGAATTTTGCGGGACTCGTCCCGGTGACCTGTGGTGGCATAAGCGAACCCCAGATCGAGCATCAGGTCTGTGTCGTCAGCGCCAGAAAGTTGCAGTGCGTTCTGAAATTCTCGTACAGCGTCCTGACGATTTCCCCTGTTTAGGTACACCCATCCGAGGGTTTGGTGCGCTTGTGGAAAATGCACGTCCAGCTCCAAAGTCCTTTGCACTTGCTCGAATGCCTCATCGTAACGGCGAGCCGCAAGGAACCTGCCGGCGAGCGCATTGTTGATCGGCAAAGATAAAGGATCAAGTTCCCTGGCGTGCACTTCCTCGGTGATCCCCTCGTCAACTCGGCCGACATAAGTCAGGTAGCCGGCATACAAATGGTGCGCCCGAGCATCGTCGGGGTTAAGTTCGATAGCTCGCTTATATTCCCGTTCCGCTGTTGCCCAGTCCCACTCGTGCGTCTCGGCGATGAACGCTAGCGATGCGTGGGGATCAGACAATGTGTCCCCCAATTCAATGGCTCTCAGAGCGGCTGCTTTAGCCCGCAGGAGGGCGTCTTGCAATCGAACGCGCCCCCGGAAGCCAAGCAACGCGTAAGTATCGGCCAGGCCGCTGTAAGCCAAAGCGTAATTCGGATCCTTGCCTATGGCCTGCTGGAAGCACTCGATGCTCTTGTTTAACGCCTCTACCGTTCGCTGGTTGAAGTAATACCGGCCCTTGAGGAAGGCCTCGTAAGCCTCGGGGTCCACGCCTCGTGTTCCTGCTAGTCTCACGCGTGTCCCGGGAATGAGGTTGGCCTCGATCCGGTCGGCGACATCCCCAGCAACATCTTGCTGTAAAGCGAGAACGCTTCCGTACTCACGCTCGTACTCACCTGCCCAAATATGTTCATCGGTCGCGGCGCGAATCAGCTGTGCGTGTACGCGGATCTGACTGCCGTCTCGGATCACGGATCCTTCGACAATGGCATCCACCTGAAGCGCTTGGGCGATCTCGGGTAGGGAAAGCTGGGTGTCTTTGAAGTGCATCGATGACGTACGGGAAATCACACGCAAGCCGGGGACCAAGGCTAGCCGTCCGATAAGGTCTTCCGTCAAACCGTCAGCCAGATATTGCTGCTTTGGGTCCTCCGAGAGGTTCTTCAGAGGCAATACGGCCAAACTTCTGATAGCCGGCTGAGTTGCGACGCGAGCCATGTCATGATGGAAAACCCACGTAACACCAATGACTGCCAGCGCCGCCAACGCCACAAGCAAGGCCGGCACGTTGCGAGAGAGAAGGCTTGCTTTGGCGGGCGATGTTTTCGGATTGGGGGGGGAAGTTCCAGTGTCCGAGTCGGCCTGAACCGCTGGCTGCACCTGCGGCCTGGCGAGCCCGTTGTTCGTGGTCACGGGAGCTAGAAAACAGTAGCCTTTTCCGAGTATGGTTTCAACGAAGCGCGGCCTGTCCGGGTCGTCCCGCAAGGCAACTCTAATCTTCCGGACAGCTACATTGATTCCGTGATCGACGTCAAGGAAAGCGTCCTTGCCCCATAGCCGTTCAGCGATCTCCTCCCGGGTGACGAGCTCTCCCTGCCGCTCTAACAGCAGGATGAGCAATTCCATGGGAAGCCTTTCGAGAGAAAGACAGCGTTCGCCCCTTTGCAATCGAAACCGGGACTGGTCGAGTGTGAAGTCACCGAAATGGAACTGTAGGGTCGTAAATCACCCCGGCAAGGCTGATCAAGCGTAAGGAAATAATGCTCCTAGAGTGGCTCAGAAACAAGCCTATCAATAAGTTAGGGATTTACAGAAACTTTATCCCGTCTGCATTGCCATTCCATGCCCGAATCGAATATAAGACCAGCCCTGACCCGTATTCCCCCAAGAAGAGGCAGCAAGTGTCCGCTCTGGAAAGCGGCTGCAACCCGCCCCCTAACCCGAAAGGAGAACCGTGCGGAGGAACAAATGTCTAAGGCTCGGTGTGCCTTTTGGATCGGTCTTTTGCTTTCGTCAACTTCGGCTTTCGGGCAGGATGGCTTCCTCTCGAATTGGTTGGACAGGGTGACACAAACGGAAAACGAACAACCTCACTGGGCTGTCCCCCTTGCGACAACCACTCCGACACTCCACCAGTTGTTTCGATACGATATACAACGGCAGACTTACAACAGCGGGGTCACAGCAACCAACTACGGCGTGGGTAAAGGTCTGGAGATCATCCCCGAGAAGAGCGTCGAGGTCATTCTTGCCGTCCCTCCGTATATCGTTAACAACCCAAATTCTCCGAATGACGGATTCGGAGATTGGCAATTCCTCGTGAAATATAGGATAGCCGCCGCCAGCGAGGAGGGCGGGAACTACATTTTGACGGCCTTCTATCAGATGAGTCTCCCTACCGGGCAGTATCGACAGGGAGCGTTAAGTCCGATAATTACTCCGACGATTGCCTACGGAAAAGGCTATAGGGATTTTGCCTTGCAGGGAACGTTGGGAGGCAGTTTGCCCACAGGGAATACAGCAACTATTGGACGAACGGTCTTGTGGAACAATGCACTGCAATACCGCATCTTGAAGAAAATCTGGCCGGAGACAGAGTTCAACTTCACCCACTATTACGAAGGCTCCCACAACGGCCACTCGTTGCTCTACGTCACACCCGGCCTCGTACTCGGCAGGTTTCCCATCCACAACCGTTTCGCGTTCGTCATCGGCGGGGGATTCCAGATCGCTGCGACATCGTTCCATCCCACCAATCACAATGGAATTTTGTCGATCCGCTTCCCGTTCTGACCTGGTTCAACAGGTTGCCGGTGACAATAGAGAATCACTGGTCTCGACGATCAATGAAAAAGGCCACGTTGCTCACGCAACGTGGCCCGTCTTTAATGCCGGCAACGACCTACACTCCCACACACTTTCGCGTGCAGTACCATCGGCCCTGCGGGGCTTAACTTCCGTGTTCGGGATGGGAACGGGTGGATCCCCCGCGGTATGATCACCGACAAATCGCAGCAGCTCGTTCTCTGGTTCTAGAGACCGCGCCGCAAACTTTTCAAGGAGCGTGAGCAGGATCTCTCACAACTGAATAGATTGGTCGTCACTACTTCGGCGTTCGGCACACAGCCGCAGGTCATGATCCCCGATCGACGGTCCAGGTTCTGACCGGCGACGAGTGAAGCATAACCAACGGCTGATGTTCCGAGTAAATTTTATGGTCAAGCCGAACGGGCGATTAGTACGGGTAAGCTACACGTGTCACCACGCTTCCACTTCCCGCCTATCAACCAGGTAGTCTTCCTGGGCCCTTCTTATCCCTTACGGGTTGGGAGATCTCATCTTGAGGAGTGCTTCCCGCTTATATGCATTCAGCGGTTATCACAACCGAACTTCGCTACCCAGCGGTGCCCTTGGCAGGACAGCTGGAACACAAGAGGTTCGTCCATCCCGGTCCTCTCGTACTAAGGACAGGTCCTCGCAAATCTCCTACGCCCACAACAGATAGGGACCGAACTGTCTCGCGACGTTCTGAACCCAGCTCACGTACCGCTTTAATAGGCGAACAGCCTAACCCTTGGAACCTTCTACAGCTCCAGGATGCGATGAGCCGACATCGAGGTGCCAAACCGG
>DASPTQ010000277.1:0-5213 GCA_035623335.1 Terriglobales bacterium
CCGCGTGGCGGTATCCAACGCGCTCTGGCCGATGATGCTGCCGACGCCGTATCCGATGACCACCTCGTTGGAGCTGGGCGGTACGGACGGATCTCGGCTCTTGCTTCCCGTCGTTCCCGAGAGTAGTGGTACTCCGGCTCCTCGATTCGACCCTCCTGAACCCGCCGAGAGTCGTAATGACATTCGTTCTCATGGTGAGACCTGGCCTGGGACGTGGATAGCCACCCGCGATCAGGTCAACCATAAGGCGACGGTCGATTGGCGGGGAAAATCGGAACAAGAATACCCCTGGGGCAAGGAAACCGACTACGAGAGTCTGACCTACGTGGCGCAAGACGATCATCCCGACATCAGTTCGGTTCAGGGCGACGCTAAAACCGTGTTCGAGTTAAAGGGCCGGGTGCTGACTTGGAAAGGACATCTGTCGGTCACCACCGATGCCACCAACTTTTATTACCACTACACTCGTGAGTTGTGGAAGGACGATGGGCTGGTGAAACAGAAGACGTGGAAAAAGACCATCCCGAGGGATCATCAGTGAGTTCCCTTCGCTACACCACCTCGAGGGAGCACTTGGCGGTCCCGGATGTTGCTTTGGGATTTCTCAGAAAAAAGTCGAGGTTACGATCCGGTAATTTTCAGCCGCAGTTCCTCGGGCAAACGCTCGCGAATCTCAGCCGGTAAGCGATCATGCACGTGACGCGCCCCGATCTTGGCGACATCGACCATGACGGTTGGCGCAGGAGTGGCAACGGCGACCACGAGCCAGATGAGCGCGGACAAGGCAAAGCCCGCGAGGGCGGCAATTTCCAGCCAGAAAGCGTTGCGGGGGCCGAAATGGCGGATGACTCCGAAGGCCAGCAGAAATACTCCCGCCGAGACCGAGGCCAGCACAATGAGAGAGATGTCGATGGTGCGATGTAGCCGCTGACGGGTTCGGCAATGCTCGCAGGTCGAAAAGTGGCCTTCGTAGTCCTCCCGCATCTCGGGCGCAAGGCCGGATATGTCATAGCGCCAGCCGGCCAGAATCTTCCCTATTACGGGATCCTTGCACTGACTCATAGCTAATACTGGACCGCTTACAGTCGGAGAGGTTCGAGCGCTTCCGATTGTTTCGCCAGTAGAACGCGATTCTCGAGCAGAGTCCGACGCTGGCCGAGCGCTGCTTCCGCTACGCTGCGGGCAAGCTCGGGGTGATTGTTCTGCTCCGAGAGGTGCGCCAATACAATAAAGGCTGCACTTCCATCATAGTCCCTGGCGAAGAATTCCGCGAGCTTCTCATTGGACAAGTGCCCCACGCGGCTCATAACACGCTGTTTAACCGACCAAGGATAGGGCCCGCCCCGTAACATTTCCAGGTCGTGGTTGGACTCCAAGAGCAACACATCGGACGAGCGCAAATGGTCACGCACGCTGGCTGGCACGTATCCCAGGTCGGTAACGAAGCCGATCTTCACCCCTTCGGCACGCAAGGTAAACCCTACGGGATCGACTGCGTCATGAGGGATGGTGAAGGGCCGGACCTCAATATCGCCGATTCGAAACCCACGCCCAGCGCAGAAAAACTCGACCCTTTCGCTGTCCGGCGGCCCACCCGCGGCATCGCGAACGCTGCGTACCCAAGCCTGGTGGGTGGCGCCGGTCATGAAGATCGGAACCTTCAGCTTCTTGGCTAATCCGAGCAAGCCGTACACATGGTCGGCATGCTCGTGAGTGATGAGGATTGCCGAAAGCGAATGTGGGTCGCCTCCGAGAGCGCGCACGCGTTTGAAGGTCTCGCGACAAGAGATTCCCGCATCCACGAGGATGCGGGTCGATGAACTCTCCACAATTGCACTATTTCCGCGGCTGCCGCTGGCCAGCACCGAAAGCATAACTGCCATGGGCGCAAGCATACTCGAGCTCAGCAGGGAAAGGGAGTGATTTTCTGGTTATCGACCTCGTGACCTGAGTAGCATGCGCACTCTACCCGTGTCCCCTGTCGATCGCCTGGTTGGCTTCGCACTCCGACTCGGCTGGGATAGTGGTCGACTCTGATTCACTTCCGCAAGAGCTCTTCTACTCCTCGGCGTACGACAGATCCCCCATAGGCCCCTGCAATTCCGGTAAGAAATCCGAGACAAGACTCGTAGATTTGTGCCGCATAGGGCTTCTGTCCGAGAAATAGATACGCCAGCAGCTGCACGAATGGTACAAATACCCCCACGAGCACGATCCATCGCCAGGGCCTTTCGGGGCGAAGCACGCCGAGCAGCAGGGTCGAAGCCAGAACGAACAGCGCGGTCAACAGGAGATCGCCCATCGCGACCTCGAGTATGCCGGCGCAGATCCCGAGAACCGTCCCCAAAACATACATCGCGACGTCGGTTTCGCCTGCTTGGGGCATGGAATTCCATCCTCGCGCCGGTTCTGCCCAAAGGCGGCACTAGGCGCCTCCGTACTGATAGAACCCTTTTCCGCTCTTTTTTCCCAGCCAGCCGGCATCGACCATCTTGATGAGTAGCGGACAAGGCCGGTATTTGGGATCTCCCAGGCCCTCATGGAGCACACGCAGAATATCCAGACAGACATCGAGGCCGATGAAATCCGCCAAGGCCAGCGGCCCCATGGGATGGGCCATGCCCAGGGTAAACACTTGATCGACGGCTTCGGGCGTAGCCACGCCTTCCATGACCGCGAACATGGCTTCATTCAGCAGGGGCATCAGCACGCGATTCGAGACAAAACCCGGGGCATCGTTGACTTCGACCGGAGTCTTGTCCAGTTTGAGCGCCAAGTCGCGCACCGTCTCAAAGGTCTCGTTCGCTGTGGCCAGGCCGCGAATCACTTCGACCAGCTTCATCACCGGAACCGGATTGAAGAAGTGCATGCCGATCACTTGCGTGGGTCGTTTGGTCAGAGCGGCCAGCCGGGTAATGGAAATGGAAGAAGTGTTCGAGGCCAAAATGACCTCGGGGCGACAAATACCATCGAGTTCCTCAAAGATCCCAGACTTGACCTCGAATTTTTCCGTCGCCGCCTCCACGACAAAATCGCAGTTTCCGAGCTCTGCCCGTACCACGGTGGGCTGGATTCTGCCCAAGGCGGCCGATTTGTCCCCAGAGGTGATCTTTTTCTTGGCGACTTCCCGATCGAGGTTCTTGGCAATGGTTTCGAGGGCACGATCGAGCAGGCGCTTGTCCACATCGCACAACCACACCCTGTAACCTTTGCCGGCCAAGACATGCGCGATTCCGTTGCCCATCGTCCCCGCGCCCACCACTCCCACGAGCTCGATCGTCATGAGGCTTTTCCCCCGCGAAAACCCCAAAGTCTATCACTGGCTGCGTTGGGCGGAGTAGGGGCTCGAGAGTAGTAGAGACGAAGGAGTGAGCCGACGAAGCGATCGGCGATTTCCGCACCCGGCCGAGAGATCCCGGACTAGGAAATGGGGACCGAGCAATCGCCCAATGGCTTATGGCCGATCCAGGCTTTCATCAATCACCACTTTGCCGTTCTTCTCGACGGTGATCACTTTTTCGACCGGCTTAAAGCCTGACAGGGTGATATCGATGACATAGTTGCCGGGATTGAGGTAAAACTCCACGGGCGACATTTTGTCCAACATACGGTTGTTGACCGCGACTTGTGCCCCCTTAGGCTGGGTCTTCACGCTGACTGTCCCCATGCCCGCGGTCTCCGAGCCGCCGAATACCTTCTTGAACCTGCCGCCGACTTTGATCTCGTCGGTCGTGCCCAAGGCGCGCAGCTTCGGTGCCAGCTGAAAGGTTTGCCCCATCTGCACATTGGCGCTCGTGGTCTCGTCCAGGTAGCCGGACTTTTTGAAGACGAAGTTGTGCGAGCCGGGCTTATCGAGAGCGATGCGTGCCGGCGTGACTCGCCCGCTGTCCCTGCCGTCGACCCAAATGGCGGCACCGGAGGGATCGCTGTCGGCCACTACCGTGGCCGTGGTCGGCGCCAATTGGACGCTGATGACGGACCGGCTGCCCGAGGCTATGTCGAACGCTCGAGTCTCGCTAGCAAATCCCGGCTTGCTGATGGTGATCGTGTGGTGCCCGGGCAGCAGATTCGCCAGGCTGATCGGGGTCACGGCGTGACTTTGGCCATCAACCGTCACCTGGGCTCCCGCCGGAGAGGAATCGACGGTCAATTGTCCGCCAACGATGGCGGGCGCGCTCGATCTCGGAGCTAGAACTCTGGCTTTGAGTTTCTTGCTGTTGTATTTCGGCCGTACCGACACAACCGGCTGCTGTTCAATCGGCGGCTTCGGTATGACTTGGGTTGGAACCTTGGCCGGAGCAGGTGCGGGGGGCGCAGGTTGTGCGGATTGTGCCGGCGGAGGCGCCGGCACCCGGGTCTCTGCCGAAGATTGAACCGGCGGGGTGTAGTCATCCGACTCACCGGCGTGAATGCGGTAGGCAATCCCGACCACCACCGCTAAGATCACAGCCGCCGCAGCGGCCATTGCATAGACAAACAGGCGGGGCGGAGTGCCTTTGATTTCCTTGACGGCCTGTTTGGCGATTTCCCGTGGCGGCGTTTTCGGTTTTGTGACTTCCGCCCGATTGAACACCACCGCCTTCACCTGGTCCTCAGGCTCGGGCGGGGGCGGAGGCGGAGGTTCGGACGCGACATAGACTTCTTTTAGAGGCGGCAGTTCGTTGATATCGGAAAAGCTCTCGCGACTTGTTTCGGCCGGCCGGCTCTTGCCCACCATTGGATCCGTCGCAAACCTTGGGCTTTCTACTTCGGGCTGATCCTCAACCACGGCGGCTACCCCCGACGGAGCCTCGGGAGCCTCCACGGTCGCAGATTCCTCGTAGCTTTGAACCGGGGCTGAGCTGGCAGCGGAAACGACGGTCGGCGCCAAGGAGGCAGTGCTCATCCCGCCCTGGGCGGCCGCCGCCGCCGCGGCTCGAGACACTTCGTTCGCCGCGGAGCGCGCCGGCTTTGGCGGGCTGGCAACGACTGGTTTGCGAGGGGCAGCTTTCGCTGCGCTGTTCTTGCACTTCTCCAGATCCGCGATCAGTTCCTGCCCCGACTGATAGCGTTCCTGAGGATCCTTAGCGAGGATCTTCATCACCACGGCCTCGAGCGCCTCCTGGACCGACGGGTTGAGCTGGCAGATCGGCGTCGGCGTGGCTTCGAGAATGGCTCGCCGCACCTGGTCCGCATCTTCGCCGTCGAAGGCTTTGCGCTCGGTGATCATCTCG
>DASPTQ010000278.1:0-24095 GCA_035623335.1 Terriglobales bacterium
AATCGCCGACCAATCCCATCGTGAGAGTCGTGGATTTGAAGCGCGTGGTCGCGATTGCCAAGAAACATGACCTGCTCACCATGATCGACAGCACTTTTGCCACGCCGATCAATTCGAGGCCTGCGGAATTTGGCATCGACCTCATCATGCATTCTGCGACGAAGTTTCTCGCCGGGCACTCCGATCTGGTGGCCGGGGTGGTAGCCGGACGCTGCGATCTGATCGAAGAGATACATCAAACCCGGACGACGCTCGGTGCGACCATGGATCCGCACGCGGCGTGGCTGTTACTACGCGGCATGAAGACTCTCGCCGTCCGCGTGCAGCGGCAGAACGAGAACGCTTTGCGCATTGCCCAATTCCTGGCGCAACATCCGAATGTCCGGCGCGTCCATTACCCGTTTTTGGAGGGCCATCCTCAGCGCTCGCTGGCTATCGAGCAAATGCGCGGAGGCGGGGGAATCGTCAGCTTCGAAGTCGAAGGAACCGGGCTGGATGCCCGCAAACTGAGCGAAGCCTTGAAGCTGTTCACACTGGCTCCGAGTCTCGGAGGAGTGGATTCGCTTGTCTGTATTCCGGTGCTGACTTCGCATGCCATGGTCTCCGCCGAACACCGCGCGAAGATGGGTGTGACCGAGCAGCTGGTTCGTCTGTCGGTGGGCATTGAGCACGCCGACGACCTGATTGCGGACCTGGAGCAAGCGCTGACACTAGTTGGTTCACGCGAGCACGTACAGGTAGGCTGAGCTCAAGCCATCCACAGGAAGGGGAGGGCTGCCCGTAGGCAGCCCTTTTTCGAGAGCGAAGCTCAATCCAGCACTCAGAACATGAACTTCAGTGCGAATTGCAGCACACGCGCCTCGTGCGCACCTCCGGCGTGCAGGAAACCGGCCTGGACTGGGCCAAAGGTGTTGTTGAAAGGTGTTCCCGGATTGTTGTTGGCGCCGGATCCCTCATTGCCGGCGATGGGCAGCCACTCGGTGTGATTAAAGATGTTGAACGCCTCCGTGCGGAACTCGAAAGCGGTGCGCTCCGTCACCTTGATATGCTTGAACAGCCCCATGTTGAAGTTGATGTAGTCGGGGTTGCTTAGGCTGTTACGGCCAGAGTCTCCAAAGGTAAGCGCTTCGGGCGCTGCATAGGCCGAGCCGTTGTAAAACAACGGGCCCTCATTGACAGCGAAGGTCGAGGCATTATTCACCACTCCTGCCCTGGGGTTACCTACGATATCTGCGTAGGTACTGGCGTCGGCGATTCCGTTGGCGACCCCGGCATTATCGGTTGGATAATACACGCCGAACGGTGATCCCGTGCTGAACGCCATGATCCCCGAATACTGCCATCCTCCGAGAATCTTGCTCAATACACCTGGGTTTTTGAAGAAGGGTAGATCCCACACCCATCCGAAGTTGATCATATGCCGCTGGTCATAGTTGGAACTCCCTCGGTTGGCAGAAGGATTGTAGGAGTTGACAAACGAAGCATCATACCGGTCCGAGGAATCGTCGATGGAGTGACTGTAGGTGTAGGCAAAGCTCAGCTGTAAACTGCCTGCATTTCTGCGCACGCCCACTTGCAAAGCGTTGTAATTGGAGGAGGCTGCATTCTCAAGATAGTCGATGTTCGAGTATCCCGGATAGGGCCGGAAGGGGTCGGGGTTCGAACCGCAGGTGGCGACTGCCACATTGATCGCAGGACCCGCGGCCAAGCCCGTAGCGGGGTTCACCGCATAGGGAATTCTGTGCCCCGAGGGCGTTACCCCACTTTGCGGAATCCCGTAGGCATCCTCGTTATTGCAGTCGTTGGTCCCGAAGCTCACCCCCGGTCCGTACAGACTGTTCGCAACAGCCTGTGAAACCGGTGGCAGTTGATTGAGGTTGAGTTGCCGCCCCAGGTGTGTTCCGCTGCTTCCCACATAAGAAACCATGGCAATGAAGTTACGCCCAACATCGTGTTGTACATCCAAATGCCACTGCTGCACATTCGGCCAAACCAGATTGGTTTGAATAGCGTTGACCGACAGGGGTAGTTGCGCCGCTGCCGCTCCCTTACTGGTTCCCACAGCTGCATAGCCAGGAATATTCACCTGTTGGGCAGCGTAGGCTAGAGGTGGCGAGTTTTCCAAGGACTCTGTATTCGCCTCATTTCCATTGGTGTGCTCAAAGAAGATACCGTAGCCAGCGCGGATGGCCCATTTCCCGTCTCCCTTCGGATCGAAGGCCAACCCCACGCGCGGCGCGGGATTGAAGTGATGATCAGTTTGACATCCCGGCGGCTCTCCTCCCACCCCGCACTGCACCATGCCGTTCGGCATGTTCTGTACGCTGATGGGCGCACTAGGATTCGTGATCCCCAAGTTCAAAACCGTGCCATCGTCAGCCACGGTGGTTACGCCTTTCTTGTACCTGGTCGGATCGAAGTTGAAAGCCTGGTGATACCTCTCCCGATACGTGCCAAAGAAACTCATGCGCAAGCCCAGGTTTAAGGTCAGCCGGCTGGTAGCCCGCCAGTCATCCTGGACGTAGGGTTCAAAAATCTTGTAGCGGTTGTAATACTTAACCAAAACATTTTGCTGCCCGTACGCCGCAATGTAGCCTAATTCCATATCGGCAACCGGATTCCCGGTGGTGAACTTCGAAATCGACGGGTCGAAGTCAAAATAACCCGGGAAAGAACCTGGACCGAGTTCGCCGCCCAGCTCGTTCTTCTGCGCCCATTCCAGGTAACCTCCGAACTGCAAGTTATGTTTGCCGATGATTTTGCTCACGTTGTCTTTAATGCCGTAGGTCGGATTCGCGTTATACGGCCCATTCGGGATATACCCGGGATCCTCGCCGAAGCTCCCGTAGACAGCAGCTGGATCGTTGAGGTTAATACCCGGGATCACGCCGCGATTCGCTCCGGGGAATATTTCCCCAGCGGTAAGGTTGGCGGGTCGCTGCCAGTTGCCCGTGTCATGCAGAACGATGTGGTCGGTCGTGTAGGCGAAAACAAACTCATTCAGCAACGTGGGTGAAAACGTCGATGCCAACCGCAAGACCGCGCTCACTCCCGGGCCGTTGAAATTGGTTTGGATCGTCGGAAAAGACCCAACGTTGGTCCACAAGGGAATTGGGTTCAGCGTATTCCAGGAATCGTGGATATAGTTAAACGTGATCCGCTGTTTGTCGGTCAAGTTGTGGTCGATCCGCACCAACTCCTCGCGCCAATTCGTAGGCTGGCTGAAGATCTGATAAAAGAACTCCTGCCCGGCAGAGCCCCCTTGGGGGGTTCCTAGGCTCGGCAGCGGAACCAACGCATTCATCAGAAGTTGCGCATTGGCGTTATTGGCGGCGAAGGTAGCTGCCGTTGTAGGGTTAGTCGCAACGTTCATAATTGGAACACCGCCCTGACTAACTGGAACACCGTTCACGGTCGGGCAATCGAGATACCCGCCAAGCACCGGGTTCGGGCATTGGTCGGCGAAATTCCCCGCCCGCTCTGCCGCTGAGGGTACCGCTTGATCGAAGGTCGTTGGAATCCGATCTCTCCGCCATTCTTGGGAAAAGAAGAAGAACGTCTTTTGCCGGTTCTCGTTGTACACCTTGGGAATGTATACCGGCCCTCCAATGGTGTACCCGAAATCGTTCTTATGGTAGGGAGGGGCGACTCCGGCCTGCAGGAAGCCGGGGGAGTTGAAGATGGTGTTGCGCACGAACTCGTAGGCATCGCCATGAAATGTGCTCGTCCCCGCCTTGGTTTCCACTTCAATCGTGCCGGATGCATTTCTCCCGTATTGGGCCCCATAATTGGAGGTCATGACCTTGAACTCACCGATGGCATCGATGCTGGGTGTCACATTGATGGTGTTGTTGCTACCGTTGTCTTGGATATCTCCCCCATCGATTTCCCAGTTGTTGTACTCAACGCGCCCTCCGTTGACACTATAGGAATTGTTGGCGGTTACCCCCACTTGCCCCTCATCGGAGCCGGTTTGATTCGATACACCCGGCACCAGCGTGATCAGTTGCTTGAAGTCCCGGCCATTCAGCTCCAACTGCTGAACCTCTTTGCTGTTCAAGGCCCCACCCAAATCCGACGACTGCGTCTCCACCTGCGCAATGGCCGACCCTTCAACCGTAACCTCCACGTTGGTGGCCCCTACTTCCATCGCGATATCGACTCGTGCCTTCTGACCCACCCGCAAAATCACACCCTTCGCCTGATATTTCTTGAAACCCTGCGCCGTCACCGTAACGTCGTAGCTACCGACCGGCAACGCCGCAAACAGGTAACTGCCGGTCGCGTTGGTGGGAGCTGTTCGCGTGATTCCCTGCAGGTCGTTGCTGACCTTGACCTCTGCGTTGGGAATCGCCGCCCCGGAGGGGTCGGTTACCGTGCCAGTGATTTGGGCGGTGTCCTGGGCCAGGGTAACGATAGGAAGGGTCAACACAAAAACAGTGACGGCGATCGACAATAGGTGCGATTTCATAGGTGTGTTCCCTCAACCGAACGATGGCAACGATTTAGGCTCTGCCTAACGGGGTGTTACAAGCGATCTTGGTGCGGCCAACCCGCTGTCCTGGCAAGCCGAGGATATATACCCGCCGAGGCCTTCATTAAATCGTATGAATAGTGGGGGAACTGGATGACCTTAGTCAAGAGAAAAAATAACATAACAACAGGCGACAAGGTCGGTGGTCTCCGTCACAACAGGTTACGGGTGTCGATTCTCGAAACCGCTAGTTCTGATGCCATCTTGAGGTGCACCGCCGCCCTATTCCGGCATAAGACAGATCGGGGCATTCGATGTTAGAAAGTAAACCGTGCTCCAAACTGGAACTGACGCGGAGTATTGATCGTGTTTGTGATCTGTCCGAAAACATTGCTCGGCCCCGCATTGACAATGTTCGGGACATTTGGGTATCCGTATTGCGGCGTGTTGGTGATGTTGTAGGCGGAGATATCGAAGCGCAGGTTGCGGACTTCTCCCAAAGCGAATGCCTTGTAAATGGAGAGGTCCAGGTCGCGAGCCCCCCGGGTACGCACGTGGTCGAGATAGGCCGGGGCAGTTCCGGGAATATACACATTGGCTGCGCCGCCGTTCTCCGTCCCGGGGATTGGGAAGCAGCTGTCGGTGAACCATACGGCTACGGTGTGAGGCTGCGAGGGATTGCAGGTCATGTCAGCACGCTGATTGGGAATTACCGTGGCAACTCCAGCAAGCGGCGAATTAATTGGAACGCCAGTGCTGAGATAGCCGATCGCATTTACGGTCCAGCCCCCCAGAAATGCGTCGGACGCCCCTTCGAGGTTAACGGCTTGCCCCTTGCCCACTGGCAAGTCGTAGGAAACCGACCCGGAGAACTGATACTTGACGTCCTGCGGACTGATCGAATGTTCATAGCTCAGGTTCCTCCAGTCCTGAGCGGCACCATTGTGAGTCCCTACGAAACCCAGAGGAGGATTGCCGTCGTCGGTCATTATTTTTCCCCAGGTAAAGGTGGCGAGCGTGGTGAAATGGCTGGTCAGCCTTTTCTGCACCTTGGTTTGCAAAGAACTGTACTCAGAGTCTCCCGCAGGATAACCATTTGTGACCACACCATTGCCGCTGCCGTAGGTGCCGTTGCCGAATTGCGGAAATTCCTGGAGAGCTACGAATTGCGGCACCGTGGCCAAGCCATAATTGACGTTCGTGGGGGGCAGGATCGGCGCCCATTTGTTGGGTACGCAGTTGGGCCCAGGGCAGACGCCGGCTACGTTTAGCGCCGATTGGTATCGCGCAATCGTTTGTAGATCAAGGACGTTCAGATCAACGTTGCCGAAGGGCAGGAAGGCGCCCCGGCTGCCGACATAGCCCGCAGTCACTACGAACTGATGCGGGAGTTCGTACTCCAGGGCGAAATTGTAGTTATAGATCGTGGGCGTGCTCTGGGAATGCAGCACCGTGCTCAAGGTAATGCCGAGGTTATTCGCCAGACCTGAGGGTGAATGAGTCAGAACTGGAACGGTTCCGTTGGGGAATGGATCGCTCAAAGAATAGGGGCCGATGAAGTTCTCAGGAGTGAGCGGCGGGCTGCCAGCCGGCGCACTCGCGCATCCCGCTGTCCCGGCGAACGTCGTATTACCGTGTGCAGTAGCGCAGGTACCGGTCCATGTCGTGCTGGACGAGAAGCCATCGGTGTTGTGCAGTGCGCTTTCGACGTCGTGTGTGCTGGGACCGTAGTAGATGCCCGCGCCGCCGCGCACAACGAAGCGATTGAGCGGCTGCCAGGCGAAGGCCAGGCGAGGTCCAAAGTTGGAAAAATTCGCGGTATAAGGGGAGCGATTGTTACCGTTGACGTAGATTTCCGCACCGGTGTACGAGACACCCTTAAACGTATTGCTCACGTTGGGATTGAAGTATTCCAAACGGTTATAACGCTCGTTATTTCCTACGAAGATGTCCCAGCGTAGGCCACCGGTGATGGTCAGCTTCGGAGTGGGATGAAACGTATCCTCCACAAAGGCCGCATAGTACGGGCTGGACTCGGCCGCGAAGACGTCTTTGGTGAAATTGGGGTAAAAGTTGGGTTCGGGCTGTGGACCGATCGGGTTTGTTGCCATGCCCACAAGCATGGAGGCGAAATCGCTGCCGCCGACAAAACTGGCACTGCCGGCAGATTGATTGGTAGCGCTGTAATCGAATGCGTACGAACCCGCGGGCGCCGGCGGCTGTCCGACGTTGAGGTAGCGCTTCATCCACTCGAAGCCAGTCGATATGTTGTGCTTGCGCCAAACCTTATTGATGGCGGCACTGACATCGCTGTTCTCGCTGGCATAGCGAAAGATGTTGTAGTCGGCGGTGCCGCCAACCCCATCGTTAATCGAGGCGGGAAAGTCAGCAAAAATCATAAAGGGAAGCTGTTTGTAGACCTGCACCGCTGCCAGTGAGGCGGGAAAGCCAACCGGACTACCATTAATGGTACCCAGATTAGTAATGTCGGTGCTGCTGTATGCCGGCACTCCCTGATTCTCGTAGTGGCGGGTGAAGGAATAGCGCAAATTCAGGACGGTCGTGGCGTTGAGCGTCACGTCGTCGGCCACGATAACATTGCGCCCGTTCGTCGTGTTCTGGGCATAGTCGAGGTCCCAGCCACTGGGGAAGACGTTGGCGGTGGCGAAGACCAAGCGGTCATAGGAGAATCGGGTGAAGATGCGTTGCTTTTCGGTCGCTGCCCAATCCACGCGGACATCGAACCTTTGGGCGTGATACGGATCGAGGCCCGGTAACGCGTAATTATTCCCAAAGTCGGTGGTTGCCGAGTCGCAGGTGGCGGGGTTGGGTAAGTTGCACTTTGGCATCTTCGACAGATACAGCAAGCCGATGGGATTCGGATTCGGGATTATGTTGCCGGGAAACGGCTGCCGGTTACCATTGGGGAGATCAGGCCGGGTCGGATCGTAGATGGTGAAGCTCATCTTCGAAAAGTCTCCCATCTTTTCGGCGCTGGTCGGGACGGTATAGTATTTGATGCCCTCAAACTGCGACTGCTGCGTGGCCTCGTAATCGCCGAAGAAGAAAAGTTTATCGCGCTTGATGGGTCCGCCGATCGAAGCGCCCTCCTGGTAGCGATAGAAGTTGGGTGGCGTGTTGGGTAGGCCACTGGACAGCTGAGTTTGCTTGAGGAAGTAGTCGTTGGCGGATAGGGCGTTGGGCCGGAATATGCCGAAAACGTCGCCATGAAACTGGTTGCTGCCGGACTTGCTCACCAGGCTGATGACACCCGCGGCGCCACTCTGATAGGACGCCGGTGTGTTCTGGGTCTCAACCCGAACCTCGTCGACGCCGTCCTCGGGAATGTTCATGGCAGGAATGATCGCCGCGGAATTGTTTTCCGCCACTCCGAGCGGGCTGCCGTCCAGCATGAAGTAAACCGAGCCGACGATCGAGCCGTTGATGGTAGCGGAGGAGACGTCCACGCCGGGACGCCCGATCGAAATGTTCTGAACCGACTGCATCGAATCTTGGGAGTTGGGTGAACCGTTCGGCGGAGTCACACCCGCACTCAATTGCACCAGATCGTAAACATTGCGGTACAGCAAGGGGACTCGGTCAATGGTCTCGGCTGGGATAAGGGAGCCAACGGTAGAGTTGCTAGGCTCGGTCAAGGCGCCTCCCGCGGTGACCGTGACTGTTTCCGTTACTGCCCCAACCTCGAGCGTAATGTTGACCAGGGTGACCTGGTCGACAGTCACGGTAACGTTCTCTCGGAGGAAGCTTCTAAAGCCGGTTTGAGTAGCTGTCACCCGGTAGACGCCCGGGTTCAAGGAGATGAACGTGTACAATCCGGCAGCGCTGGTGACGGTGTGCTGCGTCACTCCAGTTGAGCGATTGGCCAGAGTTATCTGAGCCCCCTCAACGACCGCCCCAGCCGGGTCAGTAACCGTGCCGCTGATGGTGCCTCTTCCCGCTTGCGCCAACGTCGCGATCTCAGCGACCAAGACAAGAAAACACGCCCAGAACCAAGCGCGTGCCAATCCAGTGATAAAACCCGGTGAGTTCATGCCACTCCTCCACTCACCCCCTGAACGACGGGCCGCGCCCCGCCGTCTTCATTAAATCGAATGAATAGCGAGGGATCAGAGCGATCTCAAGAGAAAGGATAATTGAACAGCGAAGAACAAAATGTGATCTCGGTCACCACAAGCTGCGGGTGGATTCTCGTACTGCCAGTTCGGGCGCCATTTTCCGGTGCACCGCCGCGACCTCGCGTTTTTCGAGCACCGCCTTAATGCCATCCAAAGCGATGCTGACCGCCATGGCTCCCATGGCCTCCATGGGTTGGCGCACGGTGGTCAGCGGAGGGGTGTAGAGACCGGAGGCGGCCACGTCGTCGAAGCCGATCACCGAGCAATGCTCGGGAACGTGCGCACCCGTTTTGGCCAGCGCCCGTATGGCTCCAAACGCAGTCATGTCGTCAAACGCCATCAGGGCGGTGAACGGGCGCTTTTGCTTGAGTAACTCCTCGGTCAACTTGTAGCCGGCTTCAAAGCTGGAAATCGGCTCGCTCGATTCGGGCAGGTCTACGATCAATTGGGGATCGAGCTCCAAGCCGTTCGACTTGGCAAAGCTGCGAATGCCCTTCCAGCGCGGCGCACTGTCCCCCAGGGTCTTGGGCCCGCGGATAAAAGCCACCTTGCGGTGTCCCAAGGAATGAAGGTGTTCGAGCGCCGCATAGGCTCCGAGTTCGTTGTCTACGACAACCGAATTGATCGAGTCGGTGTTGGACTCGCGGCCAATCATCACCGTGGGAATGCTGCTTTTCTCCAGGTCACCCAGCACGTCGATGTTGACGAAAAGCCAGTTCGCCAGCACGATGAGGGCCTCCACCCTGCGGTCAAGCAGCATTTCGAGATAGCGCTCAAAGCGGCTGCGCTCATTGTGCACATCGGTCAGAATAGGCAGATAGGAGGATTGGTACAGCGAATTCTCGATCCCCCGCAGGATCAGCGTGCAGTAGGGATCGGTCATGTCGAACACCATGACTCCGACGGTGTGGCTGCGCCGGCTGCGCAGGGAGCGGGCAAAAAGGTTCGGGCGGTACCCTAGCCTTTTGGCCGTCCGCTCGATCTTTTTCTTGGTGCTGGCTGGGATGTAGCGAGCCAGCGGGGCGTTGTTGAGAACGATCGAAACCGTGGTCGAGGAAAAGCCGCTTTCCTTGGCCACATCGCGAATCGTGACGATCGCGCCCTTCATGCTGGCATCGCGCCGCGACCAGCCCGCCCCCCTCGAGGTTCGCTTGCAATCACTTTGACACCTGGCGGACACTACAGCAGAGAGCGAAATCAGTGTCAAGTTTAGTGTTCGATAGAGCGAGGCGGATGGGGCTGGTGTTTGCCCTTCTGTGGATCGCCGATTCCGGCTTGCAAGGCTCGGTTCAGCGGGCCGATGCTACGAAATCGGTTCCCCCTTCCGCCCAGGAGACCGAAATTCGGCAGCTGTTTGAGCAAGGAGAAGCGGCTCTCAAAAAGGGAGATCTGGCGGTGGCCGAGCAAGATTTTCGTGGCGTGCTCGCGCGCAACCCGCAGATCGCCGGCGCCTACGCCAATTTGGGCGTGGTATATATGCGGCGCAAACAATGGCGATCCGCCCTCGAGATGCTCCAGAAAGCCGAGCATCTGGCTCCCGAGATCGCCGGAATCCGCCTGAACATCGGCCTGGTTCATTACCGTCAGAATGATTTCCGCAACGCTATCCCCGCCTTTGAATCGGTAGTGCGTGACGTTCCGGACTCCTACCAAGCCCGCTATCTCCTCGGCCTGTGCTACTTCATTATGGAAGACTACGCTGCCGCCGCACGCACCCTCGAGCCCCTGTGGGCAGCCGCTTCGGGGCAATTGAACTACCTATACGTGCTGGGCGTCGCGGCAGGAAACGCGGGGCGACCGGATCTCGAGCAGCGCGCCTTAAGCCGGCTGATCGAAATTGGGGGCGACTCCCCCGAGTTTCATCTGCTGATGGGCAAGGCTCATTTGAATCGCAACGAATACGATGACGCCATTACGGAACTTACCTTGGCCGCCAAGGCTCAACCCAACTTGCCGTTCGTCCACTTCAATCTGGGGATGGCTTACTTGAAGAAGCAGGATCTCGACCAAGCCAAGTCCGAGTTCCTCAAAGATGCAGCCGTGGAACCGGACGTGGCCTACAACTACGATCAGCTTGGCCTGATCTATTATCTCGAGCAGCAAGACCAGCAGGCAGAGAAGATGTTCCACAAAGCCCTGCAACTTCAACCCAAGCTCAGCAGCTCGCATTACCAGCTGGCGCGAGTCTACCAGCACGAACAAAAGTACACGCTGGCTCTGGCCGAGATCGATGCTGCTCTGAAAACAGTACCCGAGAACGAAGCCGTTCACTACCTGCGAGGACAGATCTTAGAGCAACTGGGACGGACGCAAGAAGCCAGAGCTGAGATGCAAAAATTTACGGAACTCACCAACGCCGCCCGTGAAAAACGGCAGAAGGAACTCGATGTCGGGCCCATTGCTGAACCCCAGCTTACTCAGGAACCGCAATAGAGGTGGTCCCTGGATCCAGTTCACTGTAAGCTGCGGGCTCGAATATCTGCTGGTTCGTAGTGGCGGTTGCGGCAAGCCGCAGCCTCGGAAAACAAAACGAACAACCGGTGTCACGGATGGAACGCTGCCTCTCTCCGCCGCCCCATTTTTGTGGAGAGTCGAATCGATTCATGTCACAATCAGGCAGCCTTGGGGATTTTGACGATCGGATGCCAAATCCTTCACCTACGGTCACTGGTTTGAGGCTGGTCCGCTTTTCTTCAGTATGACACTCATCCTTACTCAACTAGCTTTTGGCATGCGCGGATCACTCGGTGCTGGCTTGTGGTCAATATCTGGTTTTCGAGAGGCGGAATACTACGGTCGCGGCCTGCTCACCGCCCTCGTCGTCGGGGGAGGAACCGGTGTCCCAGGGCTGCATGCTCGGATCTTCGCCTACCTCCTAGCCGACGTTTTATTGCTGGCCATCGCTCTGTTTCTTATCCGGAGCAGACGGCGCGGAAGACCGTTTTTTACTCCCAGCGAGGTTGAGCACCGCAGTCTGACTCGGCTCCTGCTGGCCAGCTTCTTGACATTGTTCGCGGAGTTGGCCTTCATCCGCTGGATCTCCGTCGAGGTCCGAGTCTTTGCCTACTTCAAGAATCTTGCGCTCTTGCTGTGCTTTGTAGGCTTTGGACTGGGCTGTGCTTTGGCGAATCGGGCGCGGCGCTGGCCCTTGGCGTTGCAAGCTTTTTTCGCGCTCCTGCTGATGGTTCGGATCCCGCTGCCGCGGGGATGGGCGCTCGAAAAGCTTTCGCAGGATCTCGGCGCCGCACCCGACGTCGAAATCTGGCAGGCGGGCAATGTGTGGAGCTGGGGTCGGTTTCTTAACGCGGCCATGCTGGCTGCCATGTTGTTTCTAATGCTGATCTGGATCTTTGTGCCTTTGGGGCAAATCGTCAGCCGACAACTCGATCTCGCGCCCAAAACCCTATCGGCCTATTCCTGGAATCTGCTCGGGAGCCTGGCCGGCATTCTGGCATTCCTAGGAGTGTGCTGGCTCATGCTGCCGCCTTCGGTCTGGTTGGGGGTGGTTCTCGTCGGCTTCGCTGTGCTGCAAGACACTCCTCGCGATCGCATTGTCCTGGCCGCCTGTTTGTTGCCGCTGGTCCTGGTGCTGCACGACCCGGCGAGCCGTGATCACTACAGTTTCTGGACGCCTTACCAGCAAATCAACTTCACGCGATTTCTTACTCCGGAGGGCCATTTTCTGATCGACTATGTGGAGGTCAATCACACCGGCTACCAGGCCATCGTGAACCTCTCGCCCGAGTATCTGGCGCAAAACCCGAAGCTGCTGAAGGAAGCACCCGATGAGAATCCGTACAATTTGGCCTTCCGCTTCGCCGTACCCTATCCGCGCGTGCTGATCGTGGGCGCAGGCACGGGCAACGACACCGCCGCCGCGCTGCGCAATGGCGCGCGCCTGGTGGACGCCGTCGAGATCGATCCGGCCATCCTTGCGCTGGGGCGGAAAGAGCATCCTGAGCATCCCTATGATTCCCCCCGCGTGGCAGTTCATTTAACCGATGCGCGCGCCTTCTTGAAGCGCACTCGGGAGCGCTACGATCTGGTGCTTTTTGGTCTCCTCGATTCGCACACCCAATTTTCCGATTACTCGAATATGCGTATCGATAACTTTGTCTATACGCAGGAATCGTTTCGCGAAGCCAAAGAACACTTGAATGCCGACGGCGTCTTGTTCATTAAGTTCCAGGTGAATCATCCCTGGATGAAACGACGGCTGGCGGAGATGCTTCGCCAGACGTTCGGAAAGCCGCCGGTGGTCTTCTTTGCCGATTCCAGTTACTCGACCAACGCAACCTGCTTTGTAGTGTCTCCTTCCGGCCGCGTCGAGGAAGCCTTGGCGGCTGATCCCCGCCTGGCAAATCTGGTCGAGAAAAACCGGGTCTCGCTCGCCGGAACTACGCCACCGGTGACCACCGACGACTGGCCCTACTTGTACCAGGAGGGACGCTGGATCCCGCGAACGTTCTTTGCTCTCGGCGCACTGGTTCTGCTGCTGGCGATCGCACTTTATTGGCAGATTCCGGATTCTCGCCACCGCCTGCCATCGTTGTTCTTTTTCAGTATGGGCGCTGGCTTTCTGCTGCTCGAAACTCAGGTCATCAGCCGCCTGGCGCTTTATTTTGGAACGACTTGGCAAGTAAATGGAATCGTGATCGCTGCGCTTTTGAGCGCTATTCTGGCGGCGAATTCTGTTATGGAGTACAGCCGGTTTCTCCTGCCCCGATCCTGGATCTTAAGCGGGCTGTTCCTGGGATTGGCTGCGGCTTACTTTCTGCCTGTCGAGCGGGTGCCGGGTCCTCCCGCTATAGCGGGAATCCTACTGGCCATCATTTTCTCCGTGCCGGTTTTCTTTGCCGCATTGCTGTTCGCATTGGAGTTCCGGGACACAAAATCGCCTAGCGCAGCTTTGGGCGCGAATATTTTGGGGGCCGTGGTGGGTGGTTTACTTGAGAACCTCTCCTTGCTGACCGGAATGCGCGCCCTCTTGCTGGTTACCATCGGTTTCTATGGTCTTGCCTGTATCGGACTGCTGCGGCCGCAGGGCGTCAGATCAGGCGAGGTCCGCGAGCCGGAATGCCCAAGCTCTGTAGGTCCCTAAGGGGATCACGCGGGCCCCAGTCCCTGCCGTTCTACGGATGTAGCCCGTTGGCTCGAGATTTCCCGGGCCACTGCCCCCAGCCAGACCACAAGCAGAACAGCCATCAAGCTGTATCGTTGCTCGTAGAAAGCAAGAAACATATGCAGGGGAGTAAGGAATAGCAAGAGTACCGGCCCCAGCAAGGCCACCCGCGTCCAGCCGTGAATACCCCTGTCTGCTTCGAGGTGATCCGTCACCAGGGCAATGGGCAGCATGAGCAAGCTCAAGTCATAAGCGAAGGTGTGATAACTAACCAGGATCGTGGCAATCACGCACAAGGAAAAACCACAATTGAAAGTTGCGGCCGCGGTGGTGTTCCAGCGAAAGGCCGCGAACAGCACCAGGGCGACCGATACCAATGCCAGTAAGACATCGCTGAAGCTCCTCGAGACGAAATGGGTGAAAGGACCCTGGAGCAAGCCCCGCAGGTTCGGCATACCGACTGGAACCACAGTTCCAGGACGCTCCATCACTTGTTCCATCCTCCAAACCGAACCGGGATAATGCAAGCTTGCCTCGACTCCCACCATCGCGACCGAAATCAGCCCAAGAATTGTGGCGACGACGATAAAACCAATAAATGCCTTTCTTCTCCTCTCGAGAAGCAACACGAGCACCAGTGGCAGCACCAGCTGAGGGCGGAACAACCCGAGCCCCAGGCAGCATCCCGCCGCGAACTCACTCTCGGTTTTCAGGAAAATGAAGACCAATGTGAAGATCAGAAGAAGGAGAAGGGTGTCTTGTCCCTGCAACAGAGCAAAAAACGTGGGGAAATATCCCAGCGACGCCAACAGCCAGTGGACCACCGATACCTGCCGAAGTATGGAGATATGCGGCCGTAACAGAACGAACAGCAGGAGAAGAATGAGGAGACTTGCCAAGTCCCAGAGCAGATAGGCTACAAGATAGGGCAAGAGGGAAAATGGAACGAAGATAAGCACTTCAAAGGGAGGATGATTGTAGGGCAAGGGCCCCTTGCGGATATTCGCCGCAGGGGTAAACCCCTGCTGGATCCGGTACTGCGTGCGCTCGTCATACAATTGATGTCCCAGACCCTGGCGGACGATTTTTGCTGCCGAGTAGAAGATGGTGAAATCTTGGTATCCCTGGCGCAACAAGTCCCGCGAGTTCCAAGCGAGCAGCAAGTCGAGCGCGGCCATCGCGGCCAGCCATAAGAGGAGAGGGGTCTTGAAGTCTTTTTTCTTCATCGCTAGGAAGGAACAAGAGGGCCGATTCTATATCCATCCCAGGCGATGATCCAGAGTCTAGGAACATCGAGCCGGGGGAGTGTGGGCTTTTCAGCTTAGTCTGGCTCCGTTGGAAGGGACGCGCAAATGCCACACCCCCGCACTCGGTTGCCCCAAAACGGCCAAACCGGTTAAGCCATAATCCCTCAAGCTGCTGCAAGGATTGCGGCCACCGCTTCCTTCGCGCCCTTCGGGAGCTTCGAGAAGCCTCAGTCCGGTCCGGCCGTTCGTAAGGTTGCCTGACTAAGACTTGATTGGAGGCCCTGCGTCCGCAACCGCCACGGCAAGACCATAGCGCCGCAGGCAAATGGAATTTCTCGAGTCTCGTAACCTAGGAGCCGAGGGAGTCAACAAAAGCACTGGCACTGGGTGCGAGAGCAATAGATTCATGCCACAATCACGGCCTTCGGGTTTCTCGATTGGAATGTACATCCGTGACATAGAGGCATCGTGTTGATCGGCAGTCGAAAGATCGCTTGGATAGCATCGGCGTGCCTAGCACTCGTCGCCGTCTGGATGGTTGGCGACTGGAATCGGCAGACTAGCGTCACCGACTTCGCCGCCTACTGGACAGCTGGGCGGGAGCTAGGTGCCGGCAGGAACCCGTACGCTATCGAGTCCGTACTGGCTCTCGAGCGCCAGCTCGGCTTCGCTGGGCCGAAGCCCCTCGTTATGCGCAACCCCCTTTGGGCGCTGCCCTTTGTGCTCCCCTTCGGATTGCTTCCCTACGCCACTGCTCAACGGATGTGGCTGTGGATCAGTCTGGCAGCAGTCCTTGTGTCCGTCCGCTTACTGTGGCGACTCTACGGTGCGCTGGAGCAACGGTACTGGTTGGGGTGGATAGTGTCGGCACTGTTCGTGCCGGTCGCAACGGTTCTTGCGATAGGACAGATCGGCCCGCTGGTTCTGTTAGGAATCGTTGGATTTCTAGATCGCGAACATCAACGGCGAGACGGATGGGCAGGAGCATATGCGCTGCTGATCGCGTTGAAACCGCATTTGGCATTTCTGTTTTGGCCGGCACTGCTGTTGTGGGTCGCGCGGTATCGGCGGTGGCGGGCTTTGTTGGGATTTGCCGTAGGCATATGCGTTGCGAGTCTGATTCCGCTCTTGTTCGACCACCACATTGTTGCTCACTATTTGGAGTTGTGGGAACGGATGGGCATGGCCCGGGAATTGACTCCGACCCCAAGTGGAACCCTCCGTCTGCTGTTTGGCGTCGAACACCGCGGGCTGGAGTTCTTGCCCTCCATAGCGGCCACCATTTGGTTCCTGAGGCATTGGCTGCGCGTTCGTGGCAACTGGCGCTGGCAGGAAGAAATGCCGTGGTTGCTACTGGTATCACTTACCGCCACGCCCTACGTGTGGTTCTTCGACCAGGTCACACTCCTGCCCTGTGTAGTGCAGGTTGCGGCTGCTGTGATTGCGGCTCCACGGGCGAGTTGGTGGCGGCCGGCTCTCGTTTATTTAGCTACCAACTGTGTGACCCTAGCGCTCATCCTGGCTCATCGAACGACCTTCTGGTATGCGTGGACGGCTCCGTTCTGGCTTGTGCTCTACGGCTTGTTTTGCCGGAGCGGAATCTTACGGTCCCGGCCTGATGGTCAGGAGGGGAGAGACGTCGCTCGACCAGCCGGGTAGATGCATCCCGAAGAATGGCCATTGTCTTTTGCTCTCTACCAGGAGGGCCATTTCCATATCCATTCCGAGCGATGATCCAGTCTGAATTGGAACCAGAAACCGGGGGGTTTTCGTTTAAAGTTCTGCTATGAAGCGATATACGCCAACGCTTCCAACCGGCCGTTCGAGTCTAGCGTTAGGCCTTGCTCTGCTCGTTTCTGCCAGCATGTATTTCTATGTGCAATACCTGTTGATTCCCTATCAGAAGAGCTACGCTAGCGCGCATAACATTCCGCGCGGCAATCTCTCCGACCTCTATCCCAGATGGCTGGGAGCGCGCGAGTTACTGCTCGATCATCGCGATCCTTACACTGCCCAACTCACAGAGCAAATCCAGGTTGGCTATTATGGAAGAGCACTCGACCCTGCCCGCCCCGACGATCCCAAAGACCAGCAGGCATTTGCCTATCCGGTCTACGTCGTGTTCCTGCTCGCCCCTACTCTGAAGTTGCCGTTTACCACCTTGCAGTTTGCCTTTCGCTGGTTTCTCATCGCTCTCACGCTGATCAGTTTGCTGTTCTGGCTCCGCTCGTTTCGTTTGCGGGTAAGGCCGTCGACGATCGTGATAGCCAGCCTGCTTACGTTAGGTAGTTTCCCGGTTCTGCAGGGGATCAAGTTACAGCAAATGAGCCTTCTGGTGAGCGGGATGATTTCTGCATCCATCTTGTTGCTGGTCGAAGGACAGCTCGTCGCGGCAGGAGTTCTCCTGGCGTTGGCCACAATCAAGCCACAATTAGTCGCACTCCTATTCGCATGGCTTTTACTATGGGCCCTTTCAAACTGGGAGCGCCGGCAGCGTCTGGTGTGGGGATCGGTGGGAACCTTGGGAATGCTCTTGGCCGCCTCGGAGTACGTCTTACCCGGATGGGTCGCGCGCTTTCTAGGCGCCGTGGAAGCCTACCGACAGTACAATGACGGAGCCTGGTCAGTGCTGCAGGTGTTGGTCACGCCGTTTTGGGGAATGGTGCTGACCGCGTTGGTTGTGCTCGCCTTGAGCGTGATTTGTTGGCACCATCGCCATGTGCCGAGTGATTCAGTTCTCTTTGGCTGGATTACCGCTCTGGTTCTGGCCTCTACCGTCCTGATTGTGCCCAAAACCTCCCCTTACAATCAGGTCTTGTTGCTCCCCGGCATTATTCTTGTGATCCACCAATGGCATGCCTGGTGGAGAGAGAGTCGGGCAACCCGTGCCATGCTTCTCGGCTTTGCCTTACTGCTGGGATGGCCTTGGCTTACGACCCTCCTAATGACAATAGCAACGCTTTTCGTACCCCTGGCCACCTTGCAGAACGCTTGGGCTGTGCCACTCTATACCAGCCTTGCCATTCCCGTGATCGTGTTCGTTTTGTTGGGGCGCAGGATGATCGACCTCCGGCAACCCGGTTAAGCCTTGCCGCCTCAAGCTGCTGCAGGGATTCCCATCACCCCTTCCTTCTCTGCCGTGGTCCGGTCTGGGGCTCCCCCGGGAGCCTGAAAAGTCAGGCGGGGGTTCACGCAACCGGACGGGTTCTCGAAACCTCCCCCTTAGGGTAAACTTCTGAGGGGATGGTGCCAAGCCGACGCGGAGGCCGACATGAACCTAAAAATTGAGTCGCGACAAGTTGACGGAGTCACGGTCGTCTCCTGCACTGGGCGTATTGTCTTTGGAGAGGAAGCCACGGCTTTGCGGGATTACTTGAAGCGCACCTTGAATTCGTCGCGGAGTATTGTGCTCAACCTTGCCGGGGTAAGCTACATTGACAGCGGGGGCTTAGGAACCCTCGTGGGCGTGTATTCTTCCGCTCGTTCGTCGGGAGCGGACATCAAGCTTACCGGCCTGGGACCTCGTGTCCGCGATGTTTTGCAGATCACGAAACTGGTCACGGTTTTTGAGACCTACGACAGTGAGCAAAAGGCGGTGGCGGCGTTCAAGCAGGGCGCTGCCTAGGCCGTCGGATTTCTCGACGCAGCTGAACAAGAATGCTGCGAACCTGGTTGAGCGCTTCCCCCAGCTCAATCTGGGTATGATTTTTCTATCATTTTTCTTCTTTCACGGAGTAGGTTAGGCGCAATGGCTCTTCCAACCATGATCACCCCTCCCGGGTCGGGTGTCTTTCCTACTCTTGTCTTCGTACAGGGCAATGAACAGCGCATCATCAATCTCGATCACAGTCCGTTCAGCGTGGGACGAAAAGTCGACAAGGACCTGGTGATTGCCGATCCTCGCGTCTCCCGCGACCACGCCATCATCGTCTCAGAAAGCGGTCAATTCTCGGTATTCGACCAGGGCAGCAAGCACGGGACCTTCGTCAATGGGGAAAAGGTCGAACGCAAGGTTCTCGAGCGCAATGACCGGCTGGAGTTCGGCGTGCGCGAGGCCGCCTACGTCATCTTCAACCCCCAGCACACGACGACGAATTCGGCGCGCGAGTTTCTCAGCCAGATCTCGGTGATGCACATCTCGGATGAAACCACCGATCTCGAGAAGCTGGTTATTTTCCTCGAAGCCGCACGCAAACTGAATACCGTCGGGGTTCTCGATGAAATTCTGATGACGCTGCTCGAGGGTACCCTCAAGCTGACCCGGGCCGAGCGTGCCTATGTGTTCCTCAAGAATGAACACGGTCAGCTGCGCCTGGCCGCCGGACGCAACGCCAAGGGCGAGCCCCTGCTCGAGGATACGACGATCTCGCACTCGATTCTCGACGATGCCCTGCGATCCAACTCCGAATTCGTTCTAACCGATACCAGCCGGTCGCTCGATCTGGTCGGACGCAACAGTATCGTCGCCTATGATCTGCGCACGGTCATTTGTGTTCCCCTGCGAAAGCCGCAAGTGCAAACTACGCGAGGCGACAAGTCCGGCTCGCCGGGGGTTTCCGGCGAAGCCATGGGAGCGCTCTATGTGGATTCGCGCTTTGCGTCCCGGGATCTTTCAAGCGTAAGTCAAGACATCCTTCACGCCATTGCCACCGAAGCAGCCTCCCTCATCGAGAATGCGCGCCTGGTACAAACCGAGGAGTCGGCCAAGCGATATCAGCAGGAACTGGCCATCGCCGCCTCCATTCAGCAGGGGCTGATGGCGGTAACCATCCCGGAAGTGCCCTTTGCGCGGATGGGTGGCAGAAATCTTTCCTGCAAGGAAATCGGGGGAGATTTTTTTGACGCCATCAACACCAACGATGGCCTGGCAGTGGTCCTGGCCGACGTCAGCGGCAAGGGGGTGTCGGCAGCCCTGCTGGCATCGACCCTGCAAGGCATGATCTATTCTCAGCTCACCGCTGGCATGCAGCTCTGCGACATTGTGACCGGGGTTAATTTGTTTTTCACCCACAAGCACATCGGGGAAAAATATGCCACCCTGATTCTGGCCCGTATCTGCGCCAACGGTGAATTGGAGTATGTGAATTGCGGCCACATTCCGCCGCTGGTCGTTTCCGGCGATCGGGTCGAGCGGCCTTCGGACAGCAATTTGCCGATCGGGTTGTTGCCGGACGCCGAATACAAAAGTGCCCGGGTTACGCTGAAGTCGGGGGACCGATTAATCCTGGTCACCGACGGAGTCACCGAAGCCCAGGATCCTCGCGGTGAATTCTTCGAAGATGCTCGCTTGGAGCAGGCCGCCAAGGCCGGTACCCTGGACGATATCTTTGCCGCCATCGCGGCCTTCTGTAGCGGCACACCGCTCGGGGACGACTGCACCGTAGTCGAGTTGCTGTACACCGGGTCGAAGGGCCACAAGAGTCAATAATCAGAGCCACGCCGCTCCAACCCTTTATCACCGCTGCTCCCTCTTGACGTCGTCCCTTACCGTACCTCAGACCCTCCAGCTGCCCAGGGAGGATACTTGTGGCCCAACCGCACGGTAGTGTAAACGTTTCTCGGTCTCAGTTTTCCCGACGCCTTCGATCTGTGCGGTGGTTCGAGGTCCGGGGGCTCATTCACCACCGGTGTTGCCAAGAATGCAAGGTCACGCTGAAGGGACCTTGGGTTAATGCCTCCTTTATATAGGCACAGCTGCGAGGCGTTCGGATTCGATGGGATCTTAGTTCCCTGAGCACAGTGCCGGGTGCTAATGGAAGCTCCGCTCAGGGAGTTTGGGAGGCTGGAACGATTTCCGCCGCCACTTCCGTCTTCCCTTCTGCCCGCGTGCGCAAGCGATACCAGCCCACGATGGCGATCAGCGAGAATAGGAAAATGATGCTCGAGATGGCGTTGATTTCCGGCGTGATGCCGCGGCGCAGTCGTCCCCAGATTTCGAGCGGCAGCGTATTGTCGCGCCCGATGAGAAAAAAGCTCACGGCGATTTCATCGAGCGACAGTGTGAAGATCAGCAGCGCCGCGCCGATGATGGACAAGCGCAGATTGGGAATCGTGACGCGCCAGAAGGTTTGCCAGTAGTTGGCTCCCAGATCGAGAGAAGCTTCCTCCTGGGCGCGATCGAGTTTCTGGAGGCCGGCAAAGACCTCAGTCGTGGCCACCGAGATCAGGGCTGTCCCGTGACCCAGGATGATGGTCGCTAGACTCAGCTTCACATCGGCTTCGCGAAACAGCATCAGGAGCGACAGTCCGGTAATGATTCCCGGCACAATCAAGGGCAAGAGCACAAGCCTGCGAAACAGGGCTTTCCCGGGAAAGTTGGCGCGGTCGAGCGCCAGCGCAGCAGGGATCCCGAAGGTGAGAGAAAGCGCCACGGCCGCCACCGCCACCAGCAGGCTGTTGAAGACCGATGCCCAAATGGCATCGTCCCCAAACAAGACGCGATACCAGTCGAGCGTGAGATTGTGCGGCGGAAAACCACCCACCCCGCTTCCATTGAAGGAATAAACGATCAAGGTAACAATGGGCAGATAAAGAAATGCGAAAACCAGGACGGCATGCCCCCTCAACCAACCTGCACCGCCATCCCGGCCTTTCATCGGAAGCTCCATTTCCGTTCCAGGTGCTCCGAGAGGAACAGCAATCCGAGCACGAGCAGAAGCATGCAAAGTGAGATAGCGGCACCGAGCGGCCAGTTATAGGAAGCACCGAACAAGCTGACCACAATATTAGAAATCATGATTCCGCTCGGCCCGCCCAGCAGAAGCGGAGCCAGGAAATCGCCGAGGCTGAGCACAAAGGCAAAGGTTGCTCCGGCGAGCACGCCGGGAATCGAAAGCGGCAGGATCACCCGCCAGAAGGTTTGCCGTGGAGCCGCGCCCAGATCATGCGAGGCTTCTACCAGATTTCGGGGAATGTGCTCGAGCGAAGCGTAAATCGGCAAGAAGGCGAACGGGGTGTAGATGTGGGTCAGGGTCAGCACCACGGCGAACGGGCTGTACAGCAGGAAATCCAGCGGATGATTGGTCAGGTGGAGGTATACGAACAGCGTATTCAACACGCCATCGCTGCCGAGAATCGTCTTCCAGGCGTAGGCCCGAACCAGGTAACTGACCCACAGGGGAATGATCACCAGCTGATAGAGAAGATCCTTCCGACGGCTTGCCTGAAAGGATAAGTAGTACGCCAGCGGGTAGGCGAGGAGCAACGAGAACAGCATGACACGGGCGGCGATCCACATGGAACGAAACAGAGTCTGTCGATAGACGTCGACGTGCAGCAGTTCACGGTAGTTGTCCAGGGTCCAGGAATGGACGATCATCTGGCTCGGGGAGACCGACCAAACGCTGTAGCAGAAAAGCAGCGCATAGGGAAGCAGCAGAAACACCGCCACCCAGGTCAGCGGCGGCAGAGTAACGGCGGCACGGTAAGCGCGGGAGAACATCAGATCTTTTTGTCCGAGTCCGGTATAGGCACGGCGTCCGAGGGCACGAATTCCAGCTCCACCTCGCCGGCCCAGTCTTCCCGCGCGGCGGCTCGCACCGCCAGGGTTAGTCCATCGCGACAATCGATCTGGAGGATGGCCGTCGCGCCATGAAAAGCCTGCTGGGAGATTGTCCCGCGCACGCGGACGGCGTTGCCGTCCGAGCCAGGCTCCCCCGGTCTTAGGAAGCGGACATTCTCCGGGCGGAGGGAGAACAATCGAGGACCATCGGGCAAGGCGACTGGCCACGTCAGCCCTTGACAACGCGCGATGCCATGGCTCACCTCGCCGCGAAGTAGATTGGTATGGCCGATGAACTGGGCCGCGTAGGCGGTGGCCGGACGGCTGTAGATCTCGCGGGGGGAAGCCACCTGTTCCAAGTGCCCCATGCGCAGCAGCGCGATGCGGTCCGACATGATCATGGCTTCATCCTGGTCGTGGGTGACGAAGACAAAGGAGATGTTGACTTCCCGCTGCAGCGACTTGAGTTCGACCTGAACCTGGCGGCGTAGGCTGGCATCCAAGGCCGAAAGCGGTTCATCGAGAAGCAGCAACCGCGGGCGATTGACCAGCGCCCGGGCCAAAGCCACGCGTTGTTGTTGTCCGCCGCTGATCTTGGCTGGCTTGGATTTGGCGTAGGCAGCCATCTTCACCATGGCCAGGGCCTGCTCCACCCGTCCGGCGATTTCCTGGCGCGGCAGTTTGGCCACGCGCAATCCGTAACCTACGTTTTCTGCCACCGTCAAATGCGGGAACAAGGCATAGTGCTGAAACACCGTGTTGACCCGCCGACGGTAGGGAGGAAGATTGTCCAGTCGCTGACCTTCCATCCAGATTTCACCGGAATCCGCAAGTTCAAAGCCAGCGATGATTCTCAGCAACGTAGTTTTGCCCGAGCCGCTTTCCCCAAGGATCGTAAGGAACTCACCTTGCGCCACCTCTAAAGAAATGGCACGCAGCACAGGATTCGGACCAAAGGACTTGGCAAGGTTGCGAACCGACAACAGCGAGGTTGAATCCGCAGCCCGGACAGAGGGCGCAGGGTCCGTTTGCGTGACGGTATGCATCGTGTTCGAGCGACGATCTCCTGATGGCAATTTGGCGAATGGCTTCCCCGCCAGCGTCGCCTCCGCTGGCGATGACCAGCCTACTGCGCGGCCTTCACTTCATTCCAAATCTCGTTGTACTTCGCCCGCCGGGGCACATTCTGCCAGAAATAGATGTGCTTCTGATAGCTGTCTACGTCATCCAAGTGCAGGTTTTTGACCTGATCGGATGACATGTAGCGTGCCGCCTGAGGATTCGCGGGCGTGTAGCCGGTAACATCGGTGACCTTTTTCTGGGTTTCGGCCTCAATCATGAATTCGACAAACTTGTAAGCCAAATCTTTGTTTTCGCTGCCCGCTGTGATCATCAGGTGATCGATCCAGCCGGTGGTGTTTTCCTTGGGGATAGTCTCCCCGACGGGGAAATTCGCTTTCCGCAGCTGGTTGGTCATCAGCGGCCAGCCCATGGCCGCAACGATTTCGTGGTTCTCGAACAGATTGGTCAACTCTCCGCCGGTCGACCACATCTTGCGGACGTTGGGCTTAAGCGCGAGCAACTTATTCTTGACGGCCTCCAATTGGTCATCCGT
>DASPTQ010000279.1:0-3771 GCA_035623335.1 Terriglobales bacterium
CCAGAAGCCTATGCGTTGTACTTGAAGGGTCGTTCCTATTTGGATAAACAAACTCTCTCGGACCTCAAAACGGCAGTCTCCTATTTCAATCAAGCGATCGCCAAAGACCCCGCCTATGCTCTGGCATATTCAGGTCTGGCCCGCGTCTATTCGTTTTTGCCGGACTATGGTGACAGTCCCGTCGAAGACCATCCGAAGGCGATGGCCCTCGCCCGCAAGGCCCTGGAGCTAGACCCGACCTTGTCTGAACCACACTTAGTTCTGGGCGGCCAGATGATGTTTCAGGACTGGGATATCGCCGGAGGAGTGGCCGAGTTCAAGAAGGCGGTTGAACTCGGCCCCAACAATGCGCACGTACACGATGATTACGCGTTCAATATCAGCATCGTTGGCGGCATGGAGCAGGAAGCCCTTGCTGAAATCAATCGTGCTCACCAACTCGATCCGCTGTCACAAGACATCAGCTACGATCTCGGACTCATTCACATCCATGCACGACGGTTCGACGAGGCCATTGCCGTCTGCAAAAAGCTGGCAAACGAGAACCCGAGATACGCTGATGCGCACTCTTGTTTAGCCGACGCGTATTGGCGGAAACGAATGTATTCGCAGTCCCTCGAAGAATACAAAGTAGAGTGCCAGCTTTCTGGTGACCGAAATGAATCTGAACGCGCCTCTGCCATGGAACAAGGATTTCGTTCGGGGGGCTGGCAGGGAGCTCTCAGCAAAAGCATCGAAACCGTCAAAGCACAGCGCAAGACTCAGCCTTCGTCAGCCTACGGGTCTGCATACAGTATTGCTGCGGCTTATGCCGAATTGGGCGACAAGGAACAGGCCTTCCAGTGGCTCAACACCGCGTTTGAGGAACACGATGAAAATCTACTGGGAATGAAAACCGACTCCTCATTCGACCCTATACGTTCCGACCCGCGGTTTGCCGAGTTGGTGCGGAAGGTGGGGCTGCCGCAAGCGAGCAAACAGGGCACGCAAAATCCAGAGGCCTATGCGTTGTATTTGAAGGGGCGCTCCTACTGGGCCAAACAAACTCGTGCAGACCTTGAGACGGCAGTCTCCTATTTCAATCAAGCCATCGCAAAAGACCCCGACTACGCGATGGCCTATGCAGGTCTGGCTGATTGCTATGCCGTATTGCCTGACTACGGTCCTGACCCCAATGACGACATCCCGAAAGCGAACGCGGCCGCCCTCAAAGCAATCGAGTTGGACCCCAGCTTGTCGCGTCCTCACGTCAACTTGGGCGGCATCAAGATGGCTCACGACTGGGACTTTGCAGGAGGAGAAGCTGAGTTCAAAAAGGCATTAGAACTCGACCCCAACGACACCCATGCTCACGAGCGATATGCAGACAATCTCGGTGTGCTTGGCGGCAGGGAGCAGGAAGCCCTTGCTGAAATCAATCGCGCCCATCAGCTTGATCCGAATTCGCTGTCCATCAGCGTTGAGATAGGAGTCGTTTACACCGATGCGCGACGGTTCGACGAAGCTATTAGTGCGTGCAAGAAAGTGGCGAATGAGAATCCGACATTCGCCAGTGCCCACTCTTGTTTAGTGTACGCGTATTGGGGAAAGCGCATTTACTCGCAGGTCATAGAGGAACAAACAATCTATGGCCAGCTATCAGGCGACCGCGTTGATTCTGACTACGCCTCTGCCATGGAACAAGGATTTGTTTCGGGGGGCTGGCAGAGTGCTCTCACAAAAGGCATCGAAGTCCTGCAAGCCCAGCGCAAGACTGGGTACTCGTCTCCCTACGCCATTGCTACGATGTATGCCGACTTGGGCGACAAAGAGCACGCGTTCCAGTGGCTCAACACCGCGCTTCAGGAACACTCTGAAGGTGTAATGGGCTTGAAGACTGACTTCTTACTTGACCCTTTGCGCTCCGATCCCCGGTTTGCCGAGTTGCTGCGGAAGGTGGGGTTGCCGAAATGAACACTTCAACACCACATGATCGGCCGGACCATCTCGCACTACCGCATCGCTGAAAAAGATCGGTAGAGGCTTGGATGACACACATGACACTCACAGCTAGATTATTGCTTCGGAGCACCGCCGCATTAGCTATTTACTCCCTTTTGTCTCTTGCCTCCTATTCGCAGGATGCGGCCTCAACGAGGCCAGCCCCACACGTGTCCTTCGACGGCCCAGCCCTCACCTTCGATTTTCCTGAAGTACAAATCGGAGTCGCCGAGTACGAGGAGGGCCCGACGGGCACAACAGTGCTGCTGTTCCCAAAGCCAGTAATCGCGGCAGTCGATGTGCGCGGCGGTGCCCCCGGTACGGTAAACACTGACGCCCTACGGCTGGCCTATGACGACCCATCGATTAAGGCCATCACGCTCGCTGGTGGCTCAGGGTATGGTGAGTCGGCCGTGCTCGGTGTCAAGAGCGCCCTTAAAGATCGGATCGCCGATCCCGGAGATTGGAACAACATTCCTACGATCTCCGGCGCTATCATTTTTGATCTCGGCGACCGACGCTACAACGCGGTGACGCCGGACGAGAAGCTAGGTCGGGCTGCCCTTGATGCGGTGCGCACAGGCTGGATACCGCTGGGCGCACGCGGTGCTGGTCGCTTTGCAATGCAAGGCGAAGAATCGCAACACTCCGGGCAGGGCGCAGCGTTCCGTATGTCGGGCGAGACCAAGGTGCTGGTGGTCACTGTCGTGAACGCCGACGGGGACATCGTTGATCGCAACGGTCACATATTCCGCTGTGCGCACCCAGTGGCCGGAGACTGTGGCCTAATTTCGGAGCGTATCGCGAAGCATCTTTCCTCGCTCGGCGCAACGAAGCATGCCGCCGCGCGCCTCGGCAATCATTCGGGACTGACCGCCAATACAACCATCACCATCGTGGTGACAAATAAGCCGCTGCCATTCTGGGCGCTGCAACGGCTCGCGGTGCAGGTTCATACTTCCATGGCGCGGGCCATACAGCCCTTCAGCACGTCAGACGATGGAGATACGTTGTTCGCGGTCACGACAGGAGGCAAGGGCCCAGTCAGCGACGACGATCTTAACGATCTTGGACTTCTTGCATCGGAGACGGCGTGGGACGCGATTCTCGCGAGTGCGCCTCCACTACCTCCCGTAGCGCCGCGCACCGACATGACGCTGACGTCCGCGATGGCTGATGCCTGCGTCGGGCGCTACGAATTTGCACCGTGGGCAGTCGCAGAAGTCCGGCGAAACGCTGCCGGACTCGAAATTCAAGTAGCGAAACGGGACAGTCTCTATATCCCCGCTGGAAAATGGGTGTCGCTGACACCCATCGCATCGGATGAGTTCGAACTTGTAACACCCCGCGGGGATCGGCTGCATATTGACCGCGACGCTCACGGTCGAATCGTAGGACTCACGATCAATCCCGGGCCCTGGCCCGTACATGCAGTGCGGAAATAATGACACTCACACTTTGGTGTTTGCCTCGGAACGCCGCCGCATATGCTCTCTTCGCGCTTGTCTCGCTAGCCGCTTTTTCGCAGGAAGTGAGCACACCAGAAACTCACGGGATCGTCGTTGCGAACATGGATCGGTCGGTCAAGCCCGGTGACGATTTTTATCATTACGCCAACGGCGATTGGATCAAGCGCACTGAAATCCCCCCCGACCGAAGCTACATTGGAGTCGTCGACTCCCTAATCGATCTGAGCCAAAAGCGTATCGCTGGGCTCATCGAAGAAGCGGCCAAAGCCAACGCGCCTGCTGGTTCCAATACCCGCAAAATTGCCGACTTCTATCTCTCCTT
>DASPTQ010000280.1:0-21750 GCA_035623335.1 Terriglobales bacterium
GACGACAGCGGCCGTCCAAAACGGAGACGAGCGACCCAAAAACATAACAACCGCCCCTTTAACTATCTGCCCATTCGCGGGTCCCCGTCAAGCCCAGAATGCCCCGCTTTTCCGGTCTTTTCGCTGCCTTCCTTTCCCTAGGTAGTGCCTTAGAGGAGCCTCGCAGACTGCAGAAAAAATTGAGGGGATCTTAGTATGCGGTCGCGAAGGCTCTGCATCAACAAGGTACCCTCAGAACGGAATGGGCGAAGCCCGAACCGGAAATGCTCGACCAGCCCCGATCCTTCAAAGAAGACACTCGGTTTGGCAAGGGCGCAGACAATGTAGATAATCACGCGATGCCGTTTTCCGACCGTACATTGGCGCAGCGTTTAGAGCGGGCCGAGGGGCACGCGTGCGCCGAATACGCGGAGGCACGGCGTCGTCTGTTTCCCGAAAGCGGTGCCGAATGGATGGAATGCTCTGGGACCTTCGCGGTGTTCGATGGCATCGCCTCTCCCATCACCCAGAGTTTCGGCCTCGGCATCTTCGAGGAATTAACTCCGAGCACGCTCGATGTGCTCGAGTGCTTCTTTCTCGACCGCAAGGCGCCGGTGCTTCACGAAGTGAGTCCTCTAGCCGGAGTCGCCGCTCTGAACCTACTGTGCGCACGCAACTACCGACCCTTCGAAATCAGCAACGTGCTGTATCGGCGCGTCGAACGGCCCGCGGCGCCGAGCGACGGTCGTATCCGCGTGCACATCATCGGCAGGGAAGAAGGGGAACTGTGGAGCAGGATCCATGCAGGCGGGTGGTCCCACGAACATCCTGAACTGGCCGACTTTCTTCGGGAAAGCGGTGTGATTTCCGCGGCCCGCGAGCAAAACCTGTGCTTCCTCGCCGAGGTTGAGGGTACACCGGGGGCCGCCGCTGGGTTGTGCATTCACGATGGGGTTGCGCTGCTTGCCGGCTCGGCGACGATTCCCGAGTTGCGGCGTCGCGGGCTACACCGGGCGCTCCTCGATGAACGCATGCGCTATGCCTTCGACCGCGGATGTGATCTGGCGATGATGGTGGCCGAACCGGGCAGCAAGTCCCAGCGCAACGCCGAAGACAAGGGGTTCCGGATCGCCTACACACGGACGAAATGGCGCTTATCAGCCTGACACGGCTCGCCGTCTCGGGTTACCCCGGATATCCGGCACCATGGCCGTGTTGCTGTAAAATGTCTGCGCGACCACGACTTTCGCGTTAAACCCGAGGATTCGCGTCATGGCAGAGAAGGTTACCGTCCCGCCACAGGCCAACATCGATTCCGTTCTGCAGGAACGGCGTACGTTCGAATGCCCCGAAACATTCCGCAAGCAGGCTTACATCCAGTCCCTTCCGGACTACGAACGCATCTACCGCGAGTCGGTCGAGCAGCCCGAGAAGTTTTGGGCTGGCGTGGCCGAGGAGCTCGAATGGATCAAGAAGTGGGAGAAGGTTCTCGAGTGGAACAATCCTTGGGCCAAATGGTTTGTGGGTGCGCAGTTCAATCTTTCCGCCAACTGCCTGGATCGGCATATCAGGACTTGGCGGAAAAATAAAGCCGCTTTGATCTGGGAGGGCGAACCGGGAGAAGTCCGCACACTCACCTACCAGCAATTGCACCGCGAGGTGCAGAAGTTCTCGAATGTCCTCAAGTCTTTCGGCGTTAAGCGCGGCGACCGGATCGCCATCTACATGGGAATGACGCCGGAGCTGCCCATTGCCATGCTGGCATGTGCCCGCATTGGCGCGGTGCACACGGTGGTCTTCGGCGGTTTCGCCTCCCATGCCTTGGTGGATCGCATTCACGACTCCCAGGCGGTGGCGGTCATTACCCAGGATGGTTGCTATCGGCGCGGCGCCGAAATCAAACTGTTTCCGGTGGTCGATGAGGCCTTGAAGTCATGTCCTTCGGTCCGGCACGTGGTGGTCTATGAACGCAGCGGAACTCCCGTCCAGTTGCAACCCGGCCGCGACCATCGCTGGCGGGAACTGATGGAACGAGCGTCGGACCAGTGCCCGGCGGAGCCATTGGACGCCGAGCATCCCCTCTACATCCTTTACACGTCGGGAACCACCGGCAAACCCAAGGGCGTGGTGCACACTACCGCGGGGTATGCCGTGGGCACCTACCTGACCTCCAAGTGGGTTTTTGATTTGAAGGATCACGACACGTACTGGTGCACGGCCGACATCGGCTGGGTCACCGGACACAGCTATATTGTTTATGGACCCTTGCTCAACGGGGCGGCGATCGTGATCTATGAAGGTGCGCCGAACTTCCCCGAACCGGATCGCTTCTGGAGCATCGTCGACCGGCACCAAGTCAACATTCTGTACACCGCGCCCACCGCCATCCGCACCTTCATCAAGTGGGGCGACCAATGGCCCAACAAGCATAAGCTGGACAGTCTGCGCTTGCTCGGTACGGTCGGGGAACCGATCAATCCTGAGGCCTGGATGTGGTACCGCGAGGTCATCGGTCACAACCGCTGCCCGATCGTCGACACCTGGTGGCAAACCGAGACCGGCCATATCATGATTGCTCCCATTCCGGGTGCCGTGGACACCAAACCGGGCTCCGCCACCCGTGCCATGCCGGGTGTGGTCCCTGAGGTGGTCGCGATGGATGGCAAGCCGGTCCCGGACGGTTCCGGGGGCTTTCTGGTCCTGAAACAGCCGTGGCCCGGTATGCTGCGCACCATTTACGGCGATCCCGACCGCTATGTGGCTCAGTATTGGTCGCAGATTCCCGGGGTCTATTTCACCGGGGACGGAGCCCGAAAAGACAAAGACGGCTATTTCTGGATCATGGGACGGGTCGATGACGTGCTCAATGTTTCCGGGCACCGCCTGAGTACCATGGAAGTGGAATCCGCCCTGGTGGCCCACGATGCGGTCGCGGAAGCGGCAGTCGTGGGTCGTCCCGATGACCTGAAAGGCCAGGCGATTGCCGCCTTCGTCACCCTCGAACTAGGCCGAAAGCCGACGTCCGAATTGAAAGAAGAGCTTCGTCGTTGGGTAGTAAAAGAAATCGGCGCCTTGGCCCGGCCGGACGATATCCGCTTCACCGACGTGCTGCCGAAGACCCGCAGCGGAAAGATCATGCGTCGCCTTCTGCGCGAACTCGCCACCCACGGGGAGGTCAAAGGCGATACCACGACGCTCGAGGATTTCAGCGTGATTTCGAAGCTACGGGAAAGCGAAGAAGTTTAGACCGCCCGCCCCGAAGAAAGATGAAAAGCCCCCATGGCTCGGTAGATGCCATTGCGCATCGTCGTGCCTTAGGGGGCCGGCTGCTCTCCCTTCAAGAGTTCACTCTGATCCGGGCGGGGAGCCCAATTTCACCAGGTTCGTTTGGAGCTTAAACTTTTGATGTGGCGCGAGATCCACATCGCTATGAAAGGTCTCATACCCCGGCAAGCTAATGGTGATCTGGCGGTGTCCGGGCGCAACTAACAGACTGTGGGCTACCCCGCCGAACTCCGAGGCATGGCCTGCGAACTGTCCATCGACAAATACCGCCGCCCGGTCCGGATTCACCGAGAGCTTAATTTCTGAGAATACCGTAGGCATTTGAAAACGCGTGTCGCGCTCCAGCTTCACCTTGACCAGGGACTTGGTTCCCGGTTCAACCGACACAGTTTGCTTGAAGTCCAAATATCCATCCTGGCGCACCACAATGTCATGCTCGCCGGGAAGGAGCAGGATCTGCTTGTCGCCTTTCAGTTCCTTCAGGTAGCCAAGATACTGGTTATCCACCCAGACGCCGGCCTCGCGTTCCACCTTGGTAGCACCCTCGAGCACGACCTCGCCGAGGACCTTGTTGTCCGCGTAGCTCATACCGGCAAGCAAAAGAATCGCCGACAAGACGCTCCAAAGAGCGTGGACCAACCGTCGGTGGGCACGAAGTTCAAGGCCCGGGTAATTTCGAATACGGTTCTTCGAGCTTCGGTTCCTGTAATCATCCATGATTGGTTTGGCACTCCGCTGTTAAGATGGGCTCACCCAGCCATGATAGCCAAAAGCAAGACCGCCGGAATACAGCATGTACTGCAGATGTCACTACCTAGTTTTGGGTAGACCCAACCCTAGTCCCGTCCGGAAGCCGTTGCAGCGGCCCGATTCCGGGGAGGGCAAGGGGAGGCAGGCCTCAATTAAAGCTCGCCTGCAGTCGGCGTAAGCCGACGAGAGCGGCACGATATCTCTGGTCGAGAGAATAGGCCATGGCGTAACATTCTTTCGCTTTTCGCCATTTGTACTGGTGCTCGTACACGCGGCCGAGGTTGAAATAGGGATAAGGGCGGGCTTCGTACCGAGGTGCAATCATAGCCTTTTGAAACCAGGGAATGGCTTCGTCCCATTTCCCTTGTTCAATGAGATAAGCCCCGATATCGTTATAAGGATTGCCAAATTCCGGATCGACGTTGATAGCCTCCAGACACTCGGCAATGGCGCGCTCATAATCCCCAAGGAAGGAGTAGGTCCAGCCGCGAAAGGTGTAGGCCTCGGCGGTCGGAAAGGCTTGGATCGAGCGGCTATAGAGCTCGACGGCCTCCTGGTACTTACCTGCCATCTGCAGTTCGTAGGCCTCTTGAAAATACTGGGCGGCCACCCGGCGTGGATCGTTTTCGGACATAGACGAACCCGATGACCAGATTAAAGCAATTGTATCGAAGAGGCTACCGACAGCTCTCGGTTTTACTGAGCACAGCTCTGGCCGCGCTTGTGGTGGCGCATGCGCTGGCCACCTCAGGAGTCAGAGCCCAGGTTGCGCCCGCCGGCCCGAGTGCCTCCGAGCAGCAGAATCCCGATCAGGAGGAGGCTCAACCGGAAAAGAAAATCTCGCCCCAAGAAGCGCAAGAGCTCTTTCGCGATGTCGATGCGATTCTTAGATTCGCCAGCCAGGATACGGATCTGCCGGTCAAAAAAGAGGTCAAACGCAGGCTCACGACCCGCGATCAGGTGGTCTCCTATCTCGAAAAGGACATGGCGGAGGACAAAGGCACCGAAAGACTGCGCCGCTCCGAGCGCGTGCTGAAAAAGTTCGGCCTTCTGCCCGCTGACTTCGATCTCGAGGGAGTCCTGGTCAAACTGCTGCGGGAGCAAGTGGCGGCCTATTACGATGCCAAAACCAAAACCGTCAATCTGCTGAACTGGATTGGTCCGGAGCAGCAGCGTCCGGTCATGGCCCACGAACTAACCCATGCCTTACAGGATCAGTCCTTTGGGTTGGAAAAATGGATGAAGCGAGGGGACATTGATCTCGACCGTAAGAAGAACCCTACCCCGGAGGATTTCGAGCAGGACGAGGACAGCGAAGCGCGCCAGGCGGTGGTCGAAGGTCAGGCCATGGTCGTCTTGGTGGATTACATGCTTGCTCCGACCGGCAAGTCGTTGCTCTCTTCCCCGCAAATTGCCGCGGCGCTAACGGAAGGCATGATGACGGGCGCGTCGGATTCGCCGGAATTCCAAAAGGCGCCAATCTTCCTGAAAGAGTCGCTGACCTTCCCCTATCGCTACGGCCTCGATTTTGAAGCCGAGTTGCTGCGCAGCGGGGGCAAGCAGAAAGCTTTTGCTGCGGTCTTCACCAACCCTCCCCGCACCACTCGCGAAATCATGGAACCGAAGACCTATCTCTCCGGGGAACGCATGCAGCCCGTGTCTCTGCCGGATTTCAAGAGGGATTTCCAGAACTACGAGCGCTTCGATATCGGAGCCATGGGGGAGTTTGACGTAGCCATTCTCCTCGATCAGTACGCCAGCCCCGAAGTCTCTCACACGCTTTATCCCCACTGGCGCGGCGGCTATTACTATGCGGTTCAGCCCAAAGCCAACGCCGCCGCTCCGCTCGGGCTCCTCTATTGGTCGCGGTGGTCGGATGCGGAGAGCGCAGCCCGGTTCGCCGCCATCTATGCCCAGGGGCTGACCATGCGCTACCAGCAGGTGCATGAAGTGCCCGCGCCCGAGGCAACGTCGACCGGTGTGTGGACTGAACAAGTACCGCAATCCATCCCCGACTCGTCCCATCCGAAGTCCTTGTCCGGCACCCACACTTGGATGACCGCCGAAGGGGAGGTTGTCATTCGAGTGCAGCTCGAAAAGGTTCTGATCACGGAGAGCTTGGATCCATGGACCAGCGGGCGGGTGGAGCAGGAGTTGTTGGGGCCAACCGTCACACCCTGATCGATCCTGATCGTCGGGTAGCGGGCGTTGGGTCATGCTGCGGCCTCCATGGCCGGCCCCTCGGTTCTGTTTCTGTATAATCTCGAGTTTGCTTGATTGCAGTGCTTTCCGGGGGGACATTTGTCGCAGGCAGAGATTGGCATCATCGGCGGCAGCGGCCTGTACTCGATGCCCGGCCTGAGCGAAGTCGAGGAGATCCGGCAGCCAACCCCGTTTGGAGAGCCTTCTGACGCTTACATTCTGGGACGGCTCGAGGGGCGCAAAGTGGCCTTTCTCGCCCGCCACGGACGCGGACACCGCATCCTGCCCTCGGAGCTGAATTTCCGCGCCAACATTCATGGCTTCAAGCAACTGGGGGTGGAACGGATCGTGTCCCTGTCGGCGGTGGGGTCGCTGAAGGAAGAACACAAGCCGCTCGAGTTTGTCATCCCCGATCAGTTCTTCGATCGCACCCGCCACCGGGTGGATACGTTTTTCGGGGACGGCATCGTCGCCCACGTCGCCCTTGCCGACCCGATCTGCACCGTATTGGCCAAGACCGTGGAGCAGGCCTGCAAGCGGGCCGGGGTGCAGGGCAAGCGCGGTGGCACCTACCTGTGCATCGAGGGACCGCAATTCTCCACCAAAGCCGAATCGAATCTCTATCGCCGCTGGGGTTTGGACGTGATCGGCATGACGAACCTGCAGGAAGCCAAGTTGGCGCGGGAAGCGGAAATGTGTTACGTGACCATTGCCATGGTCACCGACTACGACTGCTGGCATCCGCAGCACGATTCGGTCACCGTCGACCAGATTGTTGCCGTCTTGCTGCAGAATGCAGAAAATGCCTGCCGCGTGTTGCGCCAGACGATCGGCGCGCTGCCGGCTTCGCCAAGCTGCGACTGCCGGCGGGCGCTAGCCCATGCCATTGTCACGGAATACGACCAAGTCCCACCAGCTACTCGCACCAAGCTGAAACTCATCCTCGCCAGATATTTGGAGAGCAAAACAAAACCATGAGCATTGTTGCCGTGGGTTCGATCGCCTTCGACTCGATCGTTACTCCCGCCGGACGGGCGGAAAACATTCTCGGTGGTTCCTGTACCTATTTTGCCTTGGCAGCAAGTTTCTTCACCAAGGTGCGCGTCGTCGCCGTGGTGGGCGAAGACTTCACCGCCGAGCATGAAGCGGTCTTCCGCAAGCGCGGCATCGACCTGCGCGGCGTCGAGCGCGCCCAGGGGAAGACCTTCCGCTGGGGCGGGCAATACCTGGACAGCCTCAACGAGGCCAAGACGGACTTCACCGAGCTCAATGTCTTTGAGGAATTCCGGCCGAAAATTCCCCCGGAATACAAAGACTCGGAGTTTCTCTTTCTGGGCAACATTCAGCCTGCCTTGCAAGCTTCCGTGCGTCTGGAGTTGAACGGAGTTCGGCTGACGGGCGGCGATACCATGAACTTCTGGATTCGGGGCAGCCGCGGCGAGTTGCTCAAAACGCTGAAGCTGATCGACGTGTTGCTCATCAACGACGGAGAGACCAAGATGCTGGCAGAAGACCCCAACCTGCCACGAGCCGCGCAGAAAGTGCTGGCCCTTGGACCCCGGGCCCTGGTGATCAAACACGGCGAGTATGGGGCGACCATCTTCTTTCGCGAGGGTGCTTTCGGGATTGGCCATCATCCCTTTCGCGCGCCTGCCTTGCCCATCGAAGAAGTCACCGACCCGACCGGTGCCGGCGATTCTTTTGCCGGCGGGTTCATGGGATACATTGCCTCGGCGGGGCTACTCAACCGCGAAGTACTGAAGCGCGCCCTCTTCTATGGCGGGGTGATGGGCTCCTTTGCCGTCGAGCGTTTTGGGACCGAGCGGCTTCAGTGCCTCACGCGCGAGGAGATCGACGCCAGATTTCAAGTATTCCGCGAATTGACCCACCTGGAATGAAGCTCCGGCGCACGGACGGTTGGGATCGCGAGCTGACCCTGGTGTCTCAAATCGCCGCTGCCGCAGCGCTATTTTCCTTTCTCTTCTATTTCCGCCGCGGCGACTTGTTGCTTTACGGGGATGCGGTAGCTCATATCAACATCGCCCGCCGCGCCATCGACTCTCGCACCCCTGGTCTACTCCAATTGGGCACGGTTTGGCTGCCCCTTCCCCATCTCCTGATGATTCCTTTCCTGTTTTCCGACGCGGCCTGGCAGACCGGCATCGCCGGTTCCATTCCTTCGATGGGCGCCTACGTGTTCGCTACGGCCGGAATCTTTCGCTTGTTGCGGGGCTGGTTCAGCGAGCGCGATCAAGCCTCGATTTGGACAAAGATCACGCCCTGGCTGGGGGCGGCCCTTTACGCCGCCAACCCCAATCTGCTGTACCTTGAGACCACCGCGATGACCGAGGCCCTGTACTCGGCTCTGTTCCTCTGGTCCATGGTCCACCTCAGCGACTTTTGTCGGGCTGCCGAGGGCAGCAATCACAGGCAGGCGGAATCATCCTTGGGGAAATGTGGTGGGTGCCTGGCCGGGGCCTGTCTCACCCGCTACGACGGATGGTTCCTGGCAGCGGCCGTGGGGCTGGCCGTGGGGTGGGTAGTCGTCCGCTCCCCAGCGAACCGGATGGCCCTTGGTCGAAGCCTGGCTCGCTTCGCCGTGCTGGCCGCGGCCGGGCCAGTCCTCTGGCTGGCCTATAACACCCTGGTTTATCGCGATCCCCTGGAGTTTGCCCGGGGCCCTTACTCAGCTCGCGCCATCGAGCAAAAGGCCAGAGTGTTCGGATCCTCACCCCATCCGGGATGGCACGATCCCAAAGTCTCATTCAGCTATGCCTTGAAAGCTGCCGAGGACAATATGGCAGAAGGAAGATGGCAGAAAGTTTGGCTGGGCCTGATGGTCGCCGGGATCAGCGTTATTGTGTTCCTCCGGCGGAGACTCTGGCCGCTCCTCGGGCTGGCGATCCCTTTGCCGTTTTATACCCTGTCCGTCGCTTACGGCAATGTCCCCATTTATCTGCCCCAATGGTGGCCTTTCTCCTATTACAACGTGCGCTTTGGCGCCGAACTCATTCCGGCATTTGCCGTTCTCGCGGCTGTAACCCTCGATTGTGGGCTCCATCGCGCTCGGCAAAACTGGGAGAAGGGAGCGATCGTCACCTTGTTTCTGGCGCTCGCTGCCGTCAGTTATGCGGGAGTGTGGAAGGCGCAGCCGATCTGTTACCGGGAAGCTTGGATAAACTCAACCACGCGGATCGCATTTGAAAAGCAGCTTGCGGCTACGCTCCTCAAGTTGCCGCCGGATTCTGATTTGCTCATGTACCTCGGCCAGCACGTGGGAGCTTTGCAGGATGCCCGCATTCCTCTGCGGCGCGTGATCAACGAAGGCAATCACCGACCCTGGAAAAAACCCGGGGACCCGAAAGGCCTATGGGAGAGAGCCCTGGCCGATCCATCGCGCTATGTCGACTACGTGATTGCGATCGACGAAGATGCGGTAGCCGAAAAGGTTCAACACCGTGATCTGGCTTCCCTGGTTGTGATTCACACCAGTGGGCAATCCCCCGCCACCATCTATTGGACCCATCGCCGGGGCCACTAATCCTGCTGTGGACACCGACGGTCATGGCCATCCTCCATCCGCTCTTGGATCTCTCGCTCGCTAGCCCACCCGCGAACCGAGGATCGGGCGAGGCTCATTGGTGATAAAATCCAGCCAAATTCACTTCTCATGTCGAATTTGGGGCGGATCTACGAGTTCCTCTCGAAGCGAGTGGCGTCAGACGTATGGTTTGCCACCATCACCGAGTCCGTCCGGTTTCAGTGTGAGCGCGCCGGAGCAACCCTCGACTGGCAGGAGTTTCTGCCTTGTCCCATGCTGATGAGGGTGATCCCGCTCGGCCCGGTATACGCGGAATGAACTCATCCGGGGTGCCTTTCGTCAAGGCAAGCGCGTGCGGCAATGATTTTCTCATTCTCGAGGGTAGCTACGCTCCCGCCGATATCGCTGCCTTCAGCCGGCGCATTGCCGATCGCCACCAGGGAGTGGGTGCCGACGGCGTTGAATGGCTGTTTCCGACCGAGGATGCGGACATACGCGCGAGCCTGTTTAACGCCGATGGGAGCGAAGCGGAACTGTCAGGCAACGGAACACGCTGCGTGGCCGCCTATCTCTGCTGGCAACAGGCGAAACAAAAGATCGTCATTCGTACCGGTGCCGGCCTTAAGACTTGTACCCTGCTGTCGCAGCGTGAGAAACAGTATGAATTTGAGCTCGCGATGGGGGAGCCCAAGATCGGCGATGACCTGCTTATCCCGCTTTCGCGCGGTCGAGTGCGCGGCATCCCGGTCTCCTTGGGCAACCCCCACTTCGTTATGTTTGTCCGGAAGTTTCCTTCCGGATGGCAGCGCCAGGCAGCGGAAATCGGGCGTCGTTATGAGTTCGAGCAGGGGATCAACATCGAACTGGTAATGGTTCGGGATCAACACAATATCGACGTTCTATTTTTTGAACGCGGGGTGGGCGAGACGCAGTCGTCGGGGACGGGTTCGTGCGCGGCGGCGGTAGCCGCGATCTCGGCGAGCAAAGTCGCTTCACCGGTCGAAGTGCACACCCCCGGGGGAGTGCAAGTTGTGCGCTGGGACGAGCAAGTGTTCTTGCGAGGGTCCGCCCGCTTGATCTGCCAAGGAGAGTTTTTCGTTTAGAGTGCCGATATGCAAGCTACGCCAACCAAGGTGCGGGTCAAACCCCCGGCCCTTCAAGCCGGGGATACGGTGGGAGTCATCGCGCCAGCCAGCAATATCAAGCGCGATCTGCTCGAAGCGGGACTCCATCGCCTGCGCGACATGGGCTACCGAACGTCGTTTCTCCCGTCGATCTTCGAGGAGGATTTATATTTTGCCGGTTCGATCGAACGGCGGAGGCGCGAACTCGAGGAGATGTTTGTCCGGCCCGATGTGCGCGCCGTGGTCTGCGCCCGGGGCGGATACGGCACCAATTATCTGCTCCGTGAGATAGACCTCGACCGGCTGAGAGCCCACCCGAAAATCTTCGTCGGTTACAGTGACGTAACCACCCTATCCACCTATTTCGCCGATGCTCTGGGGATGGTCACGTTTCATGGTCCTATGGTGGCTAAGGATTTCTCCCACCCGGATGGAGTCCATGTTCCCAGCTGGGAAGCGGCCTTGGGGGGCAGCGCGGGCTGGAGCCTGGAAGAATTCTCCCCCCTTAAAGTATTGGTTGAAGGTTCAGCGGAGGGGGTTCTCTATGGCGGCTGCCTGTCGATGCTGGTGGCGTCGCTCGGAACGCCCTACGAAATCCGGACCGAAGGGACCATCCTGTTTCTCGAGGATGTCGGTGTTAAGCCCTATCAGGTCGATCGCATGCTCATGCAACTGAGGCTGGCGGGGAAGCTCGAAGGGGTGCGAGGAATCGTGTTCGGCGAGATGCTCGATTGCCGGCAGACGAAAGATCAGCCTTACAGTTTGCCGGAGGTGATTCGGCGAGTGGTGGGCGATCTCGAAGTGCCGGTCGCCTGTGGACTGCGCTCAGGACACGTTGCGCGGGAGAATGTCACCCTCCCCATTGGGGTGCGCGCGGCGTTGCAGGCCGGCGAAGACCGCGTGAGCCTTAGGATTCTCGAGCCCTCAACCGTGGCGGGAGACGCGATGGTAACCACCGAGGGCATCGAGAAGCTGGACGCAGCGCGAAGACGGACGTAAGGTTTTTCCATTCCGTTCAGGGGGCAGGAACGAAGTGAGCGACAAGAACCGGCACATTCATCTGATTGGAATCTGCGGAACCGCCATGGCCTCGCTCGCGGGCATGCTGGGCGAGCGTGGCTTTCGAGTCACCGGGTCGGATCGGGCGGCGTATCCGCCGATGTCGGACTTGCTGCGCGCCTTGGCCATCACCGTGAGGGAGCCCTTCGACTGCAAGAATCTTGAGCCACGGCCGGATCTGGTGGTCATTGGCAACGCGATTTCTCGCGGCAATCCGGAACTCGAGCATGTGCTCAACGAGCGAATCCCCTTTTGCTCTCTGCCGCAGATACTGCATGACGAGTTCCTGGTGGGGAAACAAGTCTTGGTGGTGGCCGGCACGCATGGCAAGACCACCACGACGTCCATGCTGGCGTGGATTTTCGAAAGCGCCGGTCGCCAGCCTTCGTTCCTCATCGGAGGGCTGGCCGAGAATTTTCAAAGCAGCTTTCAATTGCGCCCGGGAGAGCACTTTATTCTCGAAGGGGATGAATACGATACTGCCTTCTTCGACAAGGGCCCGAAGTTTCTCCATTACTTTCCCGACGGGGTAATCCTCACCTCGGTGGAATTCGATCATGCCGACATCTACAAGGACTTGGACGCGGTCGAAACCGCCTTCAAGCGGCTGGTGAACCTGGTGCCGGAGCGAGGGCGGATTGTGGCCTTCGATTCCGGCGAGAGCCTGGAGCGTTGTCTGGCTCGCCCCTTCTGCCCGGTTGAGCGCTACGGCCGGCGGACGTCGGATTGGCAGATCCGCGATCTCGATCTGGGCAGGGATGGCACCCGCTGGTCGCTATGGAAGGCGGGAAAGTTCTGGGCGGATTTCGAGTTTCCCATGGCGGGAGAACATAACGTCTGGAATGCGACCGCCGCCGCCGCTTTGGCTGCCGGGTACGGAATTTCGCGGGATCAAATTCGAACCGCCCTTACCACCTTCAAAGGCGTGAAGCGCCGCTTGGAAGTGCGCACCGTAGTTCGGGGAGTAACCATCATCGACGACTTCGCTCATCACCCCACGGCGATTCAGAGCACGCTCGGGGCCCTGCGGTCGCGGTACCCAGGGGCACGTCTGTGGGTGATTCTTGAGCCACGATCGAATACCCTGCGGCGCAACATCCTGCAGCGCGATTTGGCGAAGAGTCTGGCGGCGGCCGACGAAGTGGTGGTCGCCAATGTGTTCAATGCCGAGGGTATCCCGGAATCGGAAAGACTGGATTTGTCGGCGCTGCAAGCGGAAATTGAAAAGCACGGTCGCCGCGCCCGCATTGTGCCCACGGTCGATGGCATTGTCGAAACGGTGGCTCCTGAACTGCGCCCGGGAGAGGTCGTGGCTATCCTCTCGAACGGAGGCTTTGGGGGAATCTACGAAAAATTGCCCCAGCGCCTCGAGCGCCTGGCGGCCAACACAGCCACCAGCGAGATGGCGGAGGCTCGCCTCCGACCGTGATTCAACCGACGGCACCGAGCGCAAGGTGCCATCCAGTGCGGGGCGCAGCCCTTTGGTTTCGTGTTGTAACCGGGATTCTCTTGTCTGCGGCGCTTCCAGGAGGCGTCCGGGCCGAAACCGCCGCCACCACGAGCTCGGGAGACATGCTACGCTACACCGTGGTCTTGGCCGATCCCGCTCGCCACTTGGTCCAGGTGCAGCTCACCATCCCACCGGGCAGGGAAGAGCACGATCTCGAGTTACCAGTCTGGAACGCGCTCTATCAGATTCGCGATTTTTCCCAGTATGTGAATTGGGTTCACCGGCAGGATGAGCGGGGGAACTCCCCCCTTACTCTCGTCAACCCCAGCCGATGGCACGTCGCACAGGCCGGGCAGGGTGTTGCAATCGAGTACGAGACCTTCGCCAACAATCCCGGTCCTTTCGGCGCCCAATTCAATGGCCAGCATGCGTTCCTCAATTTGGCCGAAATCCTGATGTATCCCGTCGATCTGCGCTCCCGCCCGATCGAACTTGATTTCCGCAATGTCCCGCCGCATTGGAAGATTGCGACCGCCTTAGCTGGCTCCCGAGAGGCCGGTTTTCGAGCGGAAAATTACGATCGGCTGGTGGACGCCCCGGTCGAAATCGGTACCTTCCAAGAGGCAGATTTCGAACTGGGCCGCGGGCACTACCGGGTGATCATCGATGCCGATCCCGCCGACTACAACATGGCGAAAATCGCCGGCATGGACCAACGGATTGTGGCCGCGGAGACGTCATGGATGAACGATGAGCCGTCAGGTTCCTACCTCTTCATCTACCACTTCCCCCGCGGGCCTGGTTCCGGGGGGATGGAGCATGCCGATTCGACGGCGATTGACGACAGTGCCAAACGGCTGGCAGAAAATCCCGACTCGTTGGCGGGACTCACCGCCCACGAATTCTTTCATCGCTGGAACGTTAAGCGCATTCGTCCTCAGTCGCTCGAACCCGTCGATTACACCAAGGAGAATTACTCGTCCGCCCTCTGGTTCAGCGAAGGTGTGACCAGCACGGCGGGCGAGTACGGCATGCTGCGTGCCGGGGAGAAGAATGAGACCAGCTTTTTCAAGGGACTCGCCAGCCAGATCCGCGAGCTCGAGGAAAGGCCCGCGCACCTCAGGCAATCGGCGGAAGCATCGAGCCTCGGCGCCTGGCTTGAAGGTTACGATTACTACCAGAATCCCGCCCGCAGCATCTCCTACTACAACAAGGGGTTCTTGCTCGGCATCGCGCTCGATCTCGAGCTGCGCAAGCGCAGCCAGTGCCGCACTTCGCTGCGCGAGTTATTGCGCTGGATGAACGAGAATTACGCCCGGCCAAACCGCTTCTTTCCCGATTCTCGCGGAGTGCGGGAGGCGGCTGAAGCGGTCAGCGGCTCCGACTTAGGCTCGTTCTTCGAGCGGTATGTAGCCGGCACCGAGGAACTCCCCTGGAACGATTTCTTCAAGGTAGTGGGCTTGGAGTTGAGCGAAACCAGCGTGCCGGTGATCGATTTGGGATTTGCCCTCGATCGGTACTTTACTGCCCCGGGTACCGTCGTGGAGGTGACTCCGATGAGCGAGGCGGAGCGCTCGGGTCTGGCGATTGGCGACACGATCTTGAGTGCCAATGGCCAGCCTGCGGATCGGAACCTGGCTCACAAGCTCGAGCAGCTGAAACCCGGAGAAACCCTGAAACTTCGCGTCCGGGGCCGGACGGGCGAGCGGGAATTGCACTGGAAGCCGGGATGGCGGGAGCGGGTCGATTTCGAACTACGCGACTCCGACCACCTCTCCCAGCCGGAGAAATCCTGTCGCGCCGCATGGTTGCTGGGCGAGCCGGCGAGTCTTAGCGAGGCTCAGCCGTGATCCGCACCATCGTGATGCTGGCCTTTTGGAGCGTCGCCCTGCCCATCGCCGCTCTCATTTTCATGCCTTGGACGCTCATCACCGGCGATATCCGGGCGCTCTATCACGCCTGCATGTGGGGTGCGTTGGCCGGCGTCCGTTTGGCCGGGATCCGGGTTGAGACCACGGGGCTGGAAAAAATTGATCCGGCGCGAACCTACATCTACATGTCCAACCATGCCTCCAACGTGGATCCTCCTCTGCTGCTGCCCCTGATTCCGCAGCGCACCTCGGTGATAGCCAAGAAAGAACTGTTTCGCTATCCGTTCTTAGGCACGGTGATGAGAATCGGATCCCTGGTTCCGGTCGATCGCGGGAATCGAGAGGCCGGAATTGCCGCCGTCGAAGCAGCGACCGCGGTCGTCCGCCAAGGAATCAGCATGACCATCTTTATCGAAGGCAAGCGTTCTTTCGAGGGAAGATTACTGCCTTTCAAGAAGGGCCCGTTTTATTTGGCGATGGAAGCAGGAGTGCCGGTGGTTCCGGTGACCATCGCCGGCACACATTTCGTCATGCCCAAAGGGCGTTTCGCGATCAAGCCCGGTTGGGTGAGGGTGATTTTTCATGATCCGATCGAGCCGCGAGATTTTGAGAGTCGAGAGTGTTTGATGGAGAAGGTGCGACGTGCCATTGACAGCGGGCTGCCCGGGGAATTGCAACAAATCGCACCGGCCAGTGGAGAGGCCGAGAGGTCCGAGGCAACCGGGTAGCCCGGTTCGGCTTCTAGAGCCTGAACAAAAACCCCTTTCAGCGAATGCCGACGCTGGGCATGAGGATAACTTCCGGTTGGTCGATCATCCACGAACTGGCTTGGTTTGATACAGGGGTGTTTGAGCGGTACTGATCTGGGATGGGGTTCAGGATTGCTGCGGTTTTTCCATCGTCCGGGGAGGTGGTCCAAGGGTCACTGCAAAAGCGGCCAGTTCCCGAGTGCTAGGGCAACTGCAATTCGAGCGAATACAGCTCCCGGCTACCCACGTCGCGCATGATCAGCAGTGAGCCATCAGGGGCCACTCCGTTCCGCGGCGCGTTCGACTCGGGACCTCGCCACGCGCGCAATGCCCTTCAGCACGACCACACGTTCCTTCTGGCGGGTCGAGACCGACACGCGGTCGATCTCCGGACCATCCGGCAATGCGAAATGACGCGGCCGACCATAGGCGGAACACCCTAGGAGCAGAAGTATAGGCAAGTCAATGAATGCTGTGGAGTAGCGCAGTTCGGTTCGCTCCCACCATGGATCGCCCCAGCGCTCGGTAGAGGGCGAAGCCGAAAGGTCGTCGACTAGGAACTATATGCCGATTCGCAAAGCTTAAGCAGCCGTGCGTACTCGCCATGCACAACTCGATTGGCGTTTGCCGCTGATCGCGTCCGACTATCACGGGAATCCAGTTCCCAAATCCCACCTATAGCGTGTGAATCCAGTCGTAGCGAGCAAGGCAGTTTGGACGACCGAAGCGCTATAATGTGCGCCGCCGAGTACGTCGGAACCCGGCGGTGACATTCGCTCGAAGCCTGCGGAGGAGAACCTTGCGGGATCGTTCCGAGAGTTCGCATCGAGGGCGCATAGCCCCACTGATCACTTTACTGTTAGCATTTCCGCTGAGCAGTTCCTGTCGGTCTACGAAACCTGCATTGCCAGAAAAAGATGTTGCCTCAGTGCTGGACACGGCAGTGATTCCCCGTACTCCAGAACGCCTAGCGCGCGGCCAGTACCTGGTCGAGGGTCTAGTGCAATGCTTCTTTTGTCATTCTGAGATTGATTACAAACACCGGGGGACGCAGTCGCTGCCCGGCAAGAAAGGAGGAGGCTTCATCTTTCCTCCCGAAGAAAGCGAAGTACCCGATCCCTACCGGGTGGTGGCTCCCAATATTTCTCCCGACCCAGACTACGGGGCAGGCAAGTGGAAGGACGCTGACTTCGTGCGGGCTTTGCGGCGTGGCATAGGACATGATGGCAGGACGCTATATCCGCTCATGCCTTACAACTACTTCCGCCATCTTTCCGATGACGACCTGGCGTCAATCATCGTCTATGAACGCTCGATTGCGCCCGTACACATCAAAAGGCCGAGGACAGAACTGCCAACCGATATGATGGCGACCCTGCAACCCCTGCCACCCTTGGAACACCTGCCAAACCCGGACAAGTCAAACCCGGTGAAGTATGGAGAATACCTGGTAACAGTTGCGCACTGCGACTTATGCCACACTCCTGTAGATGAAAAGGGCAACGCGCTGGCGGGACTAAGCTTCGCCGGCGGGCAGCTCATGCCGGGACCTTGGGGGCCGACAGTTGCGAGCTTGAACCTCACGCCCGATCCCTCCGGGCTCTCTTATTTCGACGAACAGATGTTCATCGACACGATCCGCAATGGGCGGGTCAAAGCGCGGTTGCTTTCGAATGCGATGCCCTGGGGCTACTTTCGCAACCTTACGGATGAGGACTTGAAGGCAATGTTTCGATACCTACAGACGCTGAAGCCGGTTCAGCACCGCGTGGATAATACGGAACCTCCCACCTACTGCAAAGTTTGCCGCTCCCAGCACGGGCTGGGAGACCGCAATTGAGACGAGAAGGCCAGAGCTGGACGGAATTCGCGGCGTTCTTTCTCCAATTGAGGACACTGGGCTTGCTCGCCTGGCGTATTGAATATCGGTTGTCAGTCGAGCTAAGTTGTCTGTCATGCGTAAGCTGGCCGCTCAGACGGTCTGTTGCCTTGTCTTGATCGGTGTGGTTGGAGGCACTCGTCATGACTCGTCTACGTTGTAGGTTTCGCCCAGCGGCAACGATTCGAACCCCGGAACAATAAACGAACCACTCAAAACAATCCAACGTGCAGCCGACGTACTTAGAAATGTCCATGGGCCTTGCTCAGAGCGGGATAGAGAAGTGGACTGTGGACACGGGTAGGATGACTATGACGTTCTACGATAAAAGCAGCAGGCAGATGCTCGTCGAGCAGCTCAGCTAAGCTCAGTGTTTCATGGGATAGGTTCAATTCCGACCTGTCTCCCAGCGCCAGCCTGCGCCAGCATGTGAAACCGTATACATTTATCTGTCGCCTATCGTCTTGACTTTTTCTTGAGCGGGTTACGCCGACGCCACTCTACCGTTGAGTTATTGCTTCGGCTTTTCCTGGTTCTGACTCCGGTCCGCGATCTTCATCAGTTCGACCTCGAAAATGAGAGTGGAGTTCGGGCCGATTTCTCCGGGGCCGCGCTCTCCGTAGGCAAGATCAGGCGGAATGAAAAGCTGCCACTTCGATCCGACCGGCATGAGCTGCAGCGCTTCGGTCCATCCCTTGATCACGCCTTTCACGGGAAACGTTGCGGGCTGGCCGCGTTTGTACGAGCTGTCGAACTCTGTGCCATTGACCAGTGTACCGCGGTAATTGACCGTCACCGAATCTGACGCCGTTGGTTTCGGTCCGGTCCCTGCCTGCAGAATCTTGTACTGCAAGCCGCTGGGCAGCGTCACTACGCCTTCCTTAGCCTTGTTTGCCGCGAGAAACGCCTCGCCTTCTTTCTTGTTCGATTCTCCTTGGGCCTGCATCTTTTCTTGCATCTCTTTGCGGACTTGGTTCTGCATCTCGGTGAGCGCTGCACGGGCCTCCGCTTCCGTCATGAGGGTTGGCCTGCCGGCTAAGGAGTCCTTAAGGCCCCGCATAAGGACGTCGGGGTCAACAGGCACAGACTGGCGGTGCAGGTTTGCCCCAAGATTCATACCCAAGGCATAGCTGAACTTGTCCTTTTGGGTCTGGAGTTCGGGTCGTGTCTTCAGAGTTGGCTCTTGCTGACTTGCGGTAGCTGAACCGGTTTGGCTTGGAGTAGTCCGTTGCTGCTGCGCTTGGGAGTCGCCCACGAACATTCCTGCGGCGAGTAAACAAACGATGATCGAAAAAAGTCTTGGCATGATGCATTGTCACATTGCGGGGGCAATCGCGCAAACCGACACTAAACGGTCTCGGTTCGGATGATTGGCGTAACACCGCGATTAGAATCATGGAGCCCTGCGCAGGCGCGGGGATGATCATGCGGTTTGGAAAGGCGGAGTCCTGTATGCTGCCGCGGGAACGCTTTCATTCGCACGGGAGAAGCGACGTCCTGTTAATTGATGGAGGGCGCAGCTGTGTGACACAATCATCCCCGTCCCAAACGCAAGGAGCACCCACCATGGGCATCCCGCTCTCCGACGAGCTCAGGCGCATGATCGATGACCGCAACTTCGCCCACCTGGCCACTGTCATGAGTGATGGCTCCCCGCACAGCGTGCCGGTTTGGGTGGGACGCGAAGGCGACCGCATAATCGTCGCTACGGATGAAGGGTCAGTCAAGTCCAACAACACGCGACGCGACCCGCGGGTGGCGATCTCTATCGTTGATATGGCCGATCCTTACACCGTGGCGTGGCTGCGGGGGCGAGTGGTGGAGCGCCGTCCTGACCCCGATTTCAAATACACGGATCCCATCTGCCAAGAATACATAGGGCGAGCCTGGCCGCTTCGGGACGTGGTGGCCGTCGCCTTAATCATCGCGATTGATAAGGCTCACTATGAGAAGTTGCCGTTTGAGCATACGCTCACCGGAGCTGCAAAGAGGCCAGCCTAGCATCGCTTTCTTTCGCAATGCGAGTTAAGAATCTCGATAGCACAAGCGGGGCAGGCCTTGGGCGAACAGACGGCGCAAGGTTGCGAGAACGCCTGACAGCGGCAGTTGACAGCAAACGTGGCATCATTCGCTGTGCTTAGGTGCATGCACTAAGGCCAAACGAGATGCGGTGGCGTGCTCATCTTCATAGCGCGATCACACATGAGCCGTTGGAATCATCTCCCTCGCACCTGTGTTCTGTTCTTCCGTTCTCCCCAGCTACTCATCGCACTTCATCCGGAGGTTTACAGTCGGCTGCCGTAGTTCATTGGGCACGCGTGTGAGGGGAATGGCTCACTGGGAATGTCCTGCATGTGGACGGTGGGGAGAATATCGTAGGATAAATCGCATGGCGGAAGACGACGGACTCGATTGCCTCGACCTGCTGGAAGAAACGCCCGCGATCCTGCGCGGCCTGATGCGCGAACTCTCGCGCGACGACGCCCGTTGGAAGCCGGCGCCCGACCGGTTTTCGGTGGCCGAGGTGCTCGCGCACCTTTCGCATTCGGAGGGCCACTGCTATCGCATGCGCGTCGATCAGTTCCTGAACCAAGAATTGCCGGAATTCGAAGAGGACGATGCGCAGATGTATCTCGATCTATACCGCGATGCCGATGCCGAGGATTCCTTCGACCATTTCGAAGAGCAGCGCGAGACCAACATCGAGTTCCTGCGCACGCTGCCGCGCAGTGTCGGCGGACGAAAGGCCATGCACAATGTCGCGGGAGAGATCACGCTCCAGCAGATGCTGCATGAATGGGCCATGCACGATCTGGGGCACATTCGCCAGATTGCCGAGCTGGTGCGTGCGCGCAAGCACTGGCAGGCGGCCGGGCGATTGGGGGAGTCTTATCAGCTCAGGCCGTGAACAGCACCGCTCCCTGGCGGTCGCGGCTCGGTTGTAGTGCCCCACCATCACACTTACCGGGAAGCTCGCAGGCGCAAAGCAATTCGGGAGGCATCCCGAGCGGAGTTGACGAAAAATTTCGTTTCACTCAAAATCCCCTCGGCTGGGGTTTTGAGCACAACTGCCTTGATTGCGACAATCCTGCTAACGAACTCCCATCCTTGTTCGTCCGAGCGTAGGAGAGTGCCGGTGATGAAATCCAAGGTCACGTTCCTCTCGCTGATGGTAATCGGTGCTTTAGTCCCAGTTCTGTCTCTTGCCCAAACCGCTTCCAATCCCGCAAATCTTCCTCAGCGCGATGGTTCGCACGACTTTGACTTTCTCATTGGCAACTGGAAGGCTCATGTCCGCCGCCTTCCCGACCGCCTCAATAACTCCAATGTCTGGATTGAGTACGACGGTATTTCGAACCACAAGAAGCTTCTCGACAGTAATGCGAACTTCGAAGAGTTCGAGGTCACCAGCACGGACAAGAAACTCCACATCAAGGCGCAAACCCTCCGCCTCTACAATCCCGCATCCCATCAGTGGAGTATCTATCTCGTCGATTTGGACAACGGAACTCTCAGCCTGCCTCCCGTGGTTGGAAGCTTTACCGCAAACCGCGGTGAGTTCTTCGATCAGGAAGACTACAAAGGTCGTGCAATTCTGGTGCGCTACGTGTGGCTCAACCTCTCGCCCCAGTCTGCGCGCATGGAGCAGTCATTCTCGCCTGATGGCGGCAAAACCTGGGAAGTAAACTGGATTTGCGAGCTTTCACGATAACAAGAGCGAAGCGTCCGCCGCGCAGCGGCTTCGTCGTGTGCTGGGCATGTTCAGTAACTAGGAGGTGAAAGTCCTCTGCCCGTCCTGATGGAGGAAAGGGCTAGTGATGATGCAAGGGCTACCGCCGCGAGGCGGGGTCTGAAGGAAGC
>DASPTQ010000281.1:0-8713 GCA_035623335.1 Terriglobales bacterium
ATCGGCTGATCAATGGTTCCCCTACGGCAGGCCGCTTCGCATGGCGCACCACAAATACGGCCGCAGAGGGACGCTAAAGGATTGGGCCCACGTGCAATCAGGTACGCCTGTTCGTAATCCCCCGCTGCAATTGCCCGCACATAACCGCGAGCGTCGGTGTGAACTGGACAGGCATACTGGCACTTGATCTGTTCGCGCCAGTACCCGTGGTCCGCCACTCGGACGCTGTAGCGTCGTTCGTCCACTGTTCTCGCCTGCTGTCCACAGATACGCGACAGTCCACCTTATGCAAGGGGACAGGGGCAGTCTGTGACCAAAGTCACGATTTCAAGTCGGTTATTGCGCCTGTTCCATCGCGACCGCTCGCAGAAACAGGATGTTGTTTTCAAGATGAATGTGTTGGTGCAGATCCGCTTCGAATTCCGCCAGGACTTTGTAAAGCGTCTGATAACTGATGCATGCATCGGGTGGAGCGGTGTAACCGCCACTCGCTTGGCGCATCGCCCGCAATGCAGCACCAGCGGAGTCATGCTCATGCTCCATCATCGAAACCGGGTTTTGCACGCTCCCAAAAGGTGGTGGCAGGATAGGTTCATTCTGAATGACAGCCTCCTCCATCCTGACGATGTAAGGGAACAACACCATCTCTTCCTTCATCATGTGCATGGTCAGTTCCTGCGCTAGCCCGGCAAAGCTTGCGCGAATGTGCAGCAGTTCGGGATGGTTTTTTGCCGTGGACCGAGCACACTTTCTCGAGCAACGGACTGAGGCGGGCAATCTCCTCGCGCGTGTACTTGTGATGAGTACCGTTGATGTGGGCGACCAGATCGCTCAGCGGCTCCCTTTGCCACTCATGGATCTTCTGGATCGCTCGCGTCGTCTCTTCTGCCATTTCGAGGGAATCCAGTACCTGATCCACCGGCAGATTGGCCGCGCCGCAAGCTTGTTCCAAAGACTGATTTCCGCCGCAACAATAGTCGATGCCCAGCTTCTCAAAAACCTGTGTTGCCGGCAGGGTTTTCCAGGGCCAGTTCCCGCACGGTTTTCTCCGTGGTCACACTCATCGCGTCCTCCTCCGCAGCTCATCCCTACTCCTTTTGGTGCGCTTGTCGAACGCGAAGTCGGGGAAGACGTGCATGCCGGCTTTGAAATGCTGGCCAAGAAACTGGAGGCCGTTGTCGAATATCGCAACTCTGGCGCTTGCCCGCTGTGTTCTTCGGCGGCATAAGAAGAAGTCTTGTCCTTTATTAGGGGGTGGACGGAATCGGCTGCGCACAGTTGTCCGCTACTTCTCCGCTTCTTGTGCAAGCTCCTATTGTCCCGATGACTGTAGATTCTGGTACAGCAGCACAATGGCTGTTTTGGCGAGGCAACCACCATGTTTTCAATGACGCCAGACTGGGGCAGAATCGAGGATTTTGGTACACCCCAGCCGATGTCTTCAAGAGCTGAGCGTCAATCATCCCGATAGAGGGTCAATGATTTCCCCGAAGAAAACAGGGTATTTCTCGTTAACAGAAGAATTGCGGATGGTTTCCGTAGTGCCCGTAATCCGGGAGGTTCTGCGATCGATTCTCACAAGCCGCTATTGAATCGAACTAGCCGCAGTGGAAAAGGCATTATTCGCGTTCGATCCAACCAACCGAATTGTGCCGACCACGAGCACTAAGATAACAGCCAGCATCACCGCGTATTCGGCAATATCCTGACCGTTGTCTTCAGTCCAGAGCCTGCGCAGTGGCGTCATTGCAAACCTCAAATCGTGGGCTTCATGAATATACGCCTCTTAGTGAGCACACGCTTCACGGATGCGAGCGCGTTATGGTTTCGGGCTGCCAGATTGGAGCAGCAATGTGTCGATTTCCTGGAGTCCTGTGCCGGCAAAAAAGGTCCGATATCTAGGAGAGACTCAGCGTCACCCATTGTAACCAGCGATTGAAGGCGCTTCTGGTATACTGAATGTGACGCTACGTACTACGGTTTGCTCGTCACGCGGTAGTCCTTTTCTGACTAGATTCATCTCCGCCTTTCCTGCCCACCGTTTATTTGCGTGAAATCAAGAAGAATCAAGCGGTATCGCAGCTCTAGACGTGTGTCAGAGTGTGTGCGACAACTAGCCGCTCGATTGAGAAAGAGATTCGAATGACCACATTTTCGGAACTGCCCTTGTCTTCTGCGCTACAGCGGAAGCTGGCGGCAGCTCAATTCACCAACCTCACCCCCATCCAGGAACGCGCTATTTCTCCAGCTCTTGAAGGCCGAGATGTCATCGGCACAGCCCAGACCGGTACCGCAAGACGTTGGCGTTTCTCATCCCCCTCATCGAGACCCTTGACCGGGAAGCGGCGCGTGCTACCGTCGCTCTCGTCTTGCTGCCTACGCGCGAACTGGCGATCCAGGTTCACGAACAATACGAGCAGCTGCGTACCAGAAAAATATCTAAGGCTGCGCTCGTCATCGGAGGCGTGTCGGAAAAGGCCCAGATTCAAAGTCTGCGAGCCGGGTCGCAACTGGTGATTGCTACTCCCGGACGCCTGCAGGACCTCATGAATCGCAAGCTTGCCGACCTGCACGATGTCAAAATACTCGTGCTTGACGAAGCCGACCGCATGCTGGACATGGGATTCTTGCCCGCGATCCGGCGCATTCTGTCAGCACTGCCGAGGCAGCGCCAAACGCTGTGTTTCTCGGCCACGATGGAACAGTCCGTCTCAGGCCTTGTAAGTGAGTACTTGCGCAATCCAGTTCGGGTCGCTCTGGGTTCAGTGCTGAAGCCCGCTGAAAGCGTACAACTGAAGGCTTACGAAGTGCGGCCGGGAGACAAACTTGACTGTCTCCGGCAACTCCTGTACGCAGAAAAGGGCCAAACGCTGATCTTCACACGGACCAAGCGGGGCACTGAGCGGCTTGCAAAGGAACTTGTGCGCGACGGCTTCGCGGCTGCCATGATTCATGGCGATCGTTCACAATCGCAGCGTAATGGGGCATTGAGTGGGTTTCAGGAAGGTCGTTTCCAGGTGCTGGTGGCAACCGATATCGCATCACGTGGTCTGCACGTGGATGACGTCGCCCATGTCATTAACTACGACGTGCCCAAAATGGCGGAGGACTTTATCCATCGAGTCGGCCGCACAGGCAGAGCAGGCCTCCAGGGCCGCGCCTCGACCTTGGCCGCAGGAGCCGAGGTGCTGGAATTGCGCCAAATCGAGCGAACGCTCAAGTTAAAGATGGAACGCCTGCAGACTGACACTGAAACTGCCGCTCCACCTCGACGAATGATCCACAACACGCTCGCCTCGCGGACCCTGACCGCTTTGCCAGGAGAGGTGTTTGTGTAGAATCACAAATCTGGTTGCCGGGCATTACGCTCGGCAATCTGCAAGCAGAATTTACGGCGGAATCATTCACGATTCCCGGCGCGTGTCCTTCGAAAACGAGCCTTCTCTACGAATCTTTTTCCGTGCGCGCTTCCGAGCCAACGCTTGTTTCACTCGACGTCTTTCACCCGGCTTTAGGTAGTAGGAGTGACGTTTCACTTCTCTAATGATGTCTTCCGACTGAACCTTACGCTTGAACCGACGAAGCGCGTTCTCTAAGGATTCGCCCTCCTGCAATCGAATCTCTGCCACACTCACCTCCTACGCTAGGTTACTGCGATACGCATCTCTTATGCGCTTACGTTTGGTTCCGAAATCTGGTTGCTAGGACATTAGGCTCCGGCAGACCTGCAATCACGCCTCACTCGCCGATGCGGCCATCGGGCGTGGACTCATCCGCTTCAGTTTCTTCTACACCAATGTTGAATAGCGCCGCCTGTGCCGCGGCATGTTCGTGCAGTTCGGCCATCTCATCCACGCTGCCTTCCACCGGCTTTTCCTGCCTTCGTAGGTTCCTCCGCTCTGCCTTATCCCGTTGTCGCTGTTGCCGTGTCTGTTCCTTCTGGCGCTTTGTAAATGTTGATCGGCCTCTAGGCATACGTATCCCCTATTCTCTGTTCGTAGCCGGCGGGCACATCCTCGAACCTCACCGGGCACATTGTGTTCGAAAAACTACCAGCGCGGTTCGCGCGGCTGCCGTGGATGGCCGCGGTAGTCGTCTCGCCCACGGCCTCCACCGCCAAAACGATGGCCTCCGCCCCTGGGACGATCGGACTTCGGTTTGGCCTCGTTGATGGTCAACGTTCTTCCGCCTAGATCGGTCCCGTTGAGCGCCGCGATTGCTTTGTCGGCTTCACTGGCATTGGTCATTTCAACGAACCCGAAACCACGGGAGCGGCCCGTATCCCGATCAGTCACGAGTGTGATCTTTTCCACCGCGCCATGTGCCTCGAAGACATTTCGCAACTCCGCTTCGGTTGTGCTGTGGGGTAGATTCCCAACGTAAAGGTTCTTCATCGCATTTCCTCTTTCAGTAAGTCATCTAGGGTGGTCGGTGTCGGGGTTGATTTCGATGGCCGTCCTTCAGAATCTCGTGGCGGAGCGGGCAGGGCACGCATCGCCTGGGTGCGCGCAATGGAGGCGGAGCGTACGGCGGAGATTCGCCTCGAAGCTTCCAGGATGCCCCAGCGTTGCGTGAACTCTCCATGATCGGCAGAAGAGGCAAGCTTCAAGTCACCAACCATATCGTCGACGGCGTTCTCCACCGGAATCTTGTTGTCCGCGTTCGGCGAATCCGCAAGATATTCTGGTTGGCCAACGAAGAAAGCCAAGCGCTGCGGGGGATTGGCACTGCGAATGTCATCGCAAAACTTGTCCCGATGGCCGTGCCCCTCCTCCATATTGATCAACACCAGGTCATACAAGGCGGCTCTCCACCATATGCGGGCTTCCGCGATGTCGGCCGCGCAATCGACATCCATGCCGAGTTTCCTCATGACCTCAGCACGCAACTCGCGCTTCGCCTGCGAAGTGTCAACGAGCAGAACTCGCTTCTTCTTGTCGTCGCCGAGGAGGGGCTCGGAGAGCGGTAACGCCGGAGGCAGTGGAGTAGTCATGCCGACACCGACCGTGGCTGAGCGCGAACTGTGGTGTCCGCTGATTTGCTTGCCTTTGCTGCCCGCGATAGCAGTTCGTGGGTGCGCTTCCGCCGAGCGATCTTCTGTTTGCGTTCCCGATTGAATCTCGACTTGTCTCCATTCCGAGCGGACATAATGAACTCCTGAGATAAGGATGATTTGCGCACGGAGGTTAGCGAACCTTTGGGTGCAGCATTTGCCGCGAGCCGGGCAATTGGATTGACCAGCACGGAATTGTGTAGAGGAACGCAGCTGACGTAAAGATCACGCCTCTCGATCTCTCAATCGCGAAGGCGCAGTGTGCTTGGCGTGTCTTCGAGGTTAAGTATCTTTAGTATATCGCGTTCTAGGTCGTTCTAGCTAAAGCCACGCTGCCGTAGGGGTCGCTTTTGCGACCCCGGTGTGACATGATGAACGCAGTGGCGCAGACCAGACCAACATCGGAAGAGCTGCGCGACGAAGTCAAGGAGTTGCGTTCAACGGCTGCCCGTCTGATAGAGCAAGATTCTCGCCTGAGGGAAAGGTGTGCTGAACTAGAAGATATCATCTCTCGCGGAACATCAAAGCCAATGCAGTCATGACACCGCACACCGCACTTCGCTTCGCGTTTGCGACTTGTGCGCACCGAGCGTACGATGATCAGTGCGTTAGACCGAATCGGTTGTGAGCAGCTCTCGCCCAACAAGCCAGCAACCTGCCTTTAATACTTCCGAATCTCTCCAGCGTAAATCGACTGAAAGGAACACCGGTATCAACATGGCAGAACAAGGAACGGTGAAGTGGTTCAACGACGCCAAAGGCTATGGCTTCATTAGCCGTCAGAGTGGCGAAGACGTTTTTGTGCATTTCTCGGCAATCCAAGCGGGAGGTTTCAGGAGCCTTCAGGAGGGCCAAACCGTGCAGTTCGACGTGACGAAGGGCCAAAAAGGCTGGCAGGCTGAGAACGTGCGGCCACTCTAATGTAGCCATTCGTGAGAAAGGCGATGTCTCCAGAGATCGCCTTTTTGCCGCATCGTTTTCTATCGGATCTGGAATGGACTGTTTCTGACACGCGACGACCTCACTGCTTCCTACGCGATCATTCGGCACAACATCCGGACCTTCCAATCGGCGGGAGTGCTTGCTGTTGTCAGAGGCAAGCAGAGGGCAGAGTCAGAACTGAAGAAGTTCGAAGATTCCCAAGACTCCACAGATCGACATGAAGGCTGGCGCTACTTCCTTGAGAAAACCGATCTAGAGCCTGGAACAGACCCCGTTGCAGCTACTCAACGTCGTCAAGCCGAATTGGAAAGGCGAGAATCGAAAGCTCTGCGGGAGACAAAAGTTCCAAACTTCCCTTCGCCAGATCCTCAGAGATGAGACTGGTCGTGGGCAAACTCGGAAATGCCGCTCACATCCGCTCTTTGAATATGAGACCTTTGGTTTGAACTTGGGTTTGAAGCAGTTGCCCTTAGGAACGTTTGCCTCTTGCTCTTCGCTCGACCTCCTCGCAGCCTGCCTTCGCCAGCCGCTCAGCAACGATGGTGTAGACAGACGGGTTAAATACAAGTCCGACATGCGTTCCTGAGACCGAGAAGTCCGATTCCGGGCGGTCTGTCTTGCAATACCGCCAGTCAACAACTCCGTCGCCCTCGCTGTACACAGCGGTTTCTGCTACCGACGCGGGCATCGCGTGCCGCAAAGAACCCAGAAAGTCACAAGTGCAATGACCGGTGTAACAATCGGGAAGCACTTCCGTGCCGTGCTTCGCCAGGATGCGGCGTCGAACCATGCGCGCCGCGTGCAAAATGCTAGGATGGGCCACTGTACCGCGAAATGGCGCTCCCAAGGTGATAACGGAAGCGACATCCGCTGGCCGCTGCGCCGCGATGGCACGCGCGATGATCCCTCCCAGACTATGGCCGATCAGATGGACTTTGCGCCCGGATGTGGCTAGCGCCTTCTCGATGGCCACATTCAGTTGCCGTTTAATCAGGAGGTTCGGGCACTCGGTGTTGAAACCTATGCCTGAAAAGAACGGTTTATATCCAATTCTCGCAAGCCATTGATGCAACGGTGTCAAATAGACATTCGGGCAGAGGAAAGCAGGGATGAGAATCACTGCGGAACCGTCGCCGTGCGGTATCCCTAGACCGTAATACAAGGGCGCGGCATGCAGCAGAACCAACTCGGCCGCAAACAGCACCTCGCCCAAAATAGGAACGTTAGCTTCCCGATACTCCTGAGTACGGATAGTGGAACCGCAATCCCTGGGTTCGACGTGGGTTCTTCTCATTGAAGCGTTGTCCCACTGTACGTGAGAACTCGAAGTTCCACAATGACGGTTTTGCCCACGCTTCCCCGCACTTAAACCTCGGATCGGGACGTTGACAAGCACTTGTGCCCGGCATCACGATTTCACAAAAGGTCCCGACCTATGGCGCAAACTGTAAAGCCTGTCCAACTGAACCCGCAGACCCTGGAAGCATTTGATGCTTACATTCGCCACGCTGAAACGGAAATGGAGCAGACTTTGCACGGAAGCGGGCCATCCCTCTGGTCTCAGCAGACGCCAGAGCGAGCTCAGGAGGTCGATCAAGGGCAGGTGGTGGCGCACTTTTGGTCTGGCCAAGGGCCGGTCAAAGTGCCGAAGGGTTTGATCCACGACTGGATCGCTGCCGCGTTCATTCCTGATTCGAATATCCAGGAAATACTTGCAGTGATCCAGGATTACGATAACCACAAGAACACCTACAAACCTGAGGTAATTGATTCGAAACTCATCAGCCGTGACGGCAACGATTTCCACGTCTATCTGCGGCTTTTAAAAAAGAAAATCATCACTGTTGTCCTCGATACTGATCATGAGGTGCATTATTGCCCGGTGGACCAAACGCGCTGGGTGTGCCGTTCGTACACAACCAGGATTGCAGAAGTGGAGAATGCAGGAAGCCCGGATGAGCGAGTATTGCAGCCTGACACCGGTTACGGATTCCTATGGCGCCTGTATTCCTATTGGCGATTCGAGGAGCGTGATGCTGGGGTAGTCGTTGAATGCCGAGCCATATCGCTGACGCGTGACGTGCCATTTGGACTGGGATGGGCCATTGAACCGATCATCGAAAAGCTCCCCAAGGAATCGCTCATCAACACCCTCGAAGCGACACGCAAAGCGCTGCATGCTAAGGCAGGATAGTTCTTGTCCGCCGTATCAAGCTTGGTTGTAGGCCCACCTTGCTTGGTTATTCGCGTACGTCATCGAAAAGTGACTTGAGTTCGCGCGAGCGAGAGGGATGGCGTAGCTTACGTAGGGCCTTGGCTTCAATCTGGCGAATGCGCTCGCGGGTGACGTCGAACGACTGGCCAACCTCCTCCAACGTCCGCTCCGACCCATCCTCGATACCAAAACGCATCCGGATGATTTTCTCTTCCCGCGCATTGAGCGTGCGCAACACGTGCGCAGTCCGCTCCTTAAGGTTCGCGTTGATGACCGCCTCGGCGGGGGATACTTGGGCCTGGTCTTCAATGAGGTCGCTGAGGTGTGAATCCCCCTCTTCGCCAATCGGCGTCTCCAGAGAGATCGGCACCCGCATGATCTTGCGCACCTTCCGCACCTTGGCCTCTGGAATGTCCATTTGCTGAGCAATCTCGGCCGAGGTAGGTTCGCGGCCCAGTGTTTGGACGAGTTGGCGCGAGACGCGAACCAGTTTGTTAACGATC
>DASPTQ010000282.1:0-53708 GCA_035623335.1 Terriglobales bacterium
GTATGGGTTTCCGTCTGCCGGCGAGGCAATCCCCGATCGACCAGCGCTGACCCGACTCAAGCCGAGCCAGGAGATTGCAAGGTAAGGACGGTTGTTCCCGCTCTTTGGCCGGGTGAGGCTGACCCTGATCTAGCCCTGCGCAAAGAGCGTTGGCGGGCTCAAATTCTCTGCTCGGCAGCTATCTCATAGTAAATAAACAGCTTGACGACGTGGCGGTTCGTGGTAGCCTGGTAGGCGCAGTTCCAGGAAGGGCAGGGCCTTCGAGAGGATTCCAGGGCGGAGCTGCGGAACCGAATGCCGCGCAAACCAATGCCGGATCAAGCACCCCTAGGCTATTCTGCCCCTGGGACTTCCGCACCACTTTCCGACCCCCAATCGACGCAACTTTCACCTCCGGGAAGGGTTGATTTCAATGTGAGCAGCGTAGCCGTCGACCGCGGGTTGCTCGCGATGGCGGGCGTGACGCCTGAGATGCAGGCGCAGCGAAACGTGTCTCAGGCTCATGAAGGAACCAGCGATGCCGATGTCATGCTGCAGGTAAAAGCAGGTGACGATTCGGCTTTCGCCTACTTGGTGCAAAAGTATCGCCGCCCGATGGTGAGCTTCATGTATCGGATGGCGCGCAACGCGGCTGCCGCAGAAGATCTGGCGCAAGAAGTGTTCCTGCGGGTGTACCGTTCGCGGGAGAGCTACGAACCCAGCGCCAAGTTCACCACTTGGTTGTACCGGATCGCCACCAATCTGGCGGTGAATTACGTGCGCGACACGCGGCACGAACGTCCCGAGGTCATGGTCAGTGTCGACGAACCGGATCAAGAGACGGGATTGACCATGGATGTGCGGGATGCGTCTCTGACGGCGGAGGAGGCGATCTTGCGGCGGGAGCGCATGGCGGCGATTCGCCAGCGCGTTCAGGCTTTGCCCGAGCGGCAACGCATGGCGGTCATCATGCACAAGTACCAGCAGATGGATTACCGCCAGATCGCCCAAGTCTTGAAGCTCAGTGAATCGGCGACGAAGTCGCTGCTATTCCGGGCCTATGAGACGTTGCGCGTGCAGTTAAAAGAGTTTTTGTGAAGGTAATGGTTATGAAATGCAAGGAAATCTCGGAACTGATGCCGGACCTGGCCGCAGGCTTCAGCGAGGCCAGCCCGGAAATGAAGGAACATCTGAAAAACTGCGCCCCTTGTCGAGGCCAGCTCGAGGAATTCCGGCAGACGATGGCGTTGATGGACCAGTGGCAAGCGCCGGAGCCCTCGCCATACTTCGATGTGCGGCTGATGGCCCGAATACGGGAGGAGGGCGCCAAGCCCAGCGGATGGCTGTCCTGGCTGCGCAAACCCGCCCTGGCCGCCTCCTTGGCAGTCTTGATGGTGATGAGCGCGGCTTTGTTCCGCACCGATGCTGGGTACCGCCATGGCGGCGAGTCCGGGCCAGTGGCAGCCGTGGCAGCACTGCCCGGCTCAGCGGTGGGCGACTTGCAGGCTCTGGACAAAAACAGTGATCTGTATTCGGATTTCGAATTGCTCGACGATCTCCAGGTTCAGCAGGATGTCAGCGCGAATCCATAAGTTCGATTAGTGGTTTCGGCAGAACGGGGAACAGAGAGGTGTTGCGGATTAAGCCAGTTTTGGTAGCGATGACGGTGGCGATACCCATGCTGCTTTTCGCTCCGACTGGTCTCTGTGCCCAAAACCGCCACGAAGCCCCGAGCCGTCCTGCTCCCAACCCGAGTCATCCCCCAAATGTGCCCCGCCCGAACCCCGGCCACCCGAACCAGGCTCATTCCGGTCAATGGCTGCGCGAACACCGAAATCTGACGCCGGAGCAGCAGCGGAAGGCACTCGAAAGCGATCCGCAGTATCGTAATCTTCCACCCTGGCGACAGCAGCAGTTGCGTCAGTCCCTGCAGCGATTCAATGGCATGTCTGCCGAGCAACAGGATCGAATGCTCAACCGCATGGAGACCTGGGAGCATCTGACTCCTGAACAGAAGTCTCAGGCGCGGCAATTGCACGCACAAATGCAACAACTGCCGCCCGACCGGCGACAGGCGATTCGCAACGCGGTGCAATCCTTGCGGGCCATGCCGCCGGAAGCGCGGCAGCGGATGATTGATTCAGACGCCTACAAGAGCCGTTTCACCCCCCTGGAACGCGAGATGCTGAACAACGCGTCGCGGCTGCCGCTGGCTCCTGCCGAACCCAACGAGGCGCCGCCGGAAGAGTGAGTAGGACGAAAAGGTCCCTAAAACTGGCCTCCCGCAAGGCGCAAATCTGGGTGCCCGTGTGCGAGCCTCACCAGCGCACGAGATTCTTGGCGATGAACAGAACATTGGCCGGGCGCTCGGCCAGGCGGCGCATAAGATAGGGATACCATTCTGTGCCAAAGGGAATATAAACCCGCATGCGCCATCCCTCCTTGACTAAGCTTTGTTGCAGATCCCGGCGGATCCCGTAGAGCATCTGGAACTCGAAGGACTCGCGGGGGACGTTTTCGCGGGTGGCGAAGGATTTAGCATCCTCAATGATCGACGGATCGTGGGTTGCCAAACCATGATAGAGCCCGCTCTTGAGGAGCGTCTTCATCAAGATCCGGTAGTTGGCATCCACCTCGGATTTCTTGTGGAAGGCTATCTCCTTCGGTTCTTGGTAGGCGCCCTTGCATAACCGGATGCGAATACCGGCGGATAACAGGTTCTCGACGTCCTCTTTCGAGCGTCGCAGGTACGACTGAATGACGGTCCCAATCGATTGCTGATTACCCGGTCTTCGGTACAGATCCTGCACCAAATCCAGGGTACGCTGGGTATACGCCGAGCCCTCCATATCGACTCGGACGAAGTTAGGCGGATTCCTGCTGGCCGCTTTGGCCACTAAGCCTGCGACTAAGTCGCGAGCCAGTCCTGCATCCACATCCAGGCCCATGTGGGTAAGCTTGAGACTGATGTTGGCGTCCAGCCTCTGCACCGCAATCTCGTCGAGCAAGTTGTGGTACACGGCGGCGCTGGAGCGGGCCTGGTCAGCGTTGGTGACATTTTCTCCAAGATTGTCGATGGAAACTCTGGAGCCGGACAAAACCACCTTGCGCGTGGCCTGGAGCACGTCGGCCAGTTGCGTGCCGGCGACAAAGCGGGAGGAAAGCTTCTGACCGATCGAGGAGCGTTCGGCGAGGCCGCGCAGGGTTCTGCTGTCGGCGAGGGAGCTGAAGAACTCCCTTAGCACAGGTTACCTACAAGCGCCTGGCTCGGCTGACAATTTCGCGGCAGGTGCATGGTTCACTGCAATTTGTACCACAGTCGTCGAGCCCCGAGTGCGGTTGTCCAGGATGTCTGGGTTGGTACCGCACGGAGGAGTGTTCAGCCGGCGCCCGGGTTCCGAGGAGACTAGGTTCCGTGTTGTTCGAGAAACCTCTCGGCTTCGAGGGCGGCCATGCATCCCGTCCCCGCCGCCGTGATGGCCTGTCGGTACCGGCGGTCCTGCACATCGCCACAGGCGTAAACCCCTTCGACGCGGGTAAACACGTAGTTCTTCGTCTTCAGGTACCCATCTTTGTCCATGGCGAGCTGTTTGCGAAAGAGCGAGGTGTTCGGGATGTGGCCAATGCCCAGAAACATCGCATTGGTGGGAAAGTCCCAAAGGTCTCCGGTCTTCGGGTTCTTCAGCTTCAAAGCGGTGACCTCTTGCTGGGCAACGTCGTAGACATCCTCCACCACGGTGTCGGTGAGGAAGTGAATCTTGTTGTTACGTTGCGCGCGCTCCAGCATGATCTTGGAAGCACGGAAGGTGTCGCGGCGATGGATCAGGGTCACCTTGGTCGCGAACCGGGTGAGGAACAGAGCTTCCTCCATAGCAGAATCGCCCCCGCCTACTACGGCGACTTCCTTGCCCGTGAAGAAAAACCCATCGCAGGTTGCGCAAGAAGAAACCCCATGTCCGATCAGCTGCTGCTCATGCTTCAGACCCAACCAGCGCGCCGAGGCTCCGCTGGCAACGATCAAGGTGCGGGCATGCTCGACTTCGTGACCGACATGAATACGGAAGGGCCGGACGCTCAGGTCCACGCTGGTGACGTGCGCGAGCTTGTACTCGGCGCCGAAGCGCGCCGCCTGCTTGCGCATGTTCTCGACCAGCTCGGGTCCCTGAATACCCTCGGGAAAGCCGGGAAAATTCTCGACCAGGGTGGTGAGGGAGAGCTGCCCACCGGGCTCATGTCCCTCGATCACCAAGGGCCGTAAATTGGCGCGCGCCGTGTATAACGCCGCCGTGTGTCCGGAGCAGCCGGAGCCGATGATGACCACATTGCGGACAGTGTTTTCCATAATGAAGATGATTGGATGAAAACCAACAGCACTTCGCTTCAAGCCTAGTGCGGCTGGTCCTGGACTTTCGTCGCCGCCGGTTTCACAACTTTTGGTTGGGCGCTTCCCAAAGGCGCCAGGCGCGAGAGCTCTGCCGGAACCGCACGGCGTACTCCCAGCACATCGCGGTACTTGGCGGCCAGCACCGAGGCACTCTGAAACAGCGGCTCGTAGGCGCTCTGGTCCGGAGCGGGATGGTCTTCGGATCCCAAACAGCGCGTCAGCACAATCGACGATTTCCCGAAGCGTTCCAGCTTGATGCGGCTCGCCGGGGTGTTCGTCGCCACCATGTTGGCCGGCGTGGTTACGGTCGAAGCGCGGGCTTCGATGGCAATCTGCATTAAGTCCTTCGGATCGCGCAGCAGAAAAACCAGGGTCTCCACCATGCTCTTGGGATCGCGGCTAAAGGAATACTGGACCCTCGAAAACGCGGATGAGGCTGGGAACTCGCGGCGTATCCGTACCCAGTCGGCCGTTCCCACGTCGGAAGACGCCGCCGCCGGCTGGCCACCTTCGCGAGCGTCTGCGGCCTGATCGACGATGGAATGGCCTCGATCAATCTCGAATTCCTCACTGAACGAAGACCTCTGGGGAATACGCGCCAGAGCCGAGGAAATTTGCTGCTGGTCCTCCTGGGAGGGGGCACAGACATTGAGCACATTCACTTTGACCTGGGGTTGCTGCTGCCCTAGTGCGAGCCAAGCCAATCCAGGGCCGAGCAAAATCATAGCTAAGTTTCGGCGCACAAAGCATTTTAGCAGGAGAGATCGTCGGGAAGGCGGGCGAGGGAACATGGGAAGTGGTGGGCAAAAATCGGTCAGCGCTCCCGAGCGCAGCGGCAGCGGCGCTTACCATCGGCGATGACGGCGTCGGTAGCCAGCAAACCCTGGCGCTGAGCGCAACCGGGATCACCCCGTAGCTCAGGGAACGCCATCGGAAAAACCTCTCGGGTGGTGCGGCGTACCCTGCGACTTGCTGCTGAGTGGGTGTGATTGAGTCTGCTCCGAAAATTGAGCAGCTAGCAGGCGAGCTGGTCGGACCTCCGGGGTTCATTCTCTGCGAGCGAGAAGATCCCGGGTCCTGCCAGACGCACCGGCATTCCGCGGCGCCGCATACCCAACCTCCAACTTTGAGCACCCTGCGGCCCCCCAAAGGGAAACAACTAAGGCCTCAAGGTGGATTTCCTAGGCGAGGGGAATGTTGCTCAGTGCTATGCTCGAATCCGGCATGATCCGCTTCCACCAGAGATTTGATGCAAGCTCGATGAAGCTTGTGATTTTCGACCTCGACGGCACCCTGATCGACTCCCGCCTGGACCTCATTCATTCTGTCAACGCCATGCTCCGCCATGTTAATCGGCCGGAGCTTCCCGGGGACGTCATTGCCTCCTATGTCGGAGATGGGGCTCCGATGCTGATTCGACGTGCTCTAGGAGACCCCAAGGATGAAGCTTTCATCAAACAGGCCCTCGACTACTTCCTGGGCTACTATCGGGTCCACAAACTCGACCACACAAAGGTTTACGAAGGGGTGAAAGAGATGCTCGATGCCATCCGCAACGGCCACCGGGGGCAGCGGCAAATGGTTGTGCTTTCCAACAAACCGGTCAATCCGTCGCGGGCGATCGTCGAAGCGCTCGGTCTGGCAGAATTCTTTGTACACGTCTATGGAGGGAACAGCTTCCCCACCAAGAAACCCGACCCCCACGGAGTGCGGATGATCTTGCGCGAGACCAAGACGCGAGCCGAAGACGCTCTCATCATCGGCGACTCTTCGATTGACGTGATCACCGGCCGTAATGCCGGGGTTTGGACCTGCGGTGTGACTTACGGTTTCGCGCCTCACACCCTCTGCGAAGCTCCGGCGGATGTGGTCGTGGACCGGCCTCCAGAAATCGCGGAACTCCTTCGGTAGTCAATCCAAGATTCTACGCGAACTGATGGTCGTTCGCTGGACCGGATCGCCACGGTACGACTGACGCGCACGCTGCTAAGGGATACCTTTAGGTACAAAGGCTGAATCGGGCTGCCGAAGCAGCACGGCGCGGTCTGAGCATTTATAATCTCGGTCCGGAGAGCATTCCTAGAAAGGCGCAACGTGCTCGACTTCCTTGGCGATCTCGAACGGACTCACATGTGTGGGGCGCTGCGTGTTTCCGATTCCGACAAGAAGGCAGTACTGATGGGCTGGGTCAACCGCCGCCGCGATCTCGGCAACCTTCTCTTTGTTGATATCCGCGACCGAACCGGCGTCACCCAGATCGTCTTCGACGCGGAGAGCAACCCCGGCCTGCACGAAAAAGCCGGGCGGCTGCGCCATGAATACGTCATTGCCGTAATCGGTACGGTCAAGAAGCGCGATGAGAAAACGGTGAACAAGAATATTGCCACCGGCGAAGTGGAGTTGATCGCTCAGGAGCTTCGCATTCTCAACCAATCCAAGCAGCCGCCATTCCTTCCGAGCGATACCGTCCTGCCCAACGAAGAAATGCGCCTCAAGTATCGTTACATCGATCTGCGCCGCGAGGCGATGCAGCGCAATATTGTCTTACGGCACAACATCGCTATCGCGATTCGGGACAATCTTTCCGCCCAGGGTTTTCTCGAGATCGAAACCCCCTTCATGACCCGCTCCACTCCGGAAGGTGCGCGCGACTACCTGGTTCCGAGCCGGGTGCAGCCGGGGTCGTTTTACGCATTGCCCCAATCGCCCCAGCTGTTCAAGCAGATTCTGATGATCTCTGGTTTTGACAAGTACTTCCAGATCGTGCGCTGTTTCCGCGATGAGGACTTACGCGCCGACCGTCAACCGGAGTTTACCCAGATTGATTTGGAAATGTCCTATCCCCAGCCCCAACGCGTATGGGAGGTGGTCGAGGAATTTTTGAAGGCGGCATTCAAAATTGCGGGACATGAGATTAAGACGCCCTTCGTTCGCATGACCTACGATGAGGCCATTCGCCAGTACGGCAGCGACAAACCCGACATGCGCTTGCCCGCGATGACCGACATACGGGATGCCTTCACCGACGAAGATCTCGAGACCCTGGCCCTGAGCTCGAAGCGGCCAATCGTCGCTCTGCGTATCCCCAAAGTGGGAGAGCTTTCCCGGCGAGAGCGCGACGAAATCAAGCCCATGCTCAGCCTCAAGGGCAACGTCAAGGTCTTCGAAGATTTCAAGCGTCTGGAGAAGAGCTTTCCGCAGGCTGGCTCCAGGATTCGCCAACTGTGCGGCGTCGACAGCGACGACCTGATCGTCATCGTGGCCGGAGACAGCAAGCCGGCCGAACACAAGTCTGCGGGCGGGGTAAAACCGGAGGTCAAGCAGCACGACGAGGCCGTCTTCACCGCGGCCGGGCAGCTCCGTCTGGCGCTGGCCCAGAAGTATGCCGAGCGCCACCGGGCCTTCGAGCGAACCGGGGATCCAGCCAAGGATTTTCGCTTCCTGTGGGTCACCGATTTCCCGATGTTCGAATATGACGAGGAGGGCCAGCGCTGGGCCGCTGCACACCATCCTTTCACCTCGCCGCACGAACAGGACATGGACAAGCTCGAATCCGATCCTGCCTCGGTGCGGGCTCTCGCCTACGATGCGGTGCTCAACGGAACAGAATTGGGGTCTGGCTCGATCCGTATCCATCGCCAGGACATTCAGCGCAAGATCTTCCACGCTCTCGGCATGACCGAAGAGGAAGCCCGGCAACGCTTTGGATTCTTTCTGGAGGCTCTAGAGTACGGTACCCCTCCCCATGGGGGAATTGCGCTTGGCCTCGACCGTATCGTGATGATTCTCGCGGGCGCCGACAGCTTGCGCGAAGTGATCCCATTCCCCAAGACAGCTAGAGCCGTGGACTTAATGGTGGATGCTCCGACGCCGGTGAGTGAAACCCAGCTCAAAGATCTGGGTATCAGGATCAGAAGCGGTTGATCTTTCCCCGTCTACTCGCACCGAGGAAGGATCAGGTCTTGGGAGGGTGGCCAGTCGATGGGTAAGATTCACGTCCTTTCCGAACATGTTGCCAACAAGATCGCCGCCGGCGAAGTGGTGGATCGGCCCGCCTCGGTGGTCAAGGAGCTCCTGGAAAACTCGCTCGACGCCGGCGCCACGCGGATCAAGATCCAAGTCGAGGCCGGAGGCAAAAAGCTCATTCAGATCCGTGATAACGGCTGCGGTATGGTGCGCGATGACGCGCTGCTGGCCTTCGAGCGGCACGCTACTTCGAAGATCAACCGGGCCGAGGATTTACTCAGCGTGGGGACGCTCGGATTTCGCGGCGAAGCCCTGCCCTCGATCGCCGCCGTCTCGCGTTTACGTCTGGAAACCTGCGCGCCCGAGGAGCCTTCCGGAACCGTCGTTGAGATCCATGGCGGCAAGATCCAGAAGGTTGAGGACGCCGGCCTGCCCATGGGAACGTCCTTCACCGTGCGCGATTTGTTTTTCAACACGCCGGCTCGCAGGAAATTCCTGAAATCGGAGTCCACGGAGCTTTCCCACATCGCCTCGCTGGTCACCCATTATGCTCTCGCTCATCCGGATAAGCATTTCGAGCTGCATTCGGCCAGCCATGCGGTGTTGATTGCCTCGCCCGTTCCAGGCCACCAACAACGCATCTACCAGATCTTTGGCAAGGATGTTCTCGAGCAACTGCTGCCCGTGGCGGAGTCTCGACCGTGGAGGCCAATCGGCTGGGCCTCCGAGCCCCGCGAGCGATGGGATTGCCAAGCGGGACCCGGCACGGACCTTGCCGTCCACAAAGAGGGTGATGAGCCTGAGCGAGCCGTAGCGTTCGGCGAATTCAGCGTACACGGCTTTGTCTCGAAACCCGAGATTCAAAAGCTCAACCGGAATTCTATCTACGTGTTTGTGAATCGCCGGCTGATTCGGGATCGGGTCATTCAGCACGCTCTCACCGAGGCGTATCGCAACATCATGCCGCCCTCGGTCTACCCGGTCGTGCTGCTCTTCCTCGAGCTGCCGAATGGCGAGGTTGATGTCAATGTCCATCCCGCCAAGACCGAAGTTCGTTTTCGCCACCAGACGGCGATTCACGATCTGGTACGGGATTCGGTGCGGGCAGTTTTGATGAAAGCCCTGCCGGTGCCTGAATTCACCAGCGAAATGACGGCGCGCCCCACTACCACTCCCTCCCTAGCCCTTGCAAGCTGGCCTTCGGTCTCCGCCGGGCACGCTCTTGACCCGGCGCCGGAGGCCGAAACCTTCGGCTTGCAGGCAACCGTGGCACCGCCGGTCAACGAAAGATTGCAGTTTGGTAGCGGGATTCATCTGGTAACGAACGAGTTGGAATCGGCCGCTCCTACACCCCACGGGCTCAACCGCATGGTCCCCCAAGACGGCTGCACGCCACCGATCCCCGACGAGCCCCAGGCAGCCAGCCCGCTTCGTTCCTCGCTGTTCTCACTCAAGCCCCTGGGGCAAATCCGCGACTCGTTTATCCTCGCCGTGAATCAGGAAGGCCTTTGGATCATCGATCAGCACGTGGCCCACGAGCGCGTGCTGTTTGAGAGAGTGCTGAGGCAGCGGGCCAGCCAAACTGTCCTCAGCCAACGGCTGCTGATGCCATTGGTCTTCGAGCTCACCCCCGCGCAGCAGGCGGTGTTTGCTGAAATTTGTGAGGAATTGCAGCGCAATGGATTCGAGGCCGAAGCGTTTGGAGCGAGGAGCCTCGCGGTGAAAGTCGCACCCGCGGGCATCGAGGCCGCCGAGATCGAGGCCATGCTCGAGGAGCTGCTCGACCAGTTGTCGCGCGAAGAGCAGGCTCTGAACATGGAAAAGGTTGCCACGCGTATCGCCGCATCGATCGCCTGCCATGCTGCGATCAAAGTGAATATGCCTCTCGCACAAGACAAAATGGAGTGGTTGCTCGCGGAACTCGCCAAGACCGAGTGTCCTATGAGCTGCCCCCATGGCCGGCCCGTAGTCCTGCGATATTCTCTTAAGGATATTCAAAAGGCATTTAAGAGGATCTAAGAGCAGGCGGCCAGCCTGTGGTGGTCGTTGTAGTGCGGGATTTGCGAATCAGATGCTTTCATGACCGGACTTGAACTCAATCAGCTCCGCCAGGAGAAATGGCACCTCGACGGGCATCCTGTTCGCACGCTGGAAGAGGCCTGCCGGTTCCTCGAATCAGTCGGATTCTGCCTCATGTATCCTCGCAAACCCTCAATACTGGCGCCCACATTCATCGGTGCCTGGGCTGGCTCGGAGGAGGGCTTGCCGGCCTGGCAGCAGGCCTTTCGAGATCCTCGCGCCCAGGATGCCACCGAACTCATGGTTCGCCTGCTGCGGGATCGCGTGGCTTACGAAACCAATTTGTTTGACGAGAACAACGCGTTTCTTCTGGCGGCTTCGATCTTTCCCTACTTTTATGCTTTGGTCGGCGAGCGCAATCCCAAACAGGCACCCAAGCCGGGCCCGCGCTCGGAATACTCCCAACTAGCGTCCGACACTTACGAAATCATCCGCCGCGAAGGCCCTGTGTCGAAGCAAAAGCTGCTCGAGAAGCTGGGCGGCGGGCTTTCGGCAGCCGCGCTGGATAAGTCGTTGGCCGAACTCTGGTCCAAACTGCGGATCACGCGAGTGGACTACAAACCCGGGGAGGGCGCGTTCTGGGACGTGTTGTATCGTTGGTCCGGAGATGCGGTACGCGAGGGCATCGGCCTCTCGGTCGCCGAAGCACTCTCGGCCCTGCTTTCGAAGTACCTGGACTGTGTTATCGCTGCGGATCAGCAGGAAATCGAATCCTTCTTCGGCAACTTTGTTCCCCGCTCGCGAGTGCGGGAAGCCATCAAGGCCCTGCTCGCCGCTCGCGAGTTGAGCTTCCTTCACGTCGGAGCGCGCTCCTTAATCCGGGTCACTCCCGCCAAGGCCGAGCCGCCCGTCTCCCAACCCCATGGCGTTCGGCGATGAGGTACGGCTTCCGGTACGCACACATTATCAACCTTGAGGCCTTGGCTTCAGCAAGACCACTCGGATCCAGTACTATGACCTGGCATTACTTTTTCGAGCTCTGGCCGTCCAAGATCAGTATGCGCAACCCAGCCCTTGCTTTCGCAACCCTGCTGTTGGCTGTGCTGGCGGCGGGGCAAAACCAGGCTCCACCATCCTCCGACCAACCGGCCATGCCCTACACTCCGAGCCTCGATCTGAGGGCGATGGACAAATCCCTCGACCCCTGCGTCGATTTCTATCAGTACTCCTGCGGAGGCTGGCAAACCAACAACCCCATTCCTCCCGACGAAACATCGTGGAGTGTTTATGCGAAGCTCTATCAGGATAACCTGGTTTTCTTGCGTGCCATTCTGGAGCAGGCGTCGGCCGGGACCGAGCGCGACAGTGTCAACCAAAAGATTGGCGATTATTACGCGGCATGCATGGACGAGACTGCGGTCGAAAAGCTGGGATTGTCTGCCCTCCAGAGCGATCTGGATGCCATTGCCGGCTTGCGGTCGGTGAAAGATATTACGCCGCTGCTCGCTCGGCTGCAGTTTGCCTACGGACAAACCATCCTGTTCTCGCAGGGATCCACGCTCGATCCCGACGACTCCGAAAAGCAGATCGCTGAGCTCGACCAGGGTGGTCTGGGTCTGCCCGACAGGGACTATTACCTTAAGGAGGATGCGAAGTCCAAGGAGATTCGCGAACGCTACCAGCAACATGTCGAGAAGGTCTTTCGGCTTCTGGGCGAGAACCCGGAGACAGCGAGAAAAAGTGCGCAGACGGTCTTGCGCATGGAGACCGCGTTGGCCAAGGCGCAGCTTACTCGGGTGGAGCGCCGCGATCCTTATAAGCTGAAGCACAAGATGAAAATTGCGGATCTCAGCCAAGTCGCGCCTCGGGTGGATTGGCGGGCCTACTATAAACAGCTCGAATATCCGAGCTTTGAAATTGTCAATCTGGCTACGCCCGAGTACTTCCGGGCCCTGAATCACCAACTCGCCGGCGAAGCTCTGGCCAATTGGAAGACCTATCTGCGATTTCATGTGGTCGATTCCTACTCGCCCTATCTTTCTTCCGCGTTCGTGGGCGAGAATTTTGAGTTCTATCGTAAGTATCTGCGTGGCGCCAAAGAGCAACAACCCCGCTGGAAGCGTTGCGTGCAATACACGGACCGCGATCTGGGTGAGGCTCTCGGCCAGGTCTACGTCCAAAGGGTCTTCTCACCCGAGCTCAAGGCGAGCACTCTCGAGATGGTGCGCGGGATTGAAGATGCCATGGGAGAGCGCATTCGGGGGCTGGACTGGATGAGCCCGGAGACGAAGCAGCAGGCGCTCACCAAACTGGCCGGCATTCGCAACAAGATTGGATATCCCGACAAGTGGCGCGACTATAGCTCGGTTAGTATTCAGCGCTCCGACTTTGCCGGAAATGTCCGGCGCGCCAATCAATTTGAGCGCCGCCGCGACATCAATAAAGTTGGCAAGCCCGTGGACCATGGGGAATGGGAAGTGTCGCCGCCGACCGTCGATGCGTATTACGATCCGCAGATGAACGACATCAACTTTCCCGCGGGGGTGTTGCAGCCTCCGTTGTACGACGCCAAACTCGACGCCGCCCCCAACTATGGCGATACCGGTGGAACCGTCGGCCACGAGCTCACCCACGGGTTTGACGATGAGGGCAGCCAGTTTGACGCCCAAGGCAATCTGAGAAACTGGTGGACCAAAGAGGACCGCGCCAAGTTCGATGCCCGCACCCAGTGCGTGGAAGATCAGTACGCGCAATACGTAGTCGTTGACGAGGTCCACATCAACAGCCAACTTACGCTGGGTGAAGACGTGGCCGATCTCGGTGGGGAGATTCTCGCCTACATTGCCTGGAAGGGGGCGACCGCGGATAAGCAGCTTACGCCGGTGGATGGGCTGACCCCCGAGCAGCGTTTCTTTGTGGGATTTGCGCAGTGGGCGTGTGCCAATGAACGACCCGAGGAACTGCGGATGCGAGCGGTCACGGATGAGCATTCTCCCGCCAAGTACCGCATCAACGGGGTGGTCGTGAACATGCCGGAATTCTCCCAAGCCTTTTCCTGCCGATCCGGCCAGCCCATGGTGAACCCGCCCGAGAAGATCTGCCGAGTGTGGTGAACATCATGCGGCTGGAGAGTACGACCAGGACGGGCCGCAAGGGCCCGCCCCGGTCGGCAGATGTGGCTGTGCGGACAGCTCTATTGCTCGACGGGCTCCCGTGATTGGAGCACAAAGGCGACATTGCGTTCCTGGTTCAGGCGTACGGTTTGGTCGAGATCGAGCTGATCCAGGGCAAGCAGTGTCTCCTCTCCGTTGGTGGACACACAGTGGATCTGTCCACCTTGGATCCAATACTGTTGGGCCAGAAAAGCGGTACCTTCCTTCAGGGCAATCAGTGTCAACTTCGATGGTGCGGACTGCGTGAGCTGCCCTGCCGGCTCGTTCATCTGTCCATAGGTGGCCGGACGCAGGGTCAGCGTCGAATCAGCCGCAGGGGATCCGTTCCACGAGGCTGCACCGTAGCCGTAAGAGCGATAAGCGCTGGGCGTCGCCCACGGCGGCATCGGAACCGAACTCCGCGCCGCCGGATAGGGAACCTCGAGGTCTTCCATCAGGCGCAACGCGATTCGCGATTCGCCTTTGAGTGCCGGGTAAGGGCCGCGCGCGGGCAGAGTAATAACCTTGATGGGCCAAAGAACGGGAATCATCCATTCGATGGCGTCACGCTTTGGATGGCCTCCGCCGTGAATGTCGCCCTGCTTGTCGACCTTCTCGTGAGGAGCGGAGATGACTTTTGTGGCGAGGGGCAGGATTTGTGCTCCCGGCAGAACCAGGCGGTCGAACTCAATCTGGATCCATCCCTTGCCAACAAAATGACCGGGATCCTTGTAATCCTGGAGGTGGCCGCTAAGCATTGCGCCTCGGGGGAATACGGAATGTCCGAAGGAGCCGAGAGATCCCAGATGACAAAGAACCGGATCGCCGACCGCTGCGGTTTTTGAAGAAAAGTTCGGTTCATCGATCGTGCAGTGCAGGAGTGTGCCAGCAGGGATTATCTCGTTAGCTTGTGCGAGCACGGTGGAAAGAACGCAAAGTGCGAGAATCAGAAGAGCAGAGTTCCGGCGCATTCGGCCTCCTCGTGTAAACAGCCGGAGCGCGCCCCATTGCCCTGTGATCGAGCAGAGCCGGACTATAGCACAAAGAATGGGGCAGCGCACCAGGATTCCGACCTTCAGCCAGTGGAGCGGTCGAAGCCGCTAGCACGCCGGCGGGGATATAACCCTTTCGGCTATTCTTTACCGCGGGCTGCGAAGCGGCTGCCTTAAGAACGGAAGTTGCTTAGCCCTAAGGACTTTGAAGCCTCAAAGGCAAAGGGCTGCGGCCATGGTTATTGGCTTCTGCGCTTTCGAAACGGCGCTCGAACTAACCCACTACGGTCGGAAGACTCTATCGGCCCGTTGGGTGTTGTGAGGCCTAGGCATCGAATCGGCCGTGGCACCCTCAATCTGTGCTTCGGACGAAGGCACGTTTGTTCGGGACAGGGGTTGAGGCGTCTCGACCTTCGCCCATGTGGGTTAAAATCTCTCCTTGTGAAGTTCCCCAGACTCCCGGCTGTCGCTGCGGCTTATTGCTTGCTTTCCGTCGCGTTTGCAGAGACGCCGAAGCCCAGCTCCAAGGACTTTCCGTCCTCCGAAGTCAAACTGAAGTCGGTTCAAGTAACCGGGACGACTCGCTACAAGACGGAGGACATCATTCGCGCCGCCAATTTGAAACTCGGCCAGTCATTACACGACGAGGATCTCAAGACTATGGTTCGGCTTCTCGGTGAGAGTGGCGCGTTTGCCGCCGTTTCCTACACCTCCCAATTCGAGCCGGACGGCGCCAAGGTGAAACTGAAGCTGCGCGATGCGGATAGAGTCTTCCCTGCTTATTTCGACAACGTGGTTTGGTTTACCGGCCGGGAGCTTGTTGAGAAGCTCCACGCCAGGGTGCCGCTTTTCGATGGGCAACTTCCCGGTATCGGCGGACTGGCGGGCGAGGTTTCCGAGGCGCTACAGGCTTTATTGATCGAGAAGAACGTCGCCGGCCAGGTCAACTACCTCCGCCCTTTCGACGAGGACAATCCGGTAGAGGCCTTTGTCTTCGCGGTCAGCGGACCGACGATCACGATTCGCAATGTCGAGTTTTCCGGTGCCGGACAGGCTGAACTGCCAGCACTCAAGGCAGCCGCGAACAGCCTCCAAGGCGCGGAGTATCGACGCCCTGAGATTCGAGCCTTGGAGGATAAGGCTTTCCTACCGATCTATCGCGAGCATGGATACCTCAAGGCGGTTCTGGGCGACCCCGAACCGACGGTTGTCCAAAATGATGTGCACGACACCCTGGTCGACGTTCTGGTGCCAGTCCGACCCGGCCGCCAATATCGGCTGTCCGCGATCAAGATCTCGGGCAACACGGCCTTTCCGGATGCCACTCTCGAAGCCGCATTTCATCTTCGGGCCGGCGAGGTTGCGAATGTCCTAGAGCTCGAAAAAGACCTTGCAGCCGTCCACCAGCTCTACGGAACTCGTGGATATATGAGCCCCAGTATTAAGGGCGAGGCGCGAGCGGACGATTCGCGGTCCAGCCTCACCTACTATGTCTCCATCGCGGAAGGAGATGTTTACAAGATGGGCGAAGTGGTGATTCGAGGCGTTGACTCCGCAACTACGACGCGCCTCGCGAGCGACTGGACGCTGCGCAGTGGAGACACCTACGACTCCAGCTACCCTGGGCGATTTGTCGAACAGGCCTACAAGCAACTTGGAGACTGGCATGCCAGCGTGCACGAGTCCCTTGATCCCGATAGCAAGACCGTGGACGTAACCGTTCGCTTCGAGCCACCGCGCGACGGTTCCGCCTTTGGACAACCCTAAGACTGACTTCTACCATGAAAATAGTACCCGCCGGTGCAACCATCGAGGAGCTTGAGAAGAAGTGAGCGGATTGCGAAGAGAACAGAAAGCAGGACGCTGAAACTAGGCTACCAAGCTGAAGGAAGAAGTGCCCTACCGGGAATGGAGCGCCGCCCTTAGGACTGGCAAATGGCGTTCCTAGCGCCATCGCGCGGTGCTGAGGTGTAAAGGGGGATTCAACCCACGTTAGCCGAACATTCTCGCAAACAAGAGCGCGAAGATCGCCCACACCCCAACGGCGGTAACACCTTCTGAAGGCGAGGGCTGCATGCCGGCCAAGATACAAGCGATCACAACTCCTACCGCAAAGATCGCTCCAACACCCCGGGAAAGAGTACGGTTGACAAACTCGCCGCAATGCTTGCATTTCGTAGCGTCAGCGAGTATTTCTTCAGCGCAAAACGAACATTTTCGCGGGTCCACACCGGTCAAGGCCGTGGCAGCGACACTGGATGACATGGTTTCTCTCCTTCGGTGGTCGTTCCCGATACTGTAGAACTTGGAGTGATTGGAGAGAACGTGACTTAGGTCCACTGCCCAGCGAACTGTCGTAACATCAACCGTGCGCCCAAAAACCGCGCGCGGCGCTACGACCTAGCAGCGTTTCGCCAGTTCACGCCTGTGCGATGGAAGATCAATCAAGGCCGGGGCTTCTCAGCTACCGATGGCTGGAGCAAACGCAGTCCTCGAGCAGGACATACATCCGGAAACTCAATGTAGTCGGACGATTTTCCATCCTTAGGTTGGAAACGTTGCAGCCAATCCACTAGTTGGGAAACCGAAGCCGGAAATGGGTTCTCGCCATCTCCATGCAACCAGTGCAACCGCCATGCTTCATGGTCAGGGCGCGATCGGTCACCTAACGGAATCTCGGCCGCAAAGCTCTCAGCCTCTTGAAGAATCGGCAACGGCGTTCCGTAGCGCGGAGAACCACACAGGGCAGTCGCAGGCGAGACAAATTCAGGACCGTTCGTCGCCGACTCCGCCTATCCCGAACCTGCTGTCGGGTCCCTCACCGTTTGTTCGGTGTCGATCCAGAAAAGCTGAAAACGGCTGAAATTGTGCACCCGCTCGTAGCGGTGCCCACGATATCCCATGTAGAGCGCAGCGCTCTCCGGCAGCCATAGCTGGAGGTTGCGCCTCTTGAACTCCACTGGGGCATAAACGATCTCCAAATGCTCGACCTCCAGTTCAATCTGTGGAATTGGGGCCACGAGGTCTGTCTCCATGCGCAACACTTCCTGGTTTTGGACACCAATCCATGCCCGCCCCTTGAAGCGAAGCTTGTAGATCGAGCTCCCAATCCGCATCGCATGAAACAGCGCTTTGGGATCGGCCGCCTCCTCAAAGTGCACCTGCCATGCCTGCACTCCATGCAGATCGGTTAAGCCTTCGCATTGAAATTCGAAGTTGGCGATGTGCCGGGGATGAAAAATCAGGGCAAATGCCGCCGTTCCCGTATCGGTGAATGGTGTCGAACGGTCCATCGAAGAGTAGTGGCGGTATTCTGCGATCCGTAACGGTCCCGAATCTCCCTGCTCAATCTGCGCCACATAGTCGACATTCTGACTCCGAGAATTCCGGCGCTTGCCGTCCTTTCCAAACTCGATGTGCTCAATGTGGTCTCGGGCACTGAACTTCTGTAAGCTGTCTACCAAAGCCAACGCACGTTTGCTGGCCCCGGCGAGCACTTCCTCCAACGAGCATGATGCATCAACTAGCACCGGTGGTACGCTTTGGTCGATGTCAGGAGGAGCCCAGTTGCGGGGCACAATCATCGTCCCGCTTTTGCCAGCGAACGAACAAGTCACCGGGTTGCCCTCAGGCAACATACCGGCGTTATCTCCGGGCATGCAGCTGCGGGACTTCAGGGTGAGGGAGAGCTTGGAGGTGGTGCCATCGGAGGCCTCGGTCCCGGATCCCGGCAACGCACTTCCGGATTGCGCGGCAGACACTGCGACCGCACAAGCTAGAATCGCTGGCCACGTGACGATCTTGAAGAGCGCTGTCTGCACGAAATCCTTCCCTCTGTGCAACAGGCGGGAGAAGCCTGCAGGAAGAGATTTGGCGGATTGAGATGTAGACGTACGACCGGAATTCACCCAGGCGCCCCGTCCCTGGTCTCACGATTCTAACGCTGAGTCTTGTGAGGCGCAACCACCTCGCGGCATAGGAAATTAGACAGTCCAAAACCTATCAAGTCCGTGACCATGGGCGATTGTTGCTCTTGTGCTTCGGGGCTTATTACATTAGCAGCAAACCGCACTCCGAAGGCTGTAGCTTCCGGAGTGCGGTACAACGGTCGTCGATATCAATGATCGTCGGGTTGGCTGAGCCATGGCGCAAAGCGAATATTCGATCCGCTCGTGGTGGTACATCCATCTCCGCCCGGTCCCGCCTTGCATCCCCAGAAGTTTTCTGTGGCGTCGATCGTGCCCGTGCAGACCATCGATTTATCCAGCGCACAAACGTCGCCCACGCCAATGTTTCCCCCCAGCAGACTGTTGAGGTGGATATCAACCTCTGCCGGCGTGTTGACGGCAATGTCGATGGCTTCGTCCCAGATTTCGTTATCTGCGATGACGGTTCCGTGAACCGGAGACGCGCCATCGCCGCTGTTGATGTTGATTCCCACCGGCCCCGGAGTCGCGGTATCAGCCTGGTCCGCCAGATTCCCGGCGATGAAGTTGCCGATGATCTTATTTCCGCTGAAAGTGTCGGCCGGAAGACCGAACGCCGGGCCTACGTGCGTATGCAGGGCGACGCCTCCCAGTCCGTTGTCAGTCAGTTTGTTGCGGATAATCACGTTCCCAGAGACTGTTCCCTGTCCCGCACCATCGGAGAACAAGCCCGCTCCTGATCCTCCGATCTCCACGCCGTTCTTCGAAGAAACATTCTCGGCGACCGTATTATTGTTAACTCCGAAGTGCGCAGGAATCGGCTTCATCTTCGTGGTGCCCGCGCGCGGATGCGAGGCCAGCACGATTCCGCACTCCAGCGGATTGTTCGTGATGATGTTCCGGATAAGCAGATTGTTCCGGCTTTCCGCCGTCTCGTCGCTGATAAGAACCCCATCCGCGTTGCCGGTAATGTAGTTGTCGGAGATGGTGGAGTTGACCGCGCCCACCAGATGAACGGCGCCACCGCAATCCCCGGTTTCATCGGTTTCGTAGATGCCGCTGCCGGGTTGGTTCGGGCAGCCCATCAATGCCCCGGTGAAGACCACCCCCGGGACTGCATCGTTGTTCTTGATCGTGTTATTGCGGACGGTGACGTCGGTGGCGCTTACGATCAGAATGCCCTCATAGAGAGCGCCCTGCACCGTGAATCCCGAGACGGTGACGTTGTTCAGGCCATGATTGTCATACCCATCGACGAAAAAGCCATGGGCGAGATTCGCGGCATCCACAACGGTCGATTCCGAGCCCGCTCCCAGAATCGAGAGCGGTTTCCCAATTGTGACTTCCTCCTTATAGGTCCCGGGCGCAACTTGGATGATGTCGTTGTTGGAAGCGGCGTTCACTGCGGATTGGATGGTCTTGTAGCATCCTTTCACCCCGGGATGAACGCATAGGGTTTTGGCTGATGCCACCGGAACAAGAAACATGATCCCGAAAGCAACGATCACGAACCACGGACATCGAAATGTACTCATGGGAGTGGCCTCCTTTCGAGGCTGAAAGCAACGGTTGTTGACTTGTAGACGGACAAGAGAAATGGGCCCAAGAAACGCGCAAGAATTATATCGCGTTACGATACGTTTTGGTGGCACTATGCCTCAATGCGCCCACCCAAAGTCTCGGCTCTGAGGGGCGTTGCAACGTTAGATCCTCCGGTGCGATCCCCGCGCGCGCGGGACCGCCTCACGGGAATGGGTCTGGCTCTGCGGGGCACTTTTGCAGTGTCTGATTTCCTATCCCCGCAACCATCTCGCGAATCCAAATCCATCCCCTAGCCAGGTCTTTTGCGGTCTCGCGTCTCAGACCCTGACGATGCGGCGACTGTCCCGGCTCTAGACATAACATGTTCTCGGCGGACATAGAGGCGAAGTATCACCGACCATGGCGCATACCGGCAGCTGCGCCCCTCGAGTGTATTGTCGAAGTCTCGATTTGACACGCCCAAAGCGCCATATCCTCCTCCCCTTTGCCCGCAGGCTTTTGTCGCTTCTCGTCGGCCCCGGTGCTACTATGCCTTTAGCACATGCTGTTCGATCGAATACGTTCGCGCCTGATTATCGACGACGTACCTGCTGCCGAGTCCCAAGATCCGACTTCGCTCTCCCCGCTTGCCCGTTTCCGGGCGGCTGCGATTCTGGCCGTTGCGGCCGATGCACTACAAATTCTTCTGTTTCCTTTACTTGCCGAAGGCGCTGTGTCACCCGCCGATGACCTTCTGGATCTTCTGGTAGGAGCGCTGTTAGTGCACCTGCTTGGCTGGCACTGGGAATTTCTGCCAACCTTCCTTGCCGAACTGGTGCCGGGAGTCGATTTGGTGCCCTTTTGGACGCTCGCGGTCATCAACGTCTACCGCAAATGGAAACAAATCGCGCCCCAAGAAAATGCTAAGCTGCCTTCCGCCCTTCCAAGGTAATAAGACTGCTTCGGCCGCGAGTTCGACCTTCGCTCTGCTCATTCCGCTGATGGAGAGGCGTGGACAGCATTGCTTCAGCTTGGCATGCCGAACCTAGCAGCGAGTTACGCCGCCTCCGCCCCTACGCTGCAGTGAGCTCCTTCGGAATCGATGAATTGAGCCAGCACGCCGCCAAAGTCCTGTCGCCTGGGCGGTATGCTGAAGAGAACACCCTTAGCGCTCATGTCGCGATAGAAAGCGTCGACGTCGCCAACCGTGAAACCCAACTCTACTTTTCCCGCCAGGTTCTTGTCCGAAGCCGGATGCAGCGCGAGCATGGTTTCGCCCGTCGCGAACTCGCTCCAGCCAGGCGACTCGAACTTGAGTGGGAGACCGAGGACGTCGCGGTAGAACTTCACCGCTTTGTCCATGTCGCCGACGAATTTAATCACGTAGCGAAGTTGTGCTCCTGGCATGGGCTCTCCTCCAATGACTGAGCGTTCATGATCCTCAAACTGGGGTTGTCCAAACGGTGTTGGCCTCCGATCGAGTGCGCGCCAGAGCAGGCTCAAACTATCTCGACTCAGAGAGATGTTTGCCCTGCTTTGCGATTCCGCCGAGGCCACGCAAGGCAGGAACCCGTGACTCCCTCCGTTGCCGTCGGAGGGGCCACGTGGGGCAGCGCTACTTCCAGACGGGGCTGCCCTTGGCGTCTCGCAGAACAAATGTGTCGTTCCCTTTGACCACTTCCCGCGCCAGAATTACGTCGCCCCCGTCCTGCTTCACACGCGAGCCTGTGAAAGACAGCTCATCACCTTTGTTGAAGCCCATTCCCATATCGTCGAGGAAGGACTTTGGACAGAGGTAGACGTCTACGGTCTCGGTGTCATTCTTGACCAATAAATGTGCGATCGCCTTCTCGCTCCCTTTGGGAGGCAGCCTCAATTCCTCGACCACGCCTTTCATCTTCATCTCGGCGCTCGAGTCGTATTTCGGAGCGGGTTGATTCTTTTGGGCAAGAAGCGTCAGGGCCCAGACCAAGCAAGCAGCAACCAGCACTAACCTGCGACAGGCAGCCGCGATTTTTGGTGAATTTCGCATGGCTCCCCTTCCCGGACAGGCAGGAGCCGAGGTGGTTGAAGAATCAGCAGGAAAAGATCCCCCGCTCCTGGTCCCCATCTTCACCCCTAGGATGAAGCCAGTTTTGCTCGACCCAAGCATACTCCAAATTTCGCGGGGTTGTGCAAATCTCTGTGATCTGACTCCCGGAAAAGGTGAAGGAGGGTGTTCGACTCCGGGCAGGCAGAGCCAGCCAGCAGGCTCGACTGCAGTGTCCCCGTTAGGCTTAGCCACCAAGCCCCTCGCCGAGCCTGGCCGGAGGATGGTTCACGGCGGAACGCATTGAGGGCAAAGACGATAGCATCAACTGCAAGCTTGGCCCAGATAGTTGAGCTTCCCCTGGGCAAAGTACGAGTCAGAGCTCGTCGACGAATTGCAGGTCAGTCCTTGGACGCCCGGCCTAGGCACCCGGCCTGAAAGGAGCGTCGATCGAGGCGGTGCAGGTTCCTGATCATGGTCGGGGTGAGCAGGCGGTAATGGTGGACGGTTAACAAATGCTCGGCAATGAACCAGAGTTGTTTCTCGGTCGTCATCCAGGAGCGACGATCGAAGCGGCTCAAGTCGACGGGCCGGGAAAATGTGCGGAGCGAGCGCTCGCGACGGAGGTTGAAATAATCCTCGAAATAGCTCATCGCCAGTTCGCGTAAAGATCGATACACAGGTTCGCGATAACGGCATCCAGAGTAGTTGGACTTCGCAATGGCGCCCCAATGCCCGCGGATGCGGTAGACGGCAACCACGTGGTCGGTATCGTGCTCGGCCTCGAGATCGAGGACGAGGGGCGGATTACCATTGGCGCGCAGAGCGGCCGCAGCAAAGATAGCGCCTTCAAAGCAGTGGGCGGTGAATTCCTGAAGAACATGCCGCGGCGACCAGGCGGTGTCGGCCAAGTGGTAAGGCATGTCATCAAGGAAGCGCTGGATGCCGTGCGGATTTCGCAGTCTGCGCAGCTTGCGCAGCTCAGCCGGCGTGAAGCCGTGATCCCGATCGATCATCTTTCGATCAAGTCTAGTCGAAGCGAACACGAAAAACAGTAACCACCGAGGGCACAGAAATCGGCCGCGAATCCACTGTGTCGGACGCTCTCCTCGTTCACTTCGACTTTGAGTTTTTCTTGGGTGCGGCTCTGCCAGCGCCGGCGAAAATGCGATCGGGAGCGATCGTGCCGGCGCCGAACGAGATGAGGGCGAAGGCGATGACGACCAGGCTCAGAGGAAACTCGTAGCCCCCGTGGCCAAACATACCGTTCTTCCAATGCACTTTCCAGATGGCGACGGACATGTCGATCAACATCAGCAGGGAGACAAAGCGGGTCCCTACGCCCAGAATCAGAAGGATGCCGCCGAAGAATTCGGTGAAGGCCGAGGGATAGGCCAGCCACCCCGGCAGCCCCAGACTGCTGACCATATGGACGTGACGCGCCAGTCCACCCTGAAAGACTTTGCCGTAACCGTGGCCAATCATTACCGCACCTAGAAGCAAACGAAGCAACAGCAAGGCGAGAGGTTGCAAACGATCGAGAGCGCGCAAGACGATCTCCTTTTGCTTGAGCTTACCTTAACCCTGGCATTTTAGAAGTGGATCCGAGACTCCCTGGCAGGTGCTTGTTTCTTTTCGCGATCATCCCCCAGTACTGCCGAAAATACCCGATTTCCCCCGGGTCTTATCTGCGCGTCTTACTACCTTCGTACCCTGCCTAGCACTTTGGTTATGGATACGGGCAGAGGACGGAATAGGGCCGATCCCCATGTCAACTAATGGTGGATGATGAACACCTAACCACAACATCTTGAAACTCTCTGCAATTCGATTCCCCCGCTTTTCCAGAAAACCGGCGTAAAAACCCGAGAAACTCGGAATTACGCCCTGACCTCGGGAGTTTTCCGCCTGATATATGCTCGAGTCACTCGAATTCGCTCGAAGGACGTACGTTCGGGCAATTCACTCCCATTTGACCTGTCGGCGGGTCAGTCGTCAGGACAACCAACTCTGTGGATGGGGACGAACTTATGGGCGACTCGCGTGAAGTCATGAATATTCGCCAGGCTTCGCAGTACCTGGGGGTCAGTCCGGACACGCTGTACAAGTACGTCGGGGAACAAAAACTCCCCGCCTTCAAACTGGGGAACCGCTGGCGCTTCAAAAAGTCGAGGCTCGACCAGTGGATGGAAGAAAAATCCAGCCAGATGGAGGCTAAAAGCAAGAAGAAATCCAAGGCGGCAACGGCCGCCGGGGCGCCCTAGGGCGCACACCAGCCGGCGAGGACGCCGGCAGTCAAAAGGCGGGCACATGTTTGGTTTCGGATCGAAGGCGATTGTTGGTCTGGATGTGGGCTCCTCGAGCATCAAGGCGGTCGAGCTCAAGAAGGGGCGCAATGGGATCGAAGTCGCCCACCTGGGCTTGGAGCCGCTGGCTTCCGACATCGTGGTGGACTCGATGATCGTCGATTCGGGCCAGGTTTCGAGCGCCGTCGCCAAACTCTTCAGCGAAAACCAGATCAAGACCCGAGCGGTCGCAACCGCAGTCAGCGGACATTCGGTCATCGTCAAGAAAATCTCCTTGCCCTCCATGAGCGATCAGGAATTGGCGGAGACGATCGAAAAGGAAGCCGCCCAGCACATCCCGTTTGATCTGGCGGATGTGAACCTCGACTATCAGATTCTCTCCGAAGACGCGGGTAATCCCCAGATGGACGTGCTGTTGGTGGCGGTTAAGAAGGACAAGATCTTGAACTACACCAACGTACTCTCGATGGCGGGGAAGACCCCGGCTATTGTGGACATCGATGCTCTGGCGCTGCAGAACTGTTACGAGTACAACTACGAACCCGCCCCCACGCAGGTGGTGGCTCTGTTGAACCTGGGCGCCAGCGTCATGAACATCAACATCGTGAAGGGAACGACGCCGTTGTTCCCGCGCGACGTCAGCGTCGGCGGGCATCAGTACACCGACTCGCTGCAGAAGGAACTGGACTTGAGCTTTGAGGACGCCGAATCGCTCAAGCTGGGCAACAAGGTCGGCACGGTGAGCGAAGACGCCAAGACGCCGGTTCTGCAGCAGGTGACCGAAATCATTGTGCTCGAAATCCAGAAGACCTTTGATTTCTTCCGCGCCAGCGCCGCGGGAGAGCACATCGAGAAGATCTATCTGGCAGGAGGATCCTCCAAGGTCCCGGGCTTGATTGAGGCCTTGCGCCAGGAATTCTCCTTGCCGGTAGAGATCTTTAATCCGTTCCAGAGGATTGCGCCACCGGCCGAGGGTCGAGGCGCGGAGTTGATCGAGAAGAACGCCGGACAGCTGGCAGTGGCGGTGGGTTTGGCGTTGAGGAGTTTTGAAAACCTATGATCCGAATCAACCTACTGGGAGCACCCAAGCCGAAGAGCAAGCGCAGCGCGGTTCCTACCGTCTCGCTTGAGATGGGGCAACCGGGCTCGCCGAAAGTCAAAATCGTGGTCTTGCTGGTGCTGACCGCGGCCGTGAACTGGTGGTACTGGCACCAACTGGATCGGCAGAGTCAAAGCCTAGCCTCGAAAATGCAACAGGCTGAGCAGAAAAACCGCGAGCTGGCGGACGTCAAGGCACGCTACCTCGAGCGCCAGCGGCAGGTCGAGAACTACAAGCGCCGGGTCGACATCATCGAGGAATTGCACGCCAACCAGCAAGGGCCGGTCGAGCTGCTCAACACGATCGCCGACACCGTGAACGGCACCGAAGCCGTGTGGCTGAGCTCCATGAAAGATCTGGGAGCGAGCGTAGACATCGACGGCATGGCGCTGAGTGCGGATGCGGTGGCGGGGCTGATCACCAATCTGCAGAAGACGGGCCGCTTCACGAATATCGAGATCAAAGAAACCTATCAGGATGACAGCGTCAAGAACATGCAGGCGTTTGAATTCACCCTGACTTGCGAAAAGGCGAAGAAGTCCTAGAGGCGGGAACCTATGGAAAACTTCAGCGAAATGCCGAGTCTGAAACAGTGGGTGGTCTTGCTGGCGGTGGGAGCGCTGGTGACGGTCGGTCTGTACTTCACGATCTTCAAGAGCAAGCGGGAAGCGAACGCGAAAGCCGAGCAAGCCCTGAACACCAAGCTTCAGGAGAACGCCGAACTGGAATCCTACCGGCCAAAGCTCAAGGACATGGAACAGCAAGTAGCCAACCTTAAACAGCAGATGGAGATCGAGAACCGCATCGTGCCCAGTGAGAAAGAAGTGGATAACTTTATGCGGATGCTCGATGCCGAGGCGCTGAAGACGGGGATTGAGATTCGCCGCTACACGGCCCGGCCGGTTACAACCCGGGAATACTACTCCGAAGTGCCCTTCGAGATGGAACTGGATGGGTCCTACTACTCCGTACTCAGCTTCTTCGATCACGTAAGCAAGCTGGAGCGGATCGTGAACATCTCGAACTTGCTGATTGCCAGCACCAAGAAGCCGTCCGACGCCAAACCGAAACACACCTATCAGTACGCTCCCGGGGAGAGTGTCGTGGCCACCTGTCAGGCATCGACGTTCTTCAGCCATGACACCGCCCCGCCGACCGCGGCGCCGGCGAAACCCGTGCGAGGAGCCTTATGAAACTGAGAATCGGAGTTCTACTGCTGGGATTGCTGGTTACAGGCGCGGTTGCGCAAAACCCGGATGTCATTGACAACACCCGGAACACGCTGCAGGCCGTCTCCAAAAAGGAGACCAACGATCAGAATGCGGCTCTGGCCACAGCCGGGCAGTCTCAGCAACCCGCCACGAGTCCGCAGGGCACGGCCGCACAACCGGCTGCAAGCCAAACGAGCGCTCCAGCAGCCCCGGCTGCCGCGAGCCGGACTACGGTCAAGCCGGCGCCGCATCGAACCCACAAAGTCGCGGGTGCTGCGGCCAAGTCGGCCAGCCCGAAGCCAAAGGCTCAACCCGTCGTCGCCACCAAGCCGCCCGCCACTCCCCCGCCGGCGGTTGCCGTCGAAGACAAGAAGAATCCCGAGGAGTCGAAGAAGAGGGAACCCAAAGAATACTCTTCCGCCGGACGGCGGGATCCTTTCGTCAGCCCGGTTGTGACTCATATTTCAGGACCGACGGGATGCAATACGGGCGGCAAGCGCTGCCTGGAGATCGGCCAAATCATGCTGACGGGAATTGTGAAGTGCGAGAACGGCATGATCGCGGTCGTGGTGAACTCGTTGAACAAGGCGTATTTTCTGCGCGAGAACGACCCGGTGTTTAACGGCTATGTCGTGAAGATTACGGGAGACTCCGTGATCTTCAGCGAAAGCGGGCAGGACCAGCTGGGTAAGCCTTTCACGCGCGAGATTACGAAAAAGATCGCTACCCCGGCTGCCTAGTGGGGTAGGCGCGGGCCCTTCGATGGGGTTCGCGGGCAGATTGAGAGAGAGGAGATCACGAGGCTGGCATCGTGCGAGCCCGTGGGGAGATAGGACATGCGAAAGCAACTGCTGGTTGTTTTGCTACCGCTACTGGTCGTGACTGCGGGCGCGCAGACGGGCCTGGACAAGACCAAGCATGCCACTTTGCAACGGGTAGAGGTAGTGCGGGTGGATGACGGAATCAACGTGGAGATGACCGCCCGCGGGACGGTGGTGCCCAAGCTCAGCAAGCTGGAATCGCCGGCTCGGGTACTGGTCACTCTGCCGAACACCGTGGCTGCGACCTCACGCAATTACCTGAGCGTCGGCCGTGACGGTGTGAAGGGCGTCCGTATCGGCATGGACCAGAATCCGCCGACGACCCGTGTGGTGATCGACCTGTTGCAGGCGTGTACCTACGAGATGGCTCCGGGCGGAGAGAACAAGCTGGTGGTAAAGCTGCACCGGGCTCAGAGTGCGGCAAAAACCGCCAAACCGGCCATCTCTCCGGCGACGACGAGCGACACAACCGCCGCCTCGACGACGGCCACAACCCCGAACACCGCGACCTCTTCCCCGAACAACTATGTGTTCATCGAGCCTTCCTACAAGTCGGCGAAGCCGACCGCGGATGCGGCTCCAGCCGTAGCCCCGCCCGCCCGGGCAGTCGATGCTGCTGCCAAATTTGTCGAGCGGCCCGAGGGCAATCTGCTGCCGACGCCGAGCGCCGCTCAGAACGGGCAAGACACCCCGGCAGCTCCGGCGCTTCCGGCTCAGCCAGCCGTGAATCTGGCGGCCCAACAAAAGGCCCAGGCTTCGCAAGAGCCGGCCAAGCATGAGCCGCAGTACACGGGCGAGCCGATTTCGGTGAACTTGAAGGATGTCGACCTGCAGGATTTCTTCCGTCTGATTCATGAGATCAGCGGTCTCAACGTGGTGCTCGATCCCAACGTCAAGGGTACCTTGACGATCGTGCTCGATGACGTGCCCTGGGATCAGGCACTGGACATCGTTCTCAAGAACAATGGTTTGGCGCGACAGCTGGACGGGAACGTCCTGCGGATCGCAACCATCGAGACGCTGCGGCGGGAAGCCGATGCGCATCGCGCGCAGCGGGAAGCAGAAGCTCTGGCCGTCGATAAGGTCACCTTCACGCGATTCCTCAGCTACGCTCACGCGAAAGACCTGGTGGTTACCTGCAAGAAATTCATCTCCCAGCGTGGCGATGTGATCGCCGATGAGCGCACCAACGCCATCATCGTGACCGATGTTCCCTCGGTGATGCCTGCCCTGGACCGGCTGCTGACGCAACTGGATACCAAGACGCAGCAGGTGGAGATCGAGGCTCGGGTGGTATCGGCCACGCGCAGCTTCGCTCGCGACATCGGCACCCAGCTGGGCTTCGGCTTCGGCAACGCTAGCACCGGACTCGGAGGCGCCAGTGCCGTGGGAAGTACGCCGAATTCGACCTTCGGCATCATACCCTTCTATCCGATTGTCGGAACCTCGGCGCCGACCGCGACTTCCGGAGTCCAAATCCCGCTGTTTTCCAATTTGGCTTCCACCAGCCCGACCAGCGGCATCAACCTGACTACGGCGAGCGCGCACGTGCGCATCGACGCCATCCTGACCATGGCTGAATCTCGCGGCCTGGTGAAGATCCTGTCCCGTCCGCGGGTCGTAACCCAGAACAATATTCAAGCGCTGGTTCGTCAGGGCGTTCGCGTACCGATCGTGACCCAGGCGCAGTTGGGCGGTCCACCCACCGTCACCTATGTGGATGCTTTCCTTCGCTTGACGGTGATTCCCCAGATCACATCGGAAGGTACCATCTTCCTGAACGTGGATGTGGAAAATACCACCCCCGACTTTGGCGAGTCGATTCAGGGCAACCCCACCCTGATTACTCAGCAAGCTACGACGCAAGTGCTGGTGACCGACGGAGGCACGGTGGTGATCGGCGGAGTCATTCAAACCAACAACTCGGTCACGATCGATCAAGTGCCCGTGCTCGGCAGCATTCCATGGCTGGGCAACCTGTTTAAGCACCAGACGGTCTCGACCCAAAACCAGGAGCTTATCTTCTTCATCACTCCACGGATCATTCAGACATAGCAACGAGTTAGCAGTACGGCAGCCGCCGGTCCTCCGTTCGTGAGGAACCGGCGGTTCTTGCTTTTAGGCCCAATCCTCGATCCCAACTGCCGCGCCCAATGGCCGAATCCCAGCCAGAAAACTGTCGACGTTCCTGCTAGTGGCGGTCGAGCCGCTACGGGCTTGCTAGACTCTTAAGGGATGGACTACCAAGCCCGGCAAGAACAACTGCAGCGTGCGCTCGGCCAACATCGCCTGGATGCGATCGTGGTCACGCATCTTCCCAACATTCGCTATCTTTGCGGATTTACCGGCAGTGCCGGAGTGCTCCTCCTGGCACCATCGCACAGCCTGTTCTTTAGCGACGGAAGATATAAGGTGCAAGCCCGCGCTGAGGTTAAGGGAGCTGCCGTCGTGATCGGTACCCGGCCGGCCCTGATCGCAGCCGCAGAATGGCTCGCGACCAAGGGCCGCAAGATCAAAGTGCTGGGAATTGAGAGCGAACACTTGACGGTCGCCGAACGCCAGCAACTGGCCAAGAGCGCGGGCCGGGGCGTACGCGTGAGAGAAGCTCCGCCCCTGGTCGAACAGGCCCGAGCCGTAAAGGATCCGCTGGAGATCGATAGCTTGCGTGCCGCCGCCCGGTTGGGGGCAAATCTGTTCAAGGTAGCGCTCAAAACCATACGCCCCGGAATCAAGGAGGTTGAAGTGGCGGCGGAAATGGAGTACGCCGCCCGGCAGGCGGGCGCTGAGGGTATGTCCTTCGGAACCATTATCGCCTCGGGAGAACGATCGGCACTGCCCCACGGTCGAGCCACGAGTGCCGTTATTCCCCGGCAAGGATTCGTGGTGTGTGACTTTGGTGTTATACTCGCGGGCTATTGTTCTGATATGACGCGCACCGTGCACGTGAACACACCGAGCGCGAAGGCGCGGCATATTTACTGCGCAGTCCGTGAGGCCCAACAAGCCGCAGTCGAAGCGGTGCGGGCGGGAGTAAGGATCGAGAGGGTTCACGCCGCAGCCCGTAAGGTGCTGAATCGCAAAAGGTTAGTACAATACTTCACGCACTCTACGGGGCACGGGGTGGGGCTTGAGATTCATGAGGCTCCGCGCATCGCAGCCGCTCAAACCGAGCCACTGCGTGCAGGAATGGTAATCACCATCGAACCAGGGGTGTATGTGCCCGGTTTCGGCGGCGTGCGTATTGAAGATATGGTTGCCGTGACCGAACGGGGGTACCAAATATTGACCCCGACCAGCAAGGAACTGATCGAACTATAGCCTTTGGCTGCCAGCTTGTACGACACACCATGAATCAAAAAGAGCTGAAGGAACTGATCGAGTTCCTGATTGAAAAAGATATCGCCGAATTTGAACTGGAGCGCGGTGACGTAAAGGTGCGCATTAAGCGGGGCGGAGATCAGGCCATCTCGCCGACTTCGGTTCCCCACTTTAGCGCCCAGTCGGCACCGCGAGCCTCAGTCCCGGGAGACTCCGCGCACCCGGCGACCGCTCCCACCGAAGCAGCCTCGCCTTCCGCGGGAGTTCCCAGCGCAGAACAAGAGAAACTGCACTCGGTGCGCTCTCCCATCGTGGGAACCTTTTACGAGTCGCCCTCACCCGGGGCACCACCCTTTGTCAAGGTGGGAGATACGGTTGAAGTCGGACAATTGTTGTGCATCGTCGAGGCCATGAAGTTGATGAACGAGATTGAGTCGGATGTCGCGGGCGAGATTGTCAAGAAAGTAGCGACCAACGGACAGCCCATTGAGTACGGGCAGGAGTTGTTCGTCATCCGGCTGAGTTGACAGGGCGGAGTTCGGGACGGTCTTGGTGCGCCGGGTTGGGCGGTGTCGCCCCAAGTGACCGGCCGCTCCCTGGTACAGCCCGTGGCAAGACCGGGCGCAACCTTTCATGTTCAAAAAGATTCTGATTGCAAACCGGGGGGAGATCGCCCTACGGGTGATTTGTGCCTGCAAGGAGCTCGGCATCCGCACAGTAGCGGTTTACAGCGAGGCGGATCGCAATTCGCTGCACGTGCGCTTTGCCGACGAAGCGATCTGCATCGGGCCTCCCCAGCTTACCCATAGCTATCTCAGTATCCCTTCGGTGATCAGCGCCGCGGAAATCAGCAACGTGGACGCCATCCATCCCGGTTACGGTTTGCTGGCGGAGAACGCGAACTTCGCCGAGGTCACCGAGACCAGCAACATCAAATTCATCGGACCGCCTCCGGACATCACCCGTCTGATGGGGGAAAAGGAAAAAGCGCGGACCGCGATGAAACGCGCCGGCGTTCCCATTCTGCCCGGCTCGGAGGGAATCCTGGAAGGCGAAGGTGAGGCGCTCGAATGGGCCCGGCAGGTTGGGTTTCCCGTCCTCATCAAAAGTTCGGCGGGCGGGGGTGGCCGCGGCATGCGCATCGTACGCGATGAGCAGGAGCTACCCAACCTGTTTAAGGCGGCCCAGTCGGAAGCGGCCGCCGCCTTTGGCAATGGCGACCTCTATCTCGAGAAGTTCATCGAACGCCCCCGGCATATCGAGTTTCAGGTTCTGGGTGATCAATACGGGACGGTGGTCAGCCTGGGGGAACGAGAGTGTTCCATCCAGCGGCGGCACCAAAAACTGCTCGAGGAATCACCCTCCACGCAGGTGAACGCGGAACTCCGCGCTTCCATTGGGCGAATCCTGTCGACTACTCTGTCCGCGATTGGATACGTGAATGCAGGAACGGTCGAGTTTTTGATGGATGAGGACAGGAAGCTCTACTTCATCGAGATGAATACCCGCATTCAAGTGGAGCACCCGGTGACGGAGATGGTTACCGATGTAGACCTGGTGAAGAGCCAGATTCTGCTGGCGGCGGGCGAGCGTATGGACACGGTGCTGCACGGACCCATCTTGCATCGCGGACATGCCATTGAATGCCGCATCAACGCCGAACATCCCGAGAAGTTCACGCCCTCGGCCGGCAAGATCACGGCTTTCCATCCACCCGGCGGAACCGGAGTGCGGATCGATACGGCCGCGTATGCGGAGGGGGTCATTCCTCCTTATTATGACTCCCTGATTGCCAAGCTGATCGTGCGCGGCAAAGATCGCGACGAAGCCGTCTCCCGCATGTCCCGCGCCCTCGAAATGTTTATCGTCGAAGGGATTTATACGACCATTCCTCTGCACCGCAGGATTCTTGCCGACCCGGATTTTCGAGCCGGACGGATCGATACCACCTTCATCCCCCACCTGCTCGAGAAACATGAGCCGGAAGGGGCTCACACCTTGGCCGCGGGCAGGAGCGAGAAGCGTGCTTGATCCCCCGAAGGATCCGCGTCTCCGGATCCTATGATTCAGCTTCCGCGACTGTACGCGATTGTGGATCGGTCTCGCTTTTCCCGTGAGGAAGAGCTGCTCTCGACGGCCCAGGAGCTCTCCGCGGCCGGCTTGCCCCTGCTGCAGTATCGCGACAAGTCCGAGAGTGGGCGCGCGGTTCTGCGACTGGCCCTTCTCCTCCGACGGCAACTGGGGGGTTCCCTCCGGCTGATCATGAATGACCGTGCGGACTTGGCGCGGGCCGCCGATTTTGGCGGGGTACACGTAGGGCAGGAAGACTTGTCGGTTGAGGGCGCCAGGAAAGTGATTGGCCCAAGCCTCTGGCTGGGTGTTTCGACTCACTGTCCCGAGCAGGTCGCGGAAGCCGATCCGACCTCCGCCGACTATATTGCCATCGGCCCGGTGTTTCCGACCTCGAGCAAGGCCCGCCCGGATCCGGTCGTCGGCCTCGCGGGGGTGCGGAGAGTACGTCGACTTACCCGCAAGCCGCTGGTGGCGATCGGCGGAATTACCCGGCAGAATTGCCTTTCGGTACTCGAGGCGGGGGCGGACTCGGTAGCGGTGATATCCGATTTGCTACCGGAGCCCCGCAAATCAGCGGAGGAATTTTTGCGTATCTTGGAGTAAAGTCATCACTGCACTTCGCTTCGTTTGCCCGGCAACCTAGAAGGGACTAGGGAGCACAGTGAGCCCAGACACAACCAAAGTCGCGCCGGGGGAAACCGCCCCGACCGACTGGGACATTCATACTCACCAGGATCCGGAGCTGGTGAAAGGGCTAGGGCTGACCAGCGCCACCATGCTGGTCATGGGCTCCATGATTGGCTCCGGCATTTTCATCGTGTCGGCGGAAATCGCCCGGGAAGTGCATTCTCCTGCGCTGCTGGTGGGCGCCTGGGTGGTTACCGGATTCATGACCGTTGTGGGTGCCCTGTGCTATGGCGAGTTGGCGGCCATGATGCCCAGGGCAGGTGGACAATATGTCTACCTGCGCGAAGCCTTGGGACCGCTCTGGGGGTTTCTCTACGGCTGGACCCTGTTTTTAGTGATTCAGACCGGCACCATCGCGGCCGTGGGAGTCGCCTTCGGCAAATTTCTCGGCGTCTTCTTTCCCGCGATCTCCTCTACCAACTGGATCCTGCACTTCTGGAAAGTCCCTCCCATTCACGTCGGGTCCATGGTTCTGGGGAACATGGACGTAGGGCTGAACACCCAGAACCTGGTGGCCATCCTGGTGGTGGTGGCGCTTTCCCTGATTAATATTTTCGGAATCCGCACGGGCGCGATGATTCAGAATATCTTCACTGCCGCCAAAGTATCGGCCCTGTTTGGCTTGGTTCTGGTAGGAGTTTTCCTGGGGAGAAACGGCCGGGCGCTGGCCGCCAATTTCCAGGGAAATTTTTGGCGCAATGCCGGGCTTTCTGCCATGCACAACCTCGGCGGCGGAGTCGTGGTCGGCACCCTGACGGTACTGGCGGTGGCGCAAGTAGGATCCTTGTTCGCTGCCGACGCCTGGAACAACGTCACCTTTACGGCAGGCGAGGTCAAGCATCCCAGCCGCAATCTGCCGCTTTCCCTCGCCGTCGGGACCAGCCTGGTCATCGCTCTCTATATCGCCTGCAATCTCATCTATCTGTGCGTCTTGCCGCTCGAGGGCGTGGCCGGCGCGGCCACAACCTTGGAGCGTGGTATCAGCTATGCGACCGAAGATCGCGTCGGCACCGCCGTGATGACCCAGCTGTTCGGCACCGCCGGTGGCGGATTGATGGCCGCCGCGATCATGCTTTCGAGCTTCGGCTGCTGTAACGGCCTGATCTTGGCCGGGGCGCGAGTCTACTACGCCATGGCCAAGGACGGATTGTTCTTTCGCAAGGTGGCAACCCTGCATCCCGCCTACAAGACTCCGGCCGTGTCCTTGATGGTCCAGATGGTCTGGACCTCGGTGCTGTGCGTCTCCGGCAGCTATGGGCAGTTGCTCGACTACATCGTTTTTGCCGTGTTGGTGTTCTACATCCTCACCATCTTGGGACTATTCGTATTGCGGCGGACACATCCAGGTGCCGAAAGACCGTATCGCGCCATTGGCTATCCGGTCCTGCCCGCGGGCTATCTTGTGATGGCTTTGTTTATTGATGTCGTACTATTACGCTATAAGCCGCAATACACGTGGCCGGGGCTGGTGATTGTGCTCCTCGGGATCCCGGTGTATTACCTTTGGCGGCAGCAAGGGGACGAGGTCGACCAGGAGAACTGAATGCCAAACCTTTGGGCAAGAAAACCACTCCACACCATTCTGTCGGAGGCCGGTGAGACCGGGGAACACAGCCTGCGACGAGCCCTGGGGCCCACCAACCTGATTTCGCTTGGCATTGGCGCGATCATCGGCACCGGAATCTTCGTGCTGACCGGAACCGCGACGGCCAACCACGCGGGGCCGGGCATCATCCTGTCGTTTACGCTGGCGGCGGTGGCGTGCGTATTTGCCGGCCTGTGCTACGCCGAGTTTGCCTCCATGATTCCCGTGGCGGGTTCGGCCTATACCTATGGATATGCAACCCTGGGAGAATTTATCGCCTGGATCATCGGCTGGGACCTGATTCTGGAATATGCGCTGGGCGCCGCGACGGTGGCCAGCGGATGGAGTGGATACGTCCTCAGCTTTCTTGCGGAGTTTGGCATCCGCCTCTCGCCCAAATGGGCGGGCGCGCCCGGCACCGTCTTTCTTCTTTACAACGGTCACTGGGAGCGGCTAACCGCACAATTTACCAAGCTGCTCAATCTCAACCACATCGACATCGCCACCCTCCCCCATCAGTACTCCTCCTTTAATTTGTTCGGCTTCATTGGGATCTTGCTCGTCACCGCGGTTCTGGTGATCGGCATCAAGGAGTCGGCCAACTTCAACTCCTTCATTGTCGTCGTGAAAGTATGCGTGCTGCTGATATTCCTGGCGCTCGGCGCCAACTACATTCTGGCCCATCGAGCCGAAGCGCAAGCCAATTGGACCCCATTTCTTCCCGAAAATACCGGACATTATGGGGATTTCGGTTGGTCGGGGATTGCCACCGCCGCGGGCATCATATTCTTCGCCTACATCGGTTTCGACGCGGTATCGACGGCCGCGCAGGAAGCCAAGAATCCCAAGCGTGATATGCCCATCGGCATACTCGGATCTCTGGTGATCTGTACGATCTTGTACATTCTGGTCGCCGGGGTGCTGACCGGGCTGGTGAAATATACCAGTCTCGATGTTCCCGATCCCATTGCCATCGGAATCGATATGACGGGGGTCCAGTGGGGCAGCCGGCTGGTCAAGCTCGGCGCCATCTGCGGGCTCAGCAGCACGATGGTGGTAATGTTGCTGGGACAATCGCGGGTGTTTTTTTCGATGTCGAAGGATGGATTGCTGCCGCAATGGGCCAGCGCCGTGCACCCCCGCTTCCGCACGCCGTATATCTCGACCATCCTGGTAGGCGTCTGCGTCGCTGCGGTGGCAGCCTTGACCCCGATCAACGTGCTCGGCGAGCTGGTCTCGATCGGCACCCTGCTGGCCTTCGTGATCGTTTGCAGCGGTGTCTGGATCCTGCGCCGACGTGGAACCGATGTTCCGCGAGCTTTCGTCGCCCCCTGGATTCCATTCACGCCGATCATGGGCATTACCGTTTCCTTGCTGATGATGTTCAGCTTGGGTTGGCAAACCTGGGCACGGTTGGTGATCTGGCTGGCCATTGGCCTGGTCATTTATTTCGCCTACGCCCGGCACCATAGCCGGGTGCAGCTGGCGAATGAGCGGACACCCGCAGGTGCACCGTCGATGGCGGATTAATTCCCCTGCGATCGCGTCGCGGCATCTGGCATCCACCGGGAGCAGTGGCGCTCTTATCTGACGAGCAAGCACGAGCACGGCATGCATTCGAATCCCGCCTCCGAAGATCGGATCGAACCCGGTAAGTTCTTGAGGGGCGGCCCGTTCCCATGGCGGCAGGTCGAAATCGCGGCGGTACGGCCATGAAGGTTGTGACGGCCGCCGAGATGCGGGACATTGATCGCGTCACCAGCGAGCGGTTTCAAGTACCTTCTTTGACGCTCATGGAAAATGCGGGAACCGCGGTTGCCGACTTCGTACTCTCGCGCTATCCATGGGCGAGGCGGATCGGGGTAATCTGCGGGAAAGGAAATAACGGGGGAGATGGATTTGTAGCCGCCCGCAAGTTGCTCGACTCGGGGAGGGAAGTGCGGATTCTATTGCTGGGGGAGCCATCCGAGCTGCAGGGCGATGCCGCGGAGATGTTCAGCCGGCTTCCGGTGTCTCCCCAGTTTGCCCGATCGAACGAAGAGTTGAACCAGGAACCAGCGCGAGCCGTGTTCGACGGGCACCTCCTCGTGGATGCAATTTTGGGAACAGGCTTCCGCCCGCCGGTTCGAGGCTTGTATGCGCAGGCCATCCAGCGCCTGAACCAAGGTCGTGTCCCGGTAGTCGCCGTCGATCTTCCCTCCGGCGCGGACGCCGATGTCGTAGGGGAGCAAACCGGCGCGGTGGCACGCGCGGATGGGATTATTACCTTCACCGCACCGCGTCCGGCTCATGTTTTCGGTGGCTTGGGTGGGCAACGGACCAGAATCGCGCCCATCGGTTCCCCCCAGGAGGCCGTAGTATCGTCCCTGCACCTGAATTTGATCACCGCCCACGATATCGCTCCCCTCGTCGGGTCGAGACCTCGAGAGTCGAACAAGGGAAGCTTTGGACACGTGCTGGTCGTCGGGGGATCACTCGGAAAAGCGGGGGCGGCGGCCATGGCCGGGATGTCGGCCTTGCGAGTGGGCGCCGGCCTATCCACGATCGCAACCCCGAAATCGGTGCTGCCGACCGTTGCAGGATTCCATCCGGAGGTGATGACCGAGCCACTCGAGGAGACCGATGCCGGCACGATTTCCCTGCGCGCTCTTGCGCAGCTCGAGGCGGTGGCGACGGGTAAGAATGTGCTGGCCTTGGGACCAGGAATTTCCCGCAACCCGGAAACCTCTGAATTGGTGCGAGCGCTGGTGAAGCAATGGAAGGGTTTGCTCGTGCTCGACGCCGACGGACTGAACGCCTTTGCCGGACTGGCCAGCGAACTGGACGGAAACGGTAAGTCGCTGGTGATTACTCCGCATCCCGGAGAGATGGCTCGCTTGACCGGCATGAGCATCACTGCCATCCAACGCGATCGGATCAACGTGGCGCGAAGCTTTGCCCACGAGCACAACTTGATTGTGGTGCTAAAAGGGCATCGCACGTTGGCAGCTGAACCGAAGGGGGAAGTGTGGGTCAACCCCACCGGCAACCCGGGCATGGCGACCGGAGGCACGGGCGATATTCTTACGGGCATGGTGGCAGGAATGATGGCGCAGAATCCCCAGCGCACGTTGCAGGCGGTGATCGCTGCCGTTTTCCTCCACGGAGGCGCGGGCGACGTAGTGGAGGAGACCTTGGGGGAACACTCGCTGGTCGCGACGGATCTCCTGAGCGGGTTGCCGGAGGCATTCCGGCGGGTGCGCACGGCGGGGGATCAGCCCTATATCGAGATCGCGGCTTGACTGATGTCGAGTGGAAAAGCGGGCTTCGCTAGGGCGTGCACGAGAAACTTTCCGAATTGGATCAAGGCGGATTGCACAAGTACCCGATAGCTGCTCTTTGCTCTCCCAAGTAGTACTACGAACTTCCGAACAAAGTCGGGCCTGGTCTTAGGGCTTCCGTAATCTCGCTGTAGTGTCATTTTGCGTGGGACAGTATAAGAGGCTATGACCCACTTCCCACGGCCCCACCGCAATCGTCGCGCGACCCGAATCCGCCTGGCCAATACGATTCCGGCTCTGGTCAGTCTGGACGGCGGAGAACATGCGCAAGGCAAACTCCAAACTCTTTCGTTAAACGGCGGCCTTTTGCAGCTGGCCCAAGCTCTCGAAGCTGGCGATTTTGTTGAGATTTCCTTTCAGACAGAGGGCGGAGCGGTGCGGGGAACGGCCGAGATGCTGCCTCCTCTCCAGGTTTCAGCGCGGACCACGTTGCAGGCATTCCGATTCGTCGTGCTCGAGGATAAAGATCACGAAGCCATACGCTCGATGGTGGATTCGAGCGTGAAGCAAGATTTGCCGTCGAGAACTTCCTGAGTTCGCCCTCCCGACGAGGTTCAACCAGGATTGAACGGCAGCCGCCCGAGACCTTCGCTGGCCTCGAGCGATCGCTCGTCCGCGCCGCGCTCGACCACCGACGAGAACGGAAAATTAAGTTGGCCCGAGTCCTGACAAGCAAGGAACGATGTCAAGATCGGGTAATCGACTTAGGAAGAAAGGCCCTGGACTAACTTCTTAGCTCGCAAGGATCAAAGTCCGGTAAGGAACGACCGATCGGGCGAGTCGACCGCGTTACACTCCAACTGCATGAACGCCGTGAGGGCCCGCCCCATCTTTTTTCCCCGTAAGGCGAAAGGTCGAATTGTCCGGTGACCATTACCCGTGGATAACAGGCTTACCAAAGTTCGAGTGGCTGAAAACCTGGCCAGTACCGACAGGTACCGACACAGCTGCCCCTCGATACGAAGACACTAACAGCCTCCCCAAAGAGGCGATTGGGCGCTGGAGTCGGCAGCCCCGTCCAAGCCAATGTCGGAAGCTTGTGCGCAGGCTGCCGTTCCACCAGCGCCGGTACCGGTGCGACCCAATACCGGGCCGAGGGTTTAGGGTTTGGTCTGTGCCACTACTCCGTTGACGAACGCTACTCCTTTGGGAGTGCCGACACCGGTCACATTGTCCCATCCGGGCGCGGTCGTGAGCGATGAGTCGGTACCAAATGTCAAAACGTCCCAGCGGGTCGAGATGGGGCTGTTGTAGAGCGCGCTGATGAACAGTTTCGTGTTTTGAAGCGGTCCTGCCAGATCATCCGCCGTTTCAACGATGGTGGTGGGAGGATTGCCGGGCAGCGTAATGACTCCTGTCACGTTATGTGCAGAACTCATTGGTACTATGTCCGAGATAGCATTCGCAGGCAGATTGTAGAGGTATGGCGCGGCCTGACCTAAGGCCATCTTGGCTGCCTGATTGGCAAGTGCCCACAGCCCGGAGAACATCGGACAAGACAGGCTGGTGCCACCAAAGACTTCCACCACTTGCTCTCCGCTGACGGGGTCCGTAATTACGACTTCCGCCCCTGTCTGCGGGTCGGCTTCCATGGCGATATCCGGAACCTTACGAAACTTGCCGGACAACTTTTTCTGGAAAGACGGCTTAGCGTAGACGACGCTGGTTCCTCCGCCGGAGCCTTCCTGGAAGCCAAATACAAGCGGTGGGACAACGGGAGGATTCGGGGAGGGATCGGTGATTCGAGTTAGGTTGAGGCCCCACCCGGTTTGGAACTTGATCGTGTTGTTAGGGTTCAAGAACAGGCTGGTACCGCCGACCCCGGTGGCAAATGGTGAGTTGGCGTTAGCGATGACAGAGGGAGCGTTGATTCCGAACTCTTGATCGACGGCCAGGAAATCGCCGTCGTCACCAGAAGAAACATCCAAGGAAATGCCGAGCGATGCCGCCATCTCCGCTAAGAGGTTTTCGACCACCAGTTCAGAAGGCAGCAACTCTGCTAACACCACCTCTGGAAATCCGAAGCTATTGGATATTACGTTGCCGAGCAGGTTATCGATGGCAAACAGATTGGCAATGTCGAGATTGTCAAAGTCGTTGGTCTTCGCTAACACCAGCGCCAGGTTGGCGCCCGGAGCCATCGCGTGCGACCACTCCACGTCGAGCGTAGTTTCGAAGTTCCAAAGCCCCGCCATGCAGGCCGATCCACAGTTCGCCGACCCGTTGGGTTTGAAGATTTGAAAGTTGGCTGACGTGAGGGAAGGGAGTCCATTCAGTCGGGAGAACGTATTCGCGTCGCTGAAGATGGTATTCGAGCCAAAAGCATCGACGATGACTACGGTCTGTCCAGTGCCATCCAGGCCTTTGCTGTGCAGGGTATCCACCCCGTATGCGTGTTGCATTTCCGCCGCATCATATCCGCAAGGAGCCTGATTGGGAGGCACAGAATCGATGTCCGCGCCATAGCGATTCCCGGTGTACACGGCTGAGGGACCGCCACCGGCGGTTGTGAATTTCACGGTTTGCGGCGGCCGGAAACAGTTTGCAGTGAAGACAAGTCCATCCGGACTCACGGACGAGAGCGGAATTCCAGAGATGGACCGGCCATCAACACTCGCGGGACGTTTCACGAAGGACGTGTACTTAAAGTCGTCGAATCCCTGGACCGCCGCGATGACGGAGCCAACCTGCCCGGCGACAAAAGGCTCAGCGGACGCCGCTCGGTGCACCTCGCCGTTAAGGGTAAAACGGCTAATCTGAACCTGGAACGCCTTCTCAATGTCGGCGATCGGACCTTCTGCCCTGACGTAGTGGTTGTTCTTTTCCGTCGCGGTGACTTTCAAACCGTGAGCCACGAGGAAGTCGTGCACCATGACCTCCTCTTCGGAGCTCGGAGCAAAATTGGCGTTGTACTGCTCCGGCGTCAGCCAATGGTGATAGTTCGCGGAACTCTGGTCATACATTTGCCGGACTAGACTGTCGAGCGCCGCCTGGTTGCGCTGCTTCAACCAAACCGTTATGGAAATGGACTTGGCCGGATCTTCAGGGACAACATTCTTTACATTCTGGGGAATGCCTGCGAAGCCAGAACCCACCATCAGCGTCACCACTGCGAACCAAGTGCACAGCAAAATTCGAATTTGAGACAGACCTGTAGGACATAACATGTTGCACTCCTAATCTGAGAGGACGTAAACGAGTCATCGCCGTCGCTAGTTGTTTGGGGTTGGGTAAAACGTGCGACATTTCGTCGGCAATCCGACGGTCATCGCACGTCGCATGCTTGCGCGAGTTGACGGGCAGGCATGTTACAGGCCGCAACTACGTCATGTCAACCAATGTTAGTGTTAAAAAATTGTCATTAGCCGTCGCTGAAACGCCTGGGCCTTGCCCTTGAAACCCCTTGTCGGGCTTGGTCACCCACCGCTTGGGGTAACAAACTAATAATCTTCGGATTCGAGCTTCCGGGCGGGGAGCCTGGCTCCGCGCGCATCAAGGTCTTCGATACTCCTGCAGTTGACGGAAAGCACTGGCTATACTGGGTTTTGTGAGCGAGAGGCGAGAATTCGTGACCCATTCCCCTGAGGAAACGGTGGCGCTGGGGCGGGAATTGGTCGCACTGCTGACGCCGCCGAAGCTCGTCGTACTGCGAGGCAGTCTCGGCGCAGGTAAGACAACCTTGGTCAAGGGCATTGCCGAGGGGTTCGATGCCGCAGCCGAAGACGAGGTGACCAGCCCCACCTTTACTCTGGTCCACGAATATCGCGGGCCCTCGGTCAATGTCTATCATATCGATCTGTACCGGGTGGACACTCCACGCCAGCTCGAGACCTTGGGCCTCGACGATCTGGTAGGGGAACATAATCTCCTGCTGGTGGAATGGGGTGACAAGTTCTCCCGGTTCGTCAACGAGAGTGATCTCGAAATTGCGCTCGAGAGAATGGGTGAGAATGACCGGAAGGTCAGGGTGTTTGCCCGGTAATCGATGCCGACGGCGCGATTTTCGACCGCCCTCAATCCGGACCAAAGAGCGGGTAGGACGATTTCATGGATCAGGCCGACCACAAGTTCGGTAAGCCCAACCCCAAGGCCCCGGCAGCGCTCTCTCAGTTTGCCTTTCTCATCGGCAAATGGCGGTGCGCCGCCAAGGTAAGGTTGGCCAATGGGGAATGGCAGACGTTCGAAGCAACCTGGCTAGGTCGCTTCATCCTGGACGGCTATGTCATCGCCGACGAGTACCGGATGACAGACTCCTCGGGAGAGCTGATCGTACTCGGTATCAATTTCCGCTCCTATGACGCCAGCAAGCAGATTTGGAACATCAGATGGCTCAACGCGCTGACGGGAACGTGGAACGAGCTCGGACGGGAGGAGCTAGGAGGAGTCAAGTTCGACGGCCCATCCGTCAGCTACGTGTTCCAAGAGCCGGTGGCCGCCAACGTCTATACCCGCGCCACCTACAAGAATATTTCTAAGATGCACTTCACCTGGCGAGGCGAAAAATCTGAGGACCGGAAGGCCTGGAGCGTGTTCATGGTGGTTGAGGCCTATCGCAGCTCGCAGTAGGCCGGCATCCGGAGTCCCGGTCAGGCCGGTTGTCGATCAGAATCCCATGATGTTGTAACCACAGTCGACGTAAAGGACTTCGCCGGTAATCCCCGAGCTTGCGTCGGAAGCCAGGAAGATGCCGGTGGAACCGATCTCCGCTACTTCAACGTTGCGTCCGAGCGGGGCGCGTTCGAGGTGAGACTTGAGCATGTCTCCAAAGCCGGAGATACCGCGAGCGGCCAAGGTTTTGATGGGTCCGGCGGAAATGGCGTTGACCCGAATCTTTCGTTTACCCAGGTCATAGGCGAGATAGCGAACCGTACACTCCAGGGCAGCCTTGGCCACTCCCATCACGTTGTAATGGGGCACGACCTTTTCCGCTCCGTAGTACGTCATGGTAATGATGCTGCCGCCATCCTCCATCAAGGGGGCAGCGGCTCGGGCTAATGCGATCAGGGAATACACACTGACATCATGGGCAATGCGGAAACCCTCGCGAGTGGTATCGAGAAAATTGCCCTTGAGTTCATCGGGGGGAGCAAAAGCCACGCTATGCACGAGCACATGCAGCTTGCCGTAGCGTTCTTTGAGTTGGACAAACAATCGCTCGATCTCGACGTCCCGGCTTACATCGCACATGAAGGCTTCTGCGCCGGGAAGCGAAAGAATCAGGTCTTTGGCCTCTTGCTCTAGACGCTCGTTCTGATAGGTCATGGCGAGCTTGGCCCCGGCGCCATGCAACCCTTGAGCTATCGACCAGGCAATACTGCGTTTGTTAGCCACCCCAAAGACAACCGCATTATGACCTTCAAGGCTGGTGGGCATGGTGGAAGAATAACAGCTGATTGCGGTTCCGCACCACCGCCGCGCGACCGCCACGATTCCATTCGACGGTCGAAGTCCTCGGAAATCAACTTTTCATTTCGTCGACGTCGCTTCCCGGACGGCGACCGGAGCCGGCCAGATGGCGCTGACAAAGGCCACGGCGTAGACCATTCCGATGATCGAGAAACCAGCCGTCAGATTGAGCTGGGAGACGGCGGCCACCAGAATTGCCAGAATGATCTGCAGGGCAGTGCCCATGAAGTAAAACATGTTCTGCACCCGGCCCATGAGGTGTGGCGGTACTTGCTGCATGAGGCTCGTGTTCATGGCAACACCGCTCACTCCCCGTGCCGATCCCATCACGGCGTAAGCGCAGACGGCAAGGGCAAGCGCAGGAGCCAGCGGGGCCACACTCATGCAGATGGCTAACAGACCCATCGACACCGCAATGGAACGGCGGGCGCCGAACCTGGCGATCATCCAGGGTGCGTAGAGTACGCTCAAAAAGGCTCCCGTGCCCCAACCGGCGTTGAGCCAGCCATAGCCGACGGCGCCCGCATGGAAAACCTTGTCGCTCAATGGCGGCGTGACCACCACTCCCGTCATCATCGCGCCCAGGAACAGGGCCCACGAGAGCCCTATCAGCAACAACTTGCGGTGCCCCGCGAGGAACTTCAGCGCATCGCGCATCTCGCGCACGAAGCGTTCGAGCGCCGTCTCGGCCGCCACAAGATCGGAATGCAGTTCGGCAGGGCGCGGCACGACGTGGCGACCGCTGCGTACCGCGAGATAGCAGAGGAAGGAGACCAGGTAGGTCGAGAAATCGATGAGCAACACCCCGCCCAGCCCGATGTGGTTGTAGACAAAGCCTACGATCGATCCAGCAATGAGCCACCCCCCTTGGATTCCCGCCAGCAGAAAGGTGTTGGCGTGGACGAACTCTTCCCCCGGCGTAAGCTCCTGGATCAAGGCCGTAATGGTCGGCCAGAACATCCAAAAACCAGCGGCCACCAGAGTGTTCATCCCATAAAGTTCCCAGACTCTGACCCGACCGGCAAAGCTGAGGAGGGAGACCACAAGAATGATGACGGCGCGGGCTGCGTCGAGCATCATGACTAGGCGACGTCGATCCTCGCGATCAATGATGACGCCGGTGAAAGGCAGCATCAGCATCGCGGGAAGCGTCTGCAGAACGGCAAAGTTTCCCAGCGCCACTTCCGAGTGAGTAGCCTCGAGAATATACCAGGCAACGGCGGCAGAATTCATGCCGCTGCCGAGCATCGAGATCACGTTGGCGCCAAAGACCAGCCGCAGAGCTCGCTTCTGCAGAATGGAACGCATGACCCAATGTAAACAATGGGCACAAAGTCGCCAACTGACGACCGTGGAGATCTCTTGCGGCGGGCTAGACGCCCCCCGGGGTCAGACGGGCAACGCCCTGGGCCTGGGACGTTCTACCTCGGAAAGCAAGAACACAACCAAGATCAGTAACTCGGGCTCGATGGGATGTCGGTATCGTGCTCCGGGAAAGAAAAAGTAATAGATAACCGGGTATACCGCGACCAGCCAGAAGAATAACCAGGCCCCCGGTTTCTTCTTCCGCAGCGCCCGGCCCAGCCCCCACAAGGCCAGCACAGAGGAGGCGAGAAACAGCGAGTTTCGGAAGTCAACCACAGCGGTGCTGTTGGTTGCTTTGACGGTATTATCCCAATAATAGAAAAATCTCTTGAGAGAGATCAGGAAAAACCGTCCAGGGTGTTCCTCGATCCAGTCGAAGGCCAATCGCCGGCAGCGCGCTTCGTAGGCTTGCTCTCCTAGCCAGCTGTAGGTTTGTAACTCCAATAGATTCAAGTTAGGCTGCAAGTAAGCCATCAGCCTGCCATCCGCATCAGGACCATTGCCTAAGCGAAGCTCATAGCCGAAGTCATCGCGAATAAACACGAACCGGCCGAACGTGCGGTAGTTTCGTAGCAGCCAGGGAGAAACCACAAGAAAGAAAAGCAGTGACGCCAGGGCCACTCCGCCGAACGAGGATAAACCCCGTCTCCGGCGCCGGTGCCAGGCCCAAAGTCCAGAAAAGGGAAGGAAGGAGAGAATCGAAGCATTCGATAAGCTGGCCACGCCCCACAGCAAGCCGAAAGCCACCCATCCCTTAAAACCCGGCCAGTCCTCGAGTTCGAGGGCACCCAGGAAAATGAGGCTCAGAAGCAGCGGCGTCAGACTCGCGTCCCAGATCCAATGCAGAGACCAGTACATGGCATACGGAAGTATGGCCCAAGTCCAGGCTGACCACAGGGCAACCCGCTCGCCCATGGTTTTGCGAGCGATCAGAAATATGGGGATCGACGTCAAGGCCGTACATAGACTGTTGAAGGAGAGCAAGACCCAAGCCGAGCGGTCGGAATAGATGCCGAATATCTTGAACACTCCCCCAATGAGATACGGGTAAAGCGGGGGCTCCCAAGCAGTCGGACCGGTCGAGCCACCGTAGGGATTGCCGAACCCGCGGCCGGCAGCGATCGACTCTCCGATGCGGCCCATCTCCCAACCGTATCCGAAGTGATTGTCGTCGTCTCGAAAACGGTAGAGATGGAAGACTCCCAGGACAACGATGTGCAATGCGAACGAGACCACGACCATCGAGACCAGCTGGGTACGCACCTTATTGACCCGGGGCATCGGTCGGAAACGCTTCGCCAGTGCCGGAGCTTCGTTCAACGGGGTGGCAGACGACAGAAGGTTATGGCAAAGGGAGAGGTCTTGTCGGGCTCGGAGGCGTAACACAGCGTCTGCCGGCTGGCGAAGCGCAACCGCAGAAGAGTCCAGATCGCCATCCAGCCGTCTCGATGGCGCAGTTTCTTGCCCTCCTCCCGGCTTCGCGGTCGATAGGAGATGGGAACCTCCCAGATCTTTTCTCCCAAACGGCAGAGCTTTGCCGTCACTTCCGGACAAAATTCAAAACGCGTGCACTCGAGAGGAATAGTCTCGAGTAGGGAGCGGCGAAACGCCTTGTAGCAGGTCGCCTCGTCATGAATACCCGCGCCATACAGCAGATTCACCATCCCGGTTAGCAACTTAGCTCCCCAATAGAACCGGAGGCCTCGCTCGGGACGATCGGGACGCACCCCGTAGACCACATTGGCCTGACCTCGCTCGAGAGGCTCGAGCAGTCGAGGATAGTCCTGCGGGTCGTACTCGAGATCGGAGTCCTGGATGAGAATGTAGGTTCCGCGCGCGTATCGGAGGGCGGTACGGATGGCCGCCCCCTTCCCGCAGTTCTTCTCATGGAAAAGAATCGTGACTCCATGGCTTGGAGGCATAGCGAGTAATTTCTCGCGCGTCCCGTCGGTCGAGCCGTCATCGACGACCACGATTTCCTTCTGAACCGGAGCAGCGCTGATGGCTTCGAGCAGCTCGTCGAGATGGAGTGCCTCGTTATAGACGGGTACGATCACCGACAGAACGGGGTTCGCCGGCATAGCCTGATTTCCCTCGGCCTGCTTTCCTCTGGCCTCGCCAGGTTGAGGCATCGTCGTTGCCGCAAAACTCATGTTTATGAAAGGAATAGACCTGATTTTATCACGCGAATCCGCACCAGGAGCCGGTTGTGTCGCTCCCGGCGGCAGAGGATTGATTCGTGGAAGCCGGAAGCGGCGATGACCACGTAGCAGGCATAGATCTAGATCGCCCTGGTGCGGACCGTGAGCTGACTCCCCGTAGTGTGACTCTTGGATCTAGGCTTGCAACCGGCTCGATTCGGAGCTAGGATTCGGCGCGAAACGCTGGAGGCGATTATGCAACGAGCGTGTTGGTTCTCCCTGGGTTTGTTGGTTTGCCTGGCTTGCCGATTAGCCCCTGCCCAAATCGACAGGATCGTGATTCCGGCTGGCACCCCTGAGGATCAGGCACTGAGTCAAATCTCGAACGAGCAGGATCCCCAAAAGAAAATTGCGATGTATGAAGATTTTCTCCAGAAGTTTTCCACCAATCCAGCCGCGGTCGCCTACGGAAACTGGCAGTTGTCGCAAACCTACCAAACGGCTGGAGATCTCGCGAAGGCTCTCTCCTACGGCGATAAGGCACTGGCTGCTTCTCCGCGAAATCTGGATATCCTGGTGTCGGAAACCGGCATCGCACAGCAACTGAAGGACAATGCCAAGGTAATCGCCTACACCACCAAGGGTGGCGAGATCTATAACTCCATCGACAAGCAGAAGAAGCCCGAAGGGGAGGACGAGCAGCAGTTTCAATCTCGGGTGCAGGAAGAAAAGACCTCCGCCAAGGGCTCCTATGAGTTTCTGGAAGCGGCTGCTTTCAACGCGATTGCCGATGAGCACGATTCCAAGAAGCGTATGGACTACATTGAGCGCTTCACCCCAGCCTTTCCGGATTCACGCTTTCAAGAACCTGTCGCATCCTACGCCATGATGGCCTTAGCGGAGCTGAAGGACACCCCTCGACTCATAGCCTACGGCGAGAAAACCTTGGCGACCAATCCCAATAGTTTGCCCACCTTACTGCTCATGGCCAACACCTATGTCGACGATCCCAAACCGGGGAGCGTGAATGAGGCGATCCGCTACGCCCAGAAGGCGATCGAGGTAGCCAAGGCGGACGCACCCGATGCCGACAGCAAGCGCAAGATGTCGGCCGGAGTCGCCCATTCTACCCTGGGGTATGCGCTGATGAAGCAGAACAAAACACCATCCGCGGTTGTCGAGTTGAAAGCGGCCACCACCCTGCTCAAGGGGCTAGACGCTCAGTCCTATGCGATTGCTATGTACCGCCTGGGCTTCGCGTATGCCAAGCTGAACAAGGTAACCGAAGCGCGAGAAGTCTTGACTGAAGTCGTAAAGATGCCAGGGCCGGTGCAGCAACCGGCGCAGGATTTGCTGGCTAAGGTCAATGCCGCCCGGGCGAAAGAGAAATAGTAGTGGCGGCTTGAGGTTGGCGGTGCTGCCTTAAAGGCTCCCAATCGAGTCCGCCGCCGGGTAGTCACTCGCGATCATCGCGGCCTCACCAGGTCGGCCGCGAGCATGTTGGCTTTGCTGGCCAGATTATAGGCGCGCTCCACATCTCCTTTGCTGACAGCCACTTTGGCTTGATCCATGTAACTCTTGATCTGTTTCACCGTGTCTTGCTGGCTGCCGTTCAGCTGTCGTGGAGCAATCTGTTTCAAGTTGGCGTCGGTCGAGGATAACAGTTGATTGGTGTTCTGCAGTTTCTGCGACGCCTGTTGATCGCTCATACCCGGCGAGATGGCAACTTTGGCGTCACCTGTTCCACCGTTGCGCACCACCGTCTTGGTCGGCTCTCCCGACACGGAGTTGTCAGGGGGAGGAGGAGGAGGGTGCCGCTTGCGCCTGGGGGGAACGTCCGCGGTACATGCAGGCTTGACCGAGGTGGAGTCGGTAGAGGCGGAGCATGGCTTTGAGGCAGGGGCAGCTGTCGGCTTTGTATGGTCGCCAGAAGAGCCTGTCTCCCGCTCGGCCTGCGAATGCGTGGACTCCTGAGGCTGTCCTGCCTGCCCTTGTGCCGAAATCGCGGCCAGCAGTACAGCTGAGATTCGAAGCTTGAGGACCAGAGCCATGCTGGGTGATCACAGGGGGAGTACCCGGTGAACTAAATTGTATCGCTGGATGGACCATCCGGCACGTCCTCAATTTGTTTTATTGCACCTAGGGAAATGCCAGCTCGCAAGAGGTCAAAGAAGCAACGAGATAACCACCGGGAGGCGTCGAACCTCCTCCTTTCGTACTAGCACCCTCGCGCCACTCGAAAAGCTTTTACCCGGAGATACCGACTCGCGAGGCTAACCGTCTTCGACTACGCTCAATACCTTCTTTTGATCGCCCGGTGCCAAGGCAATGAGTCGACCGCCAAGGTTGCTCGAGCTTCAGCCGTCTTGGAGCCCTCACCAGTATGGCCGCCGGCCCGAGACGGGTTCTTTTGGGCTCCCGGACGGTTGCCCTCGTGCGCTGGATCGCGACTGGCAGCGTTTGAGCCGCGATCTGTATACTGGCGGGTTGTTCTCGGAGGGCCCCCTGGATTTGCTGCGCGTAGTTCCCTCTCTGCTGCTTACAACCGTTCTCATGGGGCAAACATCCCCGAATGCCGGCGAATCGACATTCCTCAAACTCGCGGAGCAGTTCGTTCACGAATCCCTGGCTCTGTCGCCGGCCACAGCTTCCCAGGCCGGCTATCACAAGCACAAGGATCCGCAGACGGGAAAAATCATCGAACTCGATGCCGAACTCGACGACGTAAGTCCGGACGGGATGGCCACACTCCGCCGCTTTTATGAGGACTGGCGCGGGCGGTTTCCGCAGACGTCACTCGGGATGGAAGAGGCCACGGATCTGCGGCTGATTAAGGACCAGATCGATCTCAACTTGCTCGAGCTCGACCAAATCCAGAACTACAAGCACAATCCCACGATTTACGTCGAACTGCTCGGCGGCGCCCTGTTTCAGCCGCTCACCGACCAGTACGCCCCCAAGGACGTGCGGCTGGGACACATTCTGTCGCGCATCTCCCAAATTCCCCGCTTCCTCGATCAGGCGAAAGAACAACTGGTTGATGCGGATCCTATCTTCATCAAGGTAGCGGTCGAGGAGAACCGCGGCAATGTGGACCTGATTGAGAGCGCCATCGCGAAGGAGATCCCGGCCGGCGACCTAATAGCGCGTTTTGAGAAGGTGGCACCGCCAGCGGTGAAAGCCTTGCAAGATTTCTCTGCATGGCTGGAGAACGACTTGGCGAAGCAGCCCACGACCCGCACGTGGCGGCTGGGCAAGGAACTCTATGCGCAGAAATTCCGCCTGGTGATGGAAACGGCGGTCACGCCAGAGCAGGTGCTTGCCGATGCCGAACAACAGCTTCACAACGTTCGCGCGGAAATGTTGAAACTCGCCCTGCCCCTGCACCAACAAATGTATCCCGGTCACGGCAATCATGCTGATTTGAAGGGGCGCGATCGCGAGAACCAGATTATCGGCGAGGTACTCCAGAAAATCGCCGATCAACATCCCACGCCCCCTGAGCTGATGGACGTCGTGAAGAAGGACGTCGCCACGATCGCACAATTCGTCCGCGACAAGAAAATCGTGAGCCTGGGCTCGCTCGGGAACCTGAAAGTCATTCCTACACCGCCGTTCATGCGCGGCATTTATTCGGTCGCCGGGTTCCACGCCGCACCTCCTCTCGATCCCGATGCCGAAGCGCAGTACTGGGTAACTCCCATCCCGCCGGGCACACCGGAGGCGGTCGCGGAGTCGAAGCTGCGCGAGTACAACAACTGGGTGCTGCAGTGGTTGACGATCCACGAGGCCCTGCCGGGTCACTATGTGCAGTTCGAACACGCGAACCAGGTGCAACCGGTCACGCGGCGACTGGTGCGCGCCTTGTATGGTAATGGGCCCTACGTGGAAGGGTGGGCCGAGTACGCAGCCCAGGTGATGATGTACCAGGGATTCGCCGACGGCGATCCTCGCTATCGAATCAGCTATCTAAAAGTGTGGCTGCGGGCAATCGCCAATGCCGTTCTCGATGTCCGCATGCAAACCATGAACATGACCGACCAGGACGCGCTCGAGCTCATGGAGAAGCAGGCGTTTCAGACCCAGTCGGAGGCCGAAGGGAAACTGCAGCGTGCCAAGCTGAGTTCAACCCAACTGCCGACGTATTTTGTCGGAAATCGGGACTGGTGGCGGCTACGAAAAAAGTATGAAGCTGCCAAGGGGCCGAGCTTCAACCTAAAGGAGTTCCACGATCGAGCGCTCGATGAGGGCCCAATCCCGCTCGAGGACCTTGAGAAGATCTTGCTGCCGGAACGAGCCGGCGTGTCGCCGTAACCGGATGCGCAATGTCAGTATCCTATCGTTAACGAGCGAATCCCTTCCCCTGATCGAACTCGTCGCGACATCACAGCCAGGCAGAAGGCCGAGGAGAAGACAAGATGGCCAAACATGTAATTCAGACCGAGCGTGGCGCGCCCCCGCGCGGAGCCTACTCCCAGGGCTGGAGAGCCGGGGATTTCGTCTTCGTGACTGGAACGGGTCCCATCGACCCGGCGACCGGAGAGCTGGTCGGCGACAGCATTGAAAAGCAGACGGAACAGACCATCGATAACATCGCCGCCATCCTTGCGGCCGACGGCGCTTCCTTAAGCGATGTGGTCAAGGTTAATGTACATCTCTGTCTTTTAGGGCCTGCGGCCCGCGAAACTTGATGAAAATCACTCGGGGTTGTGCAGAATGGGAGAGGTTCGGAGCGGCAAGGCCGACGTCGCATTGGAGAAGTCAAAGCTGCATCTCTGTCTGGCCTGGAGCTTGCGTGGTTGAGCGAATGAATGGGCATTGTCTCTCTCCCAGTGGGAGCGGCGATAGCCTGTGACCCTGCATAAGGTAACTTTTGGCATGCTCTCCGCTCCCGCCAGGAGGAGCCTATGTGTTACAGGATAGCGGGAATCGATGTACATAAAAAGATGTTAGCGGTAGTAGTAGCCGACGTGGAAGTCGAAGGCGAGTACGAGTTTGAACGGCGTAAGTTTGGTAGCAACCCCGAGCATCTGCTATTGCTGTCCCAATGGCTGCGGGAACGGGAAGTAGAGGAAGTGGTGATGGAATCAACTGCGCAATATTGGCAGCCGGTTTGGGGAGCGCTGGAACGCTACTGGAGGCCGAGCTGCCAGAAACGAGAAGGGGCAGGACTGATGTCGGGAAAGCTGCATCTGGCACAGGCGCATTCCAATCGCGGGCGGCGGGGGCGAAAGAAAGATTTTCCGGACGCGGAACGACTGGTGAAACGGCTGGTAGCGCAGGAACTGGTGCTGAGCTTCGTGCCCGATCCGAAACAGCGACTGTGGCGCACGGTGACGCGCCGCAAGCTTCAGCTGAGGCGTCTGCGAGTGCGGATGCAGAACCAACTGGAGGCTCTGCTGGAAGAGGCCCAAATCAAGTTGTCCAGTTTCGTTTCCGATCTTCTGGGGGTCAGTGCGCGGCGTATGATGCACGCGATAGCCAATGGGGAAACCGATCCCGTAGTTCTGGCCGCTATGGCGGATAAACGCTTGCGGGCCACCTCGGCGCAGTTGTGCGACGCATTGGGCGCCTGCACCGAGCTAAACCCCGTCTACCGACGGGTGCTCAAGATGGCGCTGGAGGAAGTGGAATTTGTCGAGCGGCAGATTGGCCAACTGGACCAGGAGATCGCGAATTTGCTTCGCCCGCACGAGGAGGCGGTGAAGCGGCTGGCAGTGGTACCGGGCCTGGGACCGGATTCGGCGCAGCAGATCATTGCCGAGGTCGGTCCTACCGCCGCCACCTTTCCTTCCGCCAAAGAGCTGTCTTCGTGGGTGGGAATATGCCCCGGTGACGACGAGAGCGCAGAAGTGAATCATAGCCACCGCTCGCCGAAGGGTAACCGGCAGATGCGGCGGCTTCTGAATCAAGCGGCCAACGCCGCGGTGAAGATGAAAGGATGCATCTTCCAGATCGTGTATCGCCGGCTAGTTCCGCGTATGGGACATAATCAAGCCATCTGTGCGATTGCCCATCGGCTTTGTCGGTTAATTTGGATCCTTTTGCACCGGCAAGTGCTTTATGAGGAACGAGGTCCGGTGGTGACCGCAATATCGAGACGAAGACGCACTGACAGAATGGTCCGCGAACTACGCAGGCTCGGTTACCGGGTCGAAACGGCGACCAGTCAACCCGTTCAGCTGGCTAATCCAGCATAATGGGGACGTGATTTTCGACCCTGCTGATGAGAAAACCAGCGTACAAGCGCGACGCCGTAAGCAACCCACCTTGCCCAGCGCTGCCGGCCGACCCATGCGCGTCGAACACGAGTATTTCCGAGAGGGCGCATGGACCTATTTGGCGGCTTGGGACGTGCATCGTGCCAAACTTTTCGGACACTGCGAAAAGCAAAGCGGCATTGCTCCT